>URDY01000024.1 GCA_900546665.1 uncultured Paraprevotella sp. | reverse complement strand
ATTTGTCTTCGCAAACGCCTTATTGACAGGCATTACGAAGACATTTGTCCCTTTTTATTCGTCTTTTCCAGAGATTTATAGTAACATCGCCAATGAGCGAATGTACGAGCCTGTCAAGTCCGTATTCGATACTATCAGTACTGATAAGATAAAGAAAGAAAATTCCATTATTACAAGTATTTCGGATTTGCAATATGTCATTCCCGATCCTGATACGAGAAAGTTTGTTCAAACTATTCTCAGACGTGAAACTTCTGTTGACGAAATAAGGAAAAGACTACATGTTCCCATACTATTGCTTCATGAATGCGATAAGACACAGAAAGCAACTGAGTTGTCAGAGACTTATTTGGAAGAGATTAAGCGATACCATTTGGACCGAGCTGTCAACTATTTCAATATTCAGAACGGTAAGCAAAAGAAACAGAATGTCCATGGCTACGATAATATTCAATTCCATTTGATTCTTTTCCCTGTCCCTAATAAAAATGAGATTGTCAATTGGTTTGTAGAACGAGCTAAACAAATTAAGGAAGATGCTTGATTACGAGATATACTCCGAGTGCGATCAGATTAATGATTTGATTGAGAAGCGAGACTTGGCGACGGCTCGCTGTAAAGTGATCAATTTATTGGATAGAATGCAACAAGACGGGAACCAGTATAATCCTATGGTTAATCATTTCATCCGGGTTGTCGGTCTATTCCCATATATCGATAAAAAGACAGCATCATGGGACGATCAAGTCGTGGTCGAGGCATTCAAAGCAGATGTTGGCGATAAAACACCCGTAACACTGCATAGTGCCCAGTCTCGTGTTTTGAAGCGCCTATTGCTTGGCGAGAATATCGCTGTGAGTGCCCCTACGAGTTTTGGCAAAAGTTTTATCATCGACGCTTTCATTTCAATCAGAAAACCGGACAATGTGGTTATAATCGTTCCAACGATAGCCTTAGCGGATGAAACACGCCGCAGGATTGAACATAAGTTTTCTCGTTTCTATAAGATAATTACTACCACGGATGCCACCATTACAGAAAGAAACATTTTTATCTTTCCGCAAGAACGCAGCTTTGCTTATTTCGATAAGCTTGAAAAGATTGACATGCTCATCGTGGATGAGTTCTACAAGGCAAGTTCCATGTTCGATGACTCCAGAAGTTCCTCTCTGCTAAGTGCGATGATAGAATTGGGGAAAATTTCTCGACAACGGTATTACCTTGCTCCCAACATTCATAAAATTTCTGACAACGTCTTTACCGAAGGAATGCAGTTTATGCGTTTAACGGACTTTAAAACAGTCATTACAAAGGCGGCCCATCTTTATAAGAATTTGCCCAAAAGCGCAGACAAGGAGCAATTTAAAAAAGGACATCTTCTGAAAATTTTACAAAAAAAGAGAGCAAAAACGCTGATCTATGCCGGCAGTTATAAGAATATCGATACAATCTCGAATATCCTTGCCAATGATTTAGCGGTAAAAAAGACCTCACTTCTTCAGGATTTCAACGATTGGCTTAGAGTTAATTATGGACGTAAATTTTCGCTATGCAAGTTAAGTGAAAGAGGAATTGGGGTACATAATGGCAAGATGCACAGATCATTGAGTCAAATACAGGTCAAACTTTTTGAGCAAGAAGAAGGTATTGACACAATGGTTTCCACATCTTCGATTATTGAAGGTGTAAATACTCAAGCCGAACAAGTAGTTGTTTGGTCTAACAAGAATGGCTCGTGCAAGTTTGACTATTTTACTTATAGGAACATCATTGGCCGTGCAGGTCGTATGTTCAAGTATTTTGTGGGAAAGGTGTATTTGTTGGAAGAACCTCCTGTACAAGAAAATACAACCCTCGAGATCGATTTTCCGGAAGAGGTTGTTGAATCTCTGGATTCAGCAAATCCGGGCGTAGAAATCAACGAAGAGCAGAATGACCGTATTAAAGAGTATGAGTCTTTTATGATAAAAGCTTTAGGACGAGAAAACTTCAACAACATCCGTAGGCTCCCTGCTTTCAAATCTTGTGATTCCAAACTCATAAAAACTTTGGTAAGAAAGTTAAAGGCAGACCCTGCCTGGCCCCAAAATTATGCTGCCCTTGCAGCAACTAATACATATAATTGGCGTGAACCTATTAAAGATGTCATTAATCTCCTTGGTGATAAAATGGGAGGATTGATAAAACTTGCTATATGGAAAATGCCAAAGAATTGGTCTCATTCTGTGGCATTCATCTATGATGAATTAGAAAAGGACGGATATAAAATTAGTTACGAAGACTTATTCGCAGCTGAACGTTACCTTTCATACAACTTATGCACAACTTTATCTGTCATTAATATTTTGAAAAAATCTTTCGATCCGGCAGCTCCCGACATATCTCTCTTTATAGGACGGGCATCTAACGCATTCCTTCCAAAACTCGTATATCAACTAGAAGAGTATGGGTTGCCAAGAATGATCAGTCGCAAGATTCAAGATTCTGGTTTAATTAATTTGGAGGATGATACTAAGGAAATTTCTGAAATTATCATACAATTTAAAACAATAAGTCCAAAGAACCTCATTTCAAATCTTAAAGATATAATGCCTTTTGACAAATTTATTATTCAATATTTTTATGAAGGTATCAGTTAAATAGAACGGGATTCTTTTTCTCGTTGAAAACTGTTGCTCCACAATATGCCCAAGCAAAAAGAAATAATATTTTAGAAGAAACCGACCACATCGGGCGGTCCCAAAACTATGGTTATGCCGACAAAAGCGACAGATAAGGACAAGAAATTATAAATCTTGCGCAGTTGGCACTCTCACGCATAAAAAATCACTCGGTAGCAAGGTATTGCCGAAACTTTTGATTATTTTTGCGTTGGATTTGAGGTAACTCCTTTCCAAGACATATTAGAAAAGAAAGAAGCGTTATGCTTATCCTGTACTTGAAAACGTAGGAAATTTTCAAATTGGATACAAAGATAGCATAGTGGTTCTCACGCTATAGCGTGGGCTGCTATTGTTACATCTGTATCCAAGGTTTCCTACGACCTTCAAGTAAGAGTGTGGCATACAGTTCCACGCTTCCCATTTTTAACTTTAAAAGGTCCCAAAGGAGCTGTAAGACCACTTAATTTAATTATGGCTATTTCAATGATTGAACGTCGTAGTGCATGGTATGACATCTATGACGAACGTGGAAAAAAACAAAAGACACTCAGCGAAAGTATCGGTGAGGTACTTGGTTGGGCTGCTAATTTTTTCGTTGTAAGGCGAAGCGCATGGTACGATTTATATGATGAATCAGGTAAAAAGTACAAAACGCTTAGTGAATCCATCGGTTCATTTGTGAGTATTTCAGGTGACACTTTCATTGTGAGAAGAAGTGCTTGGCTGGACACCTATGATAGAACTGGTAAAAAGATAAATACCCGCTCTGCATATTAAATGTAAAATAGGGTGTACCAAACATGTACACCCTATTCACATACACTTATAAAATTGTTATTGGAATTTTAAATACAAAATGGACAATCAAACAACTATCGGACGCTTGTTTGGAGAAGATATGATAACTTTCGTTATACCAAGTTATCAAAGAGCTTATTCTTGGAGAGTGGGCAAAGATGGACGTGTTGGTCAGGTTGATATGTTTCTGAATGATATTATCGACCAACCTGATAATTCGAGCTATTTTCTTGGTCATTATCTTTTTGAAAAAACTCAAGGAAATAGATATGAGCTAATTGATGGACAGCAAAGGTTGACTACAACGGTCATCTTTATGAGTTGTTTAGTGAAAGAATTGCGTAAACGTAAGATTGTAAGATTCGATTATAATAATATGCAATATGCTACTGAACAAATATACGAGCGATACCTTCAACCGCGTTATGGAAGCCAAAAGTTTGAGACTGTCCCTGAAGATTCCTCTTTTTTTAACCGATTAATTATTGAATGTGATAGCGATTATAGGATAGAAACTGGAAGAAGATCAGAACGACGTATTCGTGAAGCCTCAAGTTTCTTTGAAGAAAAAATGGCTACACAAACTGAGGAGGGAACTCTTTTTAAGTGGTTTCATGTAATCGACAATGCCATCATAACAACATTTTTATTGAGTGGTGAGTCTGCAAAACTTACGGCAACTCAAATCTTTGCCTTCCAAAATGACCGAGGCTTGGGATTGACTACATTAG
This sequence comes from uncultured Paraprevotella sp., assembly GCA_900546665.1. Taxonomy (GTDB): domain Bacteria; phylum Bacteroidota; class Bacteroidia; order Bacteroidales; family Bacteroidaceae; genus Paraprevotella; species Paraprevotella stercorigallinarum. The sequence goes on along the minus strand of URDY01000024.1, from coordinate 39,759 downwards.
AGAAGTTGAAAGCTTTTCTAATGCATCAAATATACAGGAATAATACCACTAATGCAATTAGTAACATCCACTCTGTAGAAGCTAAGTTTGCTTCAATTTACAACTATATTGAAAGACTTGAAACCAAAGAAGATTCAGTCTTAGGATACCATTGTTCGGCATTTCTTTCAAGTTATGATTCTCCATTAGATGCAATAAAAGAAAGTTTGCTTCGTGCTGATGATAAAACGCAGTGGATTAATTCTTTTGTAAGTGAACTATGCTGTTCTTATTCTTTAATGTGTGAAATAGAGAATACTTGGCATCTATTCAATAGCCCCATAGCTGATGTATGTATTCTTGATAAGGCTAATTCAATGCCATTGGTACTCAAACTTTGCCATTATAATAGCAACGGAATAGATGTAAGAAATATTCCAGCTATTGATAACGCACTGAAATTAGTGGAGAAAATATTATTCAAAATGACTTATACACTAGGTGGCTATCGTACCAACAATTTAATATCCATAGCGAAAAAATATAAACCTGATGAATATGACAATCTTATAGCAGACCTTACATACAAGTGCTGCCATGGGTTTAAGGAGTATTGGAATTTTAATGGAGATTGTCTGCGCTACTTCACTGCAAATAAGTATCATTATCGTAGAGAACTGAGATATGTACTCTATAAATATGAAAACTACTTACGTGCTAAGGCACGCCAGCCTTTACTGTCTCCAGATGAATGTACTAATGTATTCCGTGATGTGTCTGTATCGAATACATTAGACCATATTACCCCTCAAACACCTGATTTTGTAGAATATTCCGAAGAATTTTGTAATGAATATCTCAATAATATAGGTAATCTATCGCTTCTTACATGGGGGAATAACTCTGCCAAGAAAAATCACAATCCGGCAAATGATGGTGTAGTGGAGATGTATAATAGTATTTTTTATTCTCACAAAGAGATATATGAGACATTAAAGAGCGAAAAGAAATGGAATGAAATACAAATATCAGAACGCCGAGATAGAATTGTTGCATTTATTAAGGACAATTGGCTAGATTAAAGTAAATGAACTATAAGGATAAATAATATAAACGTCAGAGTCACAATAAAATTACTCAAAATCGCAAATAACACTTTATTCTGCAAGTTATATATATAAGCTGATTATCTACTTTCAGAGTGATAGACTTAGTTAACCCTCTAAAATTGTTGGGTGTTTAAACTTCTTTATTCGTCCTATAAATTTGCAGCGAAAAGAGAAATATGTAGTAAAGTTATCTTCTCTTTTGGCTGTGCATTTATGCAGGGTTGAATGTGGAAATCCATTGAAAAACCAGTTTAGTTTAGTCTATTAGCCTATATATATGCTAAATCAAAGTAAACTAAATTTAGGTAGGCATATTTGCCTTTCCATATGCCTATGACTTGATAGAAATAGTTACCTTTGCGAAGAACAAAATCTAATAAGGATATACCCATAAGACTGACGTTTGTCATTTTCTCTTTTGGCTGCAACAATTCATCAATGCGCTTCAACAATATATTCTCAGAAGAGCGATTAGTTGTCAGGAAAAAATGGCTTGAAAAACACTTTTAGTACGACCAAGTGTAAAGGATGAAACTAAGTGAAATGCGAAAAACGGAGAATCGCTTAAATCCTTGATTTTGTTCCTGTTTTGTTTCCCTTACAAGTTGAACAAAATGCTATTATGATGATATACAAACGATTAATCATTTGTAGAATAACATTTACCAGATTTCCTATCGAGGATTCAGCGAAACACTTTCACTAATCAATATGTCTGTCACCTATTCGATGACAGCACAAAGTTAGGAAATGTTTTTGAATTACAATGCTCTCCGTTGGAGTGTTGCCGTTAATTTTGCCATACAAAGTTCTCTAAAACAAAGTTTCCATGCAATAGCACGCCTTATGGATTCAAAACTTTGTTCTTTACATATTGGGATAGTAGGCTTTGTTCTCAACTTTACGCCTGTATAAACTCTTTAATCGTGGTTTGCAGGTCGTTTGATTCTGCATTTCTCGACTTTACGCCAACACAAAAACAGAAATTAGAGGTTGCAAAATCTTCTCGGAATTGCAAAACCCCTAATCTCTGTAATTTGCATTTTTGCTATGTCGATATGCAGACCGAGTTTTACTCTCCTGCAATCTTCTGTATCACGCCGTCCATGTAGATTGCCTGTCCGCTGGTTGTTCGTCCCCACCAATGGCAACCGAGGGCGTCGATGATTACTTGGTTTTCTCTTTTCAGACGTTCTGCCAGCCAGCTGTCAATCAGCCACCATTCCATCACATCCCCAATAAAGGGATAGATATACTCGGCTGGCAGCAGGTGCTTGTTCAACATTTCATCCACGACTGCGGTTTGATTCGTCTGTACGCAGTTCTCCACTAATCGCCGTGCAGTCATAATAGGTGCTGTTGTGTGGCTATATTGCGTAGCCATCGATTAGCGAATGTCGTGTGGTCTGCCTGTAAACGACGGTTCAGCAAAATGCCCTCGTTTGTCCATCTTACGCTGTACTGTTCCATACCCATATAATCATTACGGTAGTAGTAAGGAATGAACTGCTGGCTTTCTTTGTGCAGGGCGATAATCATTTCAGGGTCACGCATGGCATCTCCATTCTGTTGGCCGTAATGAGCCAGCGAAATGTGGTCGTACTTGTCTGTCTTCTCGATAATCTCGATATGAACAGGCATATACGTACCGTCCGACCGATCAACTTTTGTAGTTTGCAAGGCCAGTAATCCACGCAGGATTTCTGACGCCTTTTTGTCCAATGTTTTCATGGCTTTTTTTATTGATTTCACATTAGACAAGGGGCGGGGGCTTTGATCTGTATCTCTGTTCGTGGACAGTATATATGAAATTTAATCGCTATATTTGTATTGGTTCAAATTGACAATATTTATATGGAATTAGTTATTGGTATTATAGGTATTCTTCTTACTCTGTGGACGATAAAAATGCAGTTCTTCTCAAAACCTAACGAGGAATTGAAACATTTGACCATTCAGTTTATGGCTACTCAAAAATTATCATTACAAGTCCAAGACAATTTAGAAAAATTGATTGTACAATATAATAGTTGGGAATGTGAGATGTTTCCAAATTTCACATATAGAACATGTCTTGAGGAAATGAAATCGTCCTTTAAGACTAATCTATCAGATGATGTATTGAAAACATTTCTACATCAAAATCCGTCCAAACCCACAATACTTTCAACCATTAAGAGTTTAGAAGTTCAACACGAAAATCTTATGCAACTCCAAGCAAATCTTAATTTAATTCGTAAGCAAATGGCTAATGATGAATAAGGATTACTTTGCAATCATCCTATCCCTTATAATCGTTATGCAGGCCGTTGTCTTGCCGTCAATCTTGGGTGTGGTCTGCTTTACCTCGTATCATTTATTGAGGTCGTTTGCCTTTGCAGTCTGCTTTATCCCCAAATCATCGTAAATGCGTTGCAATTCTGCTTTGACCTTACTTTTGGTAATAGGTGTCTGCTTTTGAAAGGTCGTGTTTATCATCTTCACGATTTTATACTCGGTAGATGCTGGCTGGCGTTTCATCAATTCCCTCTTGATATTGCCTACATGGTATTTTAACGCCTGTACCTTGTTCATTCCCAACTCGTCGTAAGCCTGCTTTACCAATGGATATTTAACAGCTATTTGAGCGCATAAATCCTCGTGGCTCTCCAACGAAAAGAATGGCTTGGTCGTTTTCAGACGGTGGTATTCATCGAACAAGTCTTTGAGCGTAACCCTTGCGTTGGTCTTGTTCTCTATCTTCTCCATAATCTCGCTGAACGTGTGGCGGGTTATCGTGTAACCGTTTCGTTGCAGTTCATTCGTAAGGTTTACATAGGTTCTGTAAATATGACGGCAGATTTTGAAATTCACAATATCCATATTGGCGAGGTTCTTATCCACGATAAGGCGATTATCTTCTATCCTTACATATTGTTCGTTGATATATTTGATTTTCGATAAGGTCTTTTCCCGTGCCGTTTCACTCAATCCATTTATCTCCTTGGCATAATCTACCGCTTCTGCAAACACTTTCTTTGTCGATGCCACGAATTCATCGAGGGTAACATCACGGCTGTACTTGGTCGTGGAATAGACATGGATAATCTCGCCTTTGTATTTGGAATCCCGTAAGCGTCCACAAATCTGTGTAAACAAGGTCGAAATATCCAGGAGCGTATTGGACTTGTTGCCGTCGCTAACGATGAATGTAACGCCGTTCTCGTCGTAAATATCGCAACCCTCAAAACAGGTAGAGGTATAGAAGTTGATTTTCTTCACGGGATCTGACGGCTGACCGATGGGATAATCCTTGCCCAACTTGCGTTGGTTATTCTCTCCATTGTCCCCGCTAACCGAACAGACCACTTTAACCTGTTCGGGAGTGAGTTTTGCAAGGTCGATTACTTTTGCAGTAAACTCCACGCTGTTTACGAAGATATGCAGGTTATGGGGTAAGCCGTTATCTAATACCTTGCGGCACTCCTTGACGATATACTGTGCAGGCTTGGATGTTTGGCGGGAACGGATTTTGACCTCTTGCAGATGCGGTCAGTTGATTTCGAAAACAGGCAGGTGTTTCAACTCCTCTAAAACATACTCCTGCTCAATAGGGGTAGCTGTCATATAAGTTGCCTTATCGAATTTAGCGGCTTCTGCAAGTAAATTCTTAATGGCGTTATGACGGAACGAATAGGAGTTGAACAGTACGTGTCATTCATCCACCAGCAGGAAAGTATCTTTATAAGGGTCTATGCCGATACTTTGCAATGCTTTAATAGTTCGTGGCAGGGAATCGTATGTAACAGCTATCTTTAATGGAGAATGGTTCTGTGCATAGTCGATAATGTCCTGCGCTCCAATACCCTCGTAAACGCCCAGTACAGAAATATCATCTTTGCGGTAGATGGTCTTGTTCTTTACCAATGCCACGTAAGGCATGGCGATAATGGTTGGAATGGAGTTAGGGATAGCCAACTCGGTAGCACCGCAACCTGTCTGCTTCTTGTTGAACAGGCAGTTAGTGGGAATCTCAGTCAGAAAGTCTGACAAGTAAGTTGCGCCAGCGGGAGCGTTAATTGTTCAATTTTGATTGGCAATGCTATTTGTATTCATAAATAGTTGATTATTAATTGTGTTATATATCTTTTACCTATTCCCTCTTTAATGGGAATCTCTTTCAATCTTCCATATTTTTTGATTCTGAATCTATACTTATAAAGGAAATCTTCATTTCACACTCAAAAAATGTGGTAACACAACGCAAAAGAAAGAGCAGATAATGTCTGCTCTCCATGAATGAACACAATTTGTATCGAGTGGAAGTAGTCCTGCTGAATTGCTTTACAAAGATAGGAAAAGTTCAATTAAAAATCAAATAATTTAATAAATATTTTGAAATAATTTTCCAGATTATTTTGCTCTGGTGAAAAGCCTCGTCATCGACAGAATAAACACCAGAAACAGACCTCCTTCAAAACCACATATAATTGGAGCCGCACCTGCATTTTGTTCTAAAAACCCTATAAAACACGTTTTTTTGTTCTAATAGGTAGGTAAAACATTGTTTTCGTGAACTAACAGAACAATTTTATATGCTATTTTGTTCTAATAGTTCGATGATTGTAATTCTTGCAGGCTTTCACTATCTTTGAGAAACTGAAAACTTTGTAATTATGGGCTATACAATTCCCGAACATAGCAGCGATGAGGTAATGGAGTATGTTATCAAACTCAATGACCGATTCAGTTGCATTGATGATGAATATTATGATAATGGATGGGATTTACATTTTCTCAACCGATTGAAAAATGGTAAAATAGACCCGCCGTTCAAGTATGAAGCGTTTCTCGACAATGAAGATATTATCGCCACGTTAGAGGGTTACGAATTGGATGTCGAGAAATTCTGGTTTGTCTTGCTCTTTATCTACGACATGACGATGGATAGGGCATTGAGTTCGGCCGAATTCAGAAAATCGGATTACGAGGTGCTGACAGAAATTAAGGAGTATCTTGAAAAGCACGCTAACGCCCGCCTTTACTTATCCGATGATAGGGAGATACCGAAAGACAACCGTTGTGAAACCAACAATCCTGTTATAATAGGTCAGATGCTCAAATATGTCAAGAGGTACCTTGCACGATTTGAAAGACGCCCCGAACAAAAAGAATGGGTAAGCACGAGTTTCCACAGAGGATTCGACAAATCACTCAGTTCAACCCATCAACAGGTTTTTATGTACAATCAATTCAAAACTTTGTTCGATGCACTTAAACTGCCTGAAAAACGAGCTAAGAAAGGAGAAACAGTATCGTACAGCAAGATGTTACTTGCATCTCGGCTAATCTATTTCTGCCGTATTACAAAAAACGAATCCTTTACAGTCGATAGTTCCTCGTTGAAAGGTGTTCTAAAAGATTATGCCAATTACCCCTTTGACGAAACGCCAAAAGTATACAGATAATAAGGGAGAGTAAGATTGGGAAATTTTACTCCCTAATGAGGATTGGATTTTTGCCGAGCTTTGTAGTGTCGAAAGGGATAAGCCTGACGACCTGCAAGCCCTCGGGCAAGGCAAGCAGCATAACTGATGCCCCTCCGCAAAGGACGGAGTAATACACAGCTATGAAAAAGATGAACATCTCCATCGACAACGAAGCACGTCAGTTCGCATTTGTGAAAGGCAACCGCCCGACCAACGCCAAGACGGTGAAAGCCAAAGAGACTTCGATCAAGGAACACGGGCAGTTGTCGCCTATCACAGTCGCCAAAGGAGAGGATGTCTTGAACTCAGGGGGGCATCTGGTAGACCTCGATGGGAACGACATTCCCGATGATCAGACCGAAAACTATTATGCCGTGCTGGACGGTCAGCACAGATTGAGGGCTTATCTGAACTTGGGGCTGAATCTGGATGACCTCGTAATTTGTGAACCGCTGAATGTCGAAATGTCGATTGCAGCACTGATTGCAGAAATGAATATCTGCACAAAGACGTGGACAGGTACGGATTATATGGCGGCTCCTGCAATGATGCTTGTCAATAAAAATGAGGTCTTTGAATTTGCGATGTACCTCCGTAGCAAAGGCTGTCCGCTGGCAACCATCTCTCTCTGGTGTACGGGAGCAAACTCCCTCAAGCCGAAAGACCTTGTGGCCTGTGTCAAGAGTAGGGAACTGCCCAAAGCATTTGTAGAGGCAGGATGGTACGAACGAAGTGTCAAATGGTATGAGGCCGCGCAAGGCAAATTTCCAGATACGTTCTTGGCCAAAAAGTACCTGATTACCCACCTCTCCAAGAAATTCAGCAATGCGGCAGACCCTACGGCGTTTACTGTTCAGATGGTGGAGCAAATCAATCGACTGACTGCCGAACAAGCGCAAGAGATTATGAAACCCCAGACAGGAGAGGGGCTGTCACGGGAACAAGCCACATATGATATGCTGGAAAAACACCTCGGATAATGAGGAGGCTACCCATCATTAGGAAAAAGGAGGTCGGTTACCATATTGGCCGCCGACCTCTAAACTCCTATAACAAGTGCTGCATTGCCGCGTCTATTTGGCTGTTCTCAAACGAATCCAAATAGATTTGAGTGGTGGATAAATCGGAGTGCCCCAGCGATTCGGAAATCAAGGCTACGCTTACTCCTGACCTCTTTAAGACGGTTGCGTAAGTATGGCGGGCGGTGTAGGTTGTTAATGGCGTGTGCAGTCCTATCTCCTCACTCAATTCGTGCAGGCGTTTATTTACATGTTTCAACGTTTTCTTAACGCGTTCCAATATCTGCTTCTCGGTCGTGTGAATTTGGCGGTCAAGGATTGGAAACAGATAATCTTCCTCTACTTGGTCGGTGTGGTACTTGTCGATGATTTCCTGTGCCTGTTCCGTAAGGCAGCAGTTCATCATCTTACCCGTCTTGCGTCTTGCATAGTAGATGCGTCCATTGTCGATGTCTCCATAAGTCAGCAGGGCAATGTCTTTGAAATTGATTCCAGCCATGAAATAAGAGAACAGAAAGATGTCTTTGGCAAGTTGGGTGTAAAAGTCCCTGTCCGATAAATCCAACTCAATCAGTTTGTGGATGTCCTCTTTCGTGATAGCACGCTTGCGTGTGTTCGTCCACAAGCTGCCCACTTTGAACTGCTGGAAAGGATTCAATTTAGGCACGAATACACCCTCTGAAACAGCCTTATTATAGACGGCTTTCAGTACGCTGAACTTGGTCGCAAGGCTGTTGTTTACGTTGCCACGCTGACGCAGGAAGATTTCAAATTCCCTTAAATAAGTCAAATCCAATTCCTCAAAGCGCATATTGACCGAGCGGAATTGCGACATAAGGGCAAGTGTTACCTCGTGTTTGCTGGCGGAACCGTACTTTTCAACTTTTTCCAAGCGTTCGATAACCTGTTTGAAAAAGTCCCCTACGGTGCAGTTGATTCGTTTGCCGTTCTGTTCAAAAAGATTATCGAACGTAACGGGGATTTCCAGCACCTCCAACTTTTTGATTTTCTTTTCGTATTCTCTTATTTTGGAGGTGATTTGAAACTGTATTTCTGCTCTATCGGGGCAGTCGGTGGTAGGTTGTTGTTTCTCAAAATCCCAATGCTCCAGCGCAACGGATATGCCCAATCCTACGAACTTACGGCAGCGGTCATGGGTAAAAACAAGAGCAAGAGGGGCTAAATGGTTTCTGTTGATAGCGTCTTTGCGACATACAACGTTGATTGTCATAATCTTTACGGATTACGCAAGCAACAAAATACGATTCGTGTGTTACACGATTTTATGTATCACACTCTGTATCACAAACGACGATTTCAGGGTATTTTGTGTCACAGAAAGGGCCTCTGTAACATCAGTCAGCAGGAACAAAAAAGCCGATAATCGTTTGATTATCAGCCTTTTGCTTGGAGCGGAAAACGAGACTCGAACTCGCGACCCCAACCTTGGCAAGGTTGTGCTCTACCAACTGAGCTATTTCCGCATTTCCGAATTAACGGGTGCAAATTTAGTGCATTTTATGCAATTCACCAAATTTTCACCTGATTTTATTGATTATTTATGACTATTGTATTACCGGAATAACTCATGCGATAGCGAAGCAGGCTGCTTCCTTCTGTTCCACTGGCAATCAATCCCTGATCATTAAGATTATATATCCGCTGGCAAGAGGAACAACTGGCATAGCCGCCTTCCTTCAATTGCAAGGAACGTTCAATATAAAGGTCATTATAACAATTAGGACATGCCAAATCATAACAGACCGGCTGAGGTGCCTCTGATCCTAACTCGGGTATATTGGGCAAACCAACGATAAAGCCTGCTATTCCCATCTTAAAAGACTGGTAATTCTCTAACGCTGTGGCATTGACGGCCGTGGTTTTTCCATCTTCTGAAGTAAACAAATACTGACCACGATTAGCCCGTATGGTCGTAAAAACACCCATACTGTTCAATGCCGTATTCAACGGTGGAACAGTATTGACATATTTATATATAAAATAAGCCGGAAAACCAGCATATTTGTTTTCTACGGTTTCATGACATGATGACATCATGAGCAATGATGCGCCGATACAAAAAAGACGTCGGCAAATTCGTGTTACTTTCATATAGTGATAACGAATTACCGACGTCTTTTATTGTCTGTTTATCATTTTTAATTTCTTCCCAATAACTGTCGTTCTGCTTCTTCCATTCTGACAAAATTGAATCCATCCCACACCTGATCCATCAATCGGGCTATTTTATCGTTACATAAATTACCGATACTGCCTTCATGCGTATGTGTGACATGTTTGTCCGGTTTAAAACGTCCGGCCTCTATATCCAAGCCCACTTTCTTGTAGGCATCACGGAAAGGCATTCCGGATGAAGCCAAACGGTTTACCTCTTCAACGCTGAACATATTGTCATACTTGGGATCATCCAGAATATGTTCATTAACCTGTATCTTATTAATAATATAGGCCGTCATACGCAGGCAGTCCTTCAATTCCTGGAAAGCCGGCAGGAATACTTCCTTGATAATCTGCAGATCACGGAAATAGCCGCATGGCAGGTTATTCATGATCAGAACTATCTGCTGAGGCAAAGCCTGAATCTTGTTACATTTTGCCCTTGTCAGTTCGAATACATCAGGATTCTTCTTGTGTGGCATAATGCTGGATCCTGTTGTACAGTTATCCGGCAACTTCACGAAACCAAAATTCTGGGAATTAAAGAGACAGGCATCAAAAGCCAGTTTGGATATCGTTCCGGCAATACCAGCCAAAGCAAAGGCTACATTGCGTTCCATCTTTCCGCGTCCCATTTGAGCATACACCACATTATAGTTCATGGAGTCAAAACCCAACAGTTCCGTCGTCATCGTACGGTTCAAGGGAAAAGACGAACCATAGCCTGCCGCCGATCCCAAGGGATTCCGATTGGTCATCTTAAAGGCTGCCTGCAAGAACAGCATATCATCTACCAGACTCTCCGCATAAGCACCGAACCAAAGTCCGAAACTGGAAGGCATAGCCACCTGCAAATGCGTATATCCCGGCATCAGTACGTTCTTATAACGGTTGCTCTGTGCCAACAGTTCATCAAACAACACCTTTATCTCTTCAGCTATCTCCTTCAGCTGGGCACGGGTAAATAATTTCAGATCAAGCAGAACCTGATCATTCCGCGAACGTCCACTGTGGATTTTCTTACCGACATCACCCAATTTACGGGTCAACATCAATTCTACCTGGGAATGTACATCCTCCACATCGTCCTCAATCACAAACTCTCCCAACTCTGCTTTCTGATAAATAGCCTTCAGTTCCTCAAGCAAGACATCCAGTTCCTCCGCTGTCAACAGCCCTATGGACTGAAGCATCGTGATATGAGCCATAGACCCCAATATGTCATGCTTGGCCAAATACAAATCCAGTTCACGATCCTTGCCGACCGTGAACTGTTCTATCTCTTTATTTACTTCCGTACTTTTTTCCCAAAGTTTACTTGCCATTTTCTCTTCTTTTCTTATTATGCGCCATAAGGAATCATTGCCAGCATGTCTGCCAGTTTCTCCACACCTTCTCTTAGCGGTTTAGCCACCATTCCTTTGATAAAGGGATTCAAATCCGCCCCGACGGTCAGTTTCATCTTGCTGGTTGTTTCCGTTACAGGAAGCAACTGAATCCAGAGAATTAACGGAATAGGAGAATTTACAGTTTCATATTTGATACATTTCGGCTCATCCCGGTCAATAATCCTCAATGAAATATCACCTAACGGAGAAATGTTACAAGTGACTGAATCTTTATCGAAAGTCATCTCCTTGACCCGCTCTGTCAACTGAGCCAGTTTATCTGCCGGCACTTTTGATTCCAGAACACTTCTCATCTCCGGAGAATCCAGTTTCTCCTTGATGACTGCCATATTACTCAAATCAGAAAGCTTTGCAAACACGCAGCTCTGACTGTATGGCATCTGTTTTACGCTACTTTCGTATTGTTCTTTTGACATAAAAACTGGAATTATATATTATCCGTTCCAATGAGCCGGATCCTTACGCCATTCATTCAACACCTGCACATCGTCGGCGTCAATATAACCGATACGAACTGCTTCTTCCACGACGGCTTCATAATTGGTCAAAGTAACCAACTGCACTTTGGCATTCTTGAACGCTTCAGCTGCAATATCAAAGCCATAAGTATAGGCTGCGACCATACCTACCACTTCACATCCATTGCTACGAATCGCCTCTACTGCCTTCAAGCTGCTTCCTCCGGTAGAAATAAGATCCTCTACTACAACAACCTTCATACCCGGACGAAGTTCGCCTTCGATCAGGTTCTCCAATCCATGATCTTTGGGTTTCGAACGAACATAGACAAAGGGTAAATTAAGCAAATCGGCCACCAACGCACCCTGCGGAATTGCTCCCGTAGCCACACCAGCAATTGCATCGACTTCCTGAAAACGTTCCAGGATAAGACGGCTGATCTCTATTTTGACAGAATTACGCAAATCGGGATATGACAACGTTTTTCGATTATCACAATAGAAGGGTGATTTCCAACCTGATGCCCAAGTAAAGGGATTAGTCGGCTGAAGTTTGATCGCCTTAACCTTTAATAATTTACCTGCGAAGATTTTCTCTAATGTTTTCATAATTTGTTGCGCATTTTTTAATAACCGTACAAAGATACAGAAATAGAATGATTTTCAGACGGAAAAACTATTATTTTTTTTATTAAAATACATTTAATTATCCTCGTACATCACCGGCTAGCGCCAATGTTAAAATACTGATTTTTGATGGATTTCCTTCCATCAAAGTTTCTGCACAGGACAAAAGGGTGGCTCCGGTCGTCATCACATCATCCACCAACAGAATATGGAAGCCGTCAAGCGAAATACCTGAAGAAAGTTGAAAGATATGACGTACATTTTCCTGTCTTTCTCTTACACCCAACTGAGTCTGGCTGACATTAGACACAACGCGAAATACCACATCCGTCCGCAACGGAATTCCCGTTATTTCAGATATTCCCCTTGCCATCTCTTCACTTTGGTTGTATCCCCGGGATTTCTGTCTGTCCTTTGCAAGCGGAACGGGAATAATAAAATCCATACCCGAAAAGAAATCTTTCGCCTTCAGATGTCGGGCAACAAACCTTCCCATTAACCGACAAGCCTTTATATTGTGACGATATTTCATTTCCATCAGTATATTAGTAAAATTCGAATTGGGATGATAATGAAATAAAGCCATTGCACGTTCCACCGGCAAAATTCCCCAAAACCGCCTCACCATAGGATTATCCTCGAACGACGAATAGCGTAAAAGAGGCATTTCCAGAAGACAACTGGCACACAGTCCTTCTTCCCCGGAGTACAGACGCATTCCACAGGCCATACAGTAACGAGGAAAACAGAAATCCAAAATTTCCCCTACCCTAGTAGTCAAAATCTTCCCAAACTTCATTTTCTTCACCATGAAGTATCTTTCCGATTTGCGCAGAAACCCGCTCCGGTTCAAAACCACGACCCACTGCAAAACGCATTAGCTTACAGCGGTATGCATAATCCTTTTCTCCCTTTGTTGTTTTGGCTTTAGCCTTGATCAAAGCCAGTATGGTCTGATCATAACTGTCTTCATCTATAACCGCAAAAGCTTCATTTATGGCTTCCTCCGGTATCTTCTTTATTTTCAGGGCCTGCCTGATCTTTAACCGCCCCCACTTATTGTAACGGAACTTATCACTGACAAAACATCGGGCATAACGGGCCTCATCAATAAAACTATTCTCCACCAACCGGTTTACGACCGTCTCAGCCACATCATACGCCAGCCCCCATTTTTTCAGTTTGGACATGATATCCGCCTGACAGTTTTCTGCAACCGCACAGATTGCAGCTGCTTTCTGATAAGCTTCCTGTTCTGTCAATTCCTTCATTTTCTGCATCTCACCATCCTGTCATTTCCATAAATATCCTTTTTTAGCGTCACATCACTGAAACCGTAATGATGACACATTGTCCGGATCTCTTCAAAATACGCTCTATTGATCTCCAGATATAAAGCACCGTCCGACGACAAATGCCGTTCTGCCAATGCCGTCAATGACTTATAAAAACGCAAAGGATCATCATCCGGCACAAATAAAGCCGAATGAGGTTCATAATCCAATACATTAGGCATCATGTCGCGCTTCTCCGACATACAAATATACGGTGGATTACTGACTATCAAATCCCAAGTCATCAGACTGTCTGTTTGCGGACAAAGCATATCCTGCTCTTCAAACCTCACACTGACCTCGGACTGCCGTGCATTCCTCTGCGCTATGTCCAAAGCTACCGGACTGATATCCCATGCCATCACCTGAGCATCAGGAAATGCTTTTGCCAACGCTATGGCTATACAGCCGCTGCCTGTCCCGACATCAAGGATCCGACACCCCGGACCGGCATCCTTCAGATCCCTGCAAATCCACTCTACCAGCTCTTCCGTCTCCGGACGGGGAATCAGAACGCCCGGCGCAACCTCCAGTGTCAAACCGCAAAAAGAGGCTTGCCCTAAAACATACTGTACCGGTTCGGATTGGGCCAGTCTGTTTACAATATTTTCCAGATCCGCACGTTCTTCTAAAGAGAAATGCTTATCTTTGCCCATACACAGATCTAGCTGGGTCACTCCAAAACGCACTTCCAGCACTTCACGCGCTATGGCGCAAGCTTCACGCTGGGCATAACAGTCTTTCAGAGAATCTACTATATATTTATAAATTTTCTTTGACATAAAAAAGGTTTATTGTACAAATATAACATTTTTCCAATATATCAGAAAATGACAACAGAAGAAAAATATATGAGCCGCTGCCTGCAACTGGCACAGGCAGGTCTCTACGGTGCAGCCCCCAACCCCATGGTGGGAGCCGTAATTGTACATAAAGGAGAAATTATCGGAGAAGGTTACCATATTCACTGCGGTGGTCCTCACGCAGAAGTCAATGCAATCAATTCCGTCAAAAAGAAGGATTTACTTAAAGAAAGTACCATTTATGTCAGCCTAGAACCTTGCGCACATTACGGCAAGACGCCTCCTTGCGCTGACCTCATCATACGTGAAGGAATTCCGCATGTAGTCATCGGCTGTACGGACCCTTTCGCCAAAGTCAACGGATTAGGCATCAAAAAACTGACTGATGCCGGTATTGATGTCAAAACCGGCATTCTGGAACAAGAATGCATGGCATTAAACAAAAGATTCTTTACATTCCATTTGCATAAAAGGCCATACATCACACTCAAATGGGCAGAATCGGCAGACGGATTTATCGACGGTAAACGTCCTGAAGGTGAAACCGGACATCCTGTCAAGTTATCTAACTCATATACACAAATGCTCGTTCACAGACTGCGTTCCATCAATCGGGCCATTTTAGTCGGAACCCGAACGGCAATTGCAGACAATCCGGCATTAACCAACCGCACATGGCCGGGACCTGCCCCCTTACGATTGGTCATAGACCGTGAAGGTAAACTGCCCGACACATTACAGCTTTTCGACGGGAGCACACCGACTAGGGTATACCTCGGTTCAGAAGCCGCCAGACCAGACTATTTGAATCATCCAAACACGGAAGGCAGATATATTGATTTCAAAGAGAATATCCTGCCACAAATAATGGATGACTTATACCAGCATCAGATACAGTCCCTTTTGGTGGAAGGCGGAAAACAGCTTCTGGAAAGCTTCATCAACAACGGACTTTGGGACGAAATCTATATTGAACAAGCACCTGTCCGTCTTTATGAAGGTACTCCCGCCCCTCAGATACCTTCCGGTTTAACCGAAACGTCTGTCATAGACGACCATCAATTATTACACATCACCAATAAAGCCCAAATTTCCATAAAATAAAACTAAATAGCTATTAAATACCAATATTTATCGAGAATTTTAGATAATTCAACGCTTTTGTTTTCGTCAAAGTAAAAAATGTGCGTACTTTTGTACTTTCAATAACAGACAAGTAATTTATATATAATGAAAAAAAATCTTTCTATATTATTCTATACACTCACAGCTATTCTCATTTTCTCATCATGCTCGGATGATGACGAAACCATCCTCAGTGATGATTGCTATATCACCAGTTTTACGTTAGGAAATGTCAAAAGGTTAGTACATACAACAACGAAAGACGGCAAAGACAGTACATACTACGTCACTTACGATGCCAGCGGTTATGCGATGCATATCAATCAGCTAACCGGGAAAATAGCCAATACGGACTCTCTCCCTGTCGGCAGCAGAACCCAAGCCATTCTCGCTACGGTAAACAGTAGCGGCAGTCTTATGTACCGCTACGCTGACGATGTGAGTGAAAACTGGCTCAGTTATTCTTCATCAGACTCCATAGATTTCAGTCACACTCTGATATTCAGAGTCACTTCTGCAGACGGCTTTGCCCTGAGAGAATATGAAGTAAAGCTCAATGTCCACCAACAGGAAGGAGACGAATTCAGCTGGAACAGGCTGACTTCAAACAGCGTATGGCACAACGCCACCTATATGAAATCCATTATATGGAATAACAAGGTATGGTTATATACAGCTGATGACCAGCAGAATATCTCTTTATTTACAAGTGATGTCAACGACGGACAGACTTGGCAAAACGAAAGCATTTCCGGATGTGAAAACGCACTGATCCGAAGCATAACTGACTTCAACGGGCGACTACTGATGAGTTGTACGGACGGCAGTATCATTGAATCGACAGACGGCAAGAACTGGACTAACATACCGAACCAGTCCGGTGAAACTCTTTACCTGCTTACAGCCAGCCAGTCATCAATCTATGCATTAGGTAATAACAACCAGAAAATTCTGCGCTCACAAAATGCTGCAGACTGGACAGAAGAAGTATTGGACGACTCTCCAGCCTTTCTTCCGTCACAGGACATCACCGCTATTTCGTACACACAAGAAAATGGAAATGAACGTGTTATTTTAGGAGGAAACAGATCGGCAACAGCCTATCCTGATGACAAGACTGCAATGATATGGAGCAAAGTCATATCACCTTATCTTCCGGAAAACAACAAATGGTCATATTTCGTAGTGGCTCCGGATAACTACTACATTTGTCCTCCTCTTAAACACCTCACAATATTGTCATACGACAAACAACTGGTTGCCTTGGGCGGACCGTCGGTGGACGGAACCTATAAGGCTCTTGAGGAACTATATGTCAGTCCGGACAACGGTATTACATGGAAGAAAGATCCTGTATATACCTTGCCTGAAAGTATCGCCAATTCTTCTGCTGCATTTACAGCCTCTACAGACGACGACAACCATATCTGGCTGATTGTCGGAGGAGAAATTT
The DNA here is from genome assembly GCA_900546665.1 of uncultured Paraprevotella sp. Lineage (GTDB taxonomy): Bacteria > Bacteroidota > Bacteroidia > Bacteroidales > Bacteroidaceae > Paraprevotella > Paraprevotella stercorigallinarum. The sequence continues at coordinate 22,797 of URDY01000024.1, read as the reverse complement.
GGAAAGGACGGCTTAACAGATTAGGATTTGCACAACAATAAACGGACACAAAGAATGAATATCAGACTCCGGATTTTCCTGTTAATCATCTTACTGCCTGCCTTTATACGTGGTACGGCACAAGAAGAATATCAGATGGAAATAGGCGGAGGAGTCGGCGGTTGCTTTTATTTGGGCGATGCCAACAGTAAGCCGTTTGCCAACATGGGGGGGATGGGAAGCATCCTGACACGCTATCTCATCAACCACAGAATGGCCATAAAAGGCAATCTGGCTTTCGGACAGATACGAGGCAATACGGGGGCTCAGTTTTTCCCCGAGGATCCCAACAGCGAAAGCGCCCAGGGCGGTACGCCGGGAAAAGCCTCATTCAAGCGCAATCTGATAGACTTTGGAGCTCAGTTCGAGCTTAATTTCTGGAGTTATGGCATTGGTAACGGATATGAAGGCTACAGCCGGATTACACCTTATATTCTAATGGGAGCCGGTGTCACAATAGCCCCCAAACCTGCACAAACAAATGCCGGTTTCTATCTTCCATTCGGAATAGGTGTAAAATACAAGCTACGCCCCCGGCTCAATATCGGTCTGGAATGGAGTATACGCTTCACTACTACAGACGAACTTGATGTATCTGATGCAAATGGAATAAAACTGTCAGATCCTTATGGGATACCAAGCAGCGGTTTCAAGAACAAAGACTGCTACTCTTTCACCATGCTGACGATCACATACGATATCATGCCTAAATGTATAAACTGTAATAATATAAAATATGTCTATTAATAACGAAATTGACCTTACAAGAATTCCTCAGCACATCGCCATTATTATGGACGGAAATGGAAGATGGGCTAAAGCCAAGGGCATGCCGCGCACTGCCGGACATCAGCAAGGTGTCGAAACAGTAAAGAAAATAACAGAAGAGGCAACCAGACTTGGGGTCAAATACCTCACATTATATACCTTTTCCACTGAAAACTGGAATCGGCCAGCAGATGAAATAACAGCCCTGATGGGACTTATCATCGATCATCTTGAAGAGGAAATCTTCATGAAAAACAACGTCCGGTTCAGAATGATCGGCGAAATGGAACGTATTCCGGCTCCTGTCCAGGCCAGGATACAACAATGCATGGAACGAACAGCGGCTAACGATAAAATGACCATGACCATAGCCCTGAGCTACTCATCCAGATGGGAGCTGACACAAACCATGCAAAACATTGCCAGAAAGGTCATAGCAAAGGAAATACAACCAGCAGACATTACAGAAGAATACATCAGCCAACAGCTGCAGACCTCGTTCATGCCCGATCCGGATCTTTTGATCCGCACAGGAGGAGAATTCCGGATCAGCAACTATCTGTTATGGCAATGTGCCTATACAGAACTTTATTTCTGCAATACGTTCTGGCCTGATTTTGACGAAGCAGAATTCAGAAAAGCAATAGCGGACTTTCAGTCCAGAGAAAGAAGATTCGGCAAAACAAGTGAACAAGTGGCCATCAAATAAGCAAGTACCGTATGAAGACCTTTAAACATATATTATTCTCCATCGTTCTGACACAAATAGGCTGTGTGACGGCACAGGCACAGGTGATGGGAGAAAAACAGATCAAACCGACCATTGAATATTCGCGTTCTCCGCGCTCATACATTATCGGCGGCATCGCAGTAGAAGGTGCCAAGAATTATGATGACTATATCCTTATCGGACTGTCAGGTCTTTCCGTCGGTCAGAAAATCAACATTCCCGGAGACGAGATCACAGAATCCATCAAAAGATTCTGGCGAAACGGCCTGTTCTCCAATGTCAGTATTGAAGTAGACAGTCTTATCAATGAGAAAGCATTTTTGCGAATCAAGCTGACACAACGTCCACGCGTGTCTCAGATCAATTATTACGGAGTCAAGAAAAGCGAAAGAGAGGATCTCGAAGCCAGACTAGGACTGATCAAAGACAATCAGCTCACTCCCAACATGGTGGATCGTGCAAAAATCTTAGCAAAGAAATACTTCGATGACAAAGGATACAAAAACGCTGAAATCAACATAATCCAGCGTGATGACGTCACTGACAACAACAAGATTATTGTAGACATTGAGATTGACAAGAAAGAAAAAGTCAAAATCAATTCTATCACTATCGAAGGTAACCATGCGCTAAGTACCAAAAAAATCAAAGGTACGATGTTTATACCTGGTGTATTCAAGAAAACCAACGAAAAAGGCCGCGTGGGCAGCTGGTTCAGACCTAAGAAATTCATCGATGAACGCTACGAGACTGACAAGGAAAACCTGATCAGTAAATATAACGAGCTTGGATACCGCGATGCTGTCATCGTGGCTGACAGTGTCACACCACATAATGAAAAGACTGTAGATATCTATCTGAGGGTAGAAGAAGGACAAAAGTATTATATCCGTAACATCGAATGGGTAGGTAATACGATCTACAGCACCGATGTACTGAACAGCATTCTCAGAATGAAAAAGGGTGATGTCTACAATCAGAAATTATTGGCAGACCGTACTACCAATGATGAAGATGCTATCGGTAACCTCTATTATAACAACGGATACGTATTCTACAACCTGCAACCCGTGGAAATCAACATCGACGGTGACTCCATTGACCTTGAAATGCGAATCGAAGAAGGAACTCAGGCAACTATCCGTCACGTCAGCATCAGTGGAAACGACCGTGTATACGAGAATGTAGTCCGCCGCGAATTAAGAACCAAGCCCGGTGACTTATTCAGCAAGGAAGCACTGGAACGTTCTTATCGTGAAATTGCCTCCATGGGGCATTTCGATCCCGAACAGATCAATCAGGATATGGTACATCCTGATGTCAGCAACGGTACAGTAGATATCGACTGGGGACTGGTATCCAAATCAAACGACCAGATTGAATTCTCACTTGGTTACGGACAAACCGGTGTAATCGGAAAAATCGGTTTGAAATTCTCGAACTTCTGTCTCGCAAACCTGTTTAACAAAGACGGCCTAAGAAGAGGTTTCCTGCCTCAAGGTAACGGTGAAACATTCAGTATCAGCGGACAGACCAACGGCCAGTACTACCAATCATACAGCATCAACTATGTCAATCCATGGTTTGGCGGAAAACGTCCGAACTCTCTTTCATTCTCAGCGTTCTTCTCCAAACAGACAGACGTATACGACAACTATTATAACTCATCCTTCTATAACAGTTACTACAACTATTTGTATGGCTATGGAACAAGCGGATCAAATTATTACGAAAACTTCCTCGATCCGGATGCCTATGTCAAATTGTTCGGTGTATCTTTAGGATGGGGTAAACGTTTGCGCTGGCCGGATGACTACTTCACCCTGTCTGCAGATCTGTCATACCAGCGCTATATTCTGAAGAATTGGGATTACTTCCTGATTTCCAACGGATCATGTAACAACATCTCCTTGAATCTGACTTTATCCCGTAATTCTACAGATAACCAGATCTATCCACGAAGAGGTTCTGAATTCATGCTTTCAGCTTCCCTGACCCCGCCATACTCTTTGTTCGATGACATCGACTATAAAAATCTGGCCAATAATTACCAAAGCTCTACTTATCAGAAGGAGCTTCAGCAGAAGTACAAATGGATAGAATACCACAAATGGAAATTCAGAAGCAAGACCTACCTGGCACTTAGCGGCAAAGCCAAATGTCCGGTCCTGATGGCTCGTGTGGAATTAGGTATATTAGGCTCATACAACAAGTACAAGAAGTCACCGTTCGAAACCTTCTATGTCGGTGGTGACGGTATGTCCGGTTATTCCACAACCTATGCCACCGAAACGATCGGTCTCCGCGGATACGACAACGGTGCCTTGACTCCTAACGGCTATACCGGCTACGCCTATGACCGTTTCACACTGGAACTCCGTTATCCGCTCATGCTGCAAGGCTCAACAAACATCTACGCGCTGACCTTCCTCGAAGGAGGTAACGCCTGGACCAACCTGAAGGACTTCAACCCGTTCGACATGAAACGTTCAGCAGGTGTCGGAGTACGTATATTCCTTCCGATGGTCGGCCTTCTCGGTATAGACTGGGCTTACGGATTTGACGAAGTATTCGGAAGCAAAACATACAGTGGCAGTCAGTTCCATTTTATTTTGGGACAAGAGTTCTAACTTTAATACCAAACACAATGAAAAGAATCTTCAAACTTCTGTGTCTGCTTGTCATGATAAGCGCACAGGCTTCTGCACAAAAATTTGCATTGGTTGACATGGAGTATATTCTCAAGAACATTCCAGCCTACGAACGGGCAAACGAACAGCTCAACCAGGTTTCCAAGAAATGGCAGGCTGAAGTGGATGCTCTGACAGAAGAGGCTCAAACCCTTTATAAAAATTACCAAAGTGAAGCCGTATTCCTGAGTGCAGAACAAAAAACGAAAAAAGAGGAAGAAATCGTAGCCAAGGAAAAAGAAGCAGCCGAACTGAAGAAGAAATACTTCGGACCGCAAGGCGAACTGTTTAAAAAACGCGAAAGCCTCATGGCTCCCATACAGGATGAAATCTACAATGCAGTTAAAGATATCTCAGAAAGCAAAGGATACTCGCTCATACTCGACAGAGCATCCGACACAGGTATTATTTTTGCTTCTCCGAAAATTGATATCAGTAATGAAATCCTGTCAAAATTAGGATATTCCAATTAACATTATTATTTTTGCATTCAAAAGAAAACTATAAAATAATCAAACAACATGAAAAAAATTATCTTGCTGGCTTTATTGCTTGCACCATTAAGCCTTTTTGCACAAAAATTCGGTCATTTCAATTCTGCTGATATTATCCAGCTTATGCCGGAATACACCGCTGCACAAACTGAAATCCAGAACCTGCAAAAACAATATGAAGATGATCTTAAACGCATGCAGGACGAACTGAACAAGAAGACAGCCGAATATGAAAAAGAAAAGGCTAATCTTCTTGACAATGTAAGACAGCGTCGTGAAACCGAACTACAGGATCTCTATAACAGAATCCAGCAAAGTTATCAGGACAACCAGCAATCCTTGCAGCAAACTTCACAGCAGAAGATGCAGGCTATCTCAGACAAAATGCTTACTGCAATCAAGGAAATCGGAAAAGAAGGTAACTACGTTTACATCATGGACATCTCAGCAGGTATACCCTATATCAGCGAAACCTTGAGTACAGACGTTACAGCCCAAATCAAACAGAAACTTGGCCTTAAATAAAAATCGTCAGGCCATTATTCATAAAAACGGAACGAAGTCGGGTCACATATTCCCGACTTCGTTCCGTTTTATTTAAAGGCTCTCATCATCTCTCAAGCCCATAACATTATGGAAGAGCCACAAATTACCATCCGCTTTGCTTTGCTTTTCTCAAAATAAACCTATAATTTTGCGAAAGAACAGATTTATCCCAATACGCCTATGCATAAATTAAAATTCTTGATATTCTTCATAGTTGCCAATCTGGCTATAACTATAACCAGTCACGCACAAACCAGTCCCGCCAAATTCGGATACTTAAGCTATAACACCATATTTAAGGAGATGCCCGAATATGCCGTGGCACAAAAAAAACTGAATGAATTGAAAAGCAAATACGACAAAGAAGCAGCCCGCAGTGAAAGTGAATTTGAACGTAAATTTGCTGAGTTCCTGCAAGGACAAAAAGATTTCCCGGACAACATACTCAAAAAAAGACAGAATGAACTTCAGGAACTGCTCGAGGAAAGCGTACGATTCAAAGAAGAAGCACAAAACCTGCTCAAACAGGCAGAAAAAGACCTGCAGGCTGACATGCTCTACATTCTGAACGAAGCTATCAGAGCAGTAGGTATAGAGAAAGGATACAGCTTTATTCTTAATACAGATGGCAACATTTGCCCTTTCATCAATACCTCATCCGGTGAAGACGTATCCAACTACGTCAGAGAAAAACTTAAATTACCCATTACAACTACCCCACCACCTTCTGCACAATGAGCAATCAAATCAAACTACCACAAGAACCAGGCCCCATCGGCATTTTTGATTCCGGTTACGGAGGTCTGACCATTCTTCATGAGATCAAACAACTGTTGCCACAATACGATTACCTGTATTTGGGTGATAATGCACGGACCCCCTACGGTACCCGTTCATTTGAAGTTGTTTATGAATTTACGCTTGAAGCCGTTCAGAAACTTTTCAGCATGGGCTGTCATTTGGTCATACTGGCATGCAATACCGCATCGGCAAAAGCACTTAAAACAATCCAGCAAAACGATCTGCAGCAACTGGATCCACAAAGAAAAGTACTGGGGGTCATCCGTCCTACAGCTGAATGCATTGACCAACTGACCCATACCCGGCATGTCGGTGTATTGGCAACAGTCGGCACCATACGCTCAAATTCTTATCCGATGGAAATACATAAGCTCTATCCTGACATTGTTGTTTCAGGAGAAGCTTGTCCTATGTGGGTTCCGTTAGTGGAAAACTACGAATATGATTCCCCGGGGGCTGATTATTTTGTCGAAAAAAGAATCGGTAATCTTCTAAGAAAAGACCCCCAAATAGACACCATCATTTTGGGATGTACCCATTATCCTCTGCTTATCAACAAGATCATCAAATACACTCCTCGCAATATCAGACTGGTACCTCAGGGCGAATATGTTGCCTACAGCCTTAAAAGCTATCTGGAACGTCATACGGAGATTGATGACAAATGCACAAAAGGAGGCACTTGCCGCTTCCTGACTACGGAATCACCGGAAAAATTCAAAGAATCTGCATCCGTATTCTTAAAACGCAACGTAGAAGCAGAACGTGTGACTTTAGAATAAGAAGAGTACTTTCCTAAAAAATAAAGCTGTCTCCCATACCACAAGAGACAGCTTTTTATATGATATAAAATACATTCGATCAATCCAACAACCGGCGACTCAAATATCTTACAGGATACCACATGGCGCCATTCCCAACAACAAGCACTGTAAAAAACACCAATACGACATCCTTCAGATGTACACTCACCGGATATGCATCAACCACAAAACGTCCGGACGAATTTCCTAAAGTTATAAAACCAAATTCTTGTTGAAGGTAACAAAGCAACAATCCCAGAGAAATACCCAAAAGGGCACCGAATCCAGAAATCATCCGTCCTTCGAACAGGAAAATACGTACAATCTGACCATCCTGTGCTCCCATGCTACGCAAAGTCTTCACATCGTTCTTTTTCTCTATAATCAGCATGGAAAGCGAACCGATAATATTAAAACATGCTACCAATAAAATAAATGTAAGGAACAGATAACCTATCAGTTTTTCCACTTTCATGATCCGGAAGACATCTTCCTGCTGTTCATACCGGTCATTGACCTGATAGTCGGATCCAAGCATATTCCGGATATCCGACTTGACCTCTTCAATGTCGTATCCGTCACGAAGCTTCAATTCAACAGCAGAAACCCTTCCTTGCTGACCGAATAACTTTCTTGAGAATGCCAGTGATGTAAGGACATAATTGGCATCGTATTTGGCCTGTTTCACCACGAATACCACTCCCGGTGAATACAGTTCTTCTTCAATAAAGCCTGTTGTAGGATTAGCCAGATCTATACGTTCTCCTTTCTGGGGTGCGAAGACTTTTAACGGCTCATCAAAACGTGCACCAACTCCCAAATTGGCAGCGAGCTGAATCCCTAATACACCATACTCCAACACATCCGCATGAAGTACAAAATCTCCGTCACCATACAATATGTTCCGAATGTCCGTCTGACGGTCAAAGTTATCTTCAACTCCTTTCACAGTGACCATGAGCTGGCGGTCACCGTAAGCCACCAGAGCCTTATCCTCCAACGTTTCCGTATAAACTGCTATAGCCGGATTCTTCTTCAAAGCAAGTAGTTTCGGATCATCGGCTGCCATCGTTTTTCCTTTTACGGAAGTCACCTTCAGTTGCGGATCGAATTCCGTAAAAAACGAAGCCACGAGATCTTCAAACCCATTGAATACAGACATGGTACACACCAGTGCCATCGTAGCTACAGCCACACCACAAACGGATATGGCAGAAATAATATTGATGGCATGATGAGACTTCTTTGAGAATAAATAACGGCCGGCTATGTAAAACGGAAAATTCATTCTTTCAGAAGCTTGTCAATATTCTCAATATAATCCAAAGAATCGTCTACAAAGAATTTCAGTTCCGGAATAATACGCAACTGAAAGCGGACACGGGTACCCAACTCATAACGGATGGATTTCATGTTGGCATTGATATTCTTGACAATCTCCTCACTTCTTTCGCTGGGAAAAACACTCAGGTAAACCCGGCAGACACTCAGATCCGGACTGATTCTGCAGGCACTCACCGAAACGAGTACTCCTTTCATGGCCTTTGTCTGCAGCATAAATATCTCACTCAATTCCTTCTGAATCAGGCGGGCAATTTTGTTCTGTCTTGTAGTTTCCATAAATCCTTTATTTTTTTCGGATCAGCGTCAGACCATCGCGCAACGGAATAATTACTTTCTCCACACGATCATCTGTCGCCACCTTATCATTAAACGACATAATTCCTACTGTCTGGGCGTCATGACGATCAGTCTGCTCAATCACATGACCATCCCACAATGTATTGTCTGCCAATATATATCCTCCCGGATTCAATTTCGACAGAACCATCTCGTAATAATCAAGATAACGCCTTTTGTCACCGTCCACAAATGCCAGATCAAACTTCACATCCATTTCAGGAACCAACTGTAAGGCATCACCTATAATAAAACTGATCTTGTCTGCATAAGGAGAATTTTCCAACCATGGCCGGGTAAAATCCTCCTGTTCATCATTGATCTCAAATGTATATAAATGACCGTCGGATGGCAGCCCTTCTGCCATACATAAAGCAGAATAACCGCTATACGTACCTATCTCCAATACATTGCGGGGACGGATCATCCGGACAAACATTTTCAGCAACCGACCCTGAAGATGTCCTGAGGCCATACGCGGTCTCAACAGCTTGACGTTGGTGTCCCGGTAAAGGGCTCTCAGATAATCACCTTCATCGTCAATATGCGCCAATATATAATCATCCAGTAATTCCGTCTCCTGCATCACATTTCTGTTTATAAATATCTGTTCCGGTTTGGCAACACATAATCCATGGCATATTTCAGGACATCGCCAACCACGTTTATTTCAAGGAATGAGGTCTGCGTACCCTGTTTTCCTCCACTCAGATAAGCCACCATATCGCTTTCTGAAAGAACGCCATCATCCATCAGCTTGCGCAAAGCCGCAAAATAATAAGCCTGTCCGTTGGCCTTCTCGGGCATGAAAATAGCCTCCACACCATAAGAAAGAGCCAGATGACGCATGGTCTTTTCCTTATAACATACAGCCAGTACCGGATATTTACCACGGAATGCAGCAAGACTTCTTGCCGTCAAGCCACTGAAGCTGTCCGTAATAATGGCCTTGATCGGCATCAGTGAAGTCGCACATACAGCAGACTTGGCCAGATAAGCCGTTACGTCCGCATTTTCAGGATTCAAAGGAATCTGAATATCATTCTCTTCCAATTTATCTTTTTCAGCCTGAGCTGCAATTGCCGTCATTGTCCGTACAGCTTCTACCGGATATTTGCCATACGCGGTCTCACCACTCAGCATTAAGGCATCGGTACGATAATAAATGGCATTGGCAATATCGGTAACCTCGGCACGGGTAGGACGTGGGTTATTGATCATCGTATGAAGCATCTGAGTAGCTACGATTACCGGTTTCTTGGCCAGGATACATTTCTTGATCAATACACGCTGAATGCCCGGAATCCGCTCCTGAGCCACCTCAATACCCAAATCACCTCTGGCAACCATAACACCATCTGCCACTTCAAGGATCTCATCTATATTATCTACACCTTCCTGGTTCTCTATCTTGGCAATAATCTTGATATCACTGCCGTAAGCATCCAGAATCTGACGGATATCCAATACATCCTGTTTGTTGCGTACAAAAGAATGTGCGATAAAATCAATATCCTTTTCTATGGCATAAAGAATATTGTTTCTGTCCTTTTCTGTCAGAGAAGGCAAATTGATACGTACGCCGGGTACATTGACACTCTTACGGTTTCCCAAGGTTGCATCGTTGCACACTTCACAATACAAAGCTTCATCATCCTTGCTCAACACTTTCAGTTCAAGCTCACCGTCATCGATAAGAATACGGTTGCCGACATTCAGATCGTGAACAAAATTAGGATAACTTACACAAATACAACCTCTCGTGGTTTCCATATCTGGACGACCGATAATTTTCACTTTTTCACCGGTCTTGTATTCAGTAGAATCTTCTGCATTCTTGGTGGTTCTGACCTCCGGTCCTTTGGTATCCATCAGGATACCGATACGGTTTGAAACCTCACGCACATTATTGATCAGCTTTTCAAACCCTTCACGGCTGGCGTGAGCTGTATTCATACGCACTACATTCATTCCCGCATTGAAGAGGTCACGAATAAAATCCACATCGCAACGCAGATCCGAAATGGATGCAACGATCTTTGTTTTCTTTAGCATCATAATCTTTTACCTTATTTTATCTTATTTATTTTTCAATTCTCTCAAAGCCTCTACAGCCAACCTGTAAGAGTCAAGGCCGAATCCGCATATCACTCCCTTGCAGGCACAGGATATCATCGATTTGTGGCGGAATTCCTCACGCTGGTGTACATTACTGATATGAACCTCAATGACAGGCGAAGTGACTGCCCGGATTGCATCCTGCAACGCGATCGATGTATGCGTATAGGCACCGGCATTCAGCACAATACCGTCGATATCAAAACCCACCTCATGGATCTTGTTAATCAATTCGCCTTCTATATTACTCTGATAATAGGAAAATTCCACATCAGTATATCGCTGTTTCAAACGCTCATAATAGTGTTCAAAAGATTCCGCACCGTAAATACCCGGCTCACGCTTGCCGAGCAAATTGATATTCGGTCCGTTTATGATTTGTATTTTCATTGATTATATCTAACTTTGTCAAGTTGATGCAAAAATACAAAAAAGAATGGAATTGGGCGAAAAAACACCTTATAATCAACTCCAGAATAAGACAAAAACCATTTTTCAACGGTACATCCAGTATCTTAAACTTGAAAAATCGCTATCATCCAATACTTTGTCTGCCTACTCGGATGACCTTATGAAATTATTGTCGTTCCTTAACGAAAACCATGCCGACTACCGTTCCGTCACGGTTGATCTGCTGGATTCCTTTTTGGCCACTCTGTCGGATATCGGCATACATCCACGTTCACAAGCCAGAATATTGTCCGGTATCCGTTCTTTCTATCATTTTCTTTTTATAGAGAAAGAAATTGACCATGACCCCACGGAGTTGATCGAAACGCCCAAAATCGGCAGGCATCTGCCACAAATACTGAGTACAGAAGAAATTGACCGTCTTATCAATTGCATTGACCTCAGTACACCTGAAGGACAGCGAAACAGAACCATTCTGGAAATACTTTACAGCTGTGGGTTACGCGTCAGTGAACTCTGCGACCTCAAGATGTCAGGGCTTTATCTCAACGAAGGCTTTATCAGAGTACTCGGCAAAGGCAACAAGGAACGTCTGGTTCCCATCTCGGCCAAAGCCATTAACGAACTGCATCTGTGGTTTTACGACCGGAACCTTATTTCCATCAAACCGGGTTACGAAGATTATGTATTTCTCAGCCTCCGGCGGGGAACACCATTGTCACGCATCATGATATTCCACATTGTAAAGGAGCTGGCCGTCAAAGCCGGTATCACCAAAAGCATCAGCCCTCATACATTCAGACATTCTTTTGCCACCCATCTCCTGGAAGGAGGTGCCAATCTGCGCGCCATTCAGGCCATGCTTGGCCACGAAGCCATCGCTACAACCGAAATATACATGCACATGAACAAAAACCGCCTTCGGGATGAGATTTTGCAACATCATCCGAGAAATATTCACCCTAAAGAGTAAAAAAACAGTTTTTCCGACACTAAAAAGTAGGCAGAAGACATTTTTTAGCATTATTTTATCGAGAAAGTCACTGTCATACAGCAAAGATTTGTATATTTGCACCACTAATCAACTAAAACTATGTTAGTATGCGTAAAAATTCTTATCTTATCATGTCTGTAGCAGCCGTTACGGCGCTTACATCATGTAAAAAACTAGGTGACTTGTCTGCGGACAACTTTACTGTAACTCCGACTCCGCTTGAAGCTGTAGCCGGTCAGGTTTCTACTACTATCGACGGTAAATTCCCCGAAAAGTACATGAAGAAAAAAGCTGTAGTAACAGTGACTCCGGTACTGAAATATGAAGGTGGGGAAGCCAAAGGCCAGAGCGCCACATTCCAGGGCGAAAAGGTTGAAGGCAATGACCAGACCATCGCTTACAAGGCAGGAGGTACTTATACAATGAAAACCATCTTCGATTATGTACCGGCCATGCAGAAATCAGATCTGTACTTGCAGTTCGATGCCAAAGTAGGCAAAAAGACTGTCAGTGTACCTGAAGTAAAGGTTGGTTACGGAGTATTGGCCACTTCAGCCTTGTTAGGCAAGACCCTGGCGTCTACAAATCCTTCTCTCGCTCCGGACGCTTACCAGCGTATCATCAAGGAAAAGCAGGAAGCTAACATCAAGTTCCTCATCCAGCAGGCTAACCTGCGCAGCAGCGAATTGAATTCTACTTCAATGAAGGATTTCGTTAAAATGCTGAAGCAGATCAATGACGAGAAAGAAACAAAGGCTCTCAAGAATATCGAAGTATCAGCATACGCTTCTCCTGATGGTGCATTGGATCTCAACACCCGTTTGGCTGAAAAGCGTCAGGACAACTCAGAGAAATATCTCCAGAAGCAGTTGAAGTCTAACAAGATGACTGCTGAAGTAGATACCAAGTACACAGCAGAAGACTGGGATGGTTTCCAGGAACTCGTTTCTCAGAGCAACATTCAGGACAAGGAAGTGATCCTTCGCGTATTGTCAATGTACAAGGATCCGGAAGAACGTGAAAAGCAGATCCGTAACATGTCAGCCGTATTCAAAGAACTGGCAGACCAGATCCTTCCTGAATTGCGTCGTGCACGTTTGACTATCAACTACGAAATCATCGGCCGTAGCGACGAGCAGATCGTAGCACAGTATAAGAGCGATGCTTCTCAGCTGAGCGTAGAGGAAATGCTTTACGGTGCTAATCTCATGACTAATGCAGCTGACAAGGAAGCATGGTATCAGAAGACTACTCAGTTGTATGCTAACGATTACCGCGCTTACAACAACCTCGGTATGTTGGCTTACCAGAAAGGTGATCTGACTGCTGCAGAAAACTATTTCAACAAAGCTAAATCTTTGAAGGCTGATGCCAGCGAAGCTAACGCCAACCTCGCTTTGATCGCCATGAACAAGGGTGACATCAAGAGCGCTGAAACTTATATGGGTAAAGCTTCAGGTGCCAACAACTTCAACGAAATCATGGGTAACCTTAACATTGCCAAGGGTGCATACCAGCAGGCTGCCAGCAACTTCAACGGTGTAAACACCAACAGTGCTGCTCTGGCTCAGATCCTGAACAAGGACTATGCTTCTGCAAAGACTACTTTGAACAATGTCAAGAATGCAGACGCTTACACTGCTTACCTGAAGGCTATCGTTGCTGCACGTACCAACGATGCAGCAGGCGTAAACAGCAACCTCAAGGAAGCTGTCAGCAAAGATGCTTCTCTGAAGGCTTATGCTGCTAAGGACCTTGAATTCGCTTCTTACCAGTCAACTATCAACAGTCTTTAAAAAGAACAGATTCATGTAGATGAAGAGATTATTTCTCTATACATTCACAGTTTTCACCCTGCTCAGTTGTGGAGGATCCCAAAGCCAGTTCAGGCTTGAAGGAGAATTCGAACACCTGCAGCAGGGTGAATTCTATATATACAGCATGGATGGATACAGTGAAAAACCTGATACCATCAAAATAAATGCAGGCCAGTTCCGTTACGATGCAAACATCGACAAACCCGTAGTCTTCCATTTATTATATCCCAATTATTCCGAACAGGTTATTTTTGCTTCTCCAGGCGAGAACATCAAGATTACAGGTGATGCACGTCATCTGAAAGCCACCAAAGTCAGCGGCAGTGAAGCCAACGAGGCAATGACGGCTTTCCGCCTGGAAAATCAGGATAAGAACGAAAAAGATATCCGGCAAGCTGCGGCCAACTTCATAGAAAAGAGTCCGGAATCACCGGTCAGTCTTTATTTGTTTGAACAATATTTTCTGATCAATGAAAAAGCTTCCAAAGAAGAGACCAGAAAACATTTCCTGACTATCAAGAAAGCACACTCCGAAAATCCCAAACTTCAGAAATGGGAAAAGGAAATCAACAGCAAATCAATCAGTCTGTCCAAAGGTCAGCTTTTACCCGATTTCAAACTTACACTGGAAGACGGTAAAAAAATACAGGCTTCTGACTTTCAGGGCAAATACCTGTTACTCAATTTCTGGGCTTCATGGGAAAGCAGCAGTTCTACCATGCTGTTCCGCATAAAACGGCTCAACCGGACTACCTCTGACAAAATGAAAATAGTCAGCATCTCTCTGGATGTGGAAAAGAGCAAAAAAGAAATGGTCGAACGCAACGACAGTGTCACATGGGACAGTTATTGCGACTATCTGGCATGGGACAGCCCTATTGTGAACAGTTACAATCTGCCGACTATCCCCTACTGCATTTTTGTAGGTCCGAATCAAAGAATCATCTGTTCAGGAAGTGATTTCGAAAAGGAAATCCTTCCGGAAATAAAGAAAACCTTAAAGCTAGAATAACCATGCTCGTCAAAGTGTATGGAGCAGCAGTACAAGGCTTGAGCGCCATTCCCGTAACCATAGAAGTCAACTCATCCCGAGGCATCAAGTTCTACCTCGTCGGGTTGCCGGACAATGCCGTAAAGGAAAGCCACGAACGCATCATCGCTGCCATAACCAACAGCGGATTCCGCTTCCCAAGCAAACAAATCATAGTCAATATGGCTCCTGCCGATATCCGCAAGGAAGGAGCGGGATATGATCTGCCCATTGCACTAGGTATTCTGGCTACAGATGAGAAAATCAAAACAGACAAACTCGAACGCTACATGTTCATCGGCGAACTGAGTCTCGACGGAAGCCTGCAACCCATCAAAGGAGCTCTTCCCGTAGCCATCAAAGCACGCGAGAAAGGATTTGAAGGCCTGATTGTTCCCGAACAGAACGTACGCGAAGCTGCCGTTGTCAACAAGCTGAAAGTATACGGTGCCCGGCACATCGGAGAAGTCATAAGGTTTCTGAACGATGAAGAAGGACTTACACCGACTGTCATTGACACCCGGACCGAATTCTTCAATCAGCAAAACCACTTCGACTATGACTTTGCTGACGTGAAAGGACAGGAAAACGTCAAACGTGCCCTTGAAGTGGCAGCCGCAGGCGGACACAATGTCATCATGATAGGCCCGCCGGGAAGCGGCAAATCCATGATGGCCAAACGTCTGCCATCCATACTTCCTCCCCTTTCACTATCAGAAAGCCTGGAAACCACACAGATCCATTCCGTAGCGGGAAAACTGAACAAAGAAAGTTCACTGATTGCCCAACGCCCCTTCCGTTCCCCTCATCACACCATCTCACAGATAGCCCTTGTAGGTGGAGGTGCCAATCCACAACCTGGCGAAGTCAGTCTGGCCCATAACGGCGTACTTTTCTGCGACGAGCTGCCAGAATTCTCCCGTACCGTACTGGAAGTTCTCCGCCAACCGCTAGAGGACCGTTTCATCAATATTTCACGGGTCAAATACAGCATTACCTACCCCTGCTCTTTCATGTTCGTAGCATCCATGAACCCTTGTCCGTGTGGTTACTACAACCACCCGACCAAGGCATGTGTCTGCACTCCCGGACAGATCCACCGTTATCTCCACAAGATCTCCGGCCCTCTTCTTGACCGTATAGACCTTCAGATAGAAATCACCCCATTGTCATTCGATGAACTGTCACGCTCCGCTCCAGGCGAAAGCAGTGCTGCCATCCGCGAAAGAGTCATCCGCGCCCGAAAAATACAGGAACAGCGGTATAACGGCTTGCAAGGCATCCACTGCAACGCGCAGATGACCAGCCGTCTGATCCGTCAGTATGCGGAACCGGATGCGGAAGGTACGGAAATGCTGCGTCTTGCCATGAACAGGCTGCAACTTTCAGCCCGTGCCTACGACAGGATACTGAGAGTAGCCCGCACCATTGCAGATCTGGACAACAGTGAAAAAATACGGAACATCCATCTGGCCGAAGCTATCGGATACCGAAATCTCGACCGCAGCAATTGGGGTGAATAAACGGCTTTATCTGCATCTGATCCGGATCCTTTTCCCTTACAACATTCTCCCACAGAAATATTCTGTCCATCTTGGGCATGTCTCTGCTTTTTCGTAACTTTGCAGAAAATTGACGAAAAACAATAAACAGACAACGACGATGGAGAAGAAATTCAAAAGAACGACCGTCACATCAGCCCTCCCCTATGCCAACGGGCCTGTGCATATCGGTCACTTGGCCGGTGTTTATGTCCCGGCAGACATTTATGTACGTTATCTTCGTTTGAAGAAAGAAGACGTACTCTTTATCGGCGGTTCTGACGAACATGGCGTGCCCATCACCATCCGCGCACGCAAGGAAGGCGTCACGCCACAAGATATCGTCGACCGCTATCATACGCTTATCAAAGACTCTTTCAAGGAATTCGGCATTTCATTCGATGTCTATGGCCGTACATCCTCAGACATTCACCGTCAGACAGCTTCTGACTTCTTCCGCAAGCTTTATGACAAAGGCGAATTCATCGAGAAAACGTCCATGCAATATTACGACGAAGAAGCCAAGACTTTCCTGGCCGACCGCTATATCACCGGTGAATGTCCTCACTGCCATGCAGAAGGTGCCTATGGCGACCAATGTGAAAAGTGCGGAACTTCACTCTCTCCTACTGAACTGATCAATCCGAAGAGTGCCATCAGCGGTTCACAGCCAGTCATGCGCGAAACCAAGCATTGGTATCTGCCCCTCGACAAGCATGAGCCCTGGCTGCGCGAATGGATTCTCGAAAATCACAAGGAATGGCGTAACAACGTATACGGACAGTGCAAGAGCTGGCTCGACATGGGACTTCAGCCACGTGCCGTAAGCCGTGACCTCGACTGGGGTATTCCGGTACCCGTTGAAGGTGCTGAGGGCAAAGTGCTCTATGTCTGGTTCGATGCACCTATCGGCTATATCAGCAACACCAAGGAGCTTCTTCCCGATTCTTGGGAAAAATGGTGGAAAGATCCCGAAACACGTCTGATCCACTTCATCGGAAAAGACAACATCGTATTCCACTGTATCGTATTCCCTGCCATGCTGAAAGCAGAAGGCAGCTATATCCTGCCAGACAACGTCCCCAGCAACGAGTTCCTTAATCTGGAAGGCGACAAAATCTCCACTTCACGCAATTGGGCCGTATGGCTTCATGAATACCTGCGCGACTTCCCCGGCAAACAGGACGTTCTGCGCTATGTACTGACAGCCAATGCGCCAGAAACCAAGGACAATGATTTCACCTGGAAGGATTTCCAGGCACGCAACAACAATGAGCTTGTAGCCGTCTACGGTAACTTTGTCAACCGCGCCCTCCAGCTGACCCAGAAGTACTACAACGGTGTTGTACCCGAATGCGGTGAGTTGACCGATTATGACAAGGAAACCCTTAACGAATTCAAGGACGTGAAAGTTAAGGTAGAGGAACTGCTCGATGTATTCAAATTCCGTGATGCTCAGAAAGAAGCCATGAATCTGGCCCGCATCGGTAACAAATACATCGCCGACTGCGAACCTTGGAAAGTTATCAAAACCGATCCTGAACGGGTTAAGACCATTATCTATATCTCACTTCAGCTGACAGCCAATCTGGCCATTGCTTTCGAACCGTTCTTGCCGTTCAGCAGTGAGAAACTGCGACAGATGCTCAATATGCAGGAATTCGAATGGAACCAACTCGGCTCTACCGAACTGCTCAAACCGGGACATCAGCTCAACAAACCTGAACTGCTCTTCGAGAAAATCGAAGATGATGTGATTGAAGCCCAGGTACAGAAATTGCTAGATACAAAGAAAGCCAACAAGGAAGCTAATTATAAAGCCAACCCGATACGCGAAAACATACCTTTTGAAGATTTTGAGAAACTGGATATTCGCGTAGGTACTGTTCTGGAATGTACCAAGGTTCCCAAAGCTGACAAACTGCTTTGCTTCAAGATTGCCGACGGACTGGAAAACCGTACCATTGTCAGCGGTATTGCCAAATTCTACAAACCGGAAGAACTGGTCGGCAAACAGGTTTGTTTCATCGCCAATCTGGCCCCGCGCAAACTCAAAGGCATCGAAAGTCAGGGTATGATTCTGTCTGCCGTCAACAATGACGGTTCACTCAGCGTCATTACTGTGGACCGCGAAGTAAAACCAGGATCTGAAGTTGGATAAACAACTAATCAGCATCCTGTTATAAATAATGAGAATAAGACGGATATCAAACTCTGACAGGGTTTATATCCGTCTTTCTTCTTAACCATAAGGCCTGACGGCCTTCCCAAACCGGGATATCTCCCGACAAATAAACCCACAGAAATCACAAAATAAAAAGACATCTCAATAAAATCTAAAATTCGTTATCTTTATTATTTATTTCCAATGGAAACTTGTTTTTATAGAAAATATTATAGATATTTGCTACCGAAAACAAAAAAATTAAACAGACAATTCACTTTAAAAAGACGATTATGAACAAGATTCTTCTTATTGTACTCATCATTGCTGTATGCGCCTTTACTGCCATCCAGCTTTTCACCGGTCAAAAGGTCAATGCTGCCAATACTAAAGCCAATCAGAATTCGGACAAAGCCTGTATCGAATTGACAAAGTCAGAATTCCTTAAAAAGGTTGTTGATTATGAATCCAACCCCAAGGAATGGAAATACCTGGGCGACAAACCGGCCATTGTAGACTTTTACGCCAGCTGGTGCGGCCCTTGCAAGATGGTTGCACCTATACTCGAAGAACTGGCCAAGGAATATAAGGATGATATCGTAGTATACAAGGTCAATACCGAAAACGAACAGGAACTGGCCGGTGCATTTGGAATCCGCAGTATCCCTACAATACTCTTTATTCCGATGAAAGGTGATCCTCAGGTAATCATGGGTGCCCAGCCCAAACCGGAACTCAAGAATATCATTGAGAATTTCCTTCTCAAGAAATAATCATAAGTATAAGACAATCTTAAACCGCACACGACAGACCGTTTACGGATATTCTGTCTGATAAGATGGTCATTCCGTCAGCCCCGGCATTACGGAATGGCCATCTTTTTTCTATCCGGCTGCTTCTGTTTTTCAGATTCCAGTCCGGACCAGTAATCAGCGTCAGTTTATATTTCCGTTTCAGAAAAATAGACTAAATTTGCAAAAGCAATATCCTTAAACTCATTTATGCCATGATAGAACCACTCTACTCACCTGCTGCCGACAGATATGAAAACGGCATGCTTTACCGACGTTGCGGCCAAAGCGGAATCCTTCTTCCTGCTATCTCCCTGGGATTCTGGCATAACTTCGGTGATGTCAATTCACTGGCCAATGCCAAGGCCATCACTCATTTTGCTTTCGACCACGGTATTACTCATTTTGACCTGGCCAATAACTACGGACCATCTTACGGTTCGGCTGAAGAAACGCTGGGCCTGCTGATGCAGAAATCTTTCAGTCCTTATCGCGACGAATTATTTATCTCTACCAAAGCAGGTCATGACATGTGGCCCGGTCCTTACGGCAACTGGGGATCACGCAAACACCTGATGAGCAGTCTGGACCAAAGTCTCCGCAGGATGCACCTCGACTACGTTGATGTATTTTATTCTCACCGCTATGACCCGGAAACACCTTTGGAGGAGACCTTACAGGCTCTTGTGGATATTGTCCGTCAAGGCAAGGCGCTATATGTAGGACTTTCCAAATACCCCAAGGATAAAGCAGAAGTGGCCTACCAGTATCTGAAAACGCACGATGTTCCCTGTCTGGTCTATCAAGGACGCTACAATCTATTCTCCCGCGACGTGGAATCACAAGGCATTTTGACCCATGCCCGGAATCACGGAGCCGGTTTCGTCGCCTTCTCACCTCTTGCACAAGGATTGCTGACCGACCGGTATATCCATGGCATACCCGATGACTCACGGATGGCACACAATCATTTCCTTAAAAAAGATACGCTGACAGACGAAGTCCACAACCGTATTCTGGCACTTCGACAAATTGCGGAAACGCGAGAACAAACTTTGGCCGAAATGGCCCTGGCATGGTTGCTTAAGGACCAGAACGTCACCTCGGTCATTATCGGAGCAAGCTCGGTCGGTCAACTGGAAGACAATCTCAAGGCTCTCCGCCACACTCGATTCAGTCATGAGGAATTGGAAAAGATAAACCACATTACCGGATTTTCTCCAGCTTCTGCAAACCTATAACAAACTTCGGAAGCAGACTGTCAAACATAAAAATTCCATCAATAAAATAAACATTCCGAATACACGAAAAAAAACGGTTTATACTTTAAGTTCCACGCAGTTTACACTATCTTTGCAAAAAGGAGACTGAAAAAGACTTCTATCCTGAACAGTCATAAATTAACAGTTTATCCCATGAAATACCCAATCGGAATACAAAGTTTTGAAAAGATCATTGAAAACGGTTTCGTCTATGTGGATAAAACCGCATTGATTTATAAACTGACTCACGAAGGCAATATCTATTTCCTGAGCCGACCAAGGCGGTTCGGGAAAAGCCTTCTGGTCTCCACCCTGGAAAACTATTACCTGGGACGGAAGGAACTCTTCAAGGGACTGGACATTGAAAAATTGGAAACCGAATGGAACACTTATCCGGTTTTCCACGTGGACTTCAACGGATCGGACTTTACACAGGAAGGCGTATTGGAGAAAAGGCTCAACGGCTACATCACTGACTGGGAAACAGCTTACGGCCTCAAATCCGAAACAGAGTTTCTTGATCTGGGAGGACGGTTTATCAAAATCCTCGAAACCGCCCACCGGCAGACCGGCCGGCGCGCTGTGGTTCTCGTGGACGAATACGACAAGCCCATACTCGATGTGCTCGACCTCGATCCCGCACTCGAAGACCGGCACCGCAATATCCTCAAGGCGTTCTATTCCGTCTTCAAGGGAGCTGACAGCCACCTGCAGTTCGTACTGCTCACAGGGGTGACCAAATTCTCACAGGTCAGCGTCTTCAGCGGATTCAACCAGCCTAAGGACATCAGCATGGACCCCCGTTATGAAGCGCTCTGTGGTATCACACAGGAAGAAATTGAACGATATTTCACAGACCCCATTGCAGAAATGGCCGAGGAACAGGGATGTACACCGGAGGAAATGAAACAAATGTTGAAACGGCAGTACGACGGATATCATTTCAGCGACAGAATGACAGATATCTACAACCCGTTCAGTCTGCTTAACGCACTGGATAGCCATCGCCTCTACGACTACTGGTTCCGATCCGGCACACCCACCTACCTCATCCGCCTGCTCGCCCATTTCAACGAAAACATGAACGAACTGACCGGAAAATACTATGGTATGGAGGAGTTCATCGATTACAAGGCTGATACTGAACGCCCCTTGCCCATGATCTATCAGAGCGGATACCTCACCATCAAGGACTATGACAGGGATTTCAACACATTCCTGCTGGATTTCCCCAACAATGAAGTCAAAAGCGGATTCCTCACCATGGTAGCTGGAGCCTACCTGCAACCTAAAGAGGAAACCGCAGGATGGATACGCAAACTGGTCATCACCCTAAGGAAAGGCGACACGGATACCGTGCGTGAACTCTTCACTTCGTTTCTCTCCAGCATCCCTTATACCATGCGAAGAAAGGAAGACGAACCGGAACGCGAACGCTATTTCCTGTATACCTTCTACCTCATCATGAGACTGGTCAGCATCTACACTGTTTACACTGAAAAAGTACAGAGCCAAGGACGGGTGGACTGCATCGTTGAAACACCCCAATACGTCTATATCTTCGAGTTCAAGCTGGACGGTACGGCTGAAGAAGCACTAAGGCAGATTGAAGAGAAAGGATACGCCACAGAGTACCAAACCGACACACGAAAAATATTCAGAATCGGAGCTGCGTTCTCTTCCGACACCGGAACCATCTGTGATTGGAAAGTCCAAACTTCATAAACACACTACAGATATTACGAAGACAGGTAAAGACTTTGCCTGTCTTTTCCAGAATCAGAAATCTGTTTAAAGCAATCCCATTTATAGCCAGTCAATTGATTCACGTTAAAATACATTTTAATGATTGATTCATTAATAATCGCGGTCTACTTGCCACAGATTTCCGCTTGGCTATAAAAGATATTCAAACAGGACAAATATGTCATAACACATCTATTTTCTGGCCCTTAAGAACTTCATTGATTTTTATCCTTCTCTGATTTCCACTACCCGATAGCGGTTGCCCTCTTTGGTGTGGCGCCGTTCCACTCCGGCAGCCAGTACGGCGCGGGCGAAAGCCTGCAGGTTGACGCCCCGCAGGGCAATGGGATTCTTCCGTCGGATATGCTGCAT
>URDY01000023.1 GCA_900546665.1 uncultured Paraprevotella sp. | reverse complement strand
GTCAGCAGGTTATAGCGGAAACGGTAACGGTCGGCCAGAAACGCTTTCAGACGACGCTCCATGTCCACGATGCCTGAAACGGCCTGACGGTTGGCGGCATGCACCTGTTCCGAAGTCTCCGCAGCCTTCTCTGCTTTGCGTTCTTCGGAAGTCGGTTTATCCGCCGTCTTTTGAACGGCCTCTCCGGCCGGTATGTGCTGTTCCGGCTGTGCCTGACAGGCTGCCCGGTGTTTCTGTACCCAGCGGGCTGCAGCCCTGCGGACCAGTGTAGTCAGTGTCTTCATATCTTTTTCTTTTTTATACAAAGATAAGGTACGCCCAAAGTCACAACGTCACGAATGGTTATTTACGGTCACATTGGGTTGTTTACGGTCATACTTTGTTATTTTCCGGCTTGCTTCGTGAGGTGAAAGACCGTTTTTGGCGGAGATGCCGGCGATGATACTACCGACAGTTTCCGTCCTGTCAGCATGTCTCTTTGTTCCTGTATCAACAATGAAGAACCGGCTGACACAGTGTCCGGAATATACCGGTCGGAGAGGATATTAAAGGAACAGGTAAAGGACAGTGTTCCATGTTGGAGGATACAATAATGTTAAGATAAATTAAAAAACATCCGTAACAGCCTTTTTATGCGGGATTTCCGGTTTTCATTCGTATATGAAAATAAAGTCAGTTTGCATGGAAAGAAGAAGGATTTTCTTTAGATTGCCTTTGGCTTGTCTGCCTGTTTGGTGATTAGGCAGATAAAAATCGGAGAATGGATACTTTTGGTCCATATCTGGAGAAAAGATATTATTATTTACAAATTATAACCATAAAATCAGATGAAAAAGATTGGTTTTGCTTTTACATTCCTTCTTTTAATTACGGGATGTTCGTCGTATAATGAAGAGACGCTTCAATGTAACGAAGTGGAGTATATCAGGAAATTTCCAAAGGAAATCAGCCTGGAAAATGTCGATCCCTTGCCATTGGATCTGGCTGGTTGTACGGAAGTATACGGCATAGATTCCCTGTTGGTTTGCCGGATACCTGAAGGTGAGTATTTGTGGAAAGTCTATTCTCTGCGTGATTATCAGCTGTTGGGACAACTTTTGGGAAAAGGACACGGCCATGATGAGTTTGTGGAATCTTGTATACCGGACCAATCTTTCCGGACGGACACTGCTCTGTTTTGCGAATTCTGGTCTTCTGCCAATGGAACGTGGTACAGATGTAATTTGACCCAAAGTTTGCATTCCGGCCATATCGTCTGGGACAGGAAAAAGCAGTTTAAGCATTCTGATCTCATTCATACCAATATGTGTCTGAATGATTCACTGTTTTTCATGGTTAAATACAATGGTTATGCCGGTTATATCCGCAGTTTATGGGTAGACGGTACTGTAAAAGACATGGATCACGTAGGCAATCTGAATCAGTTGTGTGCAGAGGAAGACATCAATACGCTGGCTGCTGTCCGGGCGCTTAATCAGGAGCGTATGATGGTGGCGGAAGCCATGCTGCGGTTAAATCAGATCAATTTGTATTCATTGGATTCCGACAGCAGTAAGACACTTTGTGTGGGGGACGAACTGACCGATGTGATGGAAGTCGATAGCCGGCTTAAGATAAACCGCCATAAATATTATGGTTATATTGTACCCGGTAAGGATTATTTTGTAGCACTCTATAACAATGTGTCATACAAGGCTTATTTTGAGGGAGTAGGAGAGTCTCAGTTACAGTTTTTTTCGTGGGACGGCCAGCCTTTGTTGTGTGTGAATTTGCCATACATGGTGACATCCTTTTTCATTTCGGAGAATAAATACCTGTATGTTTTCTCCAACGGAGGTGAGGAGGAAGTCATGTACAAATATGATTGCGGGGACGTTCTGTCCGCGTTGTAACCGACTGCAACCTGAAAGTTTCCTTTTAGTCCTGTAGCCATTTCGCCCTCCGTATATCGGTATGGCAGATGGTTACAGGGACTTGATAATCTTATAATTTTTGTATTTCATCTGTGGACAGTCCGGTAGCGCTAGAGATATCTTCTGTGGACAGCCCCATGTTTTTCAGGTTACGTGCCGTAGCCAATATGGCTTCCGCCTTTCCTTTTTCTCTTCCTTCCGCCAGACCTTCTGCTCTCCCTTCCGCACGTCCTTCCGCACGTCCTTCTTCACGTCCTTCTGCTCTCCCTTCTGCTCTCCCTTCTGCTCTCCCTTCTGCTCTCCCTTCTGCCAATCCCTCCAGTTTGGCCGTACTCAGGACATCATTCTGTATCATGATGGCATTGATATGCTCATCGTAAGCGTACCGTTCTGCCGGTGACATGCTGTAATATTTCAGTTTTTCTCGTGCTTCGCTCAGTCCGGGTGCTTTCGTGTCGGGTTCTATTTCTCCTGTTTTCAGATAATTCACCCATTCCTCGAGAGGTGTTTTGGCCACTTTGTTGAATTCGTTGACGCGTATGATGTAATATTCCGGAAAGATCTCCCTGGGGAATTTGGGCAGGATGGTTTCCTCCTGTCTGGTCGTGATCTGCAGTTCGTCGGCAGTATGCACGCCGATGAAGCGGTTCTGTCCGTGGTAGAGATAGTCGTTACCCTTTCCCAAGTCGAAATAGACGATGCTGATGGAGTAGACCTTCTTGATGTTGCCGTAGCTTTCTCCCAATGAGATATGCTCGGTGATGGTTTTGGCCACCCCGAAAAGGATCCTTTCAAGGTAATAGATTTCCCTTGTGTTCTGCACTTCCACGAGGATGATTTCCCCCTTGCTGTTTTTGGCCTTGATGTCCACTCGGTTGAACTTGTCCGTTTCCGCCAGCTGGTTGCCTTCGCTTTCCAATATCTCCACGATCTGTGTCTTGTCCTCGAAGAGCACGGTGAGCAGTCCTTCCAGGACGGCAAAGTTGGCTTTGTCCCTGAGCAGCCTTTTGATGGCCCAGTCGAACCGTATGTATCTGTCTTTTAAATTACTCATGAGAATGTGTTTTGAATATTACCTGTATACAAAGGAAATGAATTATTGCAAGAAATCAAAATGGGAGGGGTTAAAAAATTTTTTTCTTTTTGGAGGGAGGATATGCGGAATGTATGACGCCACAGTTCTTCCGCAGGAGCATCAGTCCGGCCGATGCGGGTGCTTCCGGCCAGTCTGGCTCCGAATGGCCGTTTTTTTGCCCAGGAAATACCCTGAAATCGGTTTTTTCCGACTTTGCCTTCACCTTTTCACAGTATATGGTAATGAGTTGGTCCATAAATTATTATGCAGTGAAATGATGGCTTTCACCTGTTTCACGGCCTGTCTCACATATTTTCAGGCGTTCTGGCGCCTTATCGTTCGCTTTCCGACAAAAAGTGCCATTGAAAAATGCTTCGTTCTGTGCGTCTGAAAATGCCTGTACCACTATTCTGCGACTTGTTTTTTAAAGAAATTGTAAGGTCGGTTTCCATGTCTGTTTTCATGGGAGACTTTCCAAAAAACTCGGCTTACTTTCAAAAAAGTAAGCTTTACTTTTTAAAAAGTAAGCCTTACTTTTTTGAAAATGTCATGATTTGAGAAAATTTGTATCTGAATGATTATTTGAGTCACAAGCCGGATTTCAGGCTGTGAACCATCCCGTGAAGGAGCGGTGAAGGGTATCCTTCACGCTGAACCCCGCATGGATACAGGGCTGTGAAGGGGTGAAGGGGCAGATGGAGAAATTCTCTGGAGATGAGATTTCTGGTGTTGGGGCATTTAAGTAACCGACAGATGATGGCTTCCGGGGGCTGGTGTGGCAGCTGGAAATGCCGTCTGGAATGATCATTTGTTGTTTTGTACAAAAAACTTGTTTCCGGCACGCACTTTTTCTTGTCAATACTGCCTGTAGATGATTTGTGCAAGTTGTTGATTGTAAAATGGAAACGTTTTGTAGACGGACGTTTTCAAAATTGAAGACGAAAAAAGATATCTGTAGACGCTTGTTTTTAATCTTTTTTGATTTTCTTTGTGCCGGAATCCATACAACTGTCCTGCAAAATGATGGTATGGCCGTAGAGGCGGTAAAGAGGGGATAAACCTGTCTGAAGTTTGCAGGGGGATGGATGGAATGGATGATGTCATGTGAATCATGTTTTTCAGGCCTTTTGCTGTGGGGTATACGGCCTGGTCTGTAAGTTAAAGGGAGTTATGGCAAGAAATTTCGGTTTATTGATTGTACTTTTAGGATTATTGTTTACCGCATGTAAAAAACACAGGGCGGATGAGTCTCGTAATAGTTATACCGTGAAGAAACTGGTGATTGATATGAAGCAGACAGAATTGCTGGATACAAGCCAATATCTTATTCCAAAGGTGATTTCCTTAAAAAGTGCCGGTGGGATAATTCTTCCGCAATATGACAAGATGGTATTCCGGAATGGCAAGATCTATGTGATGGACAAAGAAGTGACGAGACGTGTGATGGTGTTTGATACTTTGGGCCATTATTTGTATAAAGTGGGAGAAGTGGGGCGTGCGTTGAATGAAATGTATCGTCAGCCTTCCGATTTTGAGGTCGATCCGCACAATGGTTGCCTTTATCTGTTCGACAGTGAAGGACGTAAGGTTATCAAGTATGATGCTATGGGAAAATATCTGTCAACGGATGTTCTGGAGGATATCTGGCCTTATGCTTTCGGCCTGACTGAAACCGGAAACTATGCCTTCGCCTTCCGTATGCTGGATGACAACCGGAAGACTACGTATGAATTGTCCGTGTATGATCCGTCGGGGCATAACAAGAGCAATTACCGTCCGTTGGAGGATCACCAGATGTTTACCACGGATATGCCGTTCTGGCATTCGGATGTCGGTTTATGTTATATTCCGAACTTGTGTGATACTGTTTTCATTTTTAGCGGTGATACGCTCAGTCGCGCTGTCCATGTGGATTTTAAAGGCAAGTTTCTACCCCAGGACGTGGTATCCGAATTGAAACGCAATGGGAAGGCCGATATACGGAAAAATTATGAAGGTTATGTGTACAATCTGACGAAATACGAAGAAAACGGGGATTGGGTGAATGTGGATTATTCTGTCGGTGTCGGGCTGCATTATTTGAAGAACAAGCGGACGGGGAAAGAATTTCTGTTTACTTCCTTGTTCAAGGGTTTCTTTCCGTCCAATCTGTTTTTCATCCAAGGCAAATATCTGGTTTATCTGATTACGGAGGATAATGTGGCCGATGTGATGGCCGGTGAAGGGGAAGATTGGTGGGATGAAACTTTGGCCGAAACCCATGAGGTGATCAGAAAGATGCTTGACGGCAGAATCCCCCTTCCGGCTTTGGTCTATGTGGAAATAAAATAAAGGAGACAATTGCAGGAAATCAAAAAATAAGATAGTAAAAAATCCTTTCTTTTTCTCTATGACGGTATGAGCATGAAGCATGCGGGGTACCGTTTCTTTTTCCGCCCGGACTTGTTGACCAGCTCGGGCGGAAAAAAGAAAAATATTCATGATTTTTTATGGATACAGTAAATAATTGTCAATATAGAAGAAAATTATTTAACTTCTCTTTTTTGATTATGGTCGTAACGTTGCGCGCCGATCAGTATGCAGGCGGTTCCCGATAAGGGGATCAGTATGGTTGCCATCAGATCAGCGGCTATTCCATTGATAAACTGCCGGAAAAGGTATGCGGCAAGTATAACGGCGATTCCCATGAGACAGAACGCGCGGCACATGAAAGCCTTGAGTCCCTTGATATCAACATTCCGCTGTTGTTCGGGAGTCATCGTGTTATACCCGGCTATGAGCCCGGGGTATTTCCAAACCAGTAGCCCGGTAATAATCAGTATGACTGCAATAATGATGGAATGAGTCATGTCTGTATTTTGTCAAAGGGTTTCGATTTTGACGTCCTGAATGTTGCGGATCTCGTCACTGAAGTTGACCCCGACCTCGTAGACCGTACGGCTGTTCTTGGCGAACGGTTCGGCGTAGCCTTTTGTGCGGATTTGCGCCAAAGCCTCTTCCGCGCTGCCGTTCAGCTTGAATTCCATGATGTATACGTAGTCCTGTGTCTGGAGAACCAGATCAACCCGTCCGCGGCTGGTATGGT
Source organism: uncultured Paraprevotella sp. (assembly GCA_900546665.1). Lineage (GTDB taxonomy): Bacteria > Bacteroidota > Bacteroidia > Bacteroidales > Bacteroidaceae > Paraprevotella > Paraprevotella stercorigallinarum. The sequence goes on along the minus strand of URDY01000023.1, from coordinate 38,982 downwards.
ATTCCACCTGTACGTAGAATCCCATCAGCTTGAAAATGATGTAAAGAATGTTTTGGTAATGCACTTCGCGGTCGCGCGCCAGTTCGTAAGGAATATCGGCAAACATCGTTTTCAGCCGTTCAAAGAAATCATCCACCTTTCCTGCCATCACTTCCTCTACGAAACACTGGATCTGGTAGGGCGACTTGCTGACGCTCACGGCAGCGTAGTTGGGCAGCAGGAACCTGAAGAACCCCTGTTCCACCTCCCGGTTGGGGAAGCCCAGCGTGTAGTTCTCGAACATCCTGTTGTACCCCTTGATGGTCAGGTAACCGCTCTGGTAGATGACGGGGATGGGATCCGTGGAAGCCGTGTCGATGCTGTCCAGTACCGGCTGACTGGTGACGATGTGCTCCAGTTCCTCGATCGGGTAGTGGTGCAGTTTGAGCAGCTCGACCAGATAAGTCGGCGTTCCCGTTTCAAACCAGTAGCTGCCGAATTTTTTCTTCGCAAAGGTGTTCAGCAGGCTGAAAGGATTGTACATGCCGGTTGCGTTTTCTGTGAAATGATAGCCGTCGTAATTGGTTTTCAGTTCCTTGCAGGTTTCTTCGTAACTTATCCCCGTGGCAGAGGCCAGTTCGTGAATGTCTTCCTCAAAATACGCGTGCATTTCCTTTTCACTGATACCGCAGATTTCGGCATACTGGTCGGTCATGGAAATATCTCTCAGATTATTCAGGTCGCTGAAAACACTGACCTTGCCGAACTTGGTGACTCCCGTCAGCAAGGCGAATCGGATACATCCGTCCATGGACTTCAGGGCGCCGTAGAAAGCTTTCAGCATACCGCGGTACTCGTTTTGCAAGGCCTCGTTGCCGATAGCCTGAAGCATGGGTTTGTCGTATTCGTCAATGAGGATCACGACCCGTCGCCCCGTCTGTGCGCAGGCCCGGCGGATAATGCCCTGGAAACGTAGAGACAGGCTTGTTTCGCTTTCGCGTGCCCCATATTTGTTTTCCCAAATACATAGATTATCATTCAGGATGCCGGTGAGCGATTCCGGTGAGTCGTATTTCTGTGTGTTCAGGTCCAGATGCAATACCGGATAGACTGTCCAGTCCTTTTCCAGTTTTTCCAGCGCCAGCCCCTTGAAAAGTTCCTTCTTTCCCTGTGCGTATGCCTCAATGGTCGACAGAAGCAGACTTTTTCCGAATCGTCGCGGACGACTCAGTAAATAATATTTGTTTGTATTAAACAGTTGATAAACGAGTGCCGTCTTGTCTACGTATACATAGCCGTCGTGAATCAGGCCTTCAAAATTCTGTACTCCAACCGGATATAGCTTGCCCATAATTAATTGGATTTTGATTCTATTGCGAATTTAGCAAATTAAATCGGATATTCCAATATCCGGACGGTCTGGTTTTTTCCTGAACAGTCAATCCCGATTGAAATTAAATCTGTATTTATGGCCTTTTGTGTAAGATCTTAAAATCAATATTGTAAAGAGTGTACTAAATGATATCTCAGGATTGTTTCATAATTTCCGATTGTTAACTTATATTAAAAACTGATGCTTTTTTGCGTGAAATCTACGTCTCGTTCGTATACATCATAAAAGCTATAAAATTAATGCATGAAAAGTTTATCATTAAATTATAAGTCAGCATGAAAAATTTGTCTTGGATAGTTACTTCTCTTTTAATCGTTGCGGGATGTTCTTCTTCTAGTGACGAACAAAAGCTTCTGTGTAACGAAGTGAATTTTATTGATGCCTTTCCCAAGGAAGTGGAGTTGGAAGCCATCCGTCCATTATCTCTTGATCTGGCCGGCTGTGTGGATGTCTTTTCCATAGACACACTGATGATTTTCAAGATGATGAATGGCGAATATTTTTGGAAAGTCTATTCCTTGAATAATAACCGTTTTTTAGGTCATTTCTTAGCAAAGGGGCATGGCGATAATGAATTTGTCAGCCTGCCCTGTTCGGAAATGGTCATGCAGACGGATACAGCCCTGTTATGCGATTTCTGGTGCCCTCCGAAAAAGACATGGTACAGATGCAATTTGACGAAAACTATCGAACGGAACCGGCTGGTCTGTTTACAGGAGAAAAGATTTGAACAGTACGATAATCTGAATTTTGTGGTAAGTTTATCGGATACGTCGTTTTATTTTTTAAAGGATAATGACTTTGTAGGATATGTCAGAAGCTTATATGTGGACGGTGTGGAGCATGAAATCGATCATATAGGAAATCTTAACCGGATGCGTATAAAAGAGGATATTAATACCCTGTCAGCTGTTCGTTGTGTGAGCCGTAATCGTATGATGGTGGCCGAAGGCCTCTTACGGTTGAATCAGATTAATTTGTATTCTTTGAAAACAGATAGCAGTAAAACGCTTTGCGTGGGAACCGAATTGGATAATGTGGATGAGGTGGACCGTCGCCCCAAGAAGTTGCGCCATGAGTATTATGGTAATATTTTGTCTTATGATGATTATTTTGTGGCTCTGTATCATGATGTGTCTGCCATTGATTATCTGACGGGTATGGGGACATCCGAATTACAGTTTTTTGATTGGTCGGGCCGTCCGCTCCTTTGTCTTAAGTTGCCTTTTATGGCTTCCTCGTTTTTCATTTATCAGAACCGGTATGTTTATGTGTTCTCCGGCATGAGTGAGGAAGAAATGATGTATAAGTATGATTGCGGTGAGATCCTGCAGTCTGTTATATAATCCTTTTTCTGTTTATGACTGCGGATAGAGAAATCATAATACACGCCCGGCCTGAACAGGAACCGTATGGTTAAGATGGAGATTTTATGGACACATTGCTATGAATGCAAATTTGTGATGCGATTATTGTCAATCGATCATTGTGGGGTTAAGTTATGCCTGTAATCTGATGGTAAATACTATTGTAAAACATTGTCGGTGGAAGTTTTTTTATGTGACTCAGCCGACTGTAATAAAATTAAAATGAAAGTAAATATAAAGAAATATCTTGTTATAGGCGGAGGCTGGTTGCTTTTCGCATTTTGTTCTCATCCACCAAAGAATGATTCGTTGTCAGGAGAATACGATCTTGAAGATGAATCTCTTCCATGTCTTTCTCTTGAAAATATGGACGAGCATTCCATTCCTGATTATTCTGATATATATGACAGCCTGTCGTTTGTGAAACTTGAAACGAACCCTGAAGCCCTGGTTGGAAGAGTGTCTAAGGTAATTTAAATATAGTTTAGTAAAGTGTAATTTAAAAATTAAATATATGATGAAGAAAACCTTTATGCCCTTGTCGGGCGTAGTGGTGTCGGGTATGTCGGCCTACGCCGGGTATCGCACTTATGATGCGTACAATGGAATGAGTGAGAGTGACTTGTTGTTGGCGAATGCGGAGACGTTGGCAAGTGATGATGAAGGCCTTAAATGTGACAACAAGAATGGCTGCAAATCGTGGAAACTGAATCCTGTTTTTGATTCCAGAAAGGGGTTTTATGATTGTGGTTATGTTTATCGTGAAGCGTATTCTCCTGAAGGTACTTGTATATAATACAGAAACCATGTTTTCATTATTTTGATTTGTTGTTAGTAAAAACTCTTTATTTTATTTCGTGTATCTGTTCCGATTTTTTAATTTAAAGTAATTGGATGAAAAATAGGGACGAATATAAACTTACGTAAAAAATATAATTTTATTAATATGTATAGAATCAGAAAAAAAAGTAACTGGGTGTTTGGTTTATCGTTGTTATTGTTTGCTTGCAATGGAAAGGCAAATGAGGCGGCATGGGAAGAACATGTAAACACGTTGGATTTTACTTCCGTCGAGCAGGTGAAAACCACTTCGTTTGCATTGTCTGAAATAATGGAGATTGAAGAGTGGCTTTTGTCCGATACGCTATTGTTTTGTAAAAACAGTAGCGGAAATCCGTATTATTATGTGATCAATGTGAACGATTTTTCTGTAACAGGTGCGTTCGGTCATCAAGGCCATGGGCAGAATGAATGGATTAGTCCAAGGTTGTTGCGGAAAGATGATGGAGGCTTTTGTGTCTTGGATAATGGCCGCAGGGCAGTGTACGAGGTGGAGAAGCCAGATACAGCTTATTCCATACATAAACTTAGAGATCTCTCCTTGCAACTTCCGTTGAACAATGTAAAATCCATAGCATACCCTATTTGTGCTTATTGTACCAATACTCCCAATGCCTTGGTATGGAATGTCGGTAACATAGAAACTTTGTCTGTTTCGGATTCCATTTCATTTGTAGATCAGAACAATGAAGGGAAAGCCATACGTTATGAATTCTCTTATGATGTGAATCAAGGGAATGCCGTGTTGGCAGGTCTTTATATAGACCGGTTTATGGTTGCGCGTTTGGATGAATCGAACCGTTTGTCTCATAAATTAATGTTTGTGGGAAATGGTGAGGAGGATATGGAGCATAAGGCTTACTATTCAGATGTGGTTTGTGGTGATTTTATCTATTTGTTATCGCAACGTGAAATAGATTTGTCCGGCATGTCAGGGACTTCACAGATTGAAGTATATGATTATTCTGGAAAACCGGTAAAGCTCATCAAACTGGATATTATGGCAGTTCGTATGTTGTATGACAAGCACAATGGAAGGTTCGTGTTTTTGTCTCCATCAGACAATGATTTACATGTGTTAGACTATGCCTTTGAATAGATTTGCTTTAAGAATGGTATTCATGAAAAACAGTGAGTTTTCCAGGCTTTGTGGCCGACTATCCCTTGGCATGTTCCGTGTGTCTTTGTGCCGGGGAGTCGTGCCTCGGGCTGCTCCTGCCTTTATTAATTTAAAATAACTATGTTTACCATTAGTATCCCGTAAAAAAATATCTTATATTTCTTGTGGTTTATTCAGTAAAATAAAATTAAATGTAAAACGCGGACGGGTTTGAAATGAAGATTGCAATAATATACTATTTTTTGAAATTATTCTTTATTCAATATCAAAGAACTGCGAGTTTTAAATTCTGAGAAACGTAATGAATAAAATTTAATGGGATACCAGTGTATGTTTATAAAAAATACAATTGTATGAAAAGTGGATATATCAGTTTGATTATTGAACTAGTAATTTGTTTCTTGGTAGGAATAACATGGACTTCTTGCCAGAAGACAGATCATGAGGATGTGGTGCAGCTTAAGGTAATAAATAAGAATGCGCCGATAGAAGTAGAATTATATGATTTGGTTGATAGTATTCAATATACGGCATTAGAGACTTCCGATTCATGTCTGTTGGGAGAAATTATCAATGTGAAGAAGGTTGATGGGTATTATTTTGTAAGGGATAACTTTGGCCTGTATGCGTTTGATGAAAACGGAAAGTTTGTTAATGAAGTGAGTCAAAAAGGTAACGGACAAAAGGAATATGTCCAACTGGATAATTTTTATATTGATGAGGAGAGAAAATTGGTCGGGTTAATCTGCAATGTCTCAAAGAAAATCATGTTTTTTACTTATGATGGAATGTATCATTCTACAGTCTACATGAAAGAAAAAGATTTCGGCATCTCTTCCATGATGCAGGGCCCGCATCAGGAGCTGTTGGCCTGTTATCCTATGCCGAATAATTTTAATAATGTGCCATTTGAATATAAAAGGATGAGAATCCGTCATGACAGTCTGGTGGCTGATCCTTTGATACCGATGAAAGATTTGACGACAAAGGATATTTATTATGCGTTTTTTTCCCATCCAATGGCCCTGTATAAGGATACATGTCTTTTATTGTCCGTCCTTTCTCATAATATATACGCTGTGCAGGACGGCAAGGTAAATCGTACTTACCAGTATGATTTGTTTAAGGCGCTTCCGGATGGAAAGGAACTGGAAAGATACAAAGGTGAGAACTTTTATGATCAGAAGGAAAAAATAAAGTCATCAGGTAAGAGTATAGGACTTACAGGTATTCAGACTAATGGTGACTATGTTTTTATTTCTGTCAACGATGAAGATATATTGATATGGGATGGCAAACAAAGTGTTTTGATTCAGAATGTGTATGACAGTAGGCTGGACCATTATTTCTATAATATCGTATTATCAGGAGGATGTGCAGATGAAAACATAGGATTTTATACTGCCGATTTTTTATGTCAGTTGAAAGGAAGCCTGTTGCCACGGAATGATGTGTTGAGACAGATTGTTGATACTGTTGAAGAAGATGATAATCCGGTGTTGTATCAGTTTGTATTCAAGAAAAATCTGGTAAACCAATTAATTGAGAAATATAAATTGTCTTTATGAGGCATGCCGTTGAATCAGTCGGAGTATTAGCGTGTGTGGTCAGGAGTACCGCTATCCGGTCAGAAGCAATATTTCATGACTGTTTCATACCTTTTCTGGTCTTTGTTCCTCGCTTTTCAAGATCCGTTGTGGCTTGGAATGAAAGAATAAAACATAAGATTCGGCATGAAAATCGTGTAGACGTTCTGTAGATGCTTCTTAGATGCAATGTAGACGATAGTCTTAATCTATTGATAATAAGAATGAAACGCTGTGTAGACGGATGTCTTCAAAATTGCAGACGAAAAAAGACGCTTGTAGACGTTGGCTTATGAAAATTCTGTATTTCCTTTGTACCGAATCCCACACAGGTGGCGGCCCGAAGCGTATAGCCGCAAGACCTGTAAAGGGTATCATTAAAAAATTAAATTATATGATGAAGAAAAAAAATCTTTATGCCCTTGTTGGGCGCAGTGGTGTTGGGTATGTCGGCCTACGCCGGGTATCGCACTTATGATGCGTACAATGGAGTGAGTGAAAGTGACTTGTTGTTGGCGAATGCGGAGGCGTTGGCAGATGATGAAAGTCCTAAACATCGTGTTTGTTATTGGGAATCCAAAGTAAGAATAGGATATACTTATTATGATTGTGGTTCCTGCGATAAGATATATGATGAGCAAGGAAAAGGAAGTATATCCAAATGTTTTCCTGATTAAAAGTGTTTAATAAATTAATTCATGGAAGAGTAGGTTTGATAAAAACCTACTTCTTCTGTTACCTGATTAAAAAAATAAGACAAAAATGTTGAACGATAAGTTTAAAAGAAACAGATGTGTATGTGTGGTATTTTCTTTTGTTGTTTTATTATTGGTGTGTTGTAAGGGTCGGGAGAATGTGAGGTTTGTGGAAGAATTCCCGTCGGAATATGATTTACAAGCGACAGGAATAGATTCCCTTAATCGTTATCCCGGTACTTATGCCATTTCTATGGCAGGGGATAAATTTATTGGGATGAGAAAGGCAGACCATTTCTTTTTCGTGTTGGACAACGATTTCTCTTTTATATCCGAAATCTCTGCCAAGGGGCATGGTAATGGAGAATTCATGGCCCCGCTCTATTGTGGCCAGTATGTGGAGGAAAGTGGAAAAGAATATGTGTACATATTAGAACGTCCAAAGCGTAAATTATATAAGGTTGCATTGGATGAGTCTGAAGAGAACAAATGTGTATTTGAGGTTCCTGTGTCATGGAACATAGAGCCGTCTTTTCTTTTTCTTCACGGGAAAGACAGTTGTTTGGGAGTGAACAATATGTATAGTTGCAATTTCTTTGTGGCAGATTTGTCGCAAGACAAAGCGGAGGAACAGGACGCGGTATATGAGTTTTCGGGAACTGAGGAGGATGTTTTCAACGTGGCGCAAAGCACGGCTTCTTATTCAGCCGGGAATTCCCGCGTAGCCATGGCATATTTCAATCTGCCGGAGATCGATATCCGTGCTTCGGACGGCCGTTTGGTACAATCTGTTTTTTATGAATCTGTAATGAAACCTTCAGAAATCAACAAGTACGACCCTCGTATGTTTTTTGCTGATGTCACTTCTACCTCTCGCCATATTTATGCTTTGTATATTGGTGATAAAGAAGAACAGGATGCAGGTAAAAGTCTGATTCTGGTTTTTGATTGGGAGGGTAACCCAGTTTGCCGTTTGAGGATAGATGCAAGCGTATGTTTTGCTATTGATACGAAAAATCATCGGATCGTTTCCATTAATGAAGACGATAGCCATTTTGTAGCTTCGGAGTATAGGTTACCGGACATATTGCAATAGTATGAAGTTGATAGCGCGAATGATTATGTAGATGCTTCGTAGATGTAATGTAGACGATAGTCTTAATCTATTGATAATAAGAATGAAATGTTGTGTAGACGGATGTCTTCAAAATTGCAGACGAAAAAAGATGCTTGTAGATGTTGGCTTATGAAAATTCTGTATTTCCTTTGTGCCGAATCCCACACAGGTGGCGGCCCGAAGCGTATAGCCGTAAGACCTGTAAAGGGTATCATTAAAAAATTAAATTATATGATGAAGAAAAAAATCTTTATGCCCTTGTTGGGCGCAGTGGTGTTGGGCATGTCGGCCTACGCCGGGTATCGCACTTATGATGCATACAATGGAGTGAGTGAAAGTGACTTGTTGTTGGCGAATGCGGAGGCGTTGGCTATACAGGAGTTTATGGGGTGTGATTGTAATCGTAGTACCCGTACATGTCGTGTATATGTTGGTGCAAAAGGGAAGGTGAAATTGTTAGGTGGTACGATTCTGGAAGCGGGAGCAAACGGTTATGTAGAATTTGATGGCGAAGTCATTTGTTCAAAAGGAGGAGAAGGAAGCACGTGTTGTACCATGGTGGAATGTATTGATATATATGAGAAAATATAAATCAATGTCATTGTCCAAATGTTGAATGGATTGGCATTGATACTTTGTTTAATGCCAATCCCTAAAAAGGATATATTATGAGAACTTTTAGTTTTGTAAAAATAGGATTCATTTGCGTTTTATTCTTTTTGTTTGCTTGCAGCGAACATTCAAGTACAGTGCCGACTTTTTCAGTAGATGTACAGCAAAGAGACAGTATAGAGCATTTCTTTTCTAATTATGATTATGTCATGTTGGAGACTAACGAAAATGCTTTATTAGGCAATGTTGAAAAAATGAAAGTTGATTCGTCAGTGATAGCCGTGCAGGATAAAGGAAGAATTCTTTTGTTTCAGCATGACGGCAAGTTCATTACAAAGATAGATAAGCAGGGACGCGGTGCCGGAGAATATTTGTCTGTGGAGGATTTTTGTGTCAAAGATTCTTTCGTGTACGTATTGTCACGGGCACAAAAACGTATTTTGGTGTATGATTGGAACGCTGATTTTGTAGATAAGATAGATTTAGATGACTGGTATCAGCATTTTGAGGTTATAGATGATGGATTGATGTTTCTTTCTTCAGAAAAATCCAATGGGAAACAGTATGATTTTGTGGTGTTCAATTATGTCAAGTCGGAATATATGGATATGTTTTCCCCATTTGAGAATAATGAGGGGATAACCTTTAAAAACTTTACACCATTTAGTGGTACTTTTAATGGTGGATATTATGTACTTCGTCCTTTTGACTATACCGTTTACAGGCTAAGCAGAACCGAATTTGAACCTTACTGTCAGTTTGAGTTCAATACTAAGGAACAAATCGAGCAAGGAGCGTCTTTGGTAGATTTGTCTGACCGGACATCCAATAAAAATGTAGTACGGTATTTGGGATGTTATGAAGAATATAATGGTTCTGTGTACCTGACTTTTGCTCTGTTTGAGGAAGGGCATGGCATTGGTACTTACGTGTATAAGGCCGAATCAGACGGAAAGGATCGGTTGATGAGGATTTATGAGAATTTTTCTGCTAAATATCCTTATATATCTGCTCCTTATGGCGTTTATGACGGGGCTTTTTATTCGATTTGTCCGGCATTGGACATATTGAATATAGAAGAAATGTATGACCTTTCTCTGTTCCGAGACAAAGGACTGACCGAAGAAAGTAATCATGTGGTGTTTTTCCATAAATTGAAGTGATATATGAGGTATGCATGTATTTTATTTTTGCTGACCGTTCTTTGCTTTGTATCGTGTACTGGGAAGAAAGACTTTAAGGATGGCATCGTGCAGTTGCAGTCCCGTCCGGTTTCGCTATCCTTGGACAAGATGCGGTGTATGTGGAATGGCAAAGACACGGTAGTCAGTGAGGAAAGATATGACACGGACTTTAAGTTAGTGGTCTACTCCGATACGGCGGCATGTTCTTCTTGTGGGTTGAAAACAATGTACTTGTGGGACGGGCTGATTCATGATTTGGAATCCTATGGAAAAAGTGTGTCGCTCTGTTTTATCTTCATGCCGTTGCAAAAAGATTTGGACGAGTTCTATTTCACCATGAGAACGATGTCTCCGTTGCTTCCTGTGCATGTGGATACGGCAGGCATCTTTATTCGTGAGAATCCCCATATCCCGAGAGAATCTGTATACCATACTTTCCTGTTGGACAAAGACAATCACGTTGTGTTGGTCGGAAATCCATCAAGAAGTGAAAAAATAAAAAAACTGTTTTGGCAGATCGTGGAAGAAAAATTAGGCAAACGAGAATAATATGAAACCCATCCTCCGTCATATCCCTTCCCTGCTGTTGGGCACGTGCTTCGTGGCCTCCGGTTGGCTGAAAGGCGTGGATCCTTACGGCACGTCGTTGAAACTGTCGGAATATTTCCGCGTATGGGGCTGGAACGGCTTTGTGGCCGACTATCCCTTGGCATGGTCCGTGTGTCTCTGTGCCGGGGAGTTGTGCCTCGGGCTGCTCCTGCTCACAGGCATGTTCCGCAAGGCCGTGTCCTGGTGTGTGGTGGCGGTGATGTCTGCCTTACATGCCTGAACGATTTTTTACGTGTCTGGGACTGAAGAAGATACACTTTTTATTGACAGACTTTTCAAAGAACACATTTTATTTACGGCCAAACCCGATTGGGTTTGGCTCATTTTTAACAAACTATTATTAAAGAGATATTGCAGTGCCGTTCTATAGTTGTTTGATTGTTAATATGTGTTAAGATTGGTGTTTTTTTTGCGTGAAATCTGCTTTTCATTCGTATATATCATAAAATCCATAAAAATAAATGTATGAAAAGAGAAAAGAGAAACCATAAGATATGGTATTTGGGAATGAGTGTGGTGGCATGCACGTCAGCAGGTCTGTTGTTAAGCTTGCCGAAAAAGGCTGATAACTATGATGTGGAAAAGGTCCGGTCGACCATATTGGAAGCCAATCCCGGTCTGGAAGCTGTGCTGAAAATGTATGAAGGAGACAGCCTGAAGCACGCGGCAGCCCTTTTCCTGATAGACAATTTGGGTTATCATACAGGGGTGGACAGTGCCGACATGCGCGGGTTGTATACGGCCTACGGACTGTTTGCTACCGGTCGCTACAGTTACCAGCAGGCGATGGATTCCGCTTTCAGCCTGTATGGCACGTCTGGTGTACGTAAAGTCAGCTGGAAGAAAGATACCTATATTGATCCCGGCTATCTGGTGCGTAATATAGAATGGGCATTCAAGGTATGGCGTGAACAGCCGTGGGGAAAGAATATTTCGTTCGCCCAGTTTTGTGAGTACATATTGCCTTACCGTGTAGGCAACGAAAAGCTGGAGCCTTGGCGTGAGAAACTCTATTATGAGTTCATGCCAGCCATTGAACGGCATCTTGATGATCCGAGGATAGAAGACCCGGCCTATGCGGCTGATATCCTGCTTGACAGTCTTTTCAAATCGCCTTACCGTTTTACGGGGCAGATGGGCAGTGAGGTGCATATCGGGCCGCAAATCGTTGAATGGAAGTCCGGCAGTTGTTTGGACCTCTGTCACATGGCTGTTTACGTGTTCCGTGCCTTGGGTATTCCCTGCGGCGTGGAGGAACTGCCTTTGCGTGGCGACAACAACGTGGCCCATTATTGGAACTTCTTTGTGGATCCTCATGGGAAGACGTGGTGGTTCTCGCTGTTTTATTGGCGCCAGCGTCTCGGTAAACCCGAAGACTACGGTGACGTGTATGGCAAGGTATTCCGCCAGCGTTTCAGTCTGAACCGCTCTTTGGCCGAGAGTATTCCCGGGACTCCTGGAAGCCGCCATCCCCGGTTCGGTTATCCCTGTTTTGAGGATGTCACCAAAGTGTATGCCGGGAAGAAAACCTTTGCTGTACGCGTTCCGGACAGCAGGCTGACAGTTCCCGTGGAAAAGGGAAATCCTCTTTACCTTTGCATGTCAACTCGCCTGGAGTGGAAACCGGTGGCTTGTATAGCCTATGACGGCCGCGAGGCCTGTTTTCCTGACTGTCATGGAGGTACGGTATATTGTCTGGCCGTTTATGATGAAACCTCAGAGAGCATGCATACTGTGTCCCATCCTTTTGTAATGGATAAGGAAACCGGGGCTTTGACTTTTCATTCTCCTGGAAACCGTAAAGGGGATGTCGTGTTGTTGAGCAAGTTCGGCATGATCGGCGAATTTTACCTCGGACGCATGGTCGGTGGTGTGTTTGAAGGCAGCGACACGCCCGACTTTCTCCACCGTGATACGCTTTATCTCATCGACGAGACTCCGTCCCGTCTCTGCACGGTGGTTCGTACTGACACGACGAAGCGTTACCGTTACGTCCGCTATTTTGGCCCATACAAGGGTTACTGCAATGTGGCGGAAGTGTCGTTCCGTGCTCCCGACGGTTCTGCCTTGCAGGGCCGCATAATCGGTCCTGAGCGTGGAGCATACGGCGAATGGTCTTATTTCAAGGCTATGGACGGCGATCTGACGACTTCGTATGGTTATCCTACACTCTACGACGGTTGGGTAGGATTGGATTTAGGTGTGAAGAAAGCCGTGGGCAGTGTGGTTTACACTCCACGTCACCGCGATAACTTTGTCCGTCCTGGCGACACATACGAACTGTTCGTGTGTGACGGTGGTGAGTGGAAGTCAGCCGGGGTGAAGGTGGCGCAGTCGGATTCGCTTCTCTACCGCGACATACCACTTGATGCTCTCTTGCTGCTCAGAAACCGTTCGCGCGGTGTGGACGAACGTATATTCGAATATGAGAATGGTAAACAAAAATTCTGGTAATAATCAATTCGTCAAATTATGATAAGATTAAGCAAACCGGTTTTAAAACTGATGCAGGCCCCGGCTTTATGGGGCGTGTTGTGGCTGTGTGAATTTATATTTTTTTTCCTTATGCTGAAAGAATGGCATGATTATCCGTTGCGTCATAACCTGACGCTTACGGAAGATTGCCGGGTGGACGGGCTTCATCTTAAGCTGCTGTATGCTTTTTGTGTTTCCATGATCGGCCTGTTGGTGCTGACCGCTGTTATTTTCTGGCGTTCTCTGGTTGGCCGTTTGGAACTTTTAAAATTAACGGATGAAGAAGGCTCCGGTGCATCTGCCCGAGAGCCGTCGCCTTCCGTTTTCTCTTCTTTATTGGTCAATATGTCCGATGGATATGTGTCTTATGAAGGCGATGTGGTCAAGATCCCTCCTCGCGTTGCCGTGTTTCTGGATGCCTTGTTACGTAAGGAAGATCATGCTTTGTCATTGGAAAAGTTCAATGAGTTGTTTCAATCCGGACTATGTGAAAAACTGGGGTGCAGCAAGACTAAAATAAGAAACATAAAATATTCTACCCGTCTGGCGTTGAAATCCATGCCTTTTGATGTGGTCAGTGATACTTCCGGACGTATCTGCCTGGTATATACTTCTCATAAGGATCTGTAGAAGAGGTTGTGGCAACATCCATGTAGAATGTCCGCTATCCTGTCAGAAGAAATGCCATTGATGATGTATTTTGGTCCATCTGCAGGCTGAAGGGCGTGGATCGGCATGTCGTTGAATCAGTCGGAGTATTAGCGTGTGTGGTCAGGAGTGTCTCTATCCGGTCAGAAGCAATATTCCATGACTGTTTCATACCTTTTCTGACCTTTGTTTCTCGCTTTTCAAGATCCGTTATGGCTTGGAATGAAAGAATAGAACATAAAATTCAGCATGAAAATCGTGTAGACGTTCTGTAGATACTTCGTAGATGCAATGCAGAAGATAGTCTTAATTTATTGATAATAAGGATGAAACGCCGTGTAGACAGATGTCTTCAAAATTGCAGACGAAAAAAGACGCTTGTAGACGTTGGTTTATGAAAATTTTGTATTTCCTTTGTGCCGAATCCCACACAGGTGGTCGGCACAAAAGAGAATGAAGCCGCGAAATCTGCAAAGGGTATAATTTAAAAATTTTAAAAGCAATGAAAAAGAAATTCTTTGCGCCTTTGATGGGCGCAGTGGTGTTGGGCTTGTCTGCTTATGCCGGGTATCGCACTTATGATGCGTATAATGGAGCGAGTGAAAGTGATTTGTTGTTGGCGAATGCGGAGGCGTTGGCAACTTCGGGTGAAGGCTCTTATGAGTATCCTAATGGATACCAAGTTATTTTTGACTGTGGAGTATCTCTTGGAGGTTTGAAAAAATGTCGAGCCAAAATTGTAACTTGTCCAGGTGGAGGTAGTGGGTGTGATACCAGAAAATGTCCTGTACATAGGTAAGAGCTGATCTATTATGAGGAGAATAATTTTTTTTATATGTGTGGTGCTTTTTGCTGCCTGTTCTCAAAAGTCTGAAAAGGATGGAATTATAAAAATTACTGAGGTTTTAGATTTTGAGAAACAGGAAATGGGAAGTATTTCAGATTGTGTGGATTCTGTTACTTATCTTCCTTTAAAACTTACGCAAGAGGCCTTGTTTCGCAATATTGATAAAATGTTGTGTGAAAACGGAATGATGTATATAGGCGATTTTCGAACTCGTAAAATTACCGTATGCAACATGAGTGGAAATGTGAACTTTGTCCTTAACAAATTTGGAAATGGAGAGGAGGAATATCAAGAAATAAGGAATTTTACTGTAGATAAAAACAATATATACATATTGGATAATTATCGGCGTAAAGTTTATCTTTATGATGCTTATACAGGGGAATATAAGGGTAAAAAAGATTTGTCCATTGTGGCATGGGATATAGCAACTCTTTCAGATGGAAAATTTTTGTTAACTTTTGTTCCTAATAGTGGAGGCAATTTGAAAGAAAAACAGAGTAAGTACCTTATTTATATAACAGATAACGAGTTCAATGTCATTACAGGTCTACTTCCGTATGATGAAAATTATTCAGAGCCGATAGGTTATATTCGCTATTTTACCAATTATGGTGATAATGTTTACTTCAGTTCATGGAGATTTGACGGAGTTACAATATTTCCAAAGGAGAATCCAGAGAACTATACTTGTGTAAGTATTGACTTTGAGAATAAAATCCCTGAAGAGCATAGATATGATACAGAGAAAGTAGAGCAAGGAAGTTATAATTATTTGGCTGGAGTTCCTTTCTTTTGTAGCAATTATATTGCAATGGAGGTTGTAGAAGGTGAATTTTCAGAGAATTATCTTTATTGTAGAAAAGATTCAATGTTTTACCGTAATCCTTCAGATGACGCAAAAAATTGGAGTAATGCTATGTTGTCACCAATTTCATGCTATCAAAATAAATTTGTAAGTGTGATACCTGGATATGATATATATGATGAATTGGTTCGAAAAGGATTTAGGCGTGCTGATCATCAAGTTGAAAATAGTATTAAAGAAGGGGATTGGGTTTTATTGTTTTATACGGTGAAATAAAATTCTTTTTGTGAAAATAGGTAGAGGGTATTTTAAATACCCCTACCTTCTTTAGTCTTTAATAATGAATTCCATGGTCTTGAAATACATATTAGCGAGTTTGTTTTCTAGTATTCTCTTTTTCTCTTGTAGCAAGAAAGGACAAGTAAAAGGGGAATTAGAGGCATTTCAGTCTCAGATTATTACTTTATGTTTGGATAGTATGGAGTACGTAGAGAGAGGGCAGGAGGTTGATTCTGAAATAAACGCTCCATCTTTTCAATGGGTTGTATATGCAGACTCTTTGGTTTGTTCATCTTGTAAATTGAGTGAAATGTATAAATGGGATGAACTGTTACGAAAAGTTGGGATGTATGGAGAGGATTTGAAGTTTTATTTTATTTTTTCTCCTTCTACTGAAGATCGGCTTGGCTTTGATTGGACGGTAAGGACGTATGCGCCTGAATATCCCATTTATATAGACACACTTGGCATATTTGAACGTTCAAATCCCCATTTACCGCGTAATCCAATGTTTCACACTTTTCTATTGGATGAAAACAACAACGTGTTGTTGGTCGGGAATCCTTTGGAAAACGAGAAGATCGAGGAAATGTTCTGGCAAATCGTGGAAGAAAAATTAGGCAAACGAGAATAATATGAAACCCATCCTCCGTCATATCCCTTCCCTGCTGTTGGCTATGTGCTTTGTAGTCTCCGGTTGGCTGAAAGGCGTGGATCCTTACGGCACGTCGTTGAAACTGTCGGAATATTTCCGCGTATGGGGCTGGAACGGCTTTGTGGCCGACTATCCCTTGGCATGGTCCGTGTGTCTCTGTGCCGGGGAGTTGTGCCTCGGGCTGCTTCTGCTCACAGGCATGTTCCGTAAGGCCGTGGCCTGGTGTGCGGTGGCGGTGATGTCTGCCTTTACTGCGCTGACGGCCTGGCTGGCTTTCTCGCCCATGGGGATGTCGGTGCAGGACTGTGGCTGTTTTGGCGAGGCTTTCACGTTGGGACATGAAGCCACCTTATTGAAGAATGTGGCACTTTTGGCATTAGCTCTCTGGCATCTGCGGGTCGTGCGGACGGAGTCTTGGGCTGGTCTGCAAGGATGGCGCACGGTTTCCTGTTGTGCGGTATTCTCCCTGGCCATACCCCTTTACTCGGCGGTGTGGTTGCCTCCGGTGGATTTCCTGCCTTTCGGCCGTGGGGCTGACTTGTCTGAAATTCCAGGTTTTGGGGTGTACGACAGTGAGTATGAAGAGGTCACAGACTCGTTGTTGGAGGTATCCCGCGAAAGACCTTTGGTGGCCGTAGTCACACCACATGAACTCGTGGAAGATGAGATACGCAAACTCTATGGCCTGCGTGCCGAGGCGGAAGCAGGGCGGATTGCCCTCTGCCTGTGGACACTTCCGGGTATGAACGGAAGGACCGGTTTGGATACCTATTATACGGACAAGGTGACGCTGAAGTCGCTGTTGCGTGCGGAAGCCGGCCTTGTGGTGGTGGACGGAGGCATCGTACGTGCCAAGCGCAACCTGTCAGTGTTCCGTCCGGAACGGGAAGCGACGGCCGGCGATCTGATGAAGAGCGACGAAGGGGTGTTGTGGCGGTATGCCTTCTGTCTGGTGCTGGGACTTGCTGTGACGGCCGGGGTGTGTATCATAGAGCGAAAGGATAAGGCCGATGAAAGCGTGGAACATAGTCTGTAAGTCGGTGTACGCCTTATGCGCCGTTTGGGGCGTTGTGATCCTGGTCCTGGCGGTACACTACGGTTGGCGCGCCCTGATGGCCGATACGTTCATCATCCCGTCGGACTCGATGTCGCCCACGTTGCTTCCGGGCGACAAGGTGCGGGTGGACAAGACGATATTCGGGGCGCGGCTCTACACGTCGCTGGACTTCACGGACGGACGGATGGAGAGCGTCCGCACACGGGGTCGGCGCGGCCTGCGTTACAATGATATCGTGGTGTTCAACTATCCCGTCAATGACAAGGGGCGTATCGGGTTCAAGATGAATTACGTGTACGTGAAGCGCGTGGTGGCCTTGCCGGGCGACACGATATCTTTCGTACACAGTCGTCCGGTGAACAGCCGTTATGAGGGTGTGCTGGGACTTCCGGAGGCCCAACGCCGTTTGGAGGAAACGCCCGACAGCCTGATACCGTGGTATGCCATGCGCAATATCCTGGTGGAATGGTCGGTATTGGGCTATACCATCAAGAACATTCCGCCGGTGTACGTGCCGCGCAGGGGAGACATTCTGCGGATGGACGACTGGCGCAAGGTGGAAATCTATCGCCGGACAATAGAGTGGGAGACGGGGCGTAGGCTGACATGGGACAGAGGGCATGGCCAATGTCTGTCGGACGGACGGCCCATGCCGTATTACCATTTCCAAAAGAACTATTATTTCGTATGCGGCGACATGGCTTATGGCTCGAAGGATTCGCGCTATTGGGGTTTCGTGCCGGAGGAATACATCGTGGGTGTGGTGGATCGGGTAGTGGAGTCGCACCATCCTGCAACGGGACGCGAACGGAAGGAACGCCGCGGACTCAAACTGACGGTTGATGAATAAGGGACAAGTCTGTTTGTCCGGTATCCGATATTAAAGACAATGATATGAATAAGGAACCATACAATAATAGGATAAGATATGTCATGGCGGCGGCAACGGTGGCAACGCTGTGCGGTCCTGTCGTATGTCGGACGGATCCGGCTCCTTCCGTGTCAGACGTTTGGGGCTATCGGGCGGTGGCGGTACTGGCGGTCCTGGCCATGACGGCGGTCTGTCTTGGCCGGCGGTTGCCACGCCTGCATTGGGCTGACGGCATGGCATTGTTCTGGTGGGTTGCCGTTTCGCTGAATTTCCTCTTTTTGCCGTCCTTTCCGGCTGCGGAGGTCTACGGTGAGGCTACAGCCATGATGGTGGCCTATATGTCGTTGCGGCTGATTGTTCCATATTGCGGTCGGGCCTTTACCCGCATCTGGAGGATCGGGTTATGTCTGGCCGGCGGTTATGAGCTTTGGAAGGGGGGCATGCAACTGGCAGGGTGTGAAGCTTCCCGGCATCATCTGTTCGGTGTGACAGGCACTTTTTTCAATCCCGGCCCGTATGCTGTTTTTGTGGCCGTGGTACTGGCCGTGGCCGTTGCCCTGTGGTACAGGGCTGTAAAAGACCGTACCGGGTATGGCCGGTGGGGAAAGGTCGGGATATGGAGCGTAGGCGCACTGACCGTCGTGGGTATTCCCGTGCTGGTGGCCACGTGGAGCCGCACGGCCTGGCTGGCTTTGGCCATAGCCGTGGTCTGCCTGTTGTGGCACCGCCACCGTCGGGCCGTACTTGCAGGCGTAGCGGTAGCGGCGGTGGCAGGCGTGGCGGTTTACTTTCTCAAGCAAGGGTCGGCCGACGGCCGCTGGCTGATGACAGCCGTAGCCGGGCGGGCCTGGACGGAAGCCTGGCTTACGGGGCATGGACTGGGCAGCTATGTCCATGCTTATGGCGAGGCTCAGGCGGCCTTCTTTGCTGCCCGTCCCGGTTCGCCGTTGGCGGGGGTGGCAGGCAGTCCGGAGTTTGCGTTCAACGGATTGTTGGGCGTGGCGGTGGAACAAGGACTGGCGGGGATTGTCCCTGCGCTGTGGCTTGGTGTATGGAGCCTGGCCGCCTTATGGCGTCGCGGCGAGGTGACGGCCGCAGGCTGGCTGGTGTTGCTGGTGGCTTCGCAGTTTTCCTATCCTTTTGCGTTATGGCCTTTCCGGCTGATGGCTGCCGGATGGCTGGCAATGGCCGTTTCCGGTGCGGCGGGGACAGTTCCCGGACGCTGGTGGAAGAAAGCGGTGGCCTTGCCGCCGGCAGTGGTGGCCATGGTCTGGATCTGGGATCTGTCGGCCGGTATGGCGCACAAGGTGGCCGTATATGAATCCTTTCGCCGGATCAGCGGCATACAGGATGCAGCTTTTTTGGATGATTATGAAGAAATGTATAAGGATTTGTATGCCAGTCCGGATTTTTTGTTTACTTTTGGAAAGGCTTTGCAGGCAGTGGGACGTCATAATGACAGTAACGCAGTCCTGCATCAGGGCACGATGGTCAGCTGTGACCCGATGTTCCATGTCCTGATCGGAAACAATTACAGGGCGCTGGGCGCACCGGCGGAGGCCGAAAAGGCTTATACCAAGGCCTTCGACATGTTGCCGGACCGTCTTTATCCGCTTTACCGGCTGATGGGGCTTTATCAGTCGGTGGGACGTACGGACAAGGCCAGGCAGACGGCAAGACGCATCGTGGCGCTGAAGCCCAAGGTGGATTCACCTGCTGTCAGGGAGATGAAAGCCGAAGCATGGCAACTCATTAATCATTAATAACAAAGGAAAATCTGAATATTATGAAAAATAGGTTACTAAGGACTTTTTGTCTGACCATCGTCTGTTATGGGACGGTGGAAGCTGCAGCCGCGACAGGGCAGGCGCGCAAGCTGTCGCTGACGGAGGCGATCGAAATTGCCAAAAGGGATTCTTATGCAGCGCAGGTGGCCCGCTACAGTTTCCTGGGACAGTATTGGAACTTCCGTTCCTACAAGGCGGAGCTTCTGCCTTCGCTGAACCTTTCGGGCGGGGTGATGAATTTTGACCGTTCGATTGTGGAGGCCCGCGATCCGGATACGGGACGGATATCCTATGTGGACAACAATTCGCTGACCAATAACCTGACCCTCTCCATCGACCAGAACATTCCTTTCTTGGGCGGAACGCTTTCGCTGCAGTCGTCGCTGTCGAGGCTCGACCAGTTCAGCTATGACTTGCAAACCTATAATTCCGTGCCGCTGATATTGAACTACACGCAACCCATCAGGGCTTACAATGCCCTGAAATGGAGAAAGAAAACGGCGCCGCTGGAATATGAGAACGCGCAACGGGCCTACCTTGAGAGCATGCAGGACATTACCATCAATGTGACGAACCTGTTTTTTACGGTCCTTTCGGCACAGGAAAACTACCGGCAGAGCGTGGCGGACTACGAAGACCGCCAGCATCTGTTCGAAATAGCCACAAAGAGGCTCGAACTGGGCACGACGACCAAAAGCGAGCTCCTGCAGCTGGAACTTTCGCTCCTGAACGCCAAGATGAACGTCAACAGCCACAGCCTGACACTCCGTACCCGACTGTTCGAACTGTTTTCTTATCTCCGTATTGTGGATTATCAGGACATAGAGCTCTTGCCGCCTTACTATATGCCGGAAATAGAGATGAACGCGGAAACCGTGCTGGAAAAGGCATGGGACAACTCCTCGCACCTTATCGCCCAGCAGCTCAGTCTGCTGGAGTCACAAAGGGCACTGGCCGAGGCTAAAGCCAGCAGGGGGCTTCAGGTGGAATTCAGGGGAAAGGTCGGACTGAGCCAGTCGGCCAATGACTTCCCTGCCGTTTACCGGAGCCTGAAAGATTACGAGACCGTGGGACTGACCATGACCATCCCGGTGTACGACTGGGGGCTTGGACGGGGCAAGGTCAGGATGGCGCGGACTGACGTGGAGATCACCAAAACGCAGATAGAACAGGCCAATATAGAGTTTGCCCACGATGTGCGGACCAGAGTCATGCAGTTCAACAACCAGGCTGAACAGTGCCGTACCTCGCTGAGGGCGCAGGACATAGCGGCCGAACGTTATGACATCATGAAAAAACGTTTTGAAAACGGATCTGTCACCGTGACGGATCTCAATACGGCACAGGAAGAGTATGAAAGCGCACAGCATCAGTATATCAGCCAGCTCCAGTCCTTCTGGACGGATTATTACGGCATCCAGAAACTGACGTTGTACGACTTTATCAGAAATGAGAACATCGAAGTAAACTTTAACGACTTAATAAACTGATGACAGATATGAGACGGATTATAGGAGCCGGAATGGTATGGCTGACGGTATGCGGAGCCTTGTGCGGCTGTAAAGACAAGACTGGAAACGAAGACGGGGAGAGCCAGACCATGGAGACCACCGTGCAGAAACTGAATGAGAACTTCGTGGATACCATGGTACTGCATAAGGTGGTGTTCAACAAGCAGATCAAATGCAACGGCAAGCTGCGGGCCGTCGCCAAGAGCGAACTGGCCATGCCGACCGGCGGCGTGCTGCACGCCATTTACGTGAAAAACGGTACGGCCGTGAAAAAAGGTGACCTGCTGGCTTCCGTGGACAAATGCGACGCCAAAAGGGAACTGGAGAAAGCGGAACAGGATATGGAGAAGGCACGGGTGGAGCTTGTGGACAAACTGATCGGACAGGGTTATGACGACGGGCAGGAGAACGTGCCGGAGCAGATCCTCCGACGGGCGAAGATCACGTCGGGCTATACGGCTGCCGAATACGCCTTGCAGACGGCCCGGCTGAATCTGGAACGCTGCGACCTGCACGCGCCTTTCAGCGGCAGGGTGGCTGACATGGACTGCAAGCTTTACCAGCAGCCGAAGGAGAAATTCTGCACGCTGATAGACGACTCCTCATTCGATGTGGAATTCAGCATCCTGGAGGCCGAACTCCAGTCGGTGGGGATCGGACAGCACGTGACGGTATCGCCTTTCGTAAGGGAGAACGAGGTCTTTGCAGGACGCGTGGTGGAGATCAATCCGTCCATCGACGAGAAAGGACAGGTCATGGTCCGGGCGCGTATCCGTAACCGTGGCGGCCTGCTGATGGAAGGCATGAACGTGAAGGTGGTCATCGACAAGTCCGTGCCGGACATGTTCGTGGTTCCGAAGGATGCCGTGGTGATGCGTGACGGCTACCATGTCCTGTTCCGTTACCAGGAAGGCCGTGCCGTATGGACGTATGTGGACGTGGTGTATGCCAACATCAGTTCGTATGCCGTCACCGGATGCGAACGCAAAGAAACCACTATCGCCGACGGCGACGTGGTCATTACGTCAGGCAACCTGAACCTGGCCGACGGTACGGAGGTGATTCCGCGCCGCAAGAAAGCACAGTCCGAAACGCAAAAAGGAGAGTAAGATGATAGTACGCAATCTGATCAGACGGCCGATTGCCGTGACAATGTGCCTCATCGCCTTTATCGTCATCGGCTGTATCTCATTCAAATATATTCCCGTATCCCTGATGCCGGACATTGACATCCCGCAAATCACGGTGCAGGTGACCTGTCCGGGCGCCTCGGTGCATGAGGTCGACACCAGGGTGGTCACGCCGCTGCGCAACCAGCTGATGCAGGTGGCCGGACTGAAGGACATACACAGCGAATCGAAGATGGATGCCGGCACGATCTACCTGTCGTTTGAGCCGGGCAGCCGTATCGACCTGCTCTTCATAGAAGTGAACGAAAAGATAGACCGGGCCATGACCCACATGCCCAAGGAACTGGAAAGACCCAAGGTGATCAAGGCCAGCGCCATGGATATTCCGGCCTTCTATCTCGACCTCTCGCTCAAGGATGAACCTTCCGGCAAGGACGGCAGCCTGCCCCGCGCCGGCATGCGGTTTTCGCAGTTGGGCGAGTTCGCGCGCAACATCGTCAGCAAACGTATCGAACAGCTTCCGCAGACGGCCATGGTGGACCTGTCCGGCACGACGGGGGCGGAAATCATCTGTATCCCCGACGAGGACAAGTTGCTTTCCATGGGAATGGATGTGGAAACCCTTTCGAAAGCCATACAGGCCAACAATATCACGCTGGGGGCGCTCTCGGTGGTGGACGGGCTTTACCGCTACAACATCCATTTCGACTCGCAGCTGCTCACCAAAGAGGATATCGAGAACATCTATATCAACCACGAGGGAAGACTGGTGCAACTCAAGGACCTGTGCCGGATAGAGGAGAAACTGGCTTCGAGGGTCGGTCTGGTAAGGCATGGCCGGCATAATGCCGTGACCATGGCGGTGATCAAGCAGAACGACGCGCAGATGGAGGACCTGCAGGCGAGCATCACCAGACTGGTGGAGGACCTGAGAAAGGAGTATCCTGACATCAATTTCGACCTGACCCGTGACCAGACCAGCCTGCTGACTTATTCCATCGACAACCTGAAGCAGAACCTTTATGTGGGTGCCCTGCTGGCCTGTCTGGTGCTGTTCCTTTTCATGAAAGACTGGCGGCTGCCGTTGCTGATCATCATCACCATCCCGCTTTCGCTGATCCTGACGCTGCTGAGTTTCCATCTGTTGGGCATTTCGCTCAATATCATCTCGCTGTCCGGTCTGATTCTGGGAGTGGGCATGATCGTGGACAACTCCATCATCGTCGTCGACAATATCATGCAGCGGTGGCGGCAGGGAAGGACATTGCTGGACGCCATCGTGAAAGGCACCAATGAGGTGTTTACGCCCATGCTGAGTTCCGTGCTGACCACCTGTTCGGTATTCGTGCCGCTGATTTTTCTGAGCGGCATAGCCGGCGCGCTGTTTTACGACCAGGCCATGGGCGTGACGATAGCCCTTTTCGCCTCGCTCTTTGTGGCCGTGCTGGTCATCCCGGTATATTTTATGGTGTTGTATAAGAAACGGACGGTCAGTCCGG
Organism: uncultured Paraprevotella sp.; assembly: GCA_900546665.1. GTDB lineage: Bacteria > Bacteroidota > Bacteroidia > Bacteroidales > Bacteroidaceae > Paraprevotella > Paraprevotella stercorigallinarum. Next base: position 14,913 of record URDY01000023.1, on the reverse strand, counting down.
ACGGCGATATCCTCGACCGCAAGTTCCATTTTGATTTTTATGCGCCCTATGAGAAAGGAATCAGATGGGTGCTGCGCCATCCGGTGAAGAGCATCCTGGCCTTTCTGGCGGCCATACCGGCCATATTCCTGATCTACGGCCATCTGGAGAAAGAGCGTCTGCCGTATATGGAGCACCGCGACGCCCTGATAAAGATAGACTGGAACGCGGGAATCTCCGTCGACGAGAACGACCGCAGGGTAGGCGAGATCCTGAAGCAGGTGGACAGCCGCATCCAGACGTCAACGTCCATGATCGGCGTGCAGGACTTTGTCCTTTCGCATACGGAGGACCTGACGACTTCGGAGGCCGTGGTGTATTTTCAGACCGAGGACGGCGAGACGCTCCGTCAGGTGGAACACGACATCAAGGCTTACATGAAAGCCCACTATCCCCGCGGAACGGTGGATTTCGGCGTGTCAGGCAATATCTTCGACCTGATATTCTCCAGCGAGGAGCCGGACCTCGAAATCCGTCTGCAGCGCCAGGACGGCGGCCGGCCGGATGTCAGGCAGGCACGCGCGTTCCTCGATACGCTCTCGCGGCATTTCCCGGATCTGGCCATACAGCCTGTCGTGTCCGACCGCAACATACAGTATATGGCCGACACGGAGCAGATGGCATTGTATCATGTGCCGTATGCCACGCTGCTCGACCGGCTGAAGATGCTGGTGAACCAGAACGAAGTGTATGCCATCAACGAAGGTGCCCGCTCGCTGCCGGTCATTATCGGTGAGCCGGACGTGGACGGACGGAAACTGCTGCAGAACACGGTGCGCAACACAGAAGGAGTAGAGATTCCGTTGAGCTATCTGGTGCAGGAGACGCAGGGCGAGGATTTCAAACGCCTGTATTCGGGCAACGGCGGCGACTATTATCCGGTCCGGATAGAGGCCGATGACCGGACGGTGGAACAGGTGGTGGACTTTACGGAACACTTCGTGAAGACCGACCCGCGTTATTCCGCCTCTTTCTCCGGCAACTACTATTCCAGCCGCGAGATGATCTGGGAACTTGTACTGGTGCTGTCCGTGGCGGTCGCCCTGCTGTATTTCATCCTGGCGGCACAGTTCGAAAGCATTGTCCAGCCGCTGCTTATTCTGTCGGAGATCGTGATCGACGTGTTCTGGGTGTTCCTCGTGCTGTGGCTCATGGGCGAGTCGCTGAACATCATGTCCATGATCGGTATCGTGGTGATGAGCGGTATCATCATCAACGACTCCATTCTGAAAGTCGACACGATGAACCGGCTGCGGGCGGAAGGCTGTTCCGTGCTGGGAGCTATCTGGCGGGGCGGACACAGCCGTCTGCGACCGATCATCATGACTTCGCTGACCACCATACTGGCCATCCTGCCGTTCCTCAGCCGGGGTGACATGGGATCGGCGTTGCAGTTCCCGCTTTCGCTCACCCTGATTGTCGGCATGATAGCCGGTACGCTGGTGAGCCTGTTCTTCATTCCGTTGTTTTATTATGTGATATACAGGAAAAGAAAATGAATCGGAAGCATACCAATATATTAGACCGTATCTCGCCGTTCAGCCTGCTGCTCACCATGATCATCCTGATGATTATCGGGGCGGCCCTGATTCCGCTGGTGGATGTCGGTTCTTCGCCGCGCCCGCGTCAGGGCAAGACGCTGACCATCAGCTACGGCTGGCGGAATGCTTCGCCCAAGGTGGTGGAGCAGGAAGTGACTTCGCGGATCGAGGGACTGGTGTCGGCCGTGAAGGGAGTGGCCGAGGTTTCCTCGCTGTCCAATTTCGGTTCGGGCCGCGTGACCGTGGTGCTGAAGAAGGAGGCGGATGTGTCGGCCGTGAAATTCGAGATCTCCTCCCTCCTGAAACAGGTGAGGAAAAAACTGCCTGAGGGCGTGTCCTATCCGGTGCTTTCCGGCGGCGAGGTGGTGAACGAGGAAGAGGGCCGGCAGGAAAACACGGTGAGGACGCTGCTGACCTATCAGGTCAACTCCAGCCTGAAGGACGAGCAGATCAAGGAGTATATGGAAAAGAACGTGGAGCCGGTGGTGCGGGCCTGGGAAGATGTCCGCAAGGTGGAAGTGACCGGCGGCACGTCCAAATATCTGGAGATCACTTACGATCCGCTGGTCGTGGCCAATTACGGGCTGACCGTGGCGGACGTGGCCGACGGCATCAGGAGCTTTATCGGCAAGTCCGACATCGTGGGGGACGTGATGTATCCCGACACCGACGGGGAGGAAAGCCGTGTCACCCTGTACCTGAAAACATCGCGCTTTGCGCGCCAGATCGGGGAAATGCCGCTGAAAACGGTGGACGGGAAAATCATCTACCTGAACGACCTGGCCACGTTTGAATACAAGGACAGGCTGCCCGGCCGTTATTTCAGGGTGAACGGCCTGAACACCATCTACATGAATATCATCGTGGATGCCGATGCCAACGAGATTGAACTCTCCCGGCAGATCAGGCAGAAGATTGAGGAACTGAAACCCGGACTGCGTGACGGCCTGTATCTGACCCTTACCTATGATGCCGCCAAGGAAAAGCAGTCGGAACTGGAGACACTGATTACCCGCACGCTCATGTCGCTGGCCATCCTGCTGACTTTTGTCTGGCTGGTGCGGCGGAGCTGGAAGTATCTGTCCATCATCGCCATTACGCTGGCTGCCAATATCCTGATGGCCGTGATGGCCTATTATGTGTTCGACATGCGCCTGCATACCTTCTCGCTGGCCGGCATCACCGTGTCGCTCGGACTGATCATCGATGCGGCCATCGTCATGGTGGACCACTACAGCTACTACCATAACCGCAAGGCGTTTCTGGCCATCCTGGCCGCCTTGCTGACCACCATAGGCTCACTGGTGATCGTGTTCTTCATGCCTGAGTATATCCAGCGCGACCTTTACGACTTTTCGTGGATCATCATCATCAACCTGACGGTGGCTCTGCTGGTGGCCCTGTTCTTCGTACCGGCCCTGGTGACGCAGTTCGGTTACAGCAGCCGCATGCCCGTGCGGCAGGTCAGCCGTTCGTTGCGTCTGGTGAAGTGGAGCCGTTTCTATAACCGCTATATCGGGTTCACGCAGAAACACAAATGGATTTATTACGTGTTGCTGATACTGGCTTTCGGTATCCCCATCCATGCCTTGCCCGACCACTGGGGAAAGGAACAGGTGTATTATCAGGAGAAAGCGCCGGAAACCTGGTACGAGAAGGCTTACAACGCGACTTTCGGTTCCCGTTTCTTCCAGCAGAAACTGAAGGAGCCGCTGAGTCTGGCGTTGGGCGGTACGATGAGGCTGTTTGCCGGTTCGCTGGACGGGAATACCTATGCCAGGGAAGAAGAGGAGATGAAACTGCTCATCCGTGCGCAGATGCCGTTGGGAGGCAGTGTACACGAACTCAATGAGAAAGTGCAGATACTGGAGAACTTCCTCACGCAGTTTGACCAGATCAGGCGTTTCGAAACGAAAGTGGAATGGTGGGGCGCTACCGTGACGGTGGAGTTCAAGGACGAATTCCGTGACACGTCGTTTCCCTATGTGCTCGAAAGCAAGGTGATCGGCAAGGTCATTTCCATCGGCGGGGCGGACTGGAGCACGTCAGGCGTGAGTGAGCGCGGATTCAGCAATTCGCTCAACCTGCAGTACCGTTCGAACCGGATCGAGATAGCCGGTTACAACTATAACGTGCTGTACCGTTATGCCGAGGATATCTGCGCACGGCTCCGCCAGAACCACCGTGTGATGGATGTCGTGATCGAGACACCGGGTTTCGAACGTCAGGAGGACGAACTCTACATGGTCTATTCACCACGCAACTTTGCCCTTTACGGCCAGACACCGGCGGCCATGCACGCCTCGCTCGGTGAGATCCTGTCGGGTGTGGAGATAGAAGAGCCGTATGAGGATGAGTTCATGCGTACTGAGATCAGCCTGCGCTCCGCACAGACCGACCGTTTCGATGTGTGGGACATGGAGCACACTCAGGTCAGGACGCCCGGCGGGAACGTGTGGCTGCCGTCATTCATGGAGATGAACAGGCGTGAGGCCAAGAACAGCATCCCCAAGAAAAACCAGGAGTATGTGCTGAGAGTGGCTTTCAACGTGCTGGGATCCTATAACTATACGGCCAACTACATAGAAGAGCTGACGGAAGAGCTGAATGCCGGTTTTCCGGTAGGCTACCGCTGTCTGAACACCACGCCCAACTGGTATCAGGACGAAGGTACCCAATACTGGCTGATTCTGGTTATCGTGCTGGTGATCTATTTCATGTGCGCCATCCTGTTCGAATCGCTCCGTCTGCCTTTTGTCATCATTACGCTCATTCCCGTGTCGTTCATCGGCACCTTCCTGACGTTCTACTTCTCGGGCGTCAAATTCGGGACAGGCGGTTTTGCTTCGCTGGTGCTGCTCAGCGGTCTGGTGGTGAACGCCGGCATTTACATCATCAACGAATACAACCAGCAACGGGCTGCCGGTCACGGACGGGCCTTGTCGCAGCTTTACGTCAAGGCTTACAACCACAAGATCATTCCCGTGTTTCTGACCACGCTGTCCACTGTGCTCGGTCTGGTGCCGTTCCTTTGGGACGGTCAGGAGGAGGCGTTCTGGTTCTCCTTTGCCATCGGCACGTCGGGCGGTCTGCTGTTTTCCATTCTGGCGCTGATCTTCGTCATGCCCATATTCATGCCGTTGAAGCGTCAGACGGTATCATGGGAATAGTAAACGCCCTCTTGCTACTTAAAATAAATTAAATTAATATAAAAATGTCAGCCGCCGGATCGTGAGATTTGGCGGCTGTATTTTAAAGTATTATCTTTGCATAGTCAATTATTAAATTCAGGTGTATCAATGAGAAGTATGTCTATATATGATTTGAATGAAGCAAGGCAGCGGAGCTCTTCGCGGTCTGACTTTGCTCAGGTCTGTGCCCATTGGTACAGCGGTTTTATTTCGTAGAATTATTATTTCCTTTTCTTTTTAGCGAGGGTCAATGCGTATATGGATTTTCTCCTGTGGAGAAAACCTGTATAGGTGTTCCTCACGTTTTTTCAACGGTTCTCCGGGTCGTCAGGACGGTACGGTTTTCAGTGGCTGTGTCATCCGGTACGGTCGGAAACAACTGATGCGAACAAGGGTAATTATTGTTTTACGGATTAAAAACGGAAAATCATGTTTTCTATTATAGGTATCATGTTGGTGGGCGTGCTCATTGGCTATCGGTTTCGTGCAGTCAAGGAGTTGAAGAAGGTTGAGAAAAGTATTTTTCTTACCATTCTGCTGTTGCTGTTTATTTTTGGTCTGAAGATTGGTTCCGACCGCGAACTTATTCAGAATCTGGGTGAGTTCGGTTGGCAGGCATTTGTGCTTGCTGCCGCCGGTCTGGCAGGCAGTCTGCTGGTACTGGCGTTAGTTAGTCATTTGTTTTTCAAGAAAGGAGGTCAGGATGAAAAGTAGTCTTTTGGTTGTTGCGGTATTTGTTTTGGGTGGTCTGCTTGGTGTAGCCGGTTTAAGACCGGAACTGCTTACGGGCGATCATGTTTCGCTGTACGTATTATACGTTCTGATTTTCCAGGTCGGCATCAGTATCGGTTCCGGTGTCAATCTGAAATCTCTGGTCAGCCAGCTCAACTGGCGGGTGTTGCTGATTCCGCTTTCCACTATTGTCGGCACACTGGTATTCTCGGCTCTGGCCAGTTTTCTGCTGACGCGCTGGAGTGTGTTCGACTGTATGGCGGTAGGCAGCGGTTTTGCCTATTATTCATTGTCTTCCGTGCTGATTGTGCAGCTGAAAGAAGCCAGCATGGGTATCAAACTGGCTACCGAGTTGGGTACGATTGCCTTGCTGGCCAATATTTTCCGTGAGATGATGTCGCTGGTGGGCGCGCCGCTGTTCCGGAAATATTTCGGTCGTCTGGCGCCGATAACGGCTGCGGGAGTCAATTCCATGGATGTGGTTCTCCCTGTCATCACCCGCTTTTCGGGTCCTGAGGTGATTCCGGTAGCCATCTTCCACGGTATACTGCTGGATGTCAGCATGCCGATGTTTGTCTCTTTCTTCTGTCATCTCTGATGACTCGTACGGAGCAAATCCGGTGTGAATGGAATAAAACAACAAATCCTGATAAGATGTTGAAGCACAACCGTCTTTTCAGGATTTATTTTATGATTTCTGCCGGAACAGTCCGGATTATTTCTTTCCGATTTTCTCTGCTACCGACGGATCGGTCTTGTAGCGTTTGTTAAGCCCTTTGACCACATCGTTCGTGATGTCATACTTGGCGTTGGCCATCAGGATGTTGTCGCCGGCCTTGCTGATGATGAAGTCGAACTTCTTGGTCTTGTTGTATTCCTTCAGGAAAGCCTGGATGGAATCTCTCATGGCAGTGTTGTATTTGGCCTGTTCGGCAGCGAAGTCATTCATCAGTCTGTCATTCAGGGTCTGGAGATCCTGCTGCTGTTTGGCCAGTGCCATCTGGGCCTGTTCCACCTGGTCACGGGTGGTGAACTGGTTGGATTCGTATTTCTTTTGCAGTTCGGCCGCCTTGTTTTGCAGTGCGCGGTCTTTGGCCGCCAGTGTGGCACGGATGTTTTCTCCCTTCTTGTTCATAAGCAGGGTGTAATCTTTGCAGAAATTATATTGCGACATGAGGCTGTCTATTTCCACATAAGCTATTTTCAGTCCGCCTGCCGGAATTTCCGTGGCCTGTGTGTTGGTTTTTTCTTCCGGAGCCTGTTGCTGGCATGCGGAGAAACCTAATGCAGCCAGAAGGCTGATGCAGATAACACTTTTCTTCATTGTTATTTTGATACGTTTTGATTAATTGTTCTTTGCTGAATGTTCTGCGATGCGGTGGGGATTGTCTATGCGTTCCGCTGCATCCATGGACTGTACGCACGTAATGCCCCTTTTGCGCATGGCCGCACTGTGTCCGATGTGGAGGTTAGGGAAGCGGCCGTTCTTTTTCAGGATAAGCTTGATGGCCAGAAAGCACATGCTCGCTGCAACAATTATGAGCGTTAATAATAGCGTCTTCAACATTTTTATGTATATTTGTGGTGCAAAGATAAACTTTAAAAGATTGTGATTGAACTCTTCTTGCGCTTTTAACTAATTTTAGCAACAAAAAGTTTTTAAATTAAGTAAGAATATATGGAACAGATCAAACTTGATCCGGAAAGTGTCTTCAGATACTTTGCGGAGATCAACAAAGTGCCGCGCCCTTCAAAGAAGGAAGAAAAGATGATAGCCTATTTGCAGCAGTTTGCCAGTGAACACCATCTGGACTGCAAGGTGGATGAAGTGGGTAACGTCCTTATCCGCAAGGCTGCTACGCCGGGATATGAGAACCGTAAGATGGTCATTCTGCAGAGCCACATGGACATGGTGTGCGAGAAAAACCGTGATGTGGAATTTGATTTCATGACGGATGCCATACAGACCGAGCTGGACGGAGAGTGGATGCGTGCCAAAGGAACGACCCTGGGTGCCGACGATGGTATCGGCATCGCCATGGAACTGGCCTTGCTTGATGCGGAGGATATCCCCCACGGCCCTCTGGAATGTGTCTTTACCAAGGATGAGGAGACCGGACTGACCGGTGCTTTCGGCATGCAGCCGGGATTCATGTCGGGCGATTATCTGCTCAATCTTGATTCGGAAGATGAAGGACAGATCTTTGTCAGCTGTGCCGGAGGTGCACGTACCGAGGCGGAATTCAGCTTTGAACCGATTGCCGCACCGGCCGGTTATTTCTTCTTTGAGATCAAGATCAAGGGACTGACCGGCGGACATTCCGGTGACGATATCAATAAGAAACGCGCGAATGCCAACAAGCTGCTTTCACGTTTCCTCTATCAGAGTTACCGCAAATACGATCTCTACCTGTGCGACATCCAGGCCGGAGGACTTCACAATGCCATTCCGCGCGAGGCTGCTGCGGTCTGCGCCATTCCGATGAAGGACAAGGAGAGCATCCGTGTGGACTGGAATCTGTTCAGTGCGGATGTGGAGGAAGAATACCGCGTGACGGAGCCGCACATGGAATTCCTGCTCCAGAGCGAGTCAGCTCGGCCGCAGGCTGTAGAGCGGAGTGTAGCCCAAAAACTGATCTGGGCGTTGCAGGCCGTATACAACGGTATACTGTCCATGTCGCAGGATATCGATCTGGTGGAAACCAGTTCCAATCTGGCCAGCATCAAGTTGGTGGATGGCAACAGAATCGTGGTCAACAGCAGCCAGCGCAGCAGTATCCTGAGCGCACGTCACAATATGAGTGACACCATTCAGGCCGTATTCGAACTGGCCGGTGCCAAAGTGGAAGTGGGCGAAGGCTATCCGGGCTGGAAGATGAATCCTCATTCTGAGATCCTCCGCATTGCGGTAGAGACTTACCGTGAACTTTTTGATGCCGAACCCAAGGTGCTGGGCATACATGCCGGTCTGGAGTGCGGACTCTTCAGCGAGAAATATCCCGGTCTGGACATGATTTCGTTCGGTCCGACCCTGCGCGGTGTCCATTCACCTGACGAGCGTCTGCTCGTGCCTACCGTGGCCAAGGTATGGAACCATCTGAAAGCCATTCTGGAACGGATTCCTGAAAAGGCTTAGTCCGCTGAATATCTGTTTTCTAAAAAAACATCTCCACGTTATGCACCGAATATTCTCTTTGATCAGTCTGGCAGCCGTGCTGCATGTCGTGCTGGCCGGACTGTCGGCCTGTGACGACAGTGACTCGTTCACGACGGATGCCGGCGCTCTGCTGAGTTTCTCGACGGATACCATCAGGTTTGATACCGTGATCACGACAGTAGGTTCCAGTACGCGCCGGATACAGGTCTACAACCCCAATGACAAAGGTGTCCGCATAGCCATGGTCTCTTTGCAGAAAGGCGAAAGGACGCCCTTCAGGGTCAATGTGGACGGCACCTATCTGGAACCGAAAAGCGGCGCCCGGGCTTATGATTTTGAAGTGCGGGGCAAGGACAGCATTCATGTCTTTGCGGAAGTGACCGTGCCGTCCCGGATGCAGGATGCGCCTTTCGAGATGACGGATACGCTGCTGTTCATGCTGGAAAGCGGTGTGCAGCAGCGGGTGATCCTGACCGCAGTGGGGCAGGATGCCTATATGTGGAGAGGCAAGGTCATACAGGCTGATACCGTTTGTGAAACGGTCCGTCCGATTGTCATCTATGACAGTCTGGTTGTGGCGGAAGGTGCCACGCTGACGCTCAATCCGGGTGTGCAGCTTTATTTCCATGACGGTGCCAACCTGCTGGTAAGGGGTACGCTGAAGGCGGCCGGTACGCATGCAAAGCCGGTCGTGTTCCGCGGTGACCGTACGGACAACATGTTCGATTACCTGCCTTACGACAATACGCCTTCGCGTTGGGGCGGCATTATCCTTTACGCCTCCAGCATGGACAATACCTTCGATTATGCCGATATTCACAGTGCGTCGTTCGGTATACGGTGCGACAGTTCCGCTACGGACCGTACCAAGCTGACGCTGACCAACAGCGTGCTGCACAACATCGGCGGGGAAGGTCTGGGACTTTACCATTGCCGGTCGTATGTCAGCAATACACAGATCAGCAATACGCAGGGCAACTGCGTGTCGGTGGTCGGCGGGTGGACGGAATTCCTGCATTGCACGATCGCCCAGTTCTATCCCTGGACGGCCGAAAGAGGCGATGCACTCTATCTGGCCAACAAATGGCTGTCGGCGCCTTATCCGCTTGAGCATGCGGCTTTTCGCAACTGCCTCATCACCGGTTATGCCGAGGATGTGGTGATGGGCGGGCTTGAAGATCCCGATCAGAATCTGGACTATTATTTCGGCCATTGCCTGTTGCGCACGGTCGAGAGCGACGATGCAGTCCGTTTTGTCGGCATTGTCTATGACAAGGACAGTAATGAAGGCGGTCAGGAGAAGCATTTCCGGCGTTTCGATACCGACAATTATCTCTACGACTTCCGTCTGGATTCCCTTTCCGCAGCAAGGAATATCGGTGCGAAGGAATGGGCGGAGGATTGTCCGGCGGATTATGACGGCCAGTCACGTCTGGAAGATGCGGCACCCGATGCCGGATGTTATGAATTCAAGTCGCAGCCCTGATGAGAACCGGGCTGTTGGCGATAATACTGAGCTGTGCGGTGACCGTAGGAACGGTTGCCGCACAGCCTGTTTTTCGTGTGGTAACCTACAATGTGGAGAACTTTTTCGACTGCAGGGATGATTCCCTCAAAGAAGATGACGAGTTCCTGCCTGAGGGAACCAACCGGTGGACATACTCCCGTTACTGGCGTAAGCACAACGCCCTGTCGAAAGTCGTGGCCGCTTTGTCGGAAACGCATATTCCCGATCTGATCGGCCTGTGTGAGGTGGAAAACGACAGCGTGCTGTACGATCTGACCCGCCGTTCGGCTCTCCGTACCCTCGGATACCGCTATGTGGTGACCGAATCGCCCGACCGTCGCGGCATTGATGTGGCCTTGCTTTACCAGCCGGGTACCTTCAGCGTCCTGTCCACGCGTTCCATAAGGATTCCTTCTGCAGTGTCCGGTTTCCGGCCTACCCGTGACCTCCTTTACGTCTGCGGTCGCATCGTGTCAGGCGACACCCTGCACGTATGGGTGTGCCATCTGCCCAGTCGTGCCGGTCATACGCGGCAGTCAGACCGCCACCGTGCATTGGCCGTCGGTTGTCTGAAACAGGCCATGGATTCCGTGCGCCGTGTCCGGCCTTCCGCCAGGATGCTGGTGATGGGCGACTGCAATGCCGGTATCCGGCAGAAAGTGTTGCGCGAGCTATTGGGAGTGAAGGAATACGGCAGCGACACGCTGATTCCCGATTCGGCCGGACAGCTCTGGGCTTTGCCGCTCCGATGCAGTGAGGATGTCAAAGGCTCATACCGCTATCGTGGAATCTGGGAGACGATAGACCATATCCTGGTCAGCGGTTCGCTGCTTGACGACCGCTCGTCTTTCCGTGCCAATCCCTCAGCTTACCGGGTGGCCGCGTTTCCATTCTTGTGCGAACCCGATGCCACTTACGGTGGTCTGAAGCCCTTCCGTACCTATCAGGGGCCGGTATACAAGGGCGGATTCAGTGACCATCTTCCGCTGGTGTTGGATTTTGTCAGCAAGTGACTGTTCAGTGATTTATGTTAGAAACTGTTTTGAATTTATCGTGCGATGATTTGGGATGAGTTTTCGAGTCAGTTTTGCTTCCGTGATGAGGAAGATAGCGAGCTATCTGACGAAGAACAGAAGCGAAACAGGCCGGAAAATCGCCCAAAGCACACACGAAAACGAGTACATCAAGCAGGAAAAAAACTTTTTGTAGAAATTCAAAACAGTTTCTAAATCTTGGCCATTGCAGGCCTTTACTGTGAAATACTTAAAATAAACAAATAGCGAGAATACAAAATTGAGAAAAGCGTAGCGAACTTACTGAGTAAGAATTTTTACGCTATATTCTTTTTTTGGCAAGAAATCAAGAAAAACTATAATATAGCCAAACGGTGCAAGAGTTCAGTTACCACATCATTACCATAAGTAATGGAGGAAATTTATAGCTAAATTGGTGTATTACACTGTTTTGCATATCGGTATCGGAGTAAAGCAGGAAACTCTGTTGAAACTCTTTGAGCAACACAACAGTGAGTTTGCCAAGAAAGTCGGGCACAGCAGGGCGCAAGGTATATTTCAACGTTACAAAACCTTTTACAAGCATCTTTGCGAATTTATTCCGAACACTTACAAGCGGAATGATATTCCACTTAAAGAACTGAATCTAACATTTATCAATGATTTCGAGTTTTTCTGCGCACTGAAAAGAAATGTCGCACCAATACGGTATGGGCTATATGATTGTACTGAAACACATCGTTTCCATAGCGTGAAATGACGGTCGTTTGCCATTCAACCCTTTTTATAATAACAATTAACCGTCAGTCGCATATTTCCTCGCTCGTCCATTGAAGTTAGTACAGACTCTATTGAAAGCAAAAAGGTAAGGCGGCTTTGTCGTTTCGGGTGGAATCTTCCTCTTTCAGAGCGTATTCAGCCCAAAAACCTTTTCCCTTTCATGTCTGTACAATGGACGATGATGGTTACGGAAACAAATGACTGACGGAAAAGAATCGTCAATAAACAAACTATTAACGATGTATATGACATAAGCTTATATGTTTGCGTTTCTGGAATTTTATTCTGAACAAAGGAGAGTTTTTTATTAGGACACAACGAAATGGTGGCAAACGGGAAACTGCACTCCCTCCAGAAAATAATCTTTTCTTTATTTTTGATATGCTTTGGGGATGGCGTTTCCTCATCATCTTCTTTGGTGCTTTACCTAAAAGTGATGCACAGCGTATTTCGGTTATCCTGAAAATCTTTGGCTTGTTCCTGCTAAATAGCATCGTAAATGGTATTTTGACCGAGTGACTGAATATGTGAGTGAATGACTGACTGGTTGGTTGTATTACTGATCTATTGGTTATGTGCAACCAATAAGTTCGTACTTACTGGTTTCTGTTCATTATTTTATTCGTTTTAGACAAAAGATGACGTAATTTCCAAGTATTACTTTTTATTTCAAGCGAACTGGCAAGTCGTGTTTTGGGGCACCGGAAACATTTCGGGTGCCTCAAAACTACTTGTTAAAATATTTTCCGACTTTGGAGGAAAATATTCACCAATAATAAACTATTTTACTTTGAATGCTAAATCAAATGAAATCATTAAATTTGCATTTAGTTCAATATAGTGATTATTATGGAGGATATAAATCGACTTAAATTAGTTTTAGTAGAAAGAAAGAAAACAGGAAAGTGGCTGGCAGAGCAATTAGGGAAAAATCCGTCAACTGTTTCCAAATGGTGCTCTAATGTATCTCAGCCTGACTTGGCAACACTTGTTAAAGTCGCAAATCTGTTAGAAGTTAATGTTCAAGAACTGATTATTACTACAAAACTATAAATTGTGAAATATATGAAAGACTATATAAAAATTGGAATAGAGAAAAATCTTATATCTTTTAATGAAGATATGTCACGAATTACTTATGTATTCCAAAATAAAGAACGTAACTTCAATAATCCGGAAGAAAAGGTTCAAGCTGAAACATTTCTTCGATTGATATTGGATTATAATTACCCTGAAAACAGGATAAGACAATTCGTTCCGGTCACAATGGGACGAGAGGTCAAGGAAGCAGACATTGTGGTATATGAAAATGACATGTGCACGATTCCACATATATTGGTTGAATGTAAACGGCAAGAGGTTAGTGAGGCAGAATATCAGCAAGCAATAGAACAGGCATATAGTTATGCATTTGCCCTGCCTTGTGATGTCAAATATGTATGGGTAACTTCCGGAATTAAATCTGATTATTTTGAAGTTGACAAGAATCAGAATACCAGAAATCAGATGCCTGATATTCCTCAATTCGGAGTTAAAAATGTTGCTTCCTATAAGTATGTATATGAAGCTCAGTATTTGCCGGAGGAAACTGGAAAACAACGATTCTTTGATTTGGCTGTTATTGACCAGTCTGAACTCACTCGTAGATTCAAGCAAGCACATGAAGCACTTTGGGCAGGCGGACAACTTAATCCATCTGAAGCATTTGATGAATTGGATAAACTTATATTCTGCAAGATATGGGATGAACGAAAGCCAAGAAGAATGGGGGAACCATATGATTTCCAGATTATAACTGTTCCCAAAGAGGTGGAGAAAAGCGAAACTAAAAGACGGCTTATTGAGAATGATAATCTTTATAAGCGTGTTATGGCATTATATGAAGAAGGTAGAAAGAAAGATCAGGAAGTATTCCGTGATAACATCCGATTGACTCCAGAAAAAATAAGGACTGTAGTAAGCTATCTTGAAAGTGTCAATTTGGGAGAAACCGATTTGGACAGCAAGGGGCGAGCCTTTGAAACCTTTATGGGGTCATTCTTTAGAGGTAATTTCGGACAATATTTCACACCTCGTGAAATAGTCAAGTTTATTGTTGATGTTCTGCCCATTGAACATGATTCAAAGGTTCTTGATACATCTTGTGGTAGTGGAGGTTTTTTGCTTTATGCGTTGAATAAAGTACGTGAAAAAGCAACAGAGTTATACCCCAAATATAAAACTGATACCAGACAATACAAGCATTGGTTTTCTTATTGGCACGATTTTGCAGAAAAAAACTTGTATGGAATTGAAATTAGCGAACAAATTTCGCGTGCTGCGAAAATGAATATGATTATCCATGATGATGGACATACCAATGTCATTACATCGGACGGCCTTGTTTCAGACGACACAATCATAAGCAGAACAAATAATCAGGGATTCAAATATGGCACATTTGATTTTATCATAACGAATCCTCCTTTTGGAAGTACAGTACGCCAAACAGAGCAAGCATATCTCAAAACTTATCAGCTTGGGAAAAAAGAAGAAGATTGGTTGGCTGTTGCTGCACGACCGTTGGATACTCGTGATGGGCAAAGTACGGAAGTGCTTTTTATAGAGCAGGATTATAAATTTCTGAAAGAAGGAGGCTATCTTGCCATAGTTTTGCCTGATGGAGTTTTGACTAACAGCAGTATGCAATATGTTCGTACCCAAATAGAGGATTGGTTTCGTATTGTAGCGGTTATCAGTATGCCTCAGACAGCTTTTGCAGCTAATGGTGCAGGAGTCAAGAGTTCTGTTCTTTTCTTGAAAAAATGGACAAAAGAACAAACGGATAAATTGACGTCCACAAAGAAAAACATTGAAACCCAATTATTGAATGATAATCACTACTGTCCCGTTAAAAATGGGAATTGGTCTTTGAAATAATTGAAATATAGTCTTTTACAAGCATTTTTAAGGT
>URDY01000022.1 GCA_900546665.1 uncultured Paraprevotella sp. | reverse complement strand
AATGTCAGGATATTTGAATGCTGTTTTTTTGTTCTGAAATCATGAAAAATCAGACGTGAAGGATAAGGTGAAGGAGTGGTGAAGGATCTGCATCACCTTTCAGCCCGCATAAATAAAGGGTGGTGAAGAGGTGAAGGATAAAAAAGGGAAATAACATGATAGGGAATAGATTTGGGGAAAAGTTGTCAAAATAAGCAAACAATCAACAGAAAAGATATTTTGGATAAACATCCACTTAACTCTGTCATTCAATTCCATTATCTGCATACAAATAGATCTCATTCCCCACAGAAGAACAGAATGTCACTACATCACCAATACTTATCAAAAAAACGAGCCGTCTTTTAAAAGACGACCCGTTTAATTCTATTTCAATCAGATCTCCTCTGAGATCAGATTTCCAATCAATTTGCTCTCCCTTATTTAGCAGGACGCACCACAAATGTAAACTGATAATCCTGATAAGGCATCTGATATTCTCCACGTGGCCAAGCTCCCCAGCTGTTAACACAGCCCATACCCATCTGACGAGCAGCAAGCTTCACAACCGTAAACGGACGTGGTGTCAGATCACCTGAATGACTCTGGTTCCAATTCTTATCCGGACCATCGTCAAGATCTTCTGCCAAGTAATTCAAAGTGCTGCATTCCATCGGAGCTGTAGCATAGAATTCCAAGCCCTCACCTTGTTCGTTAAGAACCTTCCAATAGCGTACTTCCGTCTTGTTGCCACTTTCCTGAGGACGGATATACTGCCAGTACTGGTCAGCTACGCTCTGAGTATATACACCTAAGCGGTCACCATTATTACGATCTATATAGTTCTCTCCAGGACCCTTTCCATAGAAATTGATTGTGGCATATTCTTCAGGCATGACAAACTGCATACCAAAACGCATAAGCTGCGGTTTGTTCTTGGCATCCTTGTTGACAGTCATAGTCTCATCCACGATCAACTCTCCTTCCGGTGTCAAAGTATAGGTCATAACCAATTCGGCTTCTACGCTATTCATCTTATAGACAGCCTTCACTTGTTTGCAATCATTGACGTCCTTACATTCAAAAGACTCAAGTTTCATATTCGGATTCTTCCATGCTCCCAGTTTTCTCTGCAAGCCTGCACCGTAATCATTATCTGTCGGTGCACGCCAGAAATCCGGCTTCACGGCATGATCTTCTTCCAGCATCGGCTTGCCATTTATATCCAGATAATCAATCCAACCAGACCATCTGTTGAATGTAACTGATGTATTTCCAGCAGTCAGCGTCAGACAAGCAACCATTTCATCCTTCTCAACCTTATTGGCTTTCTTGTTCTTATGTGCCTTAGGATCCTGAGCAGCGTTCATCACACTTTCAGCTGTCGGGAACTGATATGGATTAAGCACGAACTGTTCGCGAGCTACCGCATAACCTGCATTAAGCATCTGTTCAGAATGTTTCAGTACGAAATCAATATTCAGAACATACTCCTTATTCTGGTTCTTCGGTGCTGTAAAACCGTTGAGTTTAATGACTTTCTTCTGCTGAGCCTTAATATCGTCAACAGAATTGTGTCCGCTGGCTACCACCTTGCCTTCCTCTTCCACTGTCCAAAGCAACTCTACATCGTCTATAGACTTGAAGAAGTTTTCATTATAAACTTCTACCAGACCATTTGCAAGATCTTTTGGAGTAACCCAGATGCTCTGGTAGTAATAGCGAACCTCATTGGCATGCGGGTTCGGATCACGCTCCGGATTGACTATACCATTGTTGTTGAAGTTATGATCACTGGCCGGATAACGTCCGAAGTCACCACCATAGGCATAAATTGTCTTGCCGGCCTTATTGGTTGCGCGGATGGCCTGATCGGCGAAGTCCCAAATAAAACCGCCCTGATACTTGGGATATTTACGGACAAGATCCCAATATTCTTTGAAACCTCCCATTGAATTACCCATAGCATGCGCATACTCACACTGAATCAAAGGACGCGGATTATTATTCTGGGCATAGCTCTCACAACCTCCATAATCGTAATACATCGGACAGAAGATATCTGTCTTTCCATTCTGTCCGGCCTGTTCATACTGGCAAGGACGGCTCGGGTCATAAGCTTTGATCATGTCATAAGCTTTCTCGAAATTAGGACCATAACCGGCTTCGTTACCAACGCTCCAGAATATGATGGAAGGATGATTCTTATAAATCTTCACATTGCTCTCGTTACGTTCCATGTGAGCCTTCTCATAAGTAGGTTCTTTAGCCAGCGTCTTGTCACCGTATCCCATTCCGTGACTCTCGATATTAGCCTCAGCAACAAGGTAAATACCATAGATGTCGCACAATTCATACCAACGCGGATCGTCAGGATAATGGCAGGTACGTACGGCATTGATGTTCAATTCCTTCATTACCTTGATATCCTTCAACATATCATCCATAGTCACGACGTAACCCGTACGCGGATTCATTTCATGGCGATTCACACCCTTGAACAATACTGGTTGACCATTGACCAATACCTGTGCATTTTTGATTTCCACTTTACGGAAACCTACACGCTGTGGAATAACTTCAATGACATTACCGTTTTTGTCAGAAAGAGTGGTATACAGCATATAAAGGTCAGGAGTTTCCGCAGTCCATTTCTGAGGATTCTTGACTTCCATATTAAATTCCACCTGTCCGGCCTTGCCGATCTCCACTTCCTGTGAAGCCACTTCCTTACCATTCTGATCTTTCAAAGAAAGGCTGACCTTCTTTCCGTTGGCATTAGCAAAGTTCAACTTGACTTTCAACTGGCCATCCTGATAATTATTGACCAGATCAGGGGTTATGAAGAGATCTTGTACATGAGCCTGCGGACGGGCATAAAGATACACCTCACGTGCAATTCCCGTAAAGCGCCAGAAATCCTGGTCTTCCAGATAAGATCCGTCACACCAGCGCATCACTTGCATAGCGATAAGGTTCTCCTGTCCGGGCTTGAGATATTTGGTCAAATCGAACTCGGCAGCAGTCTTACTGTCTTCTGAATAGCCGACAAACTTACCGTTTACCCATACATACAAATTGGAGGTTGCAGAACCGACATGCAAATAAATCCGCTCACCCTTCCAGTCAGCCGGAACGGTAATCTCTTTACGATATGAACCGGTATAGTTGTTTTTTTCTTCAATATAAGGTGGTTTGCTTTCAAACTGGGTTCTCCAGGCATAACCGTTATTGGAATAGATGGGATCTCCGTAGCCATTCATTTCAAAAAGACCCGGTACAGGAAATTCCCCCCACTGTGAATCATCGAATTTCAGAGAATAAAATTCCTTTGGTGCTTTGTCATGATCCTTTGAAAACAGGAATTTCCATTTTCCCTCCAATGAGAGATAACGTTCTGATTCATTTTTCTGCCCTCTTTCTGCCAGATTATCTGATTCATAAGCAAAAAAAGCAGCACGCGGCGTCTCGGTATTCACCTTGTTGACCTGAGGATCCAACCAATAAGCCTTTTCCTTTTGTGCATATACGGCAAAAGCCGACAAACATGCACAAGACAGCATTAATTGTTTAATCATGGAATTAAAAACTTAATTATGCGTTTCCACGCGGTTAAAAACTTGAATTAGTATGGTGCAAAGATAATATTTTTGTTTTAAATTTCTACTTTTCTACAAGTTTTCAAAAAAATATTATAATCTCGCCTTAATAATCATTAACTTTGGTCACGAATACAACATTATATTATATACGAATCAAATCTACCAACACATGAAAACCGATTTTTCATCGCCTTTTAACCCTAATCAGAAGACCTCTATGCCCGACGGTAATGAAGGCTCTCTAAGCATAAGGCTGAAAAAGATGATGCCCAGGATTGCGGGTATTGTCTTACCGGCAATTATGGCTTTTCTACTGTATTTTTTTGAATCGGATACATTATACCGCATTCAAGAACTTAACCTTTTTCTACCCACAAAAGTATTCTGGCAATCATTGACAGAATATCCGGGTGGTGCACTATTGTGGATCAGTTGTTTCCTGACTCAATTTTTCTATTATCCAGCAGCAGGTTGCTGTATATTGGCCCTTCTCTGGATATTATTGTTCTTTGCAATTAAAAACACTTACCGTCTCTCCAACATTTGGAGTATTCTGTCAGCAGCCGCTCCGGCCTGCCTGCTGGCCAGTATCACACAGATGGGATACTTTATCTATTACATTAAGTTACAGGGTTATTTCTTCGCCGGTACTTGCGGTTTCCTGATTGCCATATATGCAGTATGGCTCTTCAGCCGCATACGCCGTCCTTATAATCTGGCTTGGATCGTAGTCTGGACTGTTATCGGTTATCCGTTATTGGGTACCTATGCCCTTTTGGGTACAGTCTACATGGGACTTCTGGCCATATTCCAGCAAGGAAGCTGGCTCAAGGACAGAATAGTTTCTCTTATCATCTCCTTGCTACTCGTAGCGGGTATTCCTCTGATTGCCTATCAATTCTATTCACAGACTTCCTTATCAACCATTTATACAGCTGCTCTTCCCAGTTTCGATGTAGCTGGACAAACTTATACGGAATACCGCCTTCCTTTTGAAATCCTGTTCTTCAGCCCTGTGGTATTCACTCTACTACACCGTATCAACCTGCAGCCCAAAACCTGGACTTACGCCATCATACAAGTAGCAGCCCTAGGTATTTTAATTTATCTGATCAAACCATTCTGGTATCATGATGAGAATTTCAAGAAAGAGCTGCGCATGAACCGGGCCATAGAGGAAGAGAACTGGGAAGCCGTTATCCGGGAATCTTTAGAAGGAGATGCTGAACCGACCAGACAAATCGTCATGTACAGAAATCTGGCTTTATTCCGTTTGGGACGAGCCGGCAACGAAATGTTCCATTACCGTGAAGGAGGTGCCAAACCTAATGCTCCATTTCCCGTACGACTGGTTCAGGTCGGTGGTAAAACACTTTATTATAATTACGGCCAGTTGAACTACTGCTACCGCTGGTGCATGGAAGACGGCGTTGTGTTTGGTTGGAAAGCTGAATACTATAAATTTATGGCCCGTACTTCACTTCTCAACGGCGAAATGAAAGCTGCCGAAAAATATCTCAACCTGCTTAGCCAGACACTGTTTCACAAGAAGTGGGCAGAAAGATATAAAACGTATCTTGAACATCCTGAAAATATTAAAAAAGATCCGGCTTTGAAAGCAATTCTTAGTTTGAAGCCACAACGTGATGAACTGGCCAGTGACTTGAATGTCATCGAAATGTACCTTCTCAAACATTTCGCCTATGACGACAGTGATGATCCTGTCTATCAGGAACAGACCCTGATTGCCGCACTGCAGATGAAAGACATAGACCTGTTCTGGAGAAGATTCATGAAATATGCCACCCTCCATCCGAAAGAGGAAATGCCCATACATTACCAGGAAGCCGCTTATCTCTACGGCCACTTGGAAAACAAAGTGGATATCAGCCACATGCCATTCTCGCAGGGTGTCATCGATTCATATAACCGCTTCATGGAGTTTACCCAGCAATGTGCCGGATTGACAGAAGAACAAATGGCTACCGCCTTTTACCCGCAATTCGGACAAACGTTCTATTACTACTATTTCCTGGTCAGAGGACTTCAAACTTATTGATAACGAATATGAAAAAAAACATATATTACTCATTTGTACTGCTCATGACCCTGTTATGCGCAGCCTGCAGTACCAAAGTGCCCGAATCATTCAACGAGAACCAAAACCTGCCGGTTATCTATCCGGACTACTGTAATGTGACAATCCCTCCCAACATTGCTCCGCTACATTTCATGATAGATGAAAAGGGAGACCACTATATCACCCGAATCAGCAGTCCTCATCAGGAATGGACAGGAGAAGGACAAAAAGCAATGCCGTCACTGAAACAGTGGCGCGAACTGACCGCTGATGCAAAAGGTCAATCTCTTCAGGTAGAAGTGTACGTAGAAGAAGGAAAGCAATGGACCAAATTCAAGACTTTCAATCTGTACGTAGCAGAAGAGGATATTGACCCTTATATTTCTTACCGTCTTATCTCGCCTTCTTATGTCACTTACAAAGATTTGACCATCAACCAGCGTGACCTGACCAGTTACGATGAATCTGTCATCTATGGCAACATGATGAACACATCTGTCGATAAAGGCCAATGCATTAATTGCCATTCCTACCAGAATTACAACCCGGAACGCATGCAATTTCATGTAAGGGAAGGCTACGGCGGTACGGTCATCGCTTACGACGGCAAGTTACGGAAAGTCAATGCCAAGACAGACTCTCTTATCTCATCCGGTGTATATCCCTCATGGCATCCGACGTTACCTCTGATCGCCTATTCCGTCAACACTACCGGACAAACGTTTCACACACTTGACATACAAAAAATCGAGGTTCAGGATATGGCCAGCGACCTGATTATCTACGATGTAGATAAAAATGAAGTGACTCGTATCAAAGGAGATGACAATGAAATGGAGGTGTTCCCCTGGTGGAGTCCCAAAGGAGACTGTCTATACTATTGCTCAGCACATTACGAACGCAAAGACACCGGTAACATTACAAGTGAACTGATCAGGAATTACAAAGATGTCAAATACAACATTTACCGGCGTAAAGTCAACCCACAGACGCTTCAGGTAGATTCTGCCGAACTGGTATTTGATGCTGCTGCCCTGCAAAAGAGCGCCACTCTGCCACGTATATCTCCCGACGGTCGTTACCTGATGTTCACATTAGGCGGTTTCGGCGTGTTCCATATCTGGCATACCGATGCCGATCTTTACCTGATGGATTTACAGTCCGGACAAACACGCCCCATGACCGAGATGAATTCCGATAACGTGGAAAGCTATCATTCATGGAGTAGCAACGGCAGATGGGTTATCTTCAGCAGCCGACGTACTGACGGTAATTTCACACGCCCGTTTATCGCTTACTTTGATAAGAACGGAAAAGGCAGAAAAGCCTTTGAACTGCCGCAGGAAGATCCAGACATGCACCGTCAGTTCATGCGCAGTTACAACATTCCGGAATTCATGAACGGCCCGGTCAATATTTCTGCCCAGGATTTTGCAGACATCATCAAAAACGGGAAAATAGAACCTGCACGACAACGAAACTAATATATTAACCTAAAACAATGATCAACAAATGAAAAAACAATTAATGAAATGGCTGATGGTTTCAGCCTGTCTTTGTCCTGCCATTCCGGCTTTGGCACAAGGACAACTGGAAGATTATCAGCGAGCCTACGGGCTTTATGAAAAGTTCAAGGCAGACCAGGTTTTCCAGAATCCTGAACAGATCAACTGGAGCAATGCCTCTACATTCCATTATATGATCTTTACCGAAAACGGGCCAGCCTATTATATCGGCTGTGTAAACGGAAATCAAGCAGAAGGAGCCACTATGAAAACAGTCAACATGAATGGAGTGGCCCAAATCCTCAGCAAGGAAACCGGTAAAGAAGTAAAAGCACAATATCTCAGACTGGAACGTTTCAGTCCGGACAAAGAAGACACCGAAAAAATTACATTTAATTTTGACGGATACCGTTGGGAAATAGGACAAGCCTGCCAAAATGCGGTCACCCTGCTCAAAAAGGAAAAGCTACAACCGGCCCCACATAGAAAACAGCGTCACTGGATGGAAGTGGACGATGAAAAAGGAAACGGCCCGGTTTTCTCTCCTGACGGAAAACTAAAAGCATATATCAAAAATGACAATATCTATATTAGCGATGCTGATGGCAGAAATGAACGGGCACTGAGCAATGACGGCACACCTGGAAATTACTATTCCAGCTGGATCAGATGGAGTCCGGACAGTCGCTATGTGGCCTCCACACGCATCAGACCTGCAGAAAAACGTTATGTCTATTATGTGGAAAGTTCGCCGAAAAACCAGCTCCAACCCATTCTTCACAAACAGGAATATGCCAAACCCGGGGATGAATTACGCTTCAAAGTGCCTTGTGCATTCAATGTCCAGACAGGAAAGGCGGCAATCCCTTCCACCGAACTGTTCAGTAAACAATATGACTTGTACGGACCGAACTGGAGTGAAGACAGCAAGACGCTGACGTTTGAATATAACGAACGTGGACATAAGGTCTACAGGGTTTTGGAACTGAATGCAGAAACAGGAGCCGTACGAACCTTGATTGAAGAAACCAGTCCTACATTTGTCAATTATAACCGTATGTTCCGTCACACCCTTAAAGGTGGCCGTCAAATGATATGGATGAGTGAACGGGACAACTGGACTCACCTCTACCTATATGATTTGAAGAAAGCGAAGGTTGACCATCAGATCACCAAGGGGGAATGGGTTGTGCGCCGGGTACTGAAGGTTGACGAAGACAACCAGACCATTTATTTCACAGCCAGTGGAGTCAATCCAAATGAAGATCCATACCAGATACATTATTACAAAATTGGATTCAACGGTAAAAACATGGTCTGCCTGACTCCCGAAGATGGAAACCATACAGCCGTATTCAATGAAGACTTCTCCCTAATGATAGACAAATATTCCAAAGTAAACCAGGCTCCTGTCACTGTCTTGCGCAGCACTGCCGGCGAAGCTTCGGACAAAAAAATACTGGCCACAGCCGATCTGAGCCGTCTGAAAGCCAATGGATGGATAGCACCGGAAATTTTCAGCGCCCCCGGCCGCGACGGCAAGACCATGATGTGGGGTATCATCCAACGCCCGACCAACTTTAACCCAAACAAGAAATATCCTGTTATTGAATATATCTATTCCGGTCCTGGTGATGCCTACACGCCTAAAAGCTTCTTCTCATACAACGGATATATGACTGCTTTGGCCGAACTAGGCTTTATCGTCGTACAACTGGACGGTATGGGCACTTCATATCGCGGAAAGAAATTTGAAGAAATCTGTTACAAGAATCTTAAAGATGCAGGTTTCCCCGACCGCATCAAATGGATAGAAGCAGCTGCAGCCAAATATCCTTACATGGATGCTTCACGCGTAGGTATATTCGGTGCGTCTGCCGGCGGACAGGAAGCACTGACTGCCGTACTGAATCACCCGGAATTCTACAAAGCTGCATATTCAAGCTGCGGATGCCACGATAACCGTATGGACAAGATATGGTGGAACGAGCAATGGATGGGTTATCCTGTAGATAGCAGTTACATTGAATGTTCAAACGTAGAAAATGCCTATAAACTGACACGTCCTTTGATGATTGTCGTCGGTGAACTGGATGACAATGTGGATCCAGCCTCTACCATGCAGGTTGTCAATGCTCTTATCAAGGCAAACAAGGACTTCGAACTGGTTGTGCTTCCGGGCGTCGGCCATTCAATGGGTGAACGCTTTGGCGAACATAAACGTTATGACTTTTTCGTAAAGGAATTATTGGGTATAGATCCTCCTAAATGGCAGGATTTGGAGAAGAAATAAAAACGTCGTATAAGAGAAAATAATATCAGGTAGGAAGGAAACACCGTTTTCTTCCTACTTTTATTTTGGAACCCAATCATATTTTGACCAATAAGCAATCACCATCCTAATCACCCAATGAGATCTATAATCCTGAAAAGGGGAAAACATAAGCTCACATATACCAGAAACGGCATAATCTGTGGAAGTATCCGATCAGATTATGCCGTTGTTTTATTCAATCAGGAAATCCTGATTATTTGATGGTCACAGAAAGCGGTGTCTTCAAGTCTTCTGCATATTTTGAAATAGTCTCCTGCCAGATATTAAAATCAGGCATGTCGTATTTGCTCCATGCCATACCGAAATAGTATGTAAATGTAGCATCAGGTTTGTAATTCTCAATACCCACGACATGTCCTACACCTCCAGCCGTTTCTTTTTCCAATGGCAAGTATTTCAAGGTCTTGGCATTTGGGAAAAGACAACCGATATAAATCTGTCCGTTCATCATCTCAGGATGATCAGTCGGATCGGCATAAGCGACAAAGCGGTTTTTCTTATTAATGACATAGCTTTCCGCATCACTCTTGTGAACAACTATGCCGGCTGCCACTTGACGGTCTGAACTTAAGCCACTATAAGTTACTTCGCATTTATTGAAATGAGTTCCTTTATTCAAGGTTATCACTCTGGTTTCAACCACATTTTCATCAGACCCGACTTTAGAGGCATTATATACCAGTTTAACAGTGAAGCGTAACGGGCCATTATCCAAAATAGTGGCTTCTTTCCAGCACCACGGCATAATAAACTGATCACCATCCATTAAGGCTGGTGTGCCGGCACCCAACGTAGCACCAACAGTGTAAGCATCCATTCCGTATCCATGATCCAAATGATAACCCAACATACGGGTTACTCCATCGCATTCATTACCTCTTCCGGCTTTACGTAAACGGTCATGAATAGCATAAGATTCCAATTCATTGGCATAGAATTGCTCTACAACAGGATATGCCTGATTTTTTGTAAAGACATCAAAGCCGAACGCCTGTTGATTTTGTTTCTGAAGTTGAGGTCCATAAGCACGCCAGGCCGCTTTATCATTCTCCCAAGCCATATCGTCCAGACGGTTAGGGTAAATTCGTCCATAAGCAACATTCCGATAAACGGAAGGTATACCTTTCTCAATAGTCAATGTAGAAGTAGTCTGCGGACGGACATTCACTTCAACCAAAACCTTTCCATCATAAGTCAGCTGATAAGGCAGTTCCATTCGGTAAGCATCCCGAACAATAAACTGGCGGCCACCGCCAATGTTCAGTTTGCCATATACAGTTTTGGCATCCAGTTCAATGATCTCACGACGCATCTCAGAAGTGGCATTCTTCACCTCTACAGTCATTGACGGCTTGAAACTGCCAACGGTGCCATCCATGTAACGCACCATTTCGCAAGCAGCCAACAACCACGCACCGGTTCCAAACGGAGCCTGTGACTTGGCATCTACATTCTTTGTGGGATCCGGCTTCTCACCAATAGGCTGTACATATCCGATGCTACCATCCGGCTGAAGCGCAGTTTTCACCAAATAATTCCATGCTTTATCTATAACCGGAGCATATTTTGCACGATCCAAAAGACCATTGTTCACTCCCCAAAGCATACCATAAGTAAAGAAAGCAGTAC
Organism: uncultured Paraprevotella sp.; assembly: GCA_900546665.1. Lineage (GTDB taxonomy): Bacteria > Bacteroidota > Bacteroidia > Bacteroidales > Bacteroidaceae > Paraprevotella > Paraprevotella stercorigallinarum. The sequence goes on along the minus strand of URDY01000022.1, from coordinate 37,970 downwards.
CACTGGTTTCCGGACCCGGAGCATCTGCTTCACAAAGCATGCTTCTGCTCCAATATCCGGCATCCTGCTGACAACGGGCTACGCCCTGCGCCAACTGCTGGAAACGGTCTACAAAAAAGTCGCGGTGTTTATAGTCCTTTGGCATATCAGCAAGAACCTTAGCCAATCCGGCCAAGACCCAGCCATCACCACGAGCCCAGAAACTTTTTCCACCGCTGGCTGTTTTTACCTTTGGATAAATATACTTGGCATCACGATAATAGAGCTGGGCTTCCTTATCAAACATCAGACTGTCACTCCAAAGGAAATTCTCATACATGCGGTCAAGATACATTTCATCACCGGTAAGCTTGTACATTTTTGACATGACGGGCATCACCATATAAAGTGCATCACTCCACCACCAGAATTTGGTTTCGTTCATGTGACATGCATAGCTCATTACTTCCTTGGCACGGGCAACCTTGAATTCATCCGGATTCATCATATACATGTCGATATAGGTCTGAAAACAGATCTGCCAGTCACCGAACAACACGAAATCATGTCCTTCACCATAGGTCTTGTATTTCCAATTACGTTTGTCATTACTGCGTGCTCCTTTCCAGTCGTTATGATAGCACCATTTGCTGCTATAATCCAGATAGGCTGCTTTACCGGTCATCTTATACGCTTCCATATTTCCGGTATAATATGCTGCATTATCCCAGAAAGCACGACAATAAGGCGTATTATGCGCCTGCCAATAGTCATTTACTTTTTCAATCAACTGAAGAACATTTTCGGATGAAGACGTATTCTGGGCCTTGATTTCCGAGGCTAACCCCAACCATAACGCCAATACCCACACGATACTGATTTTTAATTTGGTCATAACGGTTAATTATTAAAGATTGTTTTTCATATATTTTATTGCAAATGTAAGAAAAAAGCTTGAAATCGCATTATAAACAGAGCCCGGTTTTTGCCAATCTGCCTTGGAATGCACCCCGTTCACGCATTCTGGCCTTCACTTTTTCTGTAAATTCATAATTTTTCAGCCCCCAGTCCGGTGCTATCAACAACTCCTTGGGTGATTGGGAGACAAACCGTTCCAACACGATATCTGCACGAAGACGTTCGATATAATCGATAGCCAAATCAATATATTCCTCTGCCGTAAACAGATGAAAATCTTGTGGACATTCCTGAAATTCGTGCGCCATCCGGGTTCCGCGTATAAGCTGGAGTTGATGGAGTTTTAATGTAGTCAACGGAAGACTGGAAATAAGCCCGGCCTGCTTCATTAAAGTTTCATGATTTTCTCCTGGAAGACCGAGAATAACATGCCCTCCCGTACGAATACCGGCTGAAGCTGTCCGCTCTACAGCCCGACAACTGTCGGCAAAAGTATGTCCGCGATTTATACGCTTAAGAGTTGCATCATCCGCACTTTCCATACCATACTCCACCAAAAGAAAAGTCTGCTTATTCAAAGTTGACAGATATTTCAATAAATCATCCGGCATACAATCCGGTCTTGTTCCTATCACCAATCCGACAACATCACGTACGGACAAAGCTTCTTCATATTTGCTTTTAAGCTCTTCCAATTCCGCATAAGTATTGGTATAAGCCTGAAAATAGGCCAGATACTTCATTTCCGGATATTTTCTCGCAAAAAACCGCATACCTTCCTCCAGTTGCTGCGTCACCGACTTGTCAGTCCGGCAATAATCAGGATTAAAAGTCTGGTTATTACAATAGGTACAGCCTCCCCATCCTTTTTCACCATTACGGTTAGGACAGGTAAAACCGGCATTTAAAGATATCTTCTGCACCTTACACCCCAATTGGGCACGTAAATAAGGCCCGAGTTCAGTATACAAAAAAGGCTGTTGCATGCTTTTTCAGTTGTTTTGTCGGTGCAAAGATAGAAAAAAAAACTTATCTTTGCGGAATGCCTGCTGAAAAGGAAACAATCACAAAGATAGATATATGAAAAAGATGAAGAAAATCACCAGTTTGCTCCTCGGTTGCCTGGCTTGTATTGTTCCTACCCAGATTCATGCCGAGGATTTATCATTAAAAGACCTTTGCAACGGTACATACAGTGCCAAAAGGATCTATGGCGTCAACCCACTAAACGACGGGGAAAGTTATTCCCAATTAAGTTCTGACCAGAAACAGGTCATTGCCTACTCTTTCAGAAACGGTGCCCAGCAACGGGTTATCTTTGACGTAGCCACCGCCCGCGAAGTCAAACTTGACAAAATCGACGGTTACATTATGTCACCGAATGAAAAAAAGATGCTCATACGTACTGAGACAAAACCTATTTATCGTCGTTCCTATACTGCAGTATACTACATTTACGATATAGAAAACCGTATCCTGACTCCACTTTCCGAAAACGGACCACAGCAAATGCCTAAATTCTCACCTGACGGTAACCTTATTGCATTTGTACGCAACAATAACCTTTTCCTGGTCAAGTTACTTTTCAACAACAGTGAGAGCCAAGTCACAAAAGACGGCGAGTTCAATTCAATCATCAACGGTATTCCGGACTGGGTAAACGAAGAAGAGTTTGCCACAAACTGTTCATTCGACTTCAATGCAGACAATACCATGCTGGCCTGGATCCGTTATGATGAAAGCAAAGTTGCCACATTTTCCTTCCCTTGGTATAAAGGCAGTCATCCGGCCAAAGAAGAATATGCCGAATATCCCGGACGCTATGAATATAAATACCCCATGGCCGGTACCACAAACTCTACAGTCAACGTACAGTCCTTCGATATCAAAAGCCGTGTCATCCGCGACATGAAATTACCTCTTCCTGAAGAAGGCTATATTCCTCGCATCCATTTTACGAATGACCCTAACAAGCTTGCTGTATTCACCATCAACCGCCATCAGGATTGTCTTGAAGTATACATGGCCAATCCCCGTTCTACCGAGTGCAAGAAAATTCTCCGTGACGAGGTTAGCAAATATATTTCAGAGAAAGTATACATGAACCTGAAGTTCTATCCAAACCGATTCATCATCATGAGCGAACGCGATGGATACAATCATCTGTATGCCTATAATTTCAATGGTTCATTAATCAAAAAAATCACACAGGGTAACATGGTTGTCAACGATTTTTATGGTTATGACGAAGGCACTGGCAGTTATTATTATTCAGCCAACATGGCAGATGATCCTATCCACACGGACGTATACTGCACAGACAAGAACGGCAAAACAATAAAACTCTCTTCAGAAAAGGGACAAAACAGTGCAATTTTCAGCAAAAACATGAAGTATTACATGAACGTATACTCCAATATCAATACGCCGTTCGTCACAGCACTCTGCAATAATAAAGGTAAAACGCTAAAAGTCTTAGAAGACAATGCTGCTCTCAAGCAAAAACTGGCAAATATAAGTCTTGGATCACGTGAATTCTTCTCATTTACAACCGGAGAAGGAATCAAGTTACATGGTTATATGGTCAAACCGGCCAATTTCGATCCTCAAAAGAAATATCCAGTAATTCTGTTCCAATACAGCGGACCAGGCTCACAGCAAGTTATCGACTCATGGGGAGCTGGCAACATGGGAGGCACACTTTATGAACAATATCTGACCCAAAAAGGTTTCATAGCTGTATGTGTAGACGGTCGCGGAACAGGCGGACGAGGAGCTGATTTTGAAAAATGCACTTATCTGAAACTAGGCGATCTGGAATCCAAGGATCAAGTGGAAACCGCCATCTATCTGGGACAGCAATCTTATGTAGACGCTTCACGTATTGGCATTTGGGGATGGAGTTACGGTGGTTTCAACACGCTGATGAGTATGAGCGAAGGTCGTCCGGTCTTTGCTGCCGGTGTGGCTGTAGCTCCTCCTACCTGTTGGAAATACTATGATACTGTTTACACGGAACGATTCATGCGTACACCAAAAGAAAATGCTGAAGGATATGCTTTAGGACCTATCAGTCGAGCCAACCAGCTTCACGGCAGTCTGCTAATCTGCCACGGCACAGCCGACGACAACGTTCATTTCCGCAACAGCATGGAATATGCAGAAGCACTTGTTCAAGCCAACAAACCTTTCATGATGTTGCCTTATAACAACCGTAATCATAACATCATTGGAGGTAATACCCGTAATCATCTGTTTACGGCTATCACCAACTTCTTTATTGACCATTTGCAAAAATAAGCATTCATCATAAGATTATATAATGGCATTTACATTCTTCGGACTTGTAAATGCCATTTTTATTTCACTGTTCCCAATCAATAGTCTTTTATTATCCATTTTTCCACCGTCTTCTTTATCTTATCCGAACATATAATTATCACAATTATCTTTCAAATTTTAGATCTTTTTCCGATTAAATATGTAACTTTGCTTCCTATGAAAAAATTCATTCTTATCACAGGCGGTGAACGCTCAGGAAAGAGTCGTTACGCCGAATCGCTTGCCCTCAGTCTCTCGCCTAATCCGGTTTATCTGGCTACGGCACGCATTTGGGATGAGGAATTCAGGCAGCGGGTCATCAAGCATCAATCTCGGCGAGGACCACAATGGACCAACATTGAAGAACAAAAATTTCTAAGTCAACATCAGTTTACCGACCGTGTAGTAGTCGTAGACTGTCTTACCCTATGGGCTACCAATTTCTTTTACGACTGCAGTACCCCGAAACCAGGTCAGGAACTACCGGCTGTTTCTCAAGACTGTAATACAGAAAAGCCCAATATAGTGGATCAGGCTTTACAGCAGCTTCAGAAGGAACTCACCTTACTTGTCCAGCAAGATGCCGTCTTCATCTGTGTAACCAATGAAATAGGTTCCGGAGGTACAAATATAAATCCAGTACAACGGCAATTTACAGATTTACTTGGACGCCTCAACCAATTTGCAGCCAAAATGGCTGATGAAGTCATACTGATGGTAAGCGGCATCAATGTCAAAATAAAAGGATAAATTCACTCATATTATGATCAGGCACTTCCATATAACAAACCTCGATACCCATGTAGAAAAAGCCATAAGGCAGAAAATAGATCATCTCAACAAGCCCAAAGGTTCTCTCGGCATGCTGGAAAAACTGGCTCTACAAATAGCACTCATACAACAGACTGATAAACCTGTATTGCGCCATCCATGTCATCTGATGTTAGGAGCAGATCATGGAGTGGAACGCGAAAATGTCAGCATATCGCCACGTGATGTCACCTGGCAACAAATGATCAACTTCACACGAGGCGGAGCTGCCGTCAACATGTTCTGCCGTCAGCATGGATTTGAACTCATGATCATAGATATGGGAGTAGATCATGACCTTACCGGTGTTCCAGGTATTATCAATCATAAAATAGCTTTGGGTACGGCCAATTTCAAAATAGAACCGGCCATGACTCCCTCACAGGCAGAACAATGTATCAGATGCGGCGAACAGTTTGTTACCCAATGTCACGAAAAAGGCTGCAACATTATCTCCATTGGAGAAATGGGTATAGCCAACACCTCTGCTGCGGCAGCCTGGATGCATCTGCTCACTCACCTACCCCTGAAACAATGTGTAGGTGCTGGTGCCGGCCTCAACGAAGAAGGTATCCGCCACAAACTGGAAGTCATAGAAGAATCCGTGAACTGTTTTCACCAAAAAAAAGATAGTATATGGCCTAATACCCCATACGAATTGCAGGTCCTGTATTGGTTCGGCGGATTTGAAATGGTAACAGCAGTCGGAGCAATGCTCAGAGCAGCCGAACTGCAAATGATCATACTCGTGGATGGTTTCATCATGACAGCCTGTATGCTCATGGCACATGCCTTATACCCTCAGACAACCGCCTATGCCATATTCGGACATCAAGGTGACGAAGCCGGACACCGACTGATGCTAGAAGCCCTACATGCCAGTCCACTACTGAAACTTGGACTACGTCTGGGTGAAGGTACCGGAGCACTTTGCGCGTTTCCACTGGTTGATTCTGCCATAAGAATGCTTAATGAAATGGATAACTTTGAACATGCCGGCATTATCAAATATTTTTAAGCACTTCGACAAAAAATAGCGCAAATGATTATACAACGTTTATGGGCTGCCTTGATGTGCTTTACACGCCTGCCGTTATGGCGCATCAAAAGCGTGGACAGCAGTTGCTTTGCCCACGTCGTGGACTATTGGCCTATCGCCGGTTGGCTTACAGGTGGATTTATGGCAAGTGTATTCTTTGTCAGTCATCTTTTTTTGCCTGTTTCCGTAGCTGTATGGATAGCTATTGCTGCCCGTATTTGTCTCACAGGAGCACTTCATGAAGACGGTCTGGCCGATCTGGCCGATGCAACAGGAGGATCCGGGGGATCTAAAGAACGTATGCTACAGATCATGAAAGATTCTCATATTGGTTCTTTTGGCGTTATTGCTCTGATTATCCATTTTGCGTTACTGCATGGTTTAGGGACTTCATTTGATCCCGACTTAATACCCGTCATTATGTTAACAGCAGATATTGCCGGTAAAGCTTCTGCCAGTTGGATCATTTACCAGATGCCTTATGCACGTACAGCAGAACAGGCTAAAATGAAAACCATATACGTTTCATGGCAAGGCATGGAAATCATCAAACACCTTTTACGATGTTTAGTCGCATTAATCCCTGCCATTATACTGATCATTCATAAAGAAAGTATTTCTTATCTTTGGGCTTTTATAGCACCGGTTATCACGATCATGTCATTAAGAATATGGTTTAAACACAAATTGGGTGGTTATACCGGTGACTGTTGCGGAGCTGCTTTTCTGATCTGCGAACTTTCGTTTTATCTATTTGCAGCGGCATTAAACAACTGATTTTCATACATTATAATAAAAATCAATACTTAATTTAAACAAAAAACTGATCATTATGGAAATATACCTTATCCGACATACTTCTGTAGACGTTCCCAAAGGAACATGTTACGGATTTACAGATGTTCCCCTACAACCATCCTTTGAATCAGAGGCTTCACAAACCCGTAAACAACTGGAAGGTATAAGTTTCGACCGTGTATTCACCAGTCCGCTCAGCCGAGCAACCAAACTGGCCCATTTTTGCGGATATCCGGATGCAATTCCAGACGACCGGCTTAAGGAAATGAACATGGGCGAATGGGAAATGAAAAAATTCGATGAAATCAATGATCCTCAGCTTCAGAAATGGTACGATCATTATATTGATACACCGACAACCGGAGGCGAATCGTTCCGCGATCTATACCATCGCGTCAGCCATTTTTTAAACGAACTTCGCACACATGACGAAATACACCGCGTTGCCATATTTGCTCACGGTGGCGTACTGATTTGTGCGCAAGTATTCGCCGGAGAAATTGATATCGAAAAAGGAATGGCACATCTTACGCCCTACGGCGGAGTCATCAAGATTAATATCTAAATATTACCTGTCTACATTCTATAATATATTCACACATCAAAATGAAATTGCGTTTCCTTCTGTATCTGATTATCTCAATGGTCTTGTCTGCTACCTCAACGGCAACAGATCTTTGCCGCATGACCTACACTCGCCTCAATGCTTCAGATGGTCTGAGTGACAATCAGGTTCAACACATATTGCAATTGCCAGACGGGCGGATGATCTTTACGACAAGAGGAAACATCAATCTATACGATGGTAAACAGTTCAGATATATCCATCAACAAGAAGGCTCTGTTTACAAACTTAAAGGATATGCTGGAGCCTATCATGTTTATATTGGGCATGATGACCTGCTTTGGGTCAAGGATTGGAATAAATTATGGTGTCTGGATCTCAGACATGAACGGTACGTCAACCAACTGGAAAACCTCTTCCTCAAAATGGGCATTCAAGAGGAAGTGACTGATATTTTTGCTGATCATCAGAAAGATCTTTGGGTTATCACGTCCAAAGGTGTATGGGATGCACAACGCCACTGTTATCTAAGGTTACAGCCAACTGTTCACCTGAACTCATTGTTGGACATCATACGGCAGGATCATCAACTCCTTCTTTTCTACGATACTGGAGAAGTCATCATATATGATATTCAAAAAGATAAAATACTACACACCGTTGCCAAACCCGTAAAAGAATACAAAAGGCTGTTCGGTGGAATGTCATTAGCTATCAACGGTGATCAGAATCACATATATCAAGTATGCAATGGCGAGATGGCTGCTGTATTTGAATTCAACCTGCAAACAAGAGAATGGACACAACTGCTTCTTACCCCATATACCCTTCACACGATCATCGTCATCCCCGACAAGCAGGCTTATGTCACTTGTGGAAAAGGAATATGGTATATTGATCTGGCAGCAAGAAAAAACATCTACCATCCATCTGTCATAACAGACGAAGGGCAATTATTAACAACAGACATTAATACGATCTATCAGGACAGACAACAAGGTATCTGGCTAGGCACATACAATCAAGGACTTCTATACGCACACCCTGCAAGACAAAGATTTCATTCAGCAACCTCACTGAAAGAACTTGGATTAAGAGACTTACAGGAAAATACCTCATCCAAAACTCTGCATGAGCAGACACAAAACCCGTTGACTGACTCTCGCGGCTGGATATGGACCAAAACATGTGACGGCCTTAAACTTTACCAGCCAGAAACGAAAACATCACGCATATTCTACACTGAGAACGGTCTTTCAAACAATTTTATACATGCCATCATAGAAGATCACAAAGGAAGGATATGGGTCAGTACAAGCCATGGGATTTCACGTCTGGAACACAACAAACAAAACAACAAGTTTCGTTTGGACAGTTATAATCAAAATGACGGAACCCTTAAAGAAGAATACCTTGACAATAAAGCATTCAGATTGCCTGACGGCCGTATTCTGATGCAAGGCATCGAAGGATGGACAGTATTCCATCCAGACAGTGCTGATCTGAAAAAAGAATGCTTCATGCCCTTACTGGCCGGGATTTCCGTACACGGACGTCCACTGACTATCATAACAGATTCATCAGAAGCCAGTCCGTCTCTCAACGAAGCCGTACCTTATACAGATCATGTGGAACTTGAATGGACGGATAATACTTTATCCTTTAGATTCTCAGCGCTTAACTATGCTTCACCGGAACAGACCTATTACAGGTATCGGCTCATCCACGATGCCGATTCCGTATGGCAAACTGCCCGCCATTATCCTGGAGAATCTCTTGTAGACGAACAAGGTATGCTTCATCTTGGATTTGTACAACTCGCCCCTGGAAAATACCGTCTGCAGGTTATGGCTTCCACACATCCTGAACATTGGAAAGGCCCAATTAAAGAAATAAGCATTCTTATTCATGCTCCATGGTGGAAAACGCCATGGGCTTATGCCGGTTATATAATAGTAGCATTATTGGCTTTGTCCGGAGCTTTCGGTATCTATTACAGAACTTCAAGACAACGCATGCAACAACAGCATAAAGAAGAAATTCTTATCTTACGTATCCGTTCACTTATTGAACGCTGCAATCAGTATGAACAGCAGGCAGTCTGTCCGGCTATACCTTCAGAGGAAGCTGACAACAATGATTTTTCAGAAGCCGACAACATATTCCTGAATAAAGCAGTTGCCATGGTAGAGCAGCATCTGAACACCCCAGGATACTCTGTAGAACAATTGAGCAAAGACCTATGCATGGAACGTAGCGGACTTTATAAGAAACTGACCGCACTGCTTGATAAATCTCCAAGTTTGTTCATCCGCAGTATTAGACTGAAAAGAGCTGCCGACCTTATTATAGAAGGACGGATGACTATGGCTGAGATAGCCGAGCATGTCGGTTTCAGTTCTTCAAGTTACATGAGTAAATGCTTCGTCGAGGAATTTGGATGCAAACCTTCGGAATATGCCCGTCAGAACAGCAGAAAAAGTATTCAACAGGATAATCATGTTGAATAACAAGTGCATAATCAGCTAAAATCATCATCAGTAGCATTCGAATCAACATAGTTATTACTATAAAGAGGCATTTTTGGAATAATTTTGTATCGACAACCTAATCAACAAAATTATTTCAAATTTAATGATCATGAAAAAAATGCTTCTGACGGTCTTCTGCTGTATTTGCGGCTGGTCAATAAATGCCCAGGAAACAACACGCACTGCACAAGGCCTGAAAAACATCATCCAGGAACAAGGCCTTTCACAAGAGGTCATTTTCTATTCGCCGGACATTGTAAGGGTGATCGCTTACCCGGGACAGAGTCGTCCGGAAAAGAAAAGTTATCCTGTCGTTCTTTCTCCAGAGGAAGTAAAACTGGACTATACGGATAACGGGAATATACTTTCGATGAAAACATCCTGCATGGAAGTAAGAGTAAACAAGCAGACCGGAAAAATAGCCTATTATGACTTGAACGGCAACCTGCTGTTGCAGGAAAAGGAATTTGGAATCAACTTCATTCCACGACAGGATGGCCCGAACAAGAGTTATCGTGTCAGCCAACGTTTTCTGCTCGATACAGACGAAATTATCTACGGACTTGGACAACAACAAGACGGTAGAATGAATCAACGCGGACAGGAGTTGTATCTGTTTAATGAAAACACTAAAGTTTCCATCCCATATATTACTTCAGAAAAAGGATATGGATTGTATTGGGATAATCCATCTCCAACCACATTCTCCGACACACCAATGGAAACTAGTTTCAACAGCGAAACCGGCTTGATGAGCGACTACTATTTTATCTACCGCAACGGTACTCAAGATGGTGTCATTGCCTGTATCCGCAAACTCACCGGAGCATCACCCATGCTGCCTCTTTGGACTATGGGATTCTGGCAGTGCAGAGAACGCTACAAAAGTAGTGACGAACTGTGTGATGTGCTCGACCGTTACCGCGAACTGGGAATCCCCTTGGATGGTATCGTACAGGACTGGCAGTATTGGGGCTGTGACTCCAACTGGAATGCCATGAAATTTATGAATCCCAGATATATCAATGCAATGGGAGATGAAAAATGGATGCGTTATTTGCCGAACGGAGAAGATCCTAATGCAAATTATCCCGAACCTCGAATCAAATCTCCCAAAGAAATGGTTGATTACGTACACAAACATAATGCACACCTGATGATCTCCATTTGGCCAAGTTTTGGACCTTGGACAGACCAATACAAAGAGCTGAAAGAAATCAATGCATTACTACCTGTAATCACGTGGCCTCGCAACTCTGGTGCACAACCCTACGATCCTTTCAATCCGAAAGCTCGTGAAATATACTGGAAATATCTCCGTAATCTCTACGACATGGATATTGACGCATGGTGGACCGATGCTACAGAACCTGATCACTTCGACCGTAAGGATAAGGATTTTGACTTCATGACTCCAGACGGTACCTTCCGCAGTGTCCACAATGCCTATCCTCTTATGTCAAACAAAGGTATCTATGAACAGCAAAGAGCTCTTTCCGACAGCAAACGTCTGTTCCTTATGACTCGTTCATCATACTTCGGACAACAGCGCTTTGCATCATTCTGCTGGAGCGGAGATGTGGTATCACAATGGCATGTCATGCGTAAACAAATCGCAGCTGGTCTTAACTATACGCTCTGCGGCATACCTTATTGGAATACAGACTTGGGCGGTTTCTTCGGATGGGAATATGGCAACAACTGGAACGATGTAGCTTATAAAGAACTTCAGGTTCGCTGGCTGCAATGGGGATGCTTCCAACCTTTAATGAGAAACCACTGTTCCTCACCTATGGAAACAGAGTTGTATAAGTTTGGAAAAGAAGGTGAATGGGCTTACGATGTACAGAAAAAATTCGTCAAGTTACGTTATCGTCTGCTTCCTTACATTTACAGCATGAATGGTGAAGTCACACAGAACAACGGCAATATCATGCGTCCTTTTGTCATGGATTTCCCCAAAGATCGCAAAGCGCTCACACTGGATAACGAATACATGTTCGGACATAACCTTCTGGTCATGCCTGTAACAGACTCTCTTTATACATACTATAACAAGAAAGGATACGCCAAATATCAGGATATAGCCAGTGCTTCTGAAAATGTGAACGTCTATTTACCGAAAGGTGCTGAATGGTATAATTTCTGGACAAATGAGAAACTGGAAGGCGGACAGGAAATAAGTATGCCGTGTCCTATTGATATCATGCCAGTATTTGTCAAAGCAGGTTCTATCATGGCTTTCGGTCCGGACGTACAGTATGCAGCCGAAAAGAAATGGGACAATCTGGAAATCCGAGTTTATCCTGGTGCTGACGGTGATTTCACTTTATACGAAGACGAAGGCGACAATTATAATTATGAAAAAGGAGCTTTCACCGAAATCAAGTTCCATTGGAACGACAAACAACGTACTTTGGAAATTGCAGCCCGCGAAGGTTCATACAAAGGAATGCTGAAATCACGCAAGTTCCGTATTCTTATTGTTGACAAGCAGTCTCCTTCCGGTGACAAAGCTGCAGTAAATGTAAATAAAACCGTTAAATATAACGGTAAGGCTCAAAGCATACGCTTCTAAAAAACAATAAAGGTTGCTGGCAGACGGATACTCCTCTAAACCGGCAGCCTTTCATCCTGAATCTAATAACTAACTGCTGATATTATGAAAAAAAACATGCACAAAACAATTAAAAAGCTGACCTTTAACCTATTGGCCGGTTTTTTTTTACTGCTATTGCAGCCTTATCTTCATTCAGTTGTAATGATGATATGCCTGCTGAAAGTTATTACACATTTACAGGAGAAATGATGAGCGATTTTCTTAAAAATAACCCCAATTTCAGTCATTTCTCACGTATCGTTGAACGGGCAGGCGTTATGGACTTACTCTCAGCCCGCGGCGAATACACACTATTTCCTCCTACCAACAAAGCAATTGAGCTTTATCTGGCAGAAAACCACTACGCTACAGTAGAAGATATTCCTGTTGAATACTGCGACACTCTGGCGTTTTCACATTTAGTACATTTCGTTTATACAACCAGCGATTTTTCTGATAATACTACTTATCTGAACATGCTTGAGTTCCCACTCAACATTATTGCATCAGATTCACTGGACAGTAACAATCTGCGTGTCAGTGTTATCAATTCCACTTCAGCCATCATCAATTCACTGAAAAATGACAGTGTTGAAAACGGAATCATTCATCCGGTAGACCATGTTATCGTCCCCAATACCGACTTAGGTTCACAGCTTTTGGATGAAAACCATCAAGATATCACCATTTATTACGAAGCTATGAAAGCTACCGGGTTATTGGATTCTCTTTATCATTATCTGGATGCTGACTATGAAATGACCAAGAATAATTTTCCGGAAACCCGTACACTCGACTCTGGTAGTGCCGGCAATGTCTACACTGCCAAACGTCCGGACAGACGGCTGATAGGATATACTGTTTTTGCTGTTCCTGACAGAATTTTACAACAGAAATACCAATTTGACCCAACAGACATGGATGCCTGCATCAACAAACTATATGACATAGCTGTTGAACTTTATAATCCGGTAGCCTCTAGACTTGGTATTACTGATGAAGACCGCCAACTTTATTGGAACAATAACCCGGAATCATTCCATAGCCGGAAAAATCCACTCAACATGTTTATCTCCTACCATATGCTGGATCGCATGTTTACTGGTGAGAGCCAGTTTGTCAACAGATGGGGTGTCAATACAGCCAAGGCCAATCCTACTGAATGGATTTCTACTATGCTGGAATATTCAACTCTTAAAATAGAAGCAGTCTACGCCAGTACAGATCCTTTTGTAGAAAGCCCGGGCAATATTTATCTGAACCATGCTACCCAGACTGAATATCTGCCTCGTGTTAGAGGTTCACTTGTCAGTACCCCTGTCAATAATCTGTCTCTCAATTGTGCTGTTTATTATCTTGATGACATTATCGCTTATGACGAAGACATGCAAAATACAGTCATGAATACCCGCATCAGAACAGATTTCATGACCCTTTTCCCAGAATTGACAACCAACGGTATCCGTATGAACGGTCAACCGTGGTATAATTATGGTTCATGGGATAATGACAAAGAATATCGTTACGGTACCAATTACTATATTCCTAGCGGTTATCTTTCCACAGCCCAACTTAACGAAAACGGTATTTTCTTTATCATGCGTCCGCATAATGAGTTTTGGAACATGGGAGGTGACGAGGTCAATCTGCTCGGATCTACTTATGACTTCACATTCCGCATCCCGTCCGTTCCACCCGGCGTTTATGAAGTACGTCTTGGATTTACGGGTAATTTCCCCAACAGAGGAATCGCACAGTTCTATTTTGACGGACAACCACAAGGTATTCCCATTGACATGCGCTTGAGTGCAGCAGATCCTTCAATCGGTGCCATATACGGTAATCTGACAGAAGAAGAACTGATTGAAAACAACCAGATGCTCAAAAGTAACGGATATTACCGTGGCCCATCCAGCCTTTATGCCTATTATGGAGGAAGAGGCCAAAGCCACAAGACACCTATTTATGTACCTGGCGAATGCCACAACTTCGATGCAGCAGGCGACATCTACCGCCGTGTACTTTGCAAAGTCAACATCACCAGCAACGAATACCACACTATCAGAGTGCGCTCTGTCTATACATCAGGTAATTCATGTGCCTTTATGATGGACTATTTGGAATTGGTTCCGAACAGTATCTGTGGTGTGGGCGGACTTGGAGAAGATACCAACTAACACATTAACCTATTTATTTTTAACTATAATTCTAACTAAAATGAAACATTTCATTCTACCTCAAAGATTCCTGTTCCGGTGCTTTACGCTCGGTGTTCTGGGATTGACGGCCAATGAGCTGATTGCACAGGAAGTGTACAAGTTCCATTGTCAGGATTACGTGTCTACAGACGATAACCGTGCGCCTCAATCGGTTTTCAGTTATGACGAAACAGGCAATACATTCACCATCAATGCTCCTGGCAATATGAACATTGCTTTCCAGATGAGCAGTAGCAAAGACGGTGCCTATTATATCAACACCCAACAAGAATGGTTTCTGGTAGAAGGTAGCGATCTCAAACTGGACAAATCACAAAGCAACATCTGGTGGTTCAATGGTATTAACAGTTATCCGGGAAGTGAACCCGACCACACTATCACCAATACGGACGGCAATACTATCCTGCTTTGGAATATCAAGAATAACAGTGACTTGAATAAAGGAATGGACTTTTCCAGTCCCACCATTCTGCTTACTGCCAAAGGAGCAGAATTTTTCCAGGCCATGGGAATGACTGCCGGATCAAGCGGTAAATCTACGATCAAGAATATAGCCTACTATGCTCCCTATGAGGCTGCTGCTACTTATCCTGTATTGATCAGCACTTTGAACTATACGGAAGAAAGTCTCACTACAGAGATTAAAAACAAATTGGAAAGCCGTATTGCTGATGCAGAAGCGCTGTGTGACAAGGCTCAAGAATCAGAGAGCAAAACCAAACTGACTGATGCCATTAACCAATCAAAAACAATCTTGGGAGAAGCCGGAACAAATGACTACGCAACCGTTTTTGAAAGTCTCAACAAGCTGAACCAGGCTATCGAGGATTTCAAACAGAGTGTTTATGCTTACGGCTATGAAAAAACAGCTAATGGTATTCATGCCACTCTTAATGACATGCACATTCATGTCATGCTATACGGTAACGATGTAGTACGTGTATACAAATCTCATGAGGAAGAAATCAACAAAGAAAGTCTTTCTGTCATACAAAAACCAGAAGGTAATGTTGCATTTGATGTAACAGATGATGGTAATATTGTCACTGTCAGCACAGACAAAGTCAAAGTACTTTATCATCTCATGACTGGTCAGGTAGAAGTTCAGAAAGCAGATGCAACACCTCTTATCAAGGAAAAGGAACATAGCACTACTTTCTTACCCTACAAAGACAATGCGTATGACAAATATCAGATCATGCATACCTTCCAACTCGACACAGATGAAGCCATCTACGGACTTGGACAGATACAAAATGGACTGCTTAACCAAAGAGGACAAAATATCTATCTGCATCAGGAAAACATGAAGGTCTGCATACCTTATTTCCAGTCCAGCAAGAATTATGCATTGTTCTGGGACAACTACTCACCGACCACATTTACCGACAACGATGAGGGTACCAGCTTCCAGTCAACAGGTACTGCCGTTGACTATTACGTACTTTGCGGTGAAAACAGTGATGATGTCCTTAAACAAATGCGTGAACTGACAGGAAAGAGCCCGATGCCTGCTCTTTGGAACTTCGGACTTTACCAAAGTAAGGAACGTTATACCAGTGCAGAAGAAACAACTAATGTAGTCAAAGAATACCGACGACTGGGTGTACCTTTGGATTGCGTTGTACAAGATTGGCAATACTGGGGAGACGACTACCATTGGAATGCTTTGGAATTCCTCAATCCGACATTTGCCAACCATGAAAAGATGATTGAAACCATACACGACAACAATGCCAAGTTAATGATTTCCATTTGGGCTAACTTCGGACCTGAAACCAAACCATTCAAAGACTTGGAAGCACAAGGACGATTAATCCCGGTAGAAACCTATCCTAGCGGCAAGGGCGTACACCCTTATGACGTTTATGGTGAAAAAGCCCGCGACACTTACTGGAGTTATCTTTATAACGGATTGGTAAGCAAGGGTATTGATGCCTACTGGATGGATTCTTCCGAACCGGATTATTACCAGACTACAGCTAATGACTTTGACTATATTACCGAAGATGGCAAAACATGGAGAAGCGTCCGTAATGCATTCCCGTTGGCACACGTAGGAGGTGTATACGATCATCATCGCGCCGCAGAAAAAGCCAATGATCCATATCTTGCCGGCAAACGAGTGGCTATCCTTACACGTTCTGCCTTTGCCGGACAGCAGCGCTATGGAGCCAACACATGGAGTGGCGATGTCGTTTCCAACTGGAGCAATCTGGCCAAACAGATTCCTGCAGCTTGTAATCTTTCAGCCTGCGGTATACCGTACTGGAATAGCGATATAGGTGGTTTCTTCACATGGGAATATCCAAACGGTGTCAATGATGCTGCATGGCGTCAACTCTATCTGCGTTGGATGCAATTCGGTACATTCACACCGATGATGCGTTTCCACGGAACCGGAACACCACGTGAAATCTATCAGTTTGGTTCAGCTAACGATGGTAAGGGAGATTTCGACCAGATCCTGAAATACGTAAAAATACGTTATCGTATGCTACCTTACCTCTATAGTACAGCATGGCAGGTAAGTCAATATGATAAAACTTTCATGCAGGCTCTTCCTATTGCCTTCAATGAAGATCCCAACGGCTATGAAATAAATGATGAATACATGTTCGGTGAATCATTCCTTGTAGCTCCTGTAGTTACAGAAGGTAACAGCCAGCGCTCTGTTTACTTGCCTGCCGGACATAAATGGATCAACTTCTGGAACGGCGAGACCTTAGAGGGCGGACAAAGCATTGTTAACAAGGGACATTCCGACGAAATACCTTTGTTTGTCAAAGCTGGTAGTATTTTACCGTGGGGACCGGACGTACAGTATTCTACTGAAAAGAACTGGGATAATCTGGAAATTCGCGTATATCCCGGTGAAAACGGCAGCTTTACCCTTTATGAAGACGAAAACGATAATTACAACTACGAAAATGGTAAATACACTGAAATTCCATTTACTTGGGATGAAGCTACACAAAGTCTGACCATCGGCGCACGAAAAGGAAACTTTGACGGTATGCTTGAAACACGCACATTCAATATCTGCAAAGTTTCTACACGAATGGGTAAAGGAGATGCACATGAAACCCGTTACCATGCCACTGTTGAATATACCGGTGAAGAAATTACGGTTAGTCTGAAAGATACTGAAGAGACTATTTCACGAGAGGAACTCACCAACCTGATCCAGAATCCAAGCTTCGAGGCTGATGGCACAACACTGCAAGGCAAAGCTCCAATGGGTTGGACTGCCAACTGTAATACAGAGTGGTGGGGTGTAAATCGTGGCGGTGGAAAAGGTGATCCTGCAGCTACAGACGGTGAGTATATTTTTGGTGTATGGTCAGGTACTAATGACAGAAACGGTGAGATTAGCCAGACCATTACTTTGCCAGCTGGTCATTATGAATTGACAGTCGACATGCAGGCTACCAACCAGGGAGAAAAAATGCGCGTAGGCAACCAGCGTCTTTTTGCCAATGATGCTACTGCTCTTTTCAAAGATCAGGTTATGACATACGGAAGCACAGACAATGAACCGTTGCAGACCATCCGCCTGGAATTTGATGTCGAAAATGACAATACCCCAGTAAAAATCGGTGTAACTACTGACGGAGCCAAAGATCAGACTTGGTACAAGATAGATAATTTCCGTCTTTACAGTGTCACACGCCCCGTTAAGATTCTGAATGAAGAAAACCCATTCGATGTAGAAACGAACTTACTGACTGATGTGGAGTTGATTCGTTCTTTCAAAGCAGAGGATAAATGGAATACCTTGTGTATCCCGTTTGACATGACAGGAGAACAGGCAGCTGCATGTTTTACTGATGTAAAGAAACTGAACAACGTGGAAGCAAAAGAAGAAGGCATCACTCTGAATTTCACGGATGCTTCCGGCATAGAAGCTGGCGTACCTTATTTGGTTAAGGTCAACACAACTACCACGGCATTGACATTCAGAGATATGCTGATCAAGGCTTCACAACCCTCACCGCTTACTGTAGATGATGTTAATATGCATGGTGTCTATTCGCCGGTTACCATTAACAATAACGAATTTTTCATCAATGATAATGCATTCTATCGTGCCAGTCAGGATGTCAGCGTAAAAGGTTACCGGGCATACATTACGTTAAACGGACAAGACACGCAGGAAATCAATAAACTCCTTATCAGTATTGACGGAAATCCTACAAGTGTGGAAACCATCGCAGATGCACAATCCATAGTTAACGTTTGCAATCTGTCAGGAATAACCCTCAAGAGTAAAGTAAAATTAACTAATGCACTCGATGGACTACCCGAAGGCATTTATATTGTCAACGGTAAAAAAATAATAAAAAAGTAACCGTTTACAATTCAGGCTATGATGAAAAAAACATATATTTCACCAGTCATAACAACTATGACTACGGAATGTGAAAAAGTTTTGGCCAGTTCGCTCAATTCCAACATTGGCATTACAAACGGAGGCGATGCAGACGACCATAACATTACATCAGCAGATGCCAATAAATCAATATGGGATATGAATTTATAAGGTAGTTTTTCAGGATTTAATCCGCCGCCAACCGACAAACAAGTCGAGCGGCGGATTTTTTTATCCGTCATTTACAGTAAACAAAGGCAATACCTCAATCATATTTTCAGAATTTACCGAAACAGACTTCTATACAGAATACGAGAAAACCTGTTTACGACCGTTTATTTCAGTCTGCTGAAAGTATTACTTCCCCGTGACATAATGACTGGGAGACACACCAAATTTTTTCAGAAAGCTACGTGAGAAATGTGACAATGACTTGAATCCGGCCATTTCAGCAGCTTCAGTCACACGACAATGTCCATCAGCCAGCAATGAAGCTGCATAATCCAAACGTACTGACAAAACGAACTCACCAGGTGTAAGCCCGGTCAATCCCTTGATTTTACGATGGAAACTAGACCGACTCATATTCATTGATTCTGCCAGATGGTCTACATTGAATTCATCATCATCCATTTCAGAACGAACCAATTCTTTAACTTGTTCAATAAACTGACGGTCAACGGGCGAGCCTCCTGAAGCAATAACATCCCCTAATGGTTCGTGTTGCATTCTCTCCTTTACGCGTCGTCGGTTTTCTATAAGTCCTTTAATCCAACTTCTCAGACAATCCATGGAAAACGGTTTGTCCACATAAGCGTCAGCACCGCTCTCAATGCCTTCTATTTTATTTTGTACCAATACTTTAGCTGTAAGAAGTATAACCGGTATATGACAGGTCTGTACATTTTGCTTTATCATTCGACACAACTCATAACCATCCATTACAGGCATCATTACGTCAGAAACCACCAAATCCATTTCCTCCTGAAGCAACATGGAATAAGCCGTTTCACCATTTGCTGCCGTTCTGACTATATAATCCGCCGACAATTCAGTTGCCATAAAATCCAGAAGTTCAAGTTGGTCATCTACAATCAGAATTACAGGTTTATCATTAGCCTCAATCGCTTTATCTGTCTGTTTTTCAATTTCCTGAACCATACCTTTATCCGTTCTCATCTGATTATCAGCCATGATCAAAGGAAGACGTAACTCAAATACATTTAAGGTTCATCCGACATTTCGCGTGATGCGGCAATCATGCAGTGCATATAGCCTCAATTCAAAGTATCGTTCATCCCTAAATCCATATGCCGTTCTCTTCATGACCTTTATCTTGTTGTTGATGCCTTCTACCTTTCCGGTCGATATATGGCAGTTATACCATGCGAGTATGACTGTCCTGTGTGCCGTTACCGTAGCTGCCATCTTCACCAATTGCGGCACTTTGCTCTCCCGGGCTTGCTTTACCCAATCCGACATGACCCTTTCGGCATCGTCCTTATTGACCTGCATCCAGATTTCCCTGAGCTGTTCTTTCAGGTAGTATGCCTGCGACAGGGGTTTGTTCATATCCAGCGCGTTGTCAAGCCGTGTCTTATACTCCTTGTCGAAGATATCCGCCCCATTACTCAGTAACAGGTATCGCATACCTTTCAACACCTTGCGTTTGTTGATGTCTTTTTCCATGTGGTATTGCACCCTGCGTATTTCATCCAGTTTCTCGTTCATAAGCTTTACCACATGGAAATGGTCAAACACGTGCACCGCATTCGGGCAATTTTCATATACAGAGGAGATGAAGGCGGCGGAGAGATCTGTTGCAATATACTTGATGTCAACGCCTTTTCTTCTGATCCGTTTCCAAAAGCCATCCAGGGCGTCTGCTCCTTTGCCGTTACTGACATAGAGAATACGGCCACTCTTCAGGTCAACCACGATTGTCTTGTACACATGTCCTTTCCTGACCGCAAATTCATCTATGCCGATGCTGTCTACTCCTTCAAGGGAGGGAGGCGCGTAATGGTATTCAAGATGACGCGTATGGATATCCTTGACGGTATCCCAGGATACGCCCAGGAGATTGGCTGCGTCTTTCAAGGTCATGCTCCTTAACAGGTCGACTACATATTTTGCGAAACGATGGGTGTAACCGCAACTACCCGTGGCAAAGGGTATGCTCTCCTGACGGTCATAATCACAATCTTGATTCTTGCACTTATAGCGTTGGACTTTCATGCGGATTATCACCTTTTTGCCGCCTATCGGGAGTCCTATAAAGTCACGAACTCGAAAACCGTTCTTGACCAATTGGCGATGCCCGCACTTAGGACATTCTTTCTTCCGCTCTTTTGCTTCAATATGTAAGATAATTGTATTACCTTTGTATTCCTCACGAGTGCATTTGTGGTTGTATAACCCCCAAGCATGATATAGAAAACTGCTGTTCATTACTGTACATTTGTTTGTGGTGATTCAAATATACAATTTGTTCAGCGGTTTTCTTCGTTAATTAACAACTATCACGCGAAATGTCGGATGAACCTCTTTTAACTCTTGTCGCCTTATGCAGCGCAACAATGTCAACGCTCCCTATTTGGGCAGCCACTGAGTGGGAAGACCCTACAGTACAAACTACAACCATAGATTTGGAAGCGGGCGGAACTTATTTCGTCTACCACCCTGCAACCCAAATGTTCATGATAAACGGAAATGATGCCAATACACAATTGTCATTTGGAGAAACCGGATTAAAAATCAATGTCAAGAAAGCAGAAGCCCCAGATTCGGTGTAAGCGGATGGACTTTGGAAATGCCGGATGCCCCCTCCAACAACGGTGGAAAGCCTAATTACATTTTTGTTTTGGGAGACGGTTCCAGAGCTTACGTAGATTATAACATGGGATCAACAGACCATTTCATCTGGAAAATCACCAAGAATCCGGATAATGATACCTATAGGATTAAAATGCCAGATGAAGATCCGGTATTCGGTATCGAGGCTCAGGACGGACTCTATGCCAATGCCTATATGGGATGGGATGGCATTCTAAATGAAGAAGGTGGCATGAACACCACTGCCGTCATGCCTTTAGTAGATCCGACTACTTCCGGTTACGAAAACGCACAACTTGACTGGGCTTTTGTAACCGTAGATGAGTACGAGAAATTCATAGCAAAGAAAGAACTCAAAAACACATTGGAATATGCAGTAGAAAAAGGTTACACCGACTATTCTAAATACGAAGAAATCTACAATCAGGCTTCTGCCACTGCAGAAGAAATCACCAATGCCTCTGCAGAACTTAGAGCTGCCATTGAAGAATATCTGCTTGCCAGCGCTTCTGAAACCAACCCCGTGGATCTGACCAGCCGTATCAGCCAGCCTTCATTTGAAAACAGTACAGACGGATGGGTTTATGAAAAGGTAACATCTCCTTCTACTGGATGGGATAATCTCCAAAGACAGACATCTACACAACCGACAACCGACGGTGCTACGTTCCAAAGCTTCTTCGAACGCTGGGTGGCCAATCCTCCTCAGACGGACTGGTCCATTACCCAACAAATCACCGGATTACCACAAGGTAAATATAAACTGTCTGCCCATATATTTACCAACGCCGAAACTCCAGAAGGCCTTTATCTGGTTGCAGACGGTGGATTGGGAGAAGAACGGACAGAAGCAACCGAAACAGGCCTTGTTGATGGTATCGCCACGGCCCGTCCTTATGATGTGGAATTCACTGTATTGAAAAATACGGCTACTATCGGATTCCGGGCTATTAATCCTAATTGCCAATGGAGTGCTGTAGACAATTTCAAGCTGACTTATTACGGTAAAGCAGAAAGTTCCGTTAGAGAAGGACTTCAAACTACCATTGACGAAGCTTCCGCTTATCTTCAGCAACTCATAGACAATCAGAGCAAATGCAGCAATATGGGTAAGGAAAAACTGACTTCCACATTGTCTTTGGCTGAAGAAGCAATGGTTAATGAAAGCATAGACGATGACAGCGTACTCGTTATCCGGCAAACACTGATTGCCAGCATGGATGAAATGAAAAGCGATGTTGAAATCTATACCAAGATCATGGACGTAGTTGACAACAAGCTCGATCAGCTTATCAACAGCTACGAGCCTTATCTGGAACTGTCCAACAATCCGGAATCTTTCATGAAGACTTATGATTACACAGACCAGACTGAAGATGCCTATAATAACGGTACATTCGATCCTGCCAATTTTGACAAAATCAGTACGGATATCGACAGTCTGTTCCGCGAAGATATCGTCGATATGGTCAATGCCGGTCTGACTGATGACCTCTATGGTATGCTGCTTTCTCCTGACTTTACAGATGGATCAAACGGATGGCATGGCTCACCAACAACCGGTAATCACATTGCCGAGGCCTTCAATAAGAAATACGATATTTATCAGGAACTGGAAGGACTTCCTGAAGGTGCTTATAAGATTACGGCCAAAGGTTATTATCGTCCCGGCGACAACACCGTAATCGATGCATATTGGGGTGACGGATCAACCAATAATGTATATGCTTACTTATATGGTAATGACAACACTGCACTTTTGCATCACATCTGTGATTATGCTTCAGAAACTCCATACATTGAAAACGAAGACGGCACAACCAACGACTATTCATTCGCTGCATTGGAAGGCAAATACATACCTAATAACATGGCCAGCGCTGAAGTTGCGTTCTCACAAGGCAACTATTCTAACGAAGTAACTTGCGTTGTAACTGACGGCAAACTGCGTTTCGGTGTCAAAATGCAAAGTGATCAGGCACTAGGCAACAACTGGACTGTTTTCGACGAATTCCGTGTAACTTATCTGGGAAATGAAGCAGTTTATTATCTGCCTACGATTCAGACCCTGCTTGCTGATGCCAATGTTCTTTACACCCAAATCACCAGCTTCGAAGTTTATGCCACAAAAGATGCTGTTACCCAACTCGAAACAGCCATGACCAACGGCAATCAAATTACAGAAGCGTCCACATTGGAAGATGCCAAAGCTTCGATCAGTGAATTGACTGAAGCTATAGCCTTCGCACAGGAATCCATTAATACTGTAGCGACATTATCAACATTGATTGATGACATTTATGGTGAACGTGGACTGGATCTGGAAACAGCCGGATATGATCTGAGTGAAGTTTATACACTTGCTGATGAGATTGCCATTCTTCTAGAAGTCAACGAAATAGAGACAGCAGACAAGGCTAATGAATATATAGCCAATCTGAACACTCTGCTCACGAAAGCAATTCAGAGCTCACAAATTGCCGGTGCATCCAAAGACAATCCAGTAGAAATGATGGACCTGATTGCCAATCCGGGATTCTCAGTCTTCGATGAAGAAAGTGGTGTTGAAAGTGACAGCGGTGATGGCTGGATCCAGGAACGAGATGGCGGCGATGTCAACTTCCGTATTTCTGCCGGCGAATTCTATAATAATAACAGCTTCGATATTCATCAGGTTTTATACGGTCTGACACCAGGTTTCTACAAAGTAAGCTGCAACGCATTCTATCGTGAAGGCTGGCCTGCTGATGCTGCCGGAAAACACCGTCGTGAAGTGGAATCTCTGAACGCCCTGCTATATGCCGGACCGAAAGATGCATGGGCTTATACCCCTATCATGTCCATAATCGAAGACGGTCAACCTGAAGCTACAGCCTCTCAAAACATCAATGTAGCCGACTCTCTGACCACTGAAGAGAATCCAATAGATTACTGGTTCATCCCCAATGCCATGGAAGATGAGGGACCGGCATTCAATAAAGGATTATACTATAATGAGCTCTACTTCGAAGTCAAAGAAGGACAAGACGCCACATTCATTGGTATCTGCAAAAATCAGCATGTAGACGGCGATTGGACAATATTCGACAACTTCCGTCTCTACTATTACGGCAGCGGTGAAGAAAACCGTCCGGACGGTGTAGAAAACATCAGTGAAGGTACAGCTGCAATCATACGCTCAACCTATTACACCATCGACGGTGCACAAATCAGCAAACCGTCACATCGTGGTTTCTATATCCGTAAAGACGAGATGAGCGATGGTACAACCAAGACCTATAAATTCATGCTCAAATAACACCAGCAAGTATGGTCTGTAATACACAGACCATCTACACTCATTAAGTTGACTTGAATAACCGGTCCGGAACTGATTATGTTCCGGACCGGTTTACTGATTTTTCAATAATCTCTTTTGTATCAACACTTCATAAACCTTCTCTAATTGATTTGAATCCAAAAAGATTCTTTTTTCTTCTTTATATAATTTTATCATTATAAGTAAACGGTTTGTAACTTTTTTATTTATATTTGCCACATTATCAATTCTAAACTGATGACTTATGAAAAACTGGAGTATTGAAGCTATCATCTTAGCCGTAGGACTGGCTTTAGCCGGACTTTTCATTAAAAACGGATTAAACGATTTTTCTGCAAGAAATCGTGTAGTAACAGTAAAAGGACTGGCAGAAATGGAAGTGCCGGCCAATAAAGTGACTTGGCCTTTAATCTATAAGGTTTTGGGTAATGACATGAAAGCTCTTTATAACGAAATCCAGACTTCCAACCAGAAGATCGTGAATTTCCTTAAAAGCAAAGGCATCAAAGATGACGAAATCAGTATCAATGCACCGGAAATCATCGACAACCAAGCAGAACGTTATAACTCTAACGAATCACCATACAGATATAATGTCACTACGGTCATTACAGTTACATCCAATCAGGTCGATCTCGTCAGAAAAATGATTAATGAGCAGAGTGAACTCCTTACACAAGGTGTCGCTATTACTGCGGGGGACTATCGCTACAATATCACATACGATTATACCGGTCTTAACGATATCAAGCCCAAAATGATCGAGGAAGCTACTAAAAACGCACGTGCTGCAGCAGAGAAATTTGCAAAAGATTCCGACAGCAGACTGGGCGGCATACAACGGGCTTATCAGGGTCAGTTCAGCATAGAAAACCGCGACCCGAATACACCTTACATCAAGCGCATACGGGTCGTGACCACTATCGATTATTCATTGGAAGACTGATTCAAGAGATTTCCATCTAACAGAGACAAGATTTCATCGGGGCTGCTTACCAAGTGAGTGGCCCCGTTCTCTATAAGAAATTCCCGGTCTCGGAACCCCCACAACACTGAAATACAGGGCAATCCCGAATTACGGGCCGTAGCTATATCTACATCCGAATCACCTATATAGACAGCCTCATCCGCTGTGCAGCCCAATTTCTCCAGCGCCTTATAGACCATGTCCGGACTCGGCTTACGCTTGACTTCAGGACATTCACCCACAGCCACCTGAACCAGATCCTTGAAGAAACGGGCATACAGTTCATCCACTCCACCTTGCAACTTATTAGAGACTATCGCCACCTTATAATGGTTAGCCTTCAATTTTTCGAGAAGCTCATATATGCCTGGATAGGGTTTGGTCTTGACTATACAATGATCTACATAATAGGCTTTGAATTCACTAAAGACCTTTTCAAACTCTGACGGAGACAGATTATCAGGCAAAGCACGTTCCATAAGAACCTTAACCCCATTACCGACGAAACGTCTTATGTCATCCAATGTATGCACCGGATAACCGAATTGCGCCAACACATGATTGGTACTATCAGCCAAATCCTGTAAGGAGTCGAGCAAAGTCCCGTCCAGATCAAATACAACCGTTGAAATTTTCTTCATACCTTATATCATTTTATCCTAAAAACAACACAAATATACGGAAAAATCTCAAATCTACCGATTATAAATCAAGAACAATACGACCTGTTCTTATATTAATATTCACATGACTTATTACCATATTTCACTGACTATCACTTGTTTAATAATATATCAAACACATCAAGAAGCAATCAATAAGAATCTTTTTTACCTCAGACTAATATCCGGCAGACCAATTGAAATGTCAAAATCAGCACGGGCTCTTGCAAAATTTCATTTCCTTTTCAAGCAAACATGCTCCTATTATACAAAAATACTCCGTATATTTGTCCTGTTAAAGCACATCACACATGATACAAGGACACGGCGACGATTTCTATCTGTATAAGGATTACCCTATCCACTGCAATTTCAGCAGTAATGTTCACTACAACATCAGACACGAAAGCTTATTCAACCATCTGAACTTATGCTGGTCTGACTGCTGTTCATATCCAGAACCGCTTCCCTTCACAATGGAAAAAGAACTGGCCGGCCACTTGGGTATCCGACCTGACGAAACTTGCATTACCAATGGAGCAACTGAAGCGATTTATCTTATCGCTCAAGCTTTTTCATCCAGAAAATCAGGCATATTGCTGCCTACATTTTCCGAATACGCAGATGCATGCAGGCTGCACGGCCATAAAATCGTACCGATATATTATTCAGGCCGACTTCCCTCTGATGTAGATATGATATGGCTTTGCAATCCCAACAATCCGACAGGAGAAACCAGGGATTTCTCACAAGTACAGGAATGGATTGAGAAGAATCCTTCCATCCTGTTCATTATTGATCAAAGCTATGAACATTTCACCAACCGTTCCGTTCTCTCACCTCGAAAGGCTGTAGCCTACCCTAATGTCATCCAAATACACTCCATGACCAAATCAGCAGCCCTACCCGGTCTACGGTTAGGCTATGTCACGGCTAATCCGGATCTGATCCGACAAATCAACCTTCGCCGTATTCCCTGGTCTGTCAACAGTATGGCTCTTGAAGCCTTTCACTACATCCTGGGACATCCGGAGGAGTTCCTTTTTGATCCGACACCACTGATCGAAGAATGTCAAAGAGTGGCCTCACGTCTGGCTTCCATACCCTCCATTGAAGTATGGCCCAGCCACACTCATATTTTACTGTCCAGACTCAGAAACGGCACAGCCTCAGCCCTCAAGGATTATCTGGTCAAGGAGCACGGCCTGCTCATCCGCGATGCCGGCAATTTTGCCGGACTCGACAATCACTACTTCCGCATCTGTATACAGGAAAAAAAAGAAAATGACCAGCTTATTGATGCGATTAAAGAATGGATTGAATTATAAACCACACCACATGACACCGAATTTTTTTCCTTTACTCTTTGGATGGTTTCTCGACAAATGTCTGGGCGATCCTTCCAACTTGCCGCATCCTGTCGTATGGTTCGGACGCTGGATTGCTTTTTGTGAAAAAAGAACCAACAAAGGCCGACACCGGAAATTTAAAGGAGCCGTCTTTACCTTGTTCAGTATTGCTATGGTTTATGTCCTGACGTTAATGCTGCAACATGGATTACTCTATCTCTGCCGTTTATGGAATTCCGCAGGATGGTACTTATATTATGGTATAATGGCAATTCTCATTTTCTATGGTCTGGCCGGCCAAACACTCATCAAGGAAGTTGAAATGGTATTTGCTGCAGCCGACCGTTCACTGGAAGAAGGAAGAAAACTAGTGAGCCGTATTGTAGGACGTAACACCGAGCAACTCAGTGACCAGGAAATCCGCACCGCCGCCTTGGAAACGTTGGCCGAAAACCTGAGTGACGGCGTAATAGCACCACTTTTCTGGCTTGCCGTTTTAGGAATACCCGGTATGATGGCTTACAAGATGGTCAATACACTCGATTCCATGATCGGTTATCAGAACAAACGCTATAAGGACTTCGGTTACCTGACAGCCAAAACAGACGACCTGGCCAATTATCTGCCGGCACGCCTGACCGCCCTGCTTATGGCCATTTCCTCCAAAATTCCACATAAAGGTACAAAGACCTCACGCTCATTCCGGAAAGAATGGCGCTTTATTCTTCAGTACGGACGTTGCCACGCAAGTCCCAATTCCGGCTATCCGGAAGCAGCATTGGCAGGCATTTTGGATTGTCGGTTCGGAGGTACACATTATTATTTTCAGGAACGGTTCTATAAGCCCTATATCGGCCATAACAACCGTCCCCTTCATTCCGATGACATGAAATGCGCGATTGCCATCAATCAATACTCTGAAATCATCATGCTGGCTGTCTGCCTGTTGCTATTCCTGTTCTCCTGAAATGATACGATAAAACAAGTCCATATCAATATGCTGACGGACAAACCGGGCCAGACGGTCATACTCCCGTTCCTTATACGAATGATAATCAGTCTGCACCTGGAGGCCGTCTTTCAGAAGCGATCCCAACAACCTGCTCCGGAACGCCGCATTATCCAAAATGCCATGAATGTATGTCCCCATACAATTTGTACTGACCATACAGCCATCCGCTTGCCCGTCCGAAAGACGACAGAGCGGTTGGGCATCTGAATCCGTAAATACGGTTTGCCCCATATGGATTTCATATCCTTCGCATACCGCATCTGAACCGGACAATGTAAAGGTCACTTGTCTGGTCACCTTTTTACCGGTCAGAACAGTCTTTACAGGCAAAAGTCCCAGTCCGCTTATCCTGCTGATCCCGCTTTCCACGCCATCGGGATCGGTCACTTCTTCACCCATAATTTGGTAACCTCCACATATACCCAACACCTTGACACCTCTCCGGCTGGCACTGACAATAGCATCAGCCACACCGTTGCGTTTTATCTCAGCCAAATCTTCCAAGGTGGTCTTGCTCCCCGGAACAATAATCAAATCGGCATACGATAATTCTGCACTGTCATCCGTATAAAAAAGATGTATGCCCGGATCATGCTCCAAAACGTCAAAATCCGTAAAATTAGACAAATGTTTTAATCGTATTACAGCTACATTGACTTTACCGTCCATATGCCGGTCTGCCTTACCTTCCAAGACAACAGAGTCTTCATCATCTATATGGATATCATTAAAATAAGGAATCACGCCAAGGACAGGAACACCACAAATGCGTTCCATAAGGGAAACCCCATCCTCAAACAGCTTAATGTCACCTCTGAACTTATTGATAATAATACCCTTGATAAGCGACTTATATTCAGGCCGTTGAAGCATGATTGAACCATAAGCACTCGCAAAAACACCACCACGGTCAATATCAGCCACTAAAAAAACATCTGCCGAAGCATAACGTGCTATTGGCATATTCACCAGATCTACATCCTGCAAATTCAGTTCAGCCACACTTCCAGCACCTTCCAGTACAATCGGACTATATATGGCTGACAGACGGTCAAAAGCCGCATGTACTTCCTTGCGTAAATATTCCCTTCCCTCACGCTTAAAATACTCATAAGCCGAACTGTTGCCTATCGGCCTGCCATTCAAAACCACCTGTGACTGACAATCTGAATTAGGCTTTAGCAACAAAGGGTTCATGTCCACATGACAAGGTATTCCGGCTGCTTCAGCTTGGGCAGCCTGGGCACGTCCGATTTCCAGACCGTCGGGAGTCACATACGAATTCAAAGCCATATTCTGTGCTTTGAAAGGTGCCGGATGGAATCCGTCCTGTTTCAAAATCCGGCAAAAAGCCGCTGTCAACACACTTTTACCTACATCACTGCCTGTGCCGGCCAACATGAAATGATGCAAATGTCTTCTCTGATTCAATTTGTTCTTGTCTGTCATGTTTTACTTTAACCCCATAATAAAAGGTTACGAACCCTCTCTTCCTATATTTCAAGCTTTCGAAAAGTATCGTAACCTTTATTTTCTTATTTATAATTCAATTTCTCTATCCTTCACTCACGTTCGGCCTAGATTTTCCACCAATCCATGATATCACGTTCACCCCAATACCAATGTGTATATCCCGCACGGACATTCTTCCATTTATAGACTTTGGTTTCCACCTTCTGTTCTCTGGCGTTCGTCTGATTTCCTATAACCGTCAGATCCGAATCATCCATTATACGTGAATAGTGGCATTCGTGACCATACCACTCTTCCTTTCCCAGCTTCATCTTCCGGTATCCCACGTATATCCGTTTGTCTTTCATTGTCGTATCTATCGGTAACACTCCGGCCAGCTGATAAACGATATCGTCCATTCCTACCATACACCGGCTCAGATAAGCCATACCACCACATTCTGCAAAGATCCGACCGCCTTTGTCCGCATATTCTTTTACTGCTTCCAGCATCGGCTTATTGGCCGAAAGCGTTTTCAGGAAAAATTCAGGATAACCACCCGGGAAATAAACCAGATCGGCTTCCGGAAGCACCTTGTCTCTCATCGGACTGAAAAAGGCAATTTGACCTAATCGTGCCAGGCTGTTCAGATTGTCCTCATATATATAGTTGAAAGCCTCATCATAAGCCACAGCAATCTTCATGTTACCGGTCTCCACCGCTATCTTATGTTTCCGTTCAGAATAAATCTGCTCGAATTTATCATCCTTAATGGAAGTCTGCATCAGCAAACGGTCAATATCGACGGTCTGTTCCACAGCATCAGCCAGTTTGTCAATAACCTGCTCTATGCCGTCATTAACTTCCAAAGAGAAACCTATATGATGAGAAGGAATAGTCACACCCTCCATGTGGGGAATATAACCAAAACACTCTACTCCCACATCTTCACAGGCTTTGCGGAGCATATCCATCTGATCAGGATATTCCACCTGATTGAATACCACACCGACCAGATTGGTTTCTGCATTAAAATGCCTGTAGCCGTAAATGACCGGAGCTATGGAATAAACCGTCGCTTTCGCATTCACAACCAGAATGACCGGAAGCTGTAATATCGATGCTATTTCACCGCTACTTCCTCTCATCCGATTAAAACCGTCATACAGTCCCATGACTCCTTCAACTATACATGTATCTGCATTCTTGGCATAATGGGCAAACAGATCCTTCAAATGCTTTTCCGACTGTAACCAGCGGTCCAAATTGACAGACGTATTGCCACAGGCCCACTTATGGAATATCGTGTCCACATACCCCGGACCGCACTTATATGGCTGAACGACACTACCCCTGCGCTGCAATGCACGCAGTAACCCCATCGTAAAGGTTGTCTTACCACCTCCACTTTGAGGAGCACTTATCATAAATCGAGCTTTCATAACAGTATTAATTTAAAGGTTAGTGACTATAGAGACAAATATACAAAAAAGAATGGAAAATCTTTTCTTAGAGAAGAAAAAAAGACCATTAAAAGGAAGAATATTCCAACAAAACTACCTGTTGGTTGAAAATTTGGTCTTTACATTTGTTTCTTTCATTTTTTTTACCTTTTTTTGCATATTGTTTCCTTAAATCCAACCATCATGGAATTAGATGAAATCAAACAAAGAATGCTTCAGAAAAAGCTATATTTCTGTAATGACCCGACATTAATCGAAGAACAAGTCAAACGTCTGGATTTAGTACATGAATATAATCAGCTGCCACCCAGCCATTTGTCTGAGAAAATGGATTTGTTGAAAAAGATGTTTGCAGAAATTGGCGATGATTGCTATATTGAAACACCATTTTTCGCCAACTGGGGCGGAAAGCACGTACATTTCGGTAACGGAGTGAATGCCAATTTCAACCTGACATTGGTTGACGATGGAGAGATATATGTAGGCAATAATGTACTTTTTGCTCCGAACGTGATACTGGCTTCCGGAACCCATCCCATTCATCCGGAACTGAGAAGCAGACAGGCCCAATATAATCTACCCATCCATATCGGAAATAACGTTTGGATAGGTGCAAACAGTGTCATTCTTCCTGGCGTGAATATAGGTGACAATTCCGTAATTGGAGCAGGAAGTGTCGTCACCAAGGATATCCCAGCCAACGTAATTGCTGTAGGCAATCCATGTAAAGTATTGCGTAAAATAGACGAAAACGACCTCGTCTATTATGATAAAACTCGTAAAATTGATTTAAAATAACCCATTCACATCATTAAACTCTATCTGTATTATAAAAAATGTTATAAAACATACCAATATACTTAAATATTTCAACGTTAATAAGTATTTTTGTACCAAAATATCGTGTAAAGTACACACTTTAATATAACTAACCTGTGAAATCAAATACCAAAAAACTAAAATAACAAAAAATCATGAATTGGCATTCAACACAATTTGAGATGCTGGACTGGGCTATTATTGTAGTCGGTGTAGCAACAGTTGCATGGTTCGTATACCGTGCAATTCAAAAGAGTAAAGCCGAAAAGACTGGCGGCGAAACAAGTGATGACTACTTCCTCTCCGGACGTAGTGAAACATGGTTTACTATTGGTGCAGCTATTTTTGCAGCCAATATCGGTTCAGAGCACCTTGTAGGTCTTGCCGGTGCCGGTGCAGAAACCGGAATGGGTATGGCTCACTGGGAAATGCAGGGATGGATGATCCTTATTCTCGGATGGTTCTTTGTTCCTTTCTACGAACACAGTAAGATTTTTACCATGCCGGAATTCCTGAACCGTCGTTTTACACGTAACACCAGCTCGGCTTTGTCACTCATCACCCTGATCAGTTATGTATTGACCAAAGTATCTGTAACAGCCATTACCGGTGGTGTATTCTTTGAAGGTTTGCTTGGTCTGCCGTTCTGGTATGGCGCCCTTGGCTTGGTTGCCCTGACAGGTGTATTCACCATCTTCGGTGGTATGAAAGGTGTGATGACAATCTCTGCCATTCAGACTCCTATCCTGATTGTCGGTGCGTTCCTGGTTTTATTCCTCGGTTTGAATGCATTGGGTGACGGTTCTATCGTGCAGGGTTGGGAAAACATGTTGGCTCATGCACAGACCATGAACAAAGGTGAAGACGGCACAGCATACGGTATCAACCACTTGATGCACTTTAATGAAAGCGATCCTCTTTATGGCCGTTTCCCGGGCTTCGGTGTATTCATCGGTGCTGCAATTATCGGTTTCTGGTACTGGTGTACTGACCAGCACATCGTACAGCGAGTTCTGGCTGCCAAGAATATGCAGGAAGCTCGTCGCGGTACAATCTTTGCCGGTTATTTGAAAGTGCTTCCCGTATTCATGTTCTTGATTCCGGGTATGATTGCAGCTGCCTTGTATGCAAGACCTGATTTTGCTGCTTTGATGACAGATGCATCTGGTAATAAAGTAACGGACGAGGCCTTCAGTGCCATGGTTCGCTACGTCCTCCCTGTAGGTGTGAAAGGTATTGTAACCATCGGATTCATCTCAGCTCTTGTAACTTCATTGGCTGCTCACTTCAACTCTTCAGCCACATTGTTCACCATGGACTTCTACAAACATTATCATCCGGAAGCTTCCGAGCAGAAACTGGTATGGATGGGTCGTATGGCTACATTGGCAGTCGTTGTATTCGGTGTACTTTGGATTCCGGTTATGCAGATGATGGGAAAGAGCCTCTACGGTATTCTTCAGGAAATGCAGTCATTGATCGCACCGGCTATTGCAGCCGTATTCATCATGGGTGTATTCACCAAGAAAATCACTCCGAAAGCAGGTGAAGTCGGTATTATTGTAGGTTTCCTTGTTGGTATGGTCCGTCTGGCTATTATGGCTATATTCCCGGCAAAAGTCGGCAGCGCTGACTTCCTGGCATATCCTCAGTTCATTCAGGATTTCTTAAGCATCAACTGGTTGTGGTTTGAAATCTATCTGCTCATCTTCACGATGCTGTTAATGGTTGTAGTAAGTTTCTTCACCAAACAGGCCAGCGAAGAAAAGCTCAAAGGTATTACATTCCTTACCCAGAGCGCTGAACAGAAAGCTGCTACACGTGCTAGCTGGAGCACACTTGACGTGATCACCTCTATTGGTGTTGTCGCACTCTGTGTTGCATTCTATATCTACTTCTGGTAATCAGACACAGTTCAAGAATAAGAAAAAACAATAATC
This sequence comes from uncultured Paraprevotella sp., assembly GCA_900546665.1. Taxonomy (GTDB): domain Bacteria; phylum Bacteroidota; class Bacteroidia; order Bacteroidales; family Bacteroidaceae; genus Paraprevotella; species Paraprevotella stercorigallinarum. The sequence goes on along the minus strand of URDY01000022.1, from coordinate 3,001 downwards.
CCCTTGTCGGCAAATTCTCCCCAAGCCGACAAGGGGATTTTCTTTTACCGCATCTTTTAGACCTACAGTCTGAACCCGCAAATAATCTGTATTATTGTTCTTCTTTTCCCATCATTGCTTAGGTTTTGCCTTCTGACCATTATCTGCACCAGACAATCTGGACTTTAATATTACCTGTATCTATTTCATCCTCCCCTAAACAACGAACACCTTGAAATCCGACCGGTATTCCTATTTGAAGGAATAAGATATAAAACTGCTTCTATCATGCAGACAGGAAGATCACAGTACTACCCTAATACTGAAATATAAATTAAAAAGGATCAGGAGAGTGATCCCACCCGTCCTGATCCTTTCAATACAATCCTTTTAAACTTAAACTTACTACCTTTTACCTACCATTACAAAATTCGGCATAAGCCAAAGCCAGATATTCAAATTTAAGCGCAGCGGAAACATCCAAAGCTTTTATCCGGTCCATTTTCAACCTCAATCTGTCTATATCTGACTTATATAAAACATTAACCTTAGCCTCCAATAACTTACATTCCTTATCTGCTTCATTCCATAAATCGGTAAAGTCACGGTCTGAGAAAGGTGTCAGACGCATAGCAAAACCTCCCCGCGGCAAACTGGTCACAGTGATATCATTACCCTTCATTAAGGAATAAGTCACATTCATCTTATCATAATCTGCACCATCTGATATCAGGAGCATTTTGTAACATTTATCCTGGTCAAGGCCGTCAATATGTACGGTTTTGGTCAATGATCCGTCCGTACCATTCAATCCCGCAATATACAGTGTATCATTCTTTTCACGCTTAATCACAATATTTTTCTCAGGATATCCGTCAAGTAAAGTGGTATTATCCCAATCTGCTGAAACATGGCTGAGAAATTCCTTTGCTGCCGCCGGCAAAGCAGCAAATCCTTCAGGACGATCTGCCATATGCGTGATTCCAGACTCAAAGACAACAGATAATGCCAGTTCATGCGCATAAGATGTGGTATGCGGATGCTGGGAATCTGTAAAAGCCACAGGCGTGTAATCCATCGGACCGACCACATTACGGGTAAATGGCAATACCGTGTTCAGTTGAGCAGCTATTTCTGTCATTCGCGGAGAATTATTATACTGTTCCGCTCCATAAACAGCCTCCATGCTCATTAAGTGAGGATAGGTACGAGTCCATCCACGAGAAATCGTACATCCATGGAAGTTGACCATCAAACGATATTGGGCTGCATCTTCCAGGATTCCGATATAGTATTGCATCATATCTTGCTTGTCGCTTTCAAAGAAATCAACCTTGACACCACAAACTCCTAACTCCGACAACCATTGAAAAGTCTTCATACGGGCTTCGTGGGTAATCAACAGGTCACGTGGTGTCGCAGAAACCCGATTGTGAGCTCCACCGGAATTAATCCAAATCCAAACCGCTATACCTTTATTTCTGGCATAGGCTACAGCTTTCGTCAGATCACCGCCATTACTCATTTCATCCCATTCCCAGTCAAAGAGGACATAAGGCCATCCCATCTCCACAGCCAAATAAATCAATGTATTCACAAACTTTCTTATAATCCTTTGTTCCGTGATTGTAGGCCCAGTAAATCCACGATGCCACTCCGGGTTTTATCCAATCCGTCGATTCCAGCTTCGACGGTTCACAAACATCGTCCACCAATGTGGAAGACACCAGATCTCCGAGCTGACCTATTATTGCCACACGCCATGGTGAACGCCATGGCATCCCCACTGTAGGACAAACCTCTCCTGTTCCGTTTCCGTCCGTCATAGCAGGGAACGTCAGTTTATACCTGTTTGCATTTTCCTTATTATTCAATTTAGTCGCACAAAACGTACCATCTATTCCAGCCTCGGTAATCAAAGCCCAGCAATTTTGATCATTAAACTGAAACAATGCCGGATATCCCCACTCTCTTTGCTGAATCTGGTCTTTCTGATGTGGAAACTCACCTTCATAACTGGTTATAAAACGCTGTAACCAGCGGTCTGCCGTTTCTGGAATCTCAAAATAAGTCAATTCGTCATTTATCAGAAACTGGCCAGCCGTTTTTTCGGGAAACTCATATCTGAAACAAAAACCATCATTATATGCCCGAACCCTGACATTCAACACGCCTCCTTTAATGTTTTTAAATGACGCAACCCGATCGTTGCCATCGTTCACACAGTGCTTTTTCTTTCCATGTACGACCGTATAATCCTCATGCACTGGTTTTACTGGACTGGCTTCAATGAGAGCCAAATGATCCTTAAAAATAAGATCCTGCCGGTCTAATCCCAAGAACACCGATGGAAAAACAATCTGTTTCACTCCGTTATCCCAATAACCGACTTCTAAATACCAAGCTCCGTTTTCATTAGACCGTAAATCCACCTGAATCTTTTCATTAGGAGATGCCAACCAGGATTCTTGTGCATAAATAGCCGTACTAAACAATAAGGTCAAAAATAGAAAAACATTTCTTACCATAAAATCTTCTTTTATCTGTTCATTTGTTATTTGATTATACCTGTTTTTTCAACAATATTTTTATTACGCTCTCATCTTCTGTCCAGTCACAACCAGTAGCAGCAGCCCCAAAGCAAAAGCCGGATATGTTTATTAAAAGATGTTTTAATAAAGATCGCAAACCCTTATTCGTCTTGCATACAAAAATACTTAATTCCATTTCACTTTTATAGGACTTTTCAGACTATTTATTGGATTATATCGACTTTCTAGTTAAAACCATTCTTATAAACTTAAAATATTTTTACGACAAAAAAATCATTATTCGATTATCAAAAGCCTTACTGACTCCTTATACTGATCTTATTCCATTTTACCCCTTCACCTCTTCACCACCCTTTATTTATGCGGGCTGAAAGGTGATACAGATCCTTCACCACTCCTTCACCTTATCCTTCACGTCTGATTTTTCATGATTTCAGAACAAAAAAACAGTATTCAAATATCCTGACATC
>URDY01000021.1 GCA_900546665.1 uncultured Paraprevotella sp. | reverse complement strand
TCAGGTTGTTTCACCTCCAACTTTACGGTTGGACTGTTGCAAGGCTTGCCGGTTATCCGGACTTTGGCAACCTTGGGTTGCTCAACCTGAACTGTCTTGCCTAACTTCTCGCTCCACAGCTGGTGACGCTGCCAGTTCATGAACTTGTCGTAGTTTACTCCATAATCCGCACAGAACTCGCGAAGATCCTTGGTCTCGCTGCATAACTGGTAGAGGTCATATACCTCCTGATAGTTTACTTTTTCTTTTGCCATAATCATTGTTCTTAAAGGTTACGGCACAAAGATATGTTAGGCTAAGATGTGTGTCAAGGCGGAAAATAGAATGGTTACGAATCTGGTTTCATATTATAACTATATATTTTTTCGTTCTGCTTATTGCCTAGTACAGCTTAGTTATTCTTTGTTTACTCTTCTGTTCCCGTTCGAAGCGGAAGTTCTTTGCCAAACGCTTCCATTTCGTCTGCAACCACTTTCTTTAATTCCTCCTGCGGAACAATCAGTTGATAGTCGGCAACACCGATGGGCTTACCCATATCTTCTAAAGCAAGCTCCACTTCCACACGGTCTTTCTCAGCACACAGAATAATGCCGATAGAACGGTTCTCGTCCTCTCTGCGCTCTAAACGGTCGAGCAATGACAGATAGTAATTCATCTTACCTGCATATTCCGGCTTGAACTCGCCAATCTTCAAATCAATGGCTACAAGACAATGCAGACCACGATGGAAGAAAAGCATATCGACCTTGCTCCGCTTGCCGTTATACTCAAGCACATACTGATTTCCAAGATAGGTGAAACCTTTGCCAAGTTCCAAAAGGAAATGCTTGACTTTTTCCACCAATCGGGTTTCCAGTTCCGTTTCCAAGATAGGGTCTTTTATACCAAGAAAGCCGAGATTATAACCGCTCTTGAACACCTCATTGACAAACATCGCTTGCGTGGCAGGCAGTGTCTGCTCGAAATTGTTATCCAAAGATTCGCTCTTCCTTGTGTGCATTTTAAGGGAAATGGCACTGGATAACAGGTCACGATTCCAACCTTTTGACAGGGTTTCTTGGGCATAATACGAAATGGCATTATCATCCTCACCGAACTTGCGCATCAATTTCAATGTATGTCCCCACGGCAAAACTGCGACAGCCTGTCGCAGTTTTGGATCGCTCTCACAAAAACGCTCATAAAACTTCTTCATGTCCCACAGATTTCTCGGAGATACTCCCGTTTGTGGGTAGCGTTGTTTTAAGTCATAGGACAAGCGGTTTACAACACCACTTCCATGCTTGCTTTCAAGTTTTCGGTCGTGAAGCAATTTTCCGATTTCCCAATGGGCAGAACCGATGGCAGAGCATATTGTTGTAGCTACCATTGTTCTTGTCCTGTCAATAACTGCGACAGCCTGTCGCAGAATTGCCTCATATTCGGATTCTTGTATGTTTGTAATGTTAGCCATATTTTTCTCTATTTCGTTTACAAAGTTACTCTTTTTTATTCGGTTATACGTCAAAATCTTACGATTATCATCACTGGCATATCATTATCGCTTATCTTCTTATTGAGAAGCCCCTCTTTTGCTGATAGTCATAATGCCCATCCACCACATTATCAACCTCTCGTTTGGCTTTGATTTGCTCCCGACTGTCCAAATCTCCCTTTTGCTTGGCTGTGAGGTACAGGAAATCCCCGGCTGCACGATGCGATTGTCTATCATCCCCGAACAGGTTAAGCGCATCCTTGATGTCTGGAAAAGCCACGCCTTCAGGAATAGTGATGGAGGTCAGAGTGCTACAGTTATAGAAAGCCCAATCTCCTATACTCGTCACACCTTCGAGGAGAGTGATGGAGATCAGGCTGCTGCAGTCGTAAAAGGCACGGTCTCCTATACTCGTCACGCTTTCGGGGAGGGTGATGGAGAACAGGTTACGGCAATAACCGAATGCCCACTCTCCTATACCCGTCACGCCTTGTTTTATCAGCACTTTTTTGATATCGCCGGCATAAGACATCCAAGGATTGGTCCAGACACCGTTGTCGTAGTAGAAATCGTACATTTCCCCGGTACCACTGATGGTCAGCGTGCCGGTATCGGCGAGTGTCCAAGTGAGGCTATCACCGCAGGTGCCGGAGGCGATGGTCGCGGCTTTTGCCGGCAGGATGATGCTGGTCAGACACAGGAGCACGGTTCCCAGTAAAGTAAGTATTCTTTTCATAGTCATATTTTTAAAGGTTCATTAATTCAATTTTAAATTTCTTGCTTTGGACAGCAGAACTTCTTTACCTTACCCCATTGGCAAAGGGTATGACACAAAGTTAGTTAATTTATTTTATCTCCTCTCAAAAACAAGTAATTATTTACATTCTCATAAAGATATCTCTCTTCTGTTTATTCTACCTGTCGTGCATTAAATCGAATTGCAAGCACACAATTTGAGTACAATGAAAGATGTTATACATGTCCGACAAACATCTATAACAAACTTAGGAACCGTCTGGATTTCCTATGGGAATTATATTATGAACTTACAAACGTCTCCTTATCCATTCTTTAAAATGTTTTTCCAGATCATTAAATTCAAACAGCGTCCAAAACTTTACCGGTCCGGTCACAGGAATCATGTTCGCTTAAAAAGATCTGACAAAATCATATTATCTTTAGCCATAAAATTAACTTTGTGGTTAAAGATTATGTATGCTTTTTGACTTATTTCTATACAAAAACTACCCACACAGCATTATTATTTTTGCCTTCATGCTTCAGGATTCCAGTCTTCTGCAAAACGGATAAGTCACATTCTGCATACTCAAACTTGTTCTCTCGCCCATCAGGTAACTTTTTCCAGCCTTTCTTAATGTTAGATATCACAAAGTTCATGGCTTCACGAAGCCAACCGTTTCTCTCTCCTCCCCCATATTGATTCATACTTTTCCTCCTTCACCCCTTCACCTTCCTTTATTTATGCGGTTTTTGGGATGAAGGACCCCTTCACCACCCCTTCACTTACTCCTTCAACCAGCTTTTCCGTTTCCTCGAACATAGTAATACAAAAAAAATCAACAGGAGACTTTCAAAAAAGTAAAGCTTACTTTTGAAAAAGTAAACCTTACTTTTTTGAAAGTAAGCTTTACTTTTTTCAGAATGTACCGAACTCCCAATCCGCCAAAAGAGCATATTAATTTACAATTTAACAAATAAAGTTCATAATGACCATGAATGAGGGGTGAAGCACAAATATTCACCAATAACTTATTGATTATCATATATATAAAACCAGTATTGAAGAAGTGAAGGATATAACGCCGTTTTTATCTTTTATTGGGGGTATATGGGAAAGCCATAACTGGTCCGGAAGTCCTGATTCTTCTCCGTTTTTTTCCTATAAAAAATCCGACCCAAGGAAAACATAGGGACAAAACTCGTTAAAAATGACCATTTTGAACTACAAATGACAACAAGTGCCCTCAAATGCCCATAAGTGACAAGTCAGCCTTCTGGCTTTCGTATATTTGTATAAAAAACTGGAACTATGGAAAAAATGAAATCTATAATCAGACAAAGCGTCAGACATTGGGCAGAAAAAAGAAAAGCCATGAATGAAAATAAGACAACAGAAAGCCTTACCATAAACATCAACTGTCAGACAAATTTTCCAAACGATTCTCTATCTACTGACAATCAGGCAGAACCATACCTTTCATCGGACCAATATGAAATGGCCGAACCTACAGTAGCCGGACGTTTAAAACACATTGAAGAAGAAAAACAGCACGAATCCTTTCATCTCCATGAACAAAGGAATACAGATTACCGTCTTTCTCCTTCAACTGTCAACTTATTATCGTATATGATTTTAGTCCTGATAATAAACGCGCTTGACACGCGAACTTACGCTCGTAAGAATCTCATACGGAATGGTTCCGAGTATATCACTCAATACCGTAACCGGAAGCCCTTCACCAAAGATCACGGCCGTATCCCCTTCCTTGCAATCGATATCGGTCACATCTATCATACAGACATCCATACAGATATTGCCTACATAAGGAGCCTTCTGGCCATTGACCAGGCAATAAGCATGACCAACGCCCAACTTTCTGTTAAGCCCATCCGCATAACCGATCGGAAGGGCCGCAATCCGGCTGTCACGGGTAAGCCTGCCCTTACGGCTATAACCGACGGTTTCTTCCTTGGGCACATTGTGTATTTGCAGAATAGTCGTCTTCAATGTGCTGATAGGATGCAAAAGCTCATTATTACGTGCATTGATGCCGTAAAGTCCAAGTCCCAGACGCACCATCTCCATCTGGCGTTCAGGGAAATGCTCAATTCCTGCACTGTTACACATGTGACGTAAGATCTTGTGTTTGTAAGCCTGCTGAAGCTGACTGCTTCCTTTAAGGAAAAGCTCATACTGATGGGCGGAGAAACGGTCAAAATCATCACTGTCACTTCCTACAAAATGCGAAAAGACAGAACGGGGTATCACTGCGGTCTGATGCTTGAGACGTTCTATCAGTGCCGGCATGTCATGAAGAGGGTCAAAGCCCAGACGGTGCATGCCTGTATCCAGTTTGATATGAACAGGGAAGTGGGTTACACCTTCCTTTTCTGCCTCGCGGATCAATGCATCCAACAGACGGAAACTGTAGACTTCCGGTTCAAGATCATATTCAAAGAGGGTCTTGAAGCTGCTCATCTCCGGATTCATGATAATGATATTGGCCTTGATGCCCGCCTTACGCAAATCCACGCCTTCGTCGGCAACCGCTACAGCCAGATAATCGACCTGGTGATCCTGCAATGTCTTGGAAATCTCAACGGCTCCGGCACCATATGCAGAAGCCTTGACCATACAAACCATCTTGGTTTCAGGCTTGAGAAAGCTACGGTAATAATTCAGGTTATCCACCACGGCATTAAGGTTAACCTCCAAGATCGTCTCATGGACCTTGCGTTCCAACAAATCGGTCAACTGGTCAAACCGGAAAGAACGCGCACCTTTGATCAGTATCACATCCTGATGCAAATGGGAGAACCATTCGCTCGACAACAGTTCAGCCGTTGTACCGAAGAAATAACTTTCCATCGTAAAGAAGCGACGAAAAGCCGACAATTGAGGTCCTACACCGACAAAGCATTCCACACCGCGACTTTCGACCAAACGGGCCACTTTTTCATAGAATACCTCGGGATCCTGTCCGGTCTGCTGGATATCACTCAGAATCAGCATTCGACGACGTCCCTCACTGTCAGGACGACGGTTCATGAAGTCGAGCGCAATATCCAGTGAATTATAATCGGAATTATAACTGTCATTGATCAGCGTACATCCATTACGTCCCTCCTTTACTTCCAGACGCATGGCCACTGGTTCCAGTTCCCACATTCTTTCGGCTATCTGCTCAGGCGTCAGTCCCATATAAAGGCAAACAGCCAGACAGGTAATGGAATTCAGCACGGAAGCCTCATCAATGAAAGGTATACGGTAAACATGGCATCCACCATGATAATGATAAGTCAACGTCGTACCGTCGGCCTGTTTTTCAACCTGCTCAATATAAAGAGGTACATCGGAACGGTGCAAAGACCAGGCCAGATATTCGCCCTTGAAGGCAGACAGGCTGACACAACCGGCCACACAAGGATCGTCAATAGGATATACCAGGACCTTGCTGTCGCGGAAAAGCCGGAGTTTTTCCATGCACTTCTGCTCGCGGGAATTGAAATTCTCCTGATGCGCCTCACCCAATCCTGTAAACACACCGATTGTAGGCTGAATCACGGACTGCAAGGCATCCATCTCGCCAGGCAACGAAATGCCGGCCTCAAAAATGCCCAGTTCCGTACTCTCCGACAAGGTCCAGACTGAAAGAGGTACCCCGATCTGCGAATTGTAACTACGGGGTGAGCGTGCCACGATCTTATCCGATGACATCAGCTGATACAACCACTCTTTCACAACCGTTTTACCATTGCTGCCTGTCACACCGACAACCGGAATATCAAACGATTCACGATGACGCTCGGCCAGTCGCTGCAATGCCTTCAGCGGATTAAGAACCTGCAGGAAATTGGCATCCGGAAAGGCTGCCATATCCGGAAGCTCACGGACAACAAACGAGCGTACCCCCCGACGGTATAATTCAGAAATATACTTATGGCCGTCATTCCGGCGGCTTTCCAATGCAAAAAACAAGGTATCTTCCGGAAAACAAAGCGAACGGCTGTCTGTCAGTAACCAGCTGACCGCCACATCCTCTTTCCCCACCAAGTGGGCCCCAATGAGGGAACTGATCTTTTCTAACGTGTAAGACATTTTATTTTAACTTTTAAGCAGATCTTTCAATCTGTCATATTCGGATGATAATACTAAGTTCGGATATTTTTCATTAAGTTGCTCCAGCTTTAACAAAGTTTGACGCAAAAAAGTCCGATAGGCTTCCGACTCCGGATGAAGGGGCCGATGCGACAACGCTTTGTTAATCTGTTCCCATTCCTTAATATAAGTTTTCAGAGCCGGTGAAAAGCAGTGCTCCGACAAACACTCCCATATATAGGATACCGCCACAGGCGATGGATGCACCATGTCTTCCGCATAAAACCGATAGTCACGCAATTCGTCCAATACGATCTCATAAGCAGGAAAATAACTGCACCGGCTGTCTGCCCGGCAAAGTTCGTCCACAGCCAACAACAAGACCGCTTTGCCTAACTGGCTTCCATGAGCCCCATATTTAAGATAGCGATAAGGACTTATCGTCCAGACCACGCGTAACCCGGGGTTGATCTTCCACATGGCATCCAGGCATCCGCGCAGGGCTGACAGGGTTTGTTCTACTGTCAATGATTTTTCCTCAAACAACGCTCCCGGCTGCTTATGGCAATTACCTACCACATATCCCTCTTCTTTCAGCTGATAACAGCGGTTGGTACCCAAGGTCAGAAACAACACATCCAAAGTTCTGAGACGGCGGTATTCTTCCTCATAGACACGATTGACACGTTCCCGGCACTCGGATAAGGTTCCGGCAGAAAAGCTGCTGTCGTTCAGCCAACAATGCCACAAACCACCTGACTCGAAAAAGAAGCGGTCCGGCACGCCTGCAACAGAAGTCATCAAATTACAACATGTGGCTATACTCAGAGGATTATAGAGTACACCGAAGGGATTGACATGCACATCCAGCCGTGCATCCTGCATTTTGCGCCCCATGTGATCCGCAAAACAGGACCCCACGGAAGTAATCCTGCTTGAAGGCTCCAACTGCCACGACGGCTCATCCCATTTCAGTTTTGTCCGAAAGTCCATTTATGGTCTTATTAACAAATTGAGTATTTTTACTGCAAAATTACGCAAGATATACGAAATTATGCTAAATTTGCAAAGATAAAATGACGTAATGAGTACCAAAAATACCTATAACCTTTTACCGGAAATCAATTTTCCGGCCGACCTTCGGAAACTGCCTCTTGAAAAGTTGCCGAAAGTATGCGATGAACTCCGAAAGGATATCATCGATGAGCTGGCCGACAATCCCGGCCATTTTGCATCGAGCCTGGGAGTGGTAGAACTGACAGTCGCACTGCATTATGTCTATCACACGCCTTACGACCGGATCGTATGGGACGTGGGACACCAAGCCTATGCCCATAAGATCCTGACCGGACGACGGGACCAGTTTTTCACCAACCGCAAACTGCACGGTTTACGCCCTTTCCCCTCGCCTTCCGAAAGCGAATATGACACTTTCACATGCGGGCATGCCTCAAATTCCATCTCGGCAGCTCTTGGTATGGCTGTAGCAGCCAAAGCCAAAGGAGAGGAAAACCGGCACATCGTTGCTGTCATCGGCGACGGCTCCATGAGCGGCGGACTGGCTTATGAAGGGCTGAACAACGCGTCTTCATCATCCAATGACATTCTGATCATACTCAATGACAACAACATGAGTATTGATCACAGCGTAGGAGGCATGAAACATTACCTCCATCAGTTGCACACAAGCGGTTTATACAACCGTCTGAGATTCGAACTGTCGAAAAAACTGCTCAACTGGGGTTGGCTGAATGACAACAGAAAGAAGCAGATCATACGTTTCAACAATTCAATCAAATCCCTCATCAACAACCAGCAGAATGTTTTTGAGGGTATGAACATCCGTTATTTCGGTCCCAGCAACGGACATGACGTCATCGAACTGGTACAGACCCTGCGGACGCTCAAGGACATGAAAGGTCCCAAACTGCTTCATATCCACACCGTAAAGGGAAAAGGATTCAAACCGGCCGAACGGTCAGCTACCGTATGGCATGCACCTGGAAAATTCGACAAGGAAACGGGCAAACAGATCATTGCCGATACCAGCCACATGCCTCCCCGCTTTCAGGATGTTTTCGGCGAAACCCTCCTTGAACTGGCTCAACAGAATCCCAAGATAATAGGCGTCACACCAGCCATGCCTACAGGCTGTTCCATGAATATCCTGATGAAAGAGATGCCCGACAGGGCTTTTGACGTAGGCATTGCAGAAGGACATGCCGTCACTTTTTCAGGAGGTATGGCACAAGACGGTCTTATCCCGTTCTGCAACATCTATTCTTCATTCGCACAACGCTCTTACGACAATATTATCCATGATGTAGCCATACAGCGCCTGCCTGTTGTCCTGTGTCTTGACCGTGCCGGTCTGGTAGGCGAAGACGGACCGACTCACCATGGAGCCTTCGATATGGCGGCCCTCCGGCCGATTCCCAATCTGACCATTTCGTCCCCTCTGAACGAGAAAGAACTCCGTAACCTGATGTATACGGCTCAATTGCCTGACAAAGGTCCTTTCGTCATCCGCTATCCGCGCGGCAGAGGAGTCATGCTCGACTGGAAAACGGAAATGGAAGAAATCCCTGTCGGAAAAGGACAATTGCTTAAATCGGGTACCGATATGGTATGCCTGAGCATTGGCCCGATCGGCAATACCGTAAGCGAAGCCATCCGGTGTTTTGAACAGATGCAGGCTGAAAAAGGTGAGAAAGTCAGCGTGGCACACTACGACATGCGTTTCCTCAAACCGATCGACACAAACATTCTGGACATCGCAGGATGCCATTACGACAAGGTCATTACCATAGAAGACGGTGTCATCAGCGGCGGACTGGGATCTGCCGTACTGGAATATTTTGCCGACCACGACTACAAAGCCACTGTCAGACGGCTTGGATTGCCAGATTCATTTGTTGAACACGGTGCAGTAGGCGAACTGCAAAAAATCGTGGGTATCGACAAAGACAGTATTATAAAACAACTCCATATATTATATTCACACACTTGACATGAAAATTATCATTGCCGGGGCCGGCGCGGTGGGTACCCATCTGGCCGGCTTGCTCTCAAATGAGAACCAAGACATTACCCTCATTGACGAAAGCGAAGAAAAGCTATCCAAAATAGCCGATTCGTTCGACCTCATGACGCTAAACCTGCGACCGACATCCATAGACGGTCTGAAAGAAGCCGGTGCAGCACATGCGGACCTGTTCATTGCCGTCACACCGGACGAAAACAAGAACATCACCTGCTGCATGCTGGCTCACGCACTTGGTGCCAAGAAGACGGTAGCCCGTATTGATAACGCGGAATATACAGACTGCAAATACCGCGATTTTTTCAAAAAGATGGGAATCAATTCTCTTATTTTCCCGGAACTTCTGGCTGCCTGTGACATTGTGGAAAGCATCAAGCACAGTTGGGTCAGACAATGGTGGGAAGTACACGACGGTGCACTGACCATGCTGGGCATCAAACTGAGAGACACGACTGAGATTCTGAACATACCGCTCAAAACATTATGTGGTCCGAATACAAACTACCACGTTGTAGCCATCAAAAGAGATGACGAAACCATCATCCCCAACGGAGATTCCGAACTGCAGCTCAATGACATTGTCTATTTCATGACAACCAAGAAGTACATACCTTATATCCGGAAAATTGTCGGTAAGGAAAATTATGCTGACGTCAAGAATGTCATGATCATGGGAGGAGGACGTACAGCCATGCATTCGGCCAAGAAAGCCCCGGACTACATGGACGTTAAAATCATAGAAAATGACCCGGTACGGTGTAATGAGCTGAATGAGCTTCTTGAAAATGATGATGTGATGGTCATCAATGGCGACGGACGCGACACGGCCCTGCTCATGGACGAAGGTATCCACCACACTCAGGCTTTCGTCGCTCTGACCGGACAAAGTGAAAGCAACATCCTGGCCTGCCTGACAGCCAAACGACTGGGAGTAAGAAAAACGGTTGCCCTTGTCGACAATCTGGATTATGTGACCATGGCTGAAAAACTGGATATCGGTACCATCATCAACAAAAAGACCATCGCTGCCAGCCATATCTACCAGATGATGCTTGATGCGGATGTCACGAACGTCAAATGCCTGACCGTTGCCAATGCGGATGTGGCAGAATTTATTGTCAAACCGGGCGCCAGAGTGACCAGAAAGCCGGTTAAGGACTTGGGATTACCGGCCGGAGTTACCATCGGTGGTCTGGTTCGTAACGGAACCGGTATGCTGGTTAGCGGCATGACACAGATTGAAGAAGGCGACAGTGTCGTCGTTTTCTGTCGCAGCATGCTGATCAAGAAATTGGATAAGTTCTTTATATAAAACAAAACAGAATCAACCTGCAGCAGGAGAATATCATTCCATGATTTCAGTCTCCATCTGCAGGTTGACCTGTCAAATGACCGTTCATGTTCCGTTCTCCCATATTTGTCTCAGAACGGGCATACTGACGGTCCAGTTCTTCCATAAACCGAAGAATATCTTTACGCAAACGCTGATATGGGGCTGCTTGCTTGAAATTAATATTCTTACGCAACATTTCGCCAATAGGTTGCTGGCTATGCTGATAACATGACAGTTCATTCTGACGCTGCACGTCATGTTCCGCCAGACGCCTTATTTCCTTCTCACGTTCCTTACGCAACAGAATACAAACCGGTTCCAGTAACGGCAATACGACATTTTCGAACAAGGTATGCCCCTGCATATACAGATAGGTTGTCTCAGGTGTCACTCCCAACGACTGCAATTCAGCCTTCAAACTTTCATAATCCGCCTTTGCCTGAGGATAATGATGCTGCAACCATGCCATTTTCCGGTTAACCTTACGTCTGACATATTCAAGCGTATACTCCGGATGATACACATTGATATCTCCAAATACCACGTGATTGCCAAATTCAGTCATAGTGAAATCATGATAGACATTATGACGGTAAACCCAAATGGACCAGACAAAAAGCGGCCAGATTATCCGTGAATATTCCTGCATAAAGCCTTCGAAATCCACGATCTGATGGTCATTAAGAGTGGCCATGACACATACACTATGCAAACTCTCGGCATAACACTGATAGTTTTCGATGGCATAGACATAAGTGTGGAAGACGTAAGGATTGGTATTGATCAGTGCAGAAATGGAAGTCACTCCCTGAAGCAGATAATCATAATCCGCATCCACACAGGCTATCATATTCTCACCGAACTGTTGTCCCAGTTTGTTCATCAACACCAGTTTTTTGCCTTTGCCCAATGTAGTCCGCGAAGGCAGCATGATTTCAAAATAGCGGTCTTCCGTCTCAAACTCATCCAGAACATTACGCCAGAAGAAAATGTCATCGTAACTTTCCACATAAGCCACGATCTTATGCCGTGCCTTCTTGGGCTTCATCTTGTGCGCGGCACCAAGATAATAGGAATTTAAGTTTTCAGACAATCTTTTTGACATACGCGGATCTGTTTTTATTGGGTAATATCCGTCACTTCCGTAACCGCATCAAGCCAGCCGTTCATTATGACCGCAGGAGAATGGGTGGTCAGTATGATCTGCACCTGAGGATTCAGCTGCTGGATCAGGCTGATCAGTTTCTGCTGCCATTCCACATGAAGACTGACTTCCGGCTCGTCCATAAACAATACATAAGGCTGACGGTCTTCCACCAGTACGGTCAAGAGAATGGCCAGCATCTGCTTCTCTCCGGACGACAATTTGTATGGAGGCAGTATTTCGCCGAACTGATCCAAAAAGATTTCATTGCTGTCGCGTACGATTTTCTTACCGGTTTCCTTGAACAAACTGTCTATGATATCCTGAAACTGCGTTCTGGCTTCTGCTTCGGCCTTCGCCTTCTCTTGGGCTGTCGGATCCCCGCTGGTCAACATGCTGATCATACGGTTACCGACATTCACCTGATAATCCAGATAACGGCGCTGGAGCTGGTAAAGCTGCCAGTCAAGTTCCGTAGCGACTCTGTCATCCGTCAGTTTTTCCAGAATGTTACTATGAATCAAGGGACGGTCAAAACTCCTGATCACATCAAAACGTACTGTCGTGGCATCTTTCGGATAATAAGTCAGCGTAACTCCCGGCATATCGGAGTTGGTACCCTTAAGATGAAACAACAGATCTTCTATGACCCTGTTAAGAATCGTACTCTTGCCTACTCCGTTAACCCCGCTCAGAATATTGACATGACGGTCCAGATCCCATATAATATGCTTCCGGCCGCTCCACAATGATTCTATTTCTATTCTTTTGATATATGCGCCAACTTTAGCCATAGTGAGGTGTTTTTCTGTCTGTTGATTACAAAGATACTTTTTAGATGGGAAAGAAGCAATGAAAAAAAATAAAAGTTGTGATAAAAAAGCTAACTTTGCATACGTTTTCAGATTACGGATATTTTTTAAGGTAAAGGAAATGAATCAAGACAAAAATTGGAAAGGCCATCTTTGCATGCTGGCAGCCTGCGCTGCATGGGGACTGATGTCACCATTGGGCAAAGATGCCATGGCTAACGGTATCAGCGGACTTTGTATGGTCACCTTCAGAATGATAGGAGCAGCTGTATGCTTCTGGTTGACCTCGCTATTCAGCAAACACAACGAAGAAGTGCCGCCACGCGACCTCTTCATGTTCTTTTTTGCAGGCATGCTGGCTATTGTATTCAACCAATGTTGTTTTACCATCGGATTGTCCATCACCTCACCGGTCAATGCCAGCATCGTCACAACAACCATGCCTATCATCACCATGATTCTGGCTGCCATATTCCTGAAGGAACCTGTCACCAGCAAAAAAGTCATGGGTATATTCTGCGGTGCCATAGGTGCGTTGCTTCTTATCATGGGAAGCGGACATGGCAACGGAAACGGACAAGGCAATATTGTCGGAGATCTGCTCTGCATCACGGCACAATGCAGTTTCGCGGTATACCTGACCATATTCAAGAAACTTATCCAGAAATACAGCGTAGTGACTTGCATGAAATGGATGTTCACTTACGCCACTATTGTTGTTTTGCCTTTCAGTTACAACGAACTGGCAGGACTAAACTGGCAGGAACTGCCAGTTACGGTCTGGGCTGAAACAGCTTTTGTGGTATTCGTAGCAACCTTCCTGGCCTATATCCTCATGATGAAAGGTCAGAAAAGCCTCCGTCCGACGATTGTAAGCATGTATAATTATGTCCAGCCGATCGTTGCCTGCATCGTGAGTGTAGCCACCGGACTCGGTGTATTCGGTTGGGGACAAGGCCTGGCCGTTATCCTGGTGTTCAGCGGTGTATGGCTCGTGACACAAAGTAAAAGCCGTGCCGAAATGCAACTGGAAAAAAGCAACCGACCAACCAACCCAAAATAAGTCCCATGCCTGAATCTTCTCTTCTGCACCTGCAACATTGCAAACGGCTGCTTGAACTGGAATATGCCTACGAAAAGGAACAGTTCCGCCAACAGACTGAAACGGTCGGCATCTACCATAAGATCAGACAGGGATATTGCTGGTTCCCACTGGTTATCGGACAGAGTTATTATAATTCACTCAACCAGTTTGTCATAGAAGTCAGACGAACGGAATGGACCGATGTGGAACATAACTTCGAACCCGGAAAAACGGTCTGTTTTTTCACCATGGACGCATCCGGGCCACAGAAAAGCCAATATGCAGAAGGTCAACTGCATTATCTGAATTTCTCGGCCACAGTCAGCTTTGTGGACGAGAACCGCATGGTCATAATCCTCCCGGGCACAGACTCCCTGTCCCAATTGTTACAGGCAGAAAGACTGGGAATACAACTCTATCTGGACGAGACTACATACAAACTCATGTTTGAGGCTCTCGACCACGCTACAACAGCCAAACATGGCAGACTGGCCGAATTACGGGAAATCCTTCTGGGACAAGTCACTGCAGGAACCTATCAATTCATGCCCGTCCGTTTTCCATGGCTGAACACGTCACAGGAAACGGCGGTCAACAACGTATTGCGGGCTAAAGACGTAGCCATTGTACACGGTCCTCCGGGTACCGGAAAAACCACTACACTTGTAGAAGCCATTTACGAAACGCTCCGTCGTGAAAGCCAGGTTCTGGTCTGTGCCCAAAGCAACATGGCCGTAGACTGGATTGCCGAAAAGCTGACCGACCGCGGCGTATCTGTCATGCGTATAGGCAACCCAAGCAGAGTCAACGATAAAATGCTCGGCTTCACTTATGAACGTATGTTCGAAAGTCATTCCCTCTATCCACAACTTTGGGCAGTCAGGAAAGCCATACGCGATCTATACGGCCAGAGGAACAAGGGAAATCACGACTCGTTCCATCAGAAGATCACTCGTCTGCGCGACCGGGCTACAGAAATGGAACTGGCTATCAATGCCGACCTGTTCAGTCAGGCACGTGTCATAGCCTGTACGCTGGCGGGCAGTGCCAACCGCGTCCTCACCGGTATGTCGTTCACGACTTTATTCATAGACGAAGCCGCCCAGGCACTGGAAGCCGCATGCTGGATTGCCATACAAAAAGCCGGACGCGTCATCCTGGCCGGTGACCACTGCCAGCTACCTCCTACCATCAAAAGCCAGGAAGCCCTGAAACAGGGCCTGGACCGTACACTCATGGAGATAATTGCAGAACATAAGCCACAAACAGTCAGTCTGCTTAAAATACAATACAGGATGAACGAGGCCATTATGCGGTTTTCCAGCCACTGGTTTTACGACGATAAAGTGGAAAGTGCAGCCGAAGTGAAATACCGTGGCATACTGGACTGGGATTCACCTATGGTATGGATTGACACCTCTGATGAAAGACAGACGGTACCATATACCGGAGATTTAAAGACATCAGATAATGAGATCTGCCTTCAATTTGAAGAAAACCGACAAACCGACACCCAAAGCAAGACCAATGCCGAAGAGGCACAGCTGACAGTCGGCATTCTGAAAAACTACTTTGGCAGAATCGGAAAAGAACGGATTCTGAATGAAAGGATTGACACCGGTATCATCTCACCTTACAAGGCACAGGTACAAATGTTGCGTCATCTCATTCGCAAAGATCCTTTTTTCAAGCCATACCGGCAAATGATCAGTATCAATACCGTAGATGGTTTCCAGGGACAGGAACGTGACATTATCCTTATCAGCATGGTTCGGAGCAACAATGAGGGACAAATCGGTTTTCTGCGTGACTTGAGACGAATGAATGTGGCCATCACCCGTGCCAGAATGAAACTGATCGTAATCGGAAACAGCCAGACGCTGTGCCGCAACAGGTTCTATGACAGTCTGAAGAAATACATAGAACAGATTAACATGGAATAAACCCAAATCCCCGCCTTAGCCTTTTTTGAACATGGCTAAAGCGGGGATTCTCGGATAAATATCACAAACAGACTTTTATTTCATGCGGGAAGCAATAACGTCCCAGTCTATAATCTGCCATAAGGCGGAAATATGGTCCGGACGACGGTTACGGTAGTCAATGTAATAGGCATGTTCCCACACATCAAAGCACAGTAAAGGCACCAAGCCGGAAGTAACCGGATTACCAGCATTCGGACATTGCACGATCACCAATTTACCTTCATTATCCTGTGCCAGCCAGGCCCATCCTGAACCAAAAAGCGCTGTGGCTGCAGTGGCCATTTTCTTTTGGAATTCTTCAAAACTTCCAAATGCCGTATCTATAGCCTCAGCCAGACGCCCTTGCGGTTTATCCGACTTGCCCTCGGCCTTTACCGGACGGAACTGTTCAAAGTACAGTGCATGATTGAGCACCTGACCGGCATTATTGAAAACCGGACCGGCAGGAGCATGCGTAACAATCTCTTCCAAAGTCATTTTCTCATACTCGGTATCCTTGACCAAGGTATTGAGCGTATTGACATAGGCTTGCAAATGCTTTCCATAATGGAATTCTATTGTTTCCTGACTGATAACCGGCTCCAGGTCATTCATCTCATAATTCAATTTCGGCAACGCAAAAAGTGCGGCCATGGCAGAAATAGCAATCTGTGTTAACATAGGCTTTAAATTTAAGAATTTGATCCACCTGCCGACCGTTGTATCCAAACGTTCTGTCAGGTTATTGCAAATATATGGATAATACCGTTATTTCCAAAAATAAAGTCTATTTTTTATTTCAAAATTCCAATCATTAATTCTGACAGACGCGATGCAGATAGACCTTAGGTGACAATCCGGTCACTTGCTTGAAAACCCTGTTGAAATGATTTGGAGTACTGAATCCGACATCGTAAGCAATTTCTTTCATGTTTTTCCCGCCATCTGTCAATAATTCTATGGCTCTCACGATCCGCAAATGATTCACATAGCTGCTAAAATGAAGACCTGATGTCTGAAACAACCGGCTAAGATTACGCACTGACAAATTGAATATCCGTGCAATATCCTCCATTTTTATTTCTTCACTGATATGCTCCGTAATATAACTCAGAACCGGATAAAGACGCGAATCATCAGGAATGACTACCGTCTTCAACAAAAAGCCGGTACCGGGTACAATACGAGGCAACAGTCTGAAAAAGCTTAGGGTAAAACGAAAGAGATCAGGAGCCTCACTTTCGGAAATCATATTGCCTCTTGAAGCTATGAATTTCAGATTCTCCGCCACTACCGTATTGGTCATATAAATGGCAAAACGTTCACGGAGATGATCCTCATCTCCAGTCTGATCCAGACTGAGAAAAAAAATAATAAGCGAAACCTGCCGGCTTTTACTCGACAGTTTATGTTCCGCTCCTTTAGGAATTCATGCCAAATGTTTCTCCGGCACAAAATAGTTCATGGTGCCTATCTGTATATGCAAAGTTCCTGACAGGGTATAAATAATCTGATACTTCTCATGACTATGAGCAACAAGGTTGATCTCCTCCCACCCTGTCTTCTTTATCAGAATCTCATCTCTGGCAGATCTGTTTATCAAGGATATATATGCCTTCTGTTCTGCATTCATCTTCTCACGTCCCTCCGACCGGCATTTTTTTTGCCAATCATTCATTTTTATGCAAAATTATAAATCGATCTTAATCATGCCAAGGAAATATGGCATAAAATGATAAGACTATTGCTTAATATGCAAATCCGGTTGTTTTAAAATAGCTTAATTTTGTATTGAAATTCCCATACTACAGCATCACGAAATTGATATCCGGAGTTACTGACACTTAACTACGTCCGGACTGAAAAGATTGTTTTTAAAAAGAACCAAGATAAAAAGATTGAATTGTAAAATAGGTATATGACTAAAAAGCTATTATTGAGTTGTATTGTTTTCATTGCCCCCTTATGTCAATTACCGTCACAGCCACGCCAGCTGACCATTGAAGAAATGTTCCGTCTGGCTGACGAAAACAGTAAAAGCATACGGTTAAGGAATCTGGCAATAGACGAAGCCCAACAGAATATTAAAGTGGCACAAAACGGACTGTTACCCTCCATTAAGGCACAAGCCGAAATCCGATACATCGGTGATGGAGTTATGACCGACAGGAACTTTTCAGGAGGAGAACATGCCAGTCTGCCACATTTGGGTAACAGTCTGGTGATCGAGGCCAGCCAGGTCATTTATGCCGGTGGAGCAATCAGCAAAAACATCAGACAGAGCAAGCTACAGAAAGAACAGGCCGAACTGGAATACGACCGTAACAGACAGGATATCCGTTTCCTACTCACCGGCTATTATCTGGATCTGGTACAGTTGGGCAATCAGAAACTGGTTTACGAAAAGAACATCGAACAGACCGAACTGCTCGTCAAAGACATGAGAGCATCCTACCGGCAAGGTACAGTGCTGAAAAGCGACATCACGCGCTATGAACTGCAACTGCAGAATCTGGAACTGGCCTTGACAAATGTGGAAGACCGGATAAACATTCTAAGCCATAAGCTGTCTACCACCATCGGGTTGCCTCCCAACACCATCATCAGACCTGATACGGCAGAGCTATCCAGAACCATTATAGAGAACCATGAAGAAGAGCATTGGATGCGTTTGATGCACAATGCACCATCTGTCAGGTTGCCTGAACTTGAAGTCAGACTTTCGGAAAACAGACAGGATCTGCTCAAGGCAGAAAAACGACCGTTGATCAAGTTTGTAGCTGCTAATGATCTGGCCGGACCAATCCTGACGGAAATTCCACCTTTAGACAACAATTTTACTTACTGGTATGCCGGAGTGGGCGTTTCCTATAACATTGACGCTTTGTTCAAGACCGGCAAAAAATTAAAAAAGAACCGGCTGACAACCCTTAAACTACAGGAAGCCTGTGAACTCACCAAGGAAGAAACGGGCAATGACATCCACGAAGCATACATTAACCTGCATGAAGCATATATCAGATTGAACACCCAAAAAAAGAGTGTCCAACTGGCACATGAGAACTTCAATATCATACGACAACGCTACGTCAACGGATTGTCTCTCATCACAGACATGCTGGATGCCAGCAACACCCAGCTTGACATGGAATTACAACTGGCTAATTGTCAGATAGACATTCTTTACCAGTATTATCTGCTTAAAAAACTTACCGGAGTTCTCTAATCACCTATTCTTAATTTATAAACCGACACATCATGATAAAAAATAAAAAAAGAGCCATACCTAATTTCTTTATTGCACTGGTGCTGGTAGGAGGCATCAGCTGGGTTTGTGGAAAATTCATCCATTTGGGAAACATTGAATTTACGGACAATGCGCAAGTCAAACAACATCTGACTCCTGTCAACACCAGAGTACAGGGCTTTATCAAGAATATCTATTTCGAAGAATACCAACCGGTTAAGAAGGGAGACACACTGGTTGTCATTGAAGATACCGAATACCGTTTGAAACTGGCACAGGCCGAAGCTGACTACAAAAACGCAATAGCCGGCAAAAGCGCCATGCATACCACCATCAACACTACACAAAACAACATATTTGTAACTGATGCCGTCATCGAAGAACAAAGGGTAAGACTGAAAAATGCAGAAACCGATTACAAACGCTATCAGGAACTGATGAAAGAAGAAGCTGTGACACCACAACAGTTTGACCGTGTCCGGACTGAATATGCTGCGACAAAAGCCAAATATGAACAGTTGTTGCGGCAGAAACAGTCCTCCATGCTCGTCAAACAGGAACAGACCCAACGACTGGAACAGAACGAATCTGAAATCAAACTGGCCAAAGCGGCGCTTGAACTGGCTAAATTAAACTTGTCATATACCGTGATTTGCGCAACTACCGACGGAGTGACAGGCCGGAAAGACATACACGAAGGCGAGCTGGTTCAAGCCGGACAAGCACTGGTCACCTTGGTGGACGGTACGGAAAAATGGGTCATCGCCAACTATAAGGAAACCCAAACCACTGACATGAAACGCGGCCAATTGGTCGACATGAAAGTAGATGCCATTCCGGATATCGTTTACAAAGGTCGTATCGTGTCCATTTCTGATGCCACTGGCTCATTTTATTCACTTATACCTCAAGATAATTCTGCCGGCAATTTTGTCAAGGTGGAACAGCGTATTCCGGTCCGCATAGAATTTACGGACGAAAACACGGAAGAGAACCTGCAACGCCTTCGGGCCGGAATGAATGTTGAATGCTATGTAGATCTATAAGATTATCAGAAAGTAAAGATATGACAGAAAACCGTCCCCGAATACCCTACTTTAAAGAATACATTCCGACTTCGATATGTTTTGTCATGTCGATGTACTTTGCCATGGTCTTTCAATTCTGCGGAGGAGTATTTCTTCCTACTTCCGTCCAGATGTCAAGCGCCCTTGGCTGTATCAAGGAACACATCATGATGGCCGGATATGCTTCGTTCATTGGTATGACGCTCATCTTCCCCATCCTGTTCCGTCTGAAATTCCGGTTTACGACAAGACGGATCTTCCTTACGGTATGTCCGGTTCTGATAGCCTGCAACCTGATAGCCATGCATACACAAAATGTATTTATTCTTGTGGTAACCTGTTTCATTTCAGGATTTTTCCGCATGTGGGGCACATTTGAATGTTTTTCCAATACCCGGTTAAGTGTTACGCCCTCAGGCAATTTCTCGGTTTTCTATCCGGTGATCTATATTGTAGTTCTTGAAAGCATTCAACTTTCCGGACTCGTTGCCACCCATCTGAGCGACTGGGCCAACTGGAGGTATATGCACTGGTTTGTCATTGGCATGCTGACCATCGTATGGCTATGCGTACTGATATTCACCCATCCGTTCCGGATAGCCCGAAAAAAACCGCTTTACGGCATTGACTGGATTGGTGCCATTCTTTGGGGTACTATCTTATTCTGTATCGTTTTTATCTGTATTTATGGAGATTACTATGACTGGACAGACAGTCCGATCATCCGCGGCTGCATCGTCACGGCCATTGTTGTTCTTCTGATTAATATCAACAGGATGTATACCTGCCG
Source organism: uncultured Paraprevotella sp. (assembly GCA_900546665.1). Lineage (GTDB taxonomy): Bacteria > Bacteroidota > Bacteroidia > Bacteroidales > Bacteroidaceae > Paraprevotella > Paraprevotella stercorigallinarum. The sequence goes on along the minus strand of URDY01000021.1, from coordinate 31,143 downwards.
TCGGCCCTACATAGAACCACAGGTTTTCAGATACCATCACTTCCCCACTATCCTCTTTCTGTTCCTGATGTTATGTCTGTTTCTGACTACATCTTCTGTCCTGCAGGAATTGTTCATGAGCAGTATCCTGCAATATGACTCCTTGAATGCAATCTCGCTCAACTGGTTTGTGTTCATCGGTATCCTGACCGGTGCCGGAATCGTATTTTACCGTCAGGTCGTCTTGCGTAAAGGATATAAATTGCTGATATCCGTAGGATTCATTCTGATCATGGCTTATCAGTATTATATGTATTTTCTGATATACCCCACCTTAAACATAGAAAGTCTGTATTTCCCCAATTTTCTGAAGGGAGTAGGTCATGGCATCCTGTACATATCACTAACCATCTATGTAGCCAAGACTGTACCCTTTAAACATTTCTTTCAGGGGCTCTGTGTACTGAGTTTTATCAGAACAAGCATATCCACACCCTTAGGTACGGCCATACTGACCCGTTACCTAAAATACATGCAACGGGAGAACCTGGACAGACAATGCTGGAAAATTGATGAAGTCGGTGAATGGGTTCCCGACGTACCCATAAAGCAACTCTACGCAGAATTGGTACAAAGTTCACTTACGACCAGCCTGAAAGAACTATTCGGTGTAGTCTGCATTATCGGAACCATCCTGCTTATCTTCATTCTGAACTATAAACTTCTGAAGAAGCTGTATATCTCCTTCAAAAGACACCGGCTTAAAATAACCGCCAAAATGAATTGATACCGAGTTTCCGATAAGAGCTATAATAAAAATCATATCAGCAAAATTCATATCCTGCCAAAATATCTTTATACTTGCAGAATAAGTTCATACCAGTTCTCAAACAGCCTATCAACCACAACATGTTACAGACTGTTTGATGACCTTTGGACTACACTCGTTAAACGCGCAGACGGGAAGTTCGTCTGTCTACCCAATAAGCAACAGTTAATTCGTTCTATTATGGATTTTAAAAAACTCTGTCAGACACGTTACTCGGTACGTGCATACAAACCGGATCTCATTCCGGATGAAAAAATGGATTATATCAAAGCTTGCGTACAGTCTGCTCCTTCTGCCGTAAACAAACAACCCTGGAAGTTTATCATTCTGACACAAGAAAGTGAACGCGAGAAATTGCAGCAATGCTACGACAAACCCTGGTTCAAAAAGGCCCCAGTCTATATCATTGCCTGCAAAAATGAAAACCTGGCATGGACAAGACGCTACGACAACAAAAATCATGCTGATATAGATCTGGCTATCGCCATAGAACATCTTTGTCTGGCAGCCACGTCCCAGGGACTGGGTACATGCTGGGTCTGTAACTTCCGCACCCAACTGATCCAGGAACTGTTCGATTTTCAGGATGGTTGGGAACCCGTTGCTCTGATCCCACTAGGTTTTCCAGCTGACGACACTTGTCCGGAAAAGACACGGAAATCCATAGAAGAAATTTGGGAAACCTGGTAATAAGGTTTATCATCTTCATATAAAAGGCTGCATTCTCTCTTTGCTCTTTCTGAAAGAGAGAATGCAGCCTTATTATATGATAAAGATCAATTTGGCTCTACCTCGTCAATGAGAAACGTAGGCTGAACCCGAAATCCTGTGTTATTGTCGGATAAGCATTCGATGACAGAAGAGGTTCATTGCGCTGCCGGTCGTAATACAGACTCAATGTCACATAACGGCTCATCGTATAATCAGCACTGAAAGATGCTTTGATGGCCTTGTTTCCGCTTGTGGCTTCCGACAGTGAGGTCTGGATATTACGCGTAATGGCATCCTGATTACGGAATGAAAAATCAAAACGTAAATTCAAATCATGACTGATGGCACGGCTCTTGTTGTTCGAACTGTTGCGGCTGGCATTTCTGTTATTTGAAGCATTCGCATTCCTGTTATTGCCTTCGCGACTGCCTGCAGTACGTTTTCTTCGTCCGCCAAACAGTGAGGAAAATTTAAAGTCATTGATTTTATATCCCCAACCTATGACGAAATCATTGCTGGAAGCCTCATTTAACTGGGCAGAAGTCATACTCAGTGTCAGGACTCTGGTCTTGCGGTATTCCACCTTGACTGTCATGTTGTTATTCAGTGTCATATCCAAACCAGCCAGCGGAGCAAAAGACTCATTTATGGACACACTGCTGACATCGTACATGCTGCTTGGCACAATCGCATTGTCGGTCACATTCTTCACAAATCCCAAATCACCCATATACTCCATCCAGCTGCTGTAGGTATTGTAAGAACCTACCGAATAGATACTCTTATAGGCATGATTCAATGTCACACTTTTGAAATGATCTCGAATCCACGGCAAATAGACCAGTCCCTTATAAGATATGCTCCAATTCGGCAACATCTTGGTCAGTGCCGGGAAGATATCAAGTGGTGAATTAAGATCACTTCCACCTGTATAAGCTGCAAGGAAAGCAGGTACCATTACATCTGCCGAATACTTGTCCACTGTGCCGTTTGCCGGATTAAATGTACCCTGCATACCGCTTCCTTCAGGATACCGGGCTCCCGCATATTGTTGCTCCACCCGTCTCTGGAATGTCGTCAGATAATTCTGGAAACGTTCAAAAGTCTTGCTCTTATAACCATTATCGGCATTTCCGCGACTTTCGAAAGCAGACCCAATAGAGATTGTCGTCATTGTGAAACTTCCGCTTTTGGTCGTCGGCATACCTGCATACATATATTGTATGCTCTTATTGCTGTTTACCGTACGGCTGGCATTCAGATCTATTTTCAAATCAGGAATCGGTTCCAAAGTCGCCTTAATCTGAAGATCTTCCATCGCATTGGTTGTAGCCGGCGTACTCACACTGTCATTATTCAATAACCAGCCACGGTCATTGGCCTTGTTGATGTAACTGTCGTCAATAAAGCCAAAGGCAAAATCAAGTCCGGGTTGGAGTCCACCTCCCGTACGCTGACCCAGGATATCGCCCACATTAGGCATAAATCCCGGCAAAGACATCGCATAAGTATTACGATAGCTCACACTGACATTACGCAACATCATCATAAATCTTGTTGCACCCTGCAAATAAGGATACCATGGACGGTCTTTAGCTTTCGGCAGCGCCATCACATTCACACGCAATTTGACGGTATCCATATTCAGAATCCTGATCTTATTCTGATCCAGTTTCTTGAACTTGATAGGATAACGCTTGCCTTCCGCTGTCACAGCCGTCACACGAATTTTCTTGCTTTTCTGGTTGTGTGCCAATTCCACCGTAGTATCTGCCTTCAGACGGATTTCTCCTGCAAAACCTTTAAAACGGGGATTCTTCGCCTTGGCATTGGCATTACCTTTGGCATTATCAGCCTGAGCCGTTTTTTCATCTTCTCCTTTTTCTGCAGCTTTTTCTTTTTCTCTCTCTTTCCGCTTCTTTTCTTCTTCCTCCTTAGCCTTTTGCTGCTTTCTGGAAGCGGCCTTTAACTTATCACTCGAACTTTGTTTTCGTCCGCCAGCCGAATACTTCTTATTGACCTCTTTAAGGAACGGGAAATAATTATAAAAAGTCTCCAGATTGAAACGTCCGTTAATGTTAACAGAACGTTGATTGTTAATCGTATTACCATAAGATGTGCCATCCTCCAGTTCCATACCTCTGTTCCAAGTATAATTGGCAGTATAGCTGCCATCCAATGAGATCCAGGTCAGACAAGGCAGTTTTTCCAAAGGAACCTTATACGATGCAGAAAAATCCTGTTGGTAATCCAATGGTGTACCCAATCCCTTTATGCTCTGCCATACAGAATCCTTCCACAACGAATACTGATCCGGATACAGATCCTTATTAACCGGAGTGTAAGGCTCCAGAATTTCCGCATGAGTAGCAGAAGAGAATGTCAAATGCAAAGCCTTGGTCAAGTCCCAACGCAAGCTAAAGTCACGATTCCACAAGAATTCCTGTGAAAAAGATAATGGTAAGGACATTGGATCTTCCATATTATCTATATCCCTCTCCTGCAATTCGTAATAGTTACGCACAATATCCGTATTGAATGACAGGCTCTGCGGTAAATAGTTGAAATTCTGGTCACGGATGATATCCCACCATTTGCTTTTACTCTTAATCATTTTTTTAAACGGTTCGAACGCCTTATATTCAGGAGAATAGCTGTAATTCAACGAACCATTCCAACTTTTATCTGTTTCCCAAGCCGTCGTTTGTCCTGTTTTGTTCGATTCACTGTGTGAATAGCTGAAAGAGAAATTCGCCGGATCGTAAGGCATGGGATGCTTTGGTGTCGCTATATTGAACTTTACATTACTCAAACTGAAATTCTTATTGGTTGTTTCTGTCGTAGTCAGACTACGCAAAGAATCTTTCTCGGCATCAGTAGCACAAGCATCCAATGCGTCTTTCAACAACATATCAGTATCCAAAGGATTATACTTCGGACGGATTACTTCCTTATTATAAGAATAATAAATAGGAGCAGAAAGACGTACCTTTTCAGGCAAGAGCTTACCCAGTTCAAAACTGGTCGTAATACTGTAATTATAAATATCTTCGTCGTTACGCTCGCTTACAGCATCCTCCAGTCCGCCAAATCCGGCCGTCTCCATGTGTCCTGTCAGATTGATTGATCCCAAATCCGAAAGCTGCACATTCAAGTTTCCCTGTGCGGCCCAACCTCCGTCATTCGTATATTCCTGCAAGCGCAGCTCGTTCACCCAAACCTCAACAGACTTCACCTCGCGGGCATTGTTACGAATACCGATCATTATGGTCTTGACTTCGCCCAATGTCGGATTACCCATCACACTCACCTTGTTATTCGGACGATTACTGTCATAAACCGAATATAAGGTAGTCAAATTGGTCTGACCAAGACTCTTGGCTTTATTACGTGCCTGCTTGACATCCGTAAATACAGACAAATCAATATCGAGCATATTTTCAGCCGGCCATACCGCCTGACACTGGGAAGCTGAATACGTATCATATTTTCCCGGAGCTGTCAGCTGCAAAGGTATTTCGTATTCATAGAAGTTATTCTTATAATCCGAACCCAAACGGATAAACACACTGGTCTGATTGTTCTCTGTTTCGGTTACATTCTCGGCCAAAGCATTGGCATGTACAAACATCTGAAGATGTTTATACTGACGCATATCTATATTGGTATTCTTGTATACGGCGCGTGCATCTCCTGTAGCCAGATTACGGACCAGAATGGACAAGGCCTGTTCATTATCCTCAGACAACTGGCTCTGAGAGGGATCCACAACTCTGCTGATTCCCGGAGGAAGCACATAGTTCACAGGCGTCTTGTCATTGTTTTCTTCAATATTCACAGCCGAGATCTCCAGTGTTCCACTGGTTGAAGGCATTTCACCCGTATAAAGCGCCTGCTCATACGTACGCCAGTCAGCCTTAACCAAATCCAAAGTAGCAAAACGCAAGACTATCGGTTTTTCAAAGTTCGTCAGGAACATACGCATGAACCGGATGCTTGTAAAATCATTGATATTGCCGATTTTCTTTTCATACTCCGTCAAAGGTACACGGAATTGATACCAATTGACTTCTTCCGTATTTCCGTTACGCAGTTTTACACTGGCTGTACGCTTGTCCACAATATAATTCCGACCCACCACCATATCTTCAGGCCGCATGCTGATATGATACTGATAATACTTTTCGTATTCATTCAAAGTATAATCCTGATTAATATCTTCTACATCCGGAGTCGTCTTATATGATGTATCATACGATTCATTACTGTTCTCATTGGAACGGGAGTTACCTTCCGGCAAGTTGATATATTTATAGCGGTCGAGGATACTGCGCTGTTGTGCATCATAATCCGATCCACGGAAATAATGGTAATTATCGGCAGCCGGATCATTCAGCAACGAATCAAAAACAGCAGCACTGACCTTACCTTGTACTGTAGCCAGGAATTCCTTATAAGCTCCGAAATTACGTTCATCCTCACTGCTTAAACCATTCAGACCGACGTCCTGTTTCTCTCGTGAACCGCTGGAATTGTTAAAGGCATAAGTCACACTGGTGGTATTGGGTACACGTCCCCACACCGTTTCTGTATAATAAGCCGGATCACCGTCTATCGGAAGACCGCTCTCAAAGAATTTCTTTCCATCATGAAGAATATCTTCGCTGACCTCACCCAGATTCAGATAAAGATCACCTCCGAAGTCACCCGTCTGATTCCGACTATAAATAAACGGATCCAACAACCAGAATTCTACATATTCGATGTTTGCCGTCTCAAAGTCATTCGTATCCAACTTTCTCATCATACCTCCCCAGTTCTGACGAGGCTCCGTCAACCGTCCGTTATAATCGAGATTGGTGTTCAGGTTGTAAGCACCACGCTCCGTTGGATAATAAGACAGGTTAAGAATAGACATTGAACTGGCTGAATTATAACTGGTCTGTGTCTTGTTAGGATACAGCTCACGCTCGTAGACTTCTCTCACATAATGGTTTGACAGTTGATTAAGGTCACTTTTAATGTGAGAAGGAGTAAGAGAAGAACTTTGTCTTGTAAAAAGCGGATCGATATAATACCAGCTTAACAATGCCCTGCGATAACCGGCACGCACATCATTCACCAGTTTGCTTTCCTCAAAATCAGAAGGCACACTGGAAATCATCCAACTGGTAGGCTGCATAATGCTGATTCCGTTTTTTGTATTTTCGAAATCATCCAGATATGAAGCCGCACCCTGTATTTTCTTATTCTGACCGGCAATCAGCTGTGCAAATTCTCCAGTAAAATTGATCTGTGAAGGCGCCGTTACATCAATAAGCGGAATCTTGTCTATCAAATTGGTCAACCACTGACTTTCGTGTTTCCATGAAAGATTCAATCCCCACAATGTATTTTTCAGCGGTTCTTCTCCCATATTGACTTTTGTAGTCAGAGGCTGCTCGTTAAGGAACATGAACGTACCTCCCAAAACCAAGTCTTTGCTGAAATCATATTGCATGTTAAATCCGACCATGGTCTTCCGTTGCATGCCATAATAGTCATTGCTTTCCAGACTGACACTGACATTCGTACCGGCATCAATAATGCTTTGATTGATGATGGTCACTACTCCCATGGAATAATCCACCGTATAATCAGTATTCTCAACCAAAGTCACACCACCCGCAGTGACAACGACTGAACCCGGCGGAACGTTCATAGCCCCTAGACTGATTTCAGCTCCGTTATTTCCCTTATATTCTCCCGTAAGAATAAATTTGTTCTTTTCCGCGATCTGCTTGGCCACTGTCTTCGTAGAATCATAAAGTGCATCAAAACAGTACTTGTCAGCCAGAACCTGACTGTTGAGATAAGTACGCAAATGACTGCCGAACGGCTCTACAACGGGAAAATAAACCCGACCTTTGTTAATGGTATAGCCCTCTACGTAGTCAAACTGTCCATTAGGATTCGTCCGGTTATTGGCATCCAGGCGATCCAGGTTCATAATCTTTAGGATCTTGGTATTCTTGAACTGTTCTTCCGGAATATATGACACATATACACCTGCCGAATCACTTTGATACTTGATGTCCAGCTTGAACTTGTCTTTCTGTGTTGTCGTAGCCCCAAGACTATAGACGTTTTTCATCATCAGATCCCAGTTTCCCATTTGCGGCGTCGTTGATGTGTTTTTCAACGTTTTGACAAACAGAGCCTGAGTATTATCCGTCAGGTCACCGGAAAACTCACCGACCTGATAGGTCGTACCATTATAAGTATATTCAAACGCCACGGCCAGAACTTCATCCGGCTGAAGCGTAAAGTTCAATGACACATAACCAAGTGATGTATTCAGGGTATACTCCGATGAAGAAAGCAAACGTGCGCTCTGCAGCTTTTCATAGTCAATACTTCCTTCAAAACCGTTAATAGCATCCAGATCGGTAGATGTCTGTGAAATATCACGTGCTGCCGCATGTTGTGTAGTCATTGTCGAATAAAGGGAGTTAGCCTGGTTACTGGGAACCAGTACCGAACCCGGTGTCCAGATGGAATTGGAAATATGATCATGCTCTCCCAAATCGGTAAATCCCACTATGTTACGGTTACTTTCATAGCTTCCGCTTTTGTTAGTCACCCACAATTCTACACGTTTAATCGTTATTCCGGAAGCTACATTCGGCAACTGACTCATATTCTGATCATAACGGTCACGGAAATAATGTGCCAAGAAGAAATGCCTGTTTTCTTCATACTCCGTAGCAGAAAACTCATACGAATGTAACTGGTCTCCACCTTTTGAAGACACCGTCTTGGATGTAGACTTTTTCTGTGATACCACCGTTTGCATTTTAAACTTACCAAACTGCAGATCCGTACGAATACCGAACAGAGATGAAGCACCACGAATCAACGAGGAATTGGTCGGCAACGAAATATTACCGGCCTCTATCAATTTGATGATTTCATCTTCCTTGCCTTCATATTTCAGTTTAACAGCCTGAGCATCAAAATCAAATGTAGCATCCGTATTATAATTCAAATTCAAATTGATTTTATCACCCACTGAACCGTTCATACTCAGGTTGATTTTCTCATCAAAATCAAAACCGAACGTTTTCCGGCGATTTTCCGCCAGACTGGGATTATCAGTCTTCTTCAGGTTCGCTCCTACCTTCAATTCAGCCGTTCCCTGCGTACGCAAACGGACTCCACCCGGACCGAATATTTTTTCTGCCGGTCCCAGATCAAACTGCATATCTGTAAAATCGAATTTGTTTTTACCTTCATTGGCATATTCCTCTGCATTTTTTTGCCTATAATAACTTTGCAATGATTTTTGCAGACTCCATTCCTGATACTCCTCCGGTGTCATCAGAATCGGAGCATTCAGATAACTGTCACCCAATTTGGTACCTATGGTATAATGTCCTGTCGCAGGATCATAGACCGTATCTGTCTTCAAATTGTCCGGAGTGCGCAGGTCCATCGTTTTTTTATCCAGATCTGCTTCATTTTCAGGAGCGGTACGACGGACAGCAAAACGTGGCTTGACCGTATCCGGTTCAGCCACACCCGGTCTCATTCTTTCCTGACCTACAGACATGGTATTCCCTATGGAAGCCAATGCATTTACGCTTAAAGCTAACAATAAGAAATAGACTATACGTTTAATTATTTTCTTCATTCCATTTTCAAAATTTCAGTAGCCTTACTACAATCGCTTCAAGGCCAGCTTAATCACTTGTTCTACAGTGGCATCTGCATCTTCTTTCAAGATAGCCAAAACCACCTTCTGGGAAGGCGCAGGCGGAAATCCAAGCATCGTAAGAGCTGCCACAGCTTCCTCTTTGATTTCATGATGCCGGTCGGACAGGACTTTATCTCCGCTCACCACCATGCCATCTTCTCCGGAAACCAGTCCGGACATGGCTATCTTATCTTTCAAATCAACTATAATGCGTTGAGCTGTTTTCAACCCTATTCCCTTGACCGTTTTCAGTACGCGCTCATTTCCTGTACTGATCACCTCACAAAGTTCAGAAGGAGTAAGTGCAGAAAGAATCATGCGGGCTGTATTTCCCCCTATGCCGGACACACTGATCAACAGTTCAAAAAGCTCACGTTCCCTCTTGGATACGAAACCAAACAAAGTATAAGCATCTTCACGTATAGCCTCATACACATACAGTTTCACTTCATCTTTTCCCTGAATTGCCGAATAAGTATTAAGCGAAATATTTAAACCATAGCCCACGCCATGACATTCTACCACTGCCACAGTCGGTGTCAGATCATCTAACCGACCTTTAATATATTCTATCATTTACTAGTATACTTTAACTGATATTGTAAACGAACAATCACTCATTTTATTGTATGTTTCCTCCGCATAATCATCAGATCAAAACCTTTTTTCCATCCATCACTGCAAGTTATTTTCCAATAATAGGGCCTCATTTTTATCCATTACTTTCAGAACCACCAAACTGAATCCATCAGTAACTGCAACGACAGGCCTATTCTGTTCGCAGGATCTGTTCAAGGCTTGACTTATGACCATATCAGACCAGTCCTTTTTACCTGTTTTTCAAAAAAGACTGATGTAAAATACAAAAATACATTAAAAAAATGTATCTTTGCCCATAATACCTAAAAAAACACTTATTGCACGAGGAGTAAGAGTACATCCCAACTAAATATGAAGAAACCTTTTATTTATTAACCTGTTTATATTACTATCATTACTAAAAATCAATCGCATGAAAAAAGAATTACTTAGTGCAATGGCTATTTTTTTAGCCACCACAGGCATGCAGACTGTAGTAGCCCAAAATGCTACGGACATTCTAACACCAGAGAAAGGGTATGAACTTGTAACTGCAATGCCTGAGAATCTTAACGATTACTACTTCATTCTGACTGAAAAGCGTGCTACAGACCTGATGGTCACAGCCACTTCAACGGACGGTCCGCGTTACATGAAAGCAACGGATCCGGGTGAAAACAAAAATGTAGTCTGGATGATTGAACCGGAAAATGGATTCAACGGTTATGAAACCGGTTACGCCATTCAAAGTCTGTCAGAAAACACTTACATCAAACCGGGTGGCAATGATCCATGGAATGTATGGCTAAGCGCACAATCCGAACTGACAGGCGTTACCCAGTTCGTCTTTTCATACAATGAAACAGACGGTTACTGGACATTCAAGAACGGACCCAACAAAGGAGAGAATTATCTGGGCACTTGGGACAACATCCCGGAAGCATTTGTTGACAATTCCCGTATGGCAGCCAACAAGACAGGTGACAACATTGGCCAATATCTCATTTACAGTATTGAAAGGACTGCTTATTCCAAATATGAGATCCAGCCTCTCATAGACGAACTTACGGCACTGAAAGCAGAATTGAATGCTGCATGGGGAACCAAGATTGATCAGGCCATAGATGATGCAGAAGCAGCAACAGATGATGAAGCCATATTTGCAGCCGTACAGAACTTGAAAGCCATGATCACTGAAATTTCTGATTTCCAGAGCAAGAAAGAAGCAGAACTGCCTCGCCTTGTTACATTCTGTGAATCTCTCTATACCGAAACGGAGACCAGCATGAGTGAGGATACGCGCCGCAACGCATTCAAGGAAGCCATGGACGCAGCTCAGGAAGCTGTAGAAACAGCCGCTTCCGTAGAAGAACTGACCAGTGCTATCGGACTTTATCAGAAAGCAGTAGCTGACTTTGCTCCTGTAGCCAAACCTGCTGAAGGAAGTTCTTTGAATTTCTCATATTACGTAGAACAACTTTCATACAGCATCGACGGATGGACCAAGACTTATACTTGCCAGAACCATGCCCATAAGAATTCTACAGAAAAGAACAATGGCGAATATGCAGTTACAGAAGCTGAGGGATTCATCGAAAATTGGAATCCGAGTCATTTCAGCACGGCTGGCCAGCTTTCCTATTCTCTGACTGAACTGCCTGCCGGTCTCTATACGATATCCGCTTACACATTCGACAACGTCATGAGTGGCAAGGTTGAATTCTTTGCAGGAGACCAGAGCAAGACCATCGACGCTTCCACCAATCTTTTCTCATTAAGCGTACTTGAAAACGTAAAGGTTGACGCTAGCGGAATACTGACATTCGGTATCAATGTCCCTGAAGCCAACGTAACCAATTGGGTGGGAATCTCACACATCCAGCTGGCCAAAACCGGTATATTGGATAATTCAGAGCTTATAACAGCCCTTCAGGAAAAGTTATTGGTAGCCAACGAACTGGTTGCACAGGCCATGTCAGCAGACAAAAAGTCTGCACTGAATACAGCCATAGCAAAAGCAGAAGCAGTTGATGAAAACTCAACCGTAAATGAAATTTCTGAAGCTGCGACCGCATTGGATGCAGCAATCCTGGGCGCACAGGAAAGTATTCCTGAATACGAAAAATTCAAAGCCATCCTTGATGATGTCAACGCCAAGGCTGAAACTCTGACCGATTACGATACAGAGACTTATACCGCTGCCATTAACGAGAAACTTACTGCTTACAACGAAGGAACTTTGGGTGAAATTTCAGATGAGACACTCGCTCTCTATACCATTTTGGCCGATGCAGCCAAATCACAGAAATGGCAAGCTGGAACAGACTATACCCTGGCTATCATCAACAATAGTTTCGAAACTGGTGATCTGACCGGATGGGTATTACCTAACGGACAATCTTCCGACACCAACGTAGTAACTCCTGACGGAAGTCATGCCACAGAAGGAGCTGATGGCAATTACATCTTCAACACGTGGTGGCAAGGTGTTCCTATGGAACAAACTATCGAAGGATTACCCGAAGGTAAATACACTCTTTCTTTACTGTACACAGGTGAAGCACCGGAAACAAGCGGTTTCTATGTAGTTGCCAATGGAACACCAAGCGAGAAATTCACAACTGCAGAGGCCGGCAAACTCCAGGAAGTTTCTACCGTTGCGGTTGTTAGTGAAGACGGCAAACTGGTCATCAGAGTTCAGGGATCAGCAGAAGACGGTTCTTATGCTCCTGAAAATTACTGGTTCTGGTATAAGGCAGACAATTTCCGTCTGACACCTGTCGTAGAAACTATCAACGTATCTGTAACTGGAAACGGCTGGTCTACCATGATTCTCCCATTTGCGGCTGAAATTCCACAAGGTATGACTGTCTACAGCTGTAACGAAGTGGATGAAAACAATCAGCTGGTATTAAACGAAACGGACCAGATTGAAGCCAACACACCTTACATCATCGAAAGTAAAGAAGAAACTTATTCGTTCACTGGTGCAAACGGTTCAAGCAAGGATTCTTACAACTCAGGTTTCCTGACCGGTGTATACGCTAATACACAGGTTCCAGCCGGTTCATACCTGTTACGGGACGAAGCTGAAACCAGCGCTTTCTATCTCATCGAAGAAGGCAACGAACAGACCGTCAATGCCTACAACGCTTATCTGAGTGTTCCGGCTGAATCCGGTATAACAGCTGCTGTATTGACATTGCCGAATAACGGTGGAACTGCCATTGAAACAATTGAGTCAGCAGAAACTCTCGTCAATGTATATAGTATCAGTGGAATATTGATTCGCAAGGATGTAAAGAAGAACGAAGCCTTAAATGGCCTGTCCAAAGGTATCTATATCATTAACGGCGTAAAAACGGTTATCAAATAAACAATCAGACAAGTTCAAACAGACCAGGGTTCTTCCTGACTAACAGATCAGAAAGAACCCAAAACCAAAAACACTTGAACTGAAACACAAAAATAATCCTGCCATACTCTTCCAAGAGTCATGACAGGATTATTTCTTTTATCATCCATAAAAATGGTATGATACAGATTATTTATAGATAAGGTTTCTTCCGATGATTATTACAGTCAGTCAGAAGAGAACCGTATTTTTAATCTTTTCAGATTCTCCACTTATATTATTACTTTCATATCATTTGAGGTATTCTGCTAATGGGCTGTCTATTAGCCTCAACCCTTTAGCTACACTTTGAGCATTCAGCTGCGCTCCCTTCAGAGACGTATGCGTATGATCATGATTGTAATAGGCTTTGGCTGCCTCACGACCCATCTGATCCAGCGTGTCCGCAGTCAGATTGTGTACATCCACAAATTCTACAGCAGTTTCAGCAACCACCTGCCGGTACCATTTGCCATAACTGGAATTCCGACGTTCGATTTTCCCGTCCGGCCATTCGTTACGTGGTGTCAACGACAAGAGTATCGGAATCCCCCTCTTCTCACGAACATCATCAATAAACTTCTTAAGATACCAGCCAAATGAATAAATCACTTCATTACGGACTGCATTAGCCGTTCGTACACGATAAACATGACTGGTGTCTTCCGCGCAGGCTATCACGCCACGAGCCTTTCCCTTGTCGATATCGCCGATATCATTATGGCCGAACTGTATCAGCACAAAATCTCCGGGTCGGATCGCATTATAAACCCTTTCCCAACGGCCTTCTTCCAGGAACGTACGCGTGCTACGTCCAGCCTTGGCCTCATTGGCAATCGTTATTTTATCGGTATCAAACACTGTTGAAGCCTGGCTGCCCCATCCCCACATTCCATCAGGATCCTTATCTTCATTCTTGACTGTAGAATCTCCGGTAATAAAAAGCACAGGCTTTCCTTCTTCACGCTTGACACTGGCTGTCGGAAGTTCCAGATTAACCAGACAATCCTGTAAACCTTTCAAGGCAGGGTGCGTAGAGGCGGCCAATCCTTCTGCAGCAGAACGGGCATTCAGGGCAGCACCGAAAAGGCTGGTATGTATCTTATCCAGATAGAAATGATAATTGACTTTCCAAGCCGAAAAACACTCAAAGCGTTTGGCCGTCCAGTCATTCAGATCTACAAAAGGAATATCCTGTTCCTCAGCGACCTGACGTGCCCAAAGTCCGAATGTTTCATTCACACGGACTATATGGCCGGGATTCTTCTCGTCCCAAGCATTACGCGGAGTAAGTGAAAGTAAAACAGGCTGGGCTCCAAGTGCCTTACATTCTTTTACAAAACGCCGAAGATATTCACCGTAACTGTAGACCGTATCCTGACGCCCGGTCTCCTTTATGGTCACCACCAAAGAATCCGTCGGACTAATGCCGCGTATACTGGCTCTGGCCCGGCCACTGTCAAAAGGCCCATTATCATTATGCCCCAGTTCAATGATCACATAATCACCCTTACGTATTCCTTTTTTCACTGCGGGCCACAACTGCTTGTAGAATGTACGACTGCTTGTTCCTCCCAAGGCATGGTTCTCTACGGTTATTTTATTGGAATCAAAATATTGAGGTACTTCATGTCCCCATCCCCACTGTCCATTGTCACCATTGCCTTTAGTACCCGTCCTCATGGTTGAATTACCAACCAAAAAGAGCACCGGATGATCTCCACGTCGGGATGATCCCGGAACCGGACGCATGGTATTGGCCTGTTCAAGACTATCTAATGTCAGATCTACAACCTGATTCACATCTTCCATTGGCACAAACTTATTCTGTGCCTGGATCTGAAAAAACGGGCCACTCATCAAACATGCACTAAGGACATATTTCCAATTTTGTTTCATAATTGTCTGATTATTTTATTTCTAATAGATTTTATCTGTTTCCAAGCATAGACTTTGAATCAAAACGCACCTTGCGTCCTTGCTGTCCATACACCGTCTGCTCAAAATCCTCCATCGGGATACGTACCGGTTCACGGGTCAGTTCCGGCACATTATAACTTTTCAGCAACAGGATATTCTGCTCCGGATCAGCCTGAGGCAACATCAAGGCTTTATGTGCCCGACCATCACGATCAAAGTAAGCCAGATAAACACGCGTATAATTACCGTCATCACGGCGCGAACTGAAAGCAATCCAGCGTCCGTTGCTGCTCCATGAATGATAACTTTCCACATCACGGCTATTGGCTGCTTCCAACGGATAGTCCTTATCTGTAACCAGATCGTGCACCCACAGATCAGCACTCTTATGCCAAATATGGAACTGGCCATAATCGGCCAAAGTATAAAGCAGATAACGTCCGTCCGGACTTATCCGTGCAACGGATGCACTCTTTTTCTCCGCAGAGCAGTTAATAAGCACGACCGGCGAACTGAACTGTCCGGTCTGCTCATCAAAATCCATATACATGACATCATAGCGGATATCCCGATAATGCTCGGTTGTATAAACATCTCTTTCCTCTTTGTTCATTCCGCTCATTTCCGGAACACGGGCAGCCGTAAAATACAAACGCTTACCATCCGGACTCCAATGAGGAAATGTTTCCATAACCGTATCTGTCTTCAGAATATGACGTACCACACCTTCTTTCAGATCAAAAAAGATCAAATCGGAAGCCATATCGAGTACTTCCACTTTTTCAGGATGATAAAGATGGAATGACTGACCGGTAAAATTGCTGGAGAATACCACCCACGGCTTGACAGGATGCCATGCAGGATAAACGGCACCCCCTGTCAGGCTGTCCAGTTTAAAATCGAATTTTTCCAAATGCCCGTTATCAGCTACCACTGTACCGCCATGATTTTCACGGACATGGAAAAGCATCCTTGAAGTACCGTAATTCTGATAGTTATGACAATTGATGCAATGATTCTGCTGATTGTCAGACACTATATTATTCTCATATATGGGACGGACTTCAAAATCAGTCAGATTACGCTGATAAAGTCCCAATCTGCGATAAGGAATATAACCGGGTTCGATCAGACGGTACGACAGGAAACTGTCTATGGGCTCAGCTGCCACATACAGTTTATAAGGTGCCAAACGCTGCCAGTTTCCATTTCGCTCCACATAAAGACGG
The DNA here is from genome assembly GCA_900546665.1 of uncultured Paraprevotella sp. GTDB lineage: Bacteria > Bacteroidota > Bacteroidia > Bacteroidales > Bacteroidaceae > Paraprevotella > Paraprevotella stercorigallinarum. The sequence goes on along the minus strand of URDY01000021.1, from coordinate 14,767 downwards.
ACTGTCAGACTGTCTCCTGCATAACGTGCCGTAAGATCACGCCAGGCATCCGGTTCAAACACTATCTTGCCGTCTGCACCTCCACCGACAACAAGCGTATCATGCCGTCCGCACACTTCGGCTATACATTGCCGACAGGTATTAAGAATACTGAAATTCAAAGGGGCTATATTCACCGGACAGGTCACATCGGTATAATCCGGAAACAATTGCGGTTTCTCTGATGTTTCCGAAAAAGAATCCGGTACCGAAGCTTCATACTGACAACCTGCCAAAGCGAACAGGCTAACAGCTACAATCCCCATATTCATACATCTGCTTATTATCCCCCTACGGGTCTCTTTCTGCTGTTTCATCAGTTGATTCCTCCTTTCTCTTGTTCCTGCAAATCGGTTTCATCCTTTTCTGGATGACCAAAATAATAATAATAAGGATAATATCCCTTATAATCATCAAACTGCCGGATTGCCTGCCGATAAATAGCCAAAGTATCAGTACCCGAAAACGTCCGGGCAAAATTCACATAACGGCCAGTCTGAGCCTCGACATGAGTGAATGAAGCCGCTGCCGGAACATTTCCGGCTTTCATCATTCCCAAAGCATCAGCTACCACTGGAGGATAATAACCCGATTCTGCATAAGCTGCAGCCCGATAAAGGAACAGAGGCAACATTCTGGCATACAGACTGGCAGCAGTAGCCATATCGTGGGATTTCCGGTTTCGGGCCTGTTTCATACCCAAATAATAACCGATAAACAAAGGACGCATAAAAGCACTTTCAAACTGATCTTCCAAGGGCTCAGTCTCCATAATATCCCCCAATTCCGGATCTTTCCGAAGTTGCTCCGGATGTGCAGCCAGTCGACGATAACAGGCGACAAACTTATCTTCAAATGGCTGTCGTGACAGAACCAGCAGATAACGTAAAGCCAGATTCGTCTCACCACGGAGAAGCGCACAACGGACCAAACGACGTAATCTCACAGTAGATATCCCGTCCAACGTCATCTGCTCCATATCATTACGGCAGGCCGCCTGTATCAGTCCAGCATGAAAGTTACAGTCGGCTTCATAAATTTCCCGCCCGATGGAAGGCGTCCCCTTACGGGAAGTCAGATGAATCGGTTGAAAATCATAACGCACCTTGAAAAGATCATCCAGCAACCGTCCGTTTCGGACAAGTGCTACGGCATGGTATGCCGCCACCGGACGACAACTACCCTTCCACTCTTCAGCCGTACGGCTCATCTCATTCCACTGACGATTCCACATCAGACGCTGCAGACGGGCTGTCACACGCACCTCGGGTCTGACCAGATTTCCATACAGACTAGCTCCAACAACAGCCAACAGGACCAATCCGGTCCACACACCGTTCCATCGCCCGATTTCATCGGCCTGACACTTCCATATCCATGGTAAATGACGATGAGTAAAAGTCCGCAAGAAACCTACCTGCAAAGCCAGGATCAGCATCATACAGAAAGGAATACCCAAAATGCGACCCGGCTCTGCAAAAACATAAGCATCAAAGCCTGTCCATGTCAGAATGTACAGATAACATAAAGCAGGTATATACTGCAGAAAACGCCAACGTACTGACAAACGGAACAAACATCCGGTCAGCCAACTCATCAAAGCCAATATCACAGCCAGCACAAGACCTCCCATCCAAGGCCATGCAAACAGGACCAGCAGAGCACGCCCCACCAGCCACAAACTGCCATAAGGCTGTTCCCAAACCGGATGCATCAGAAGACGGTCAAAAGCAAAAAAGCTATATTCACGCGCCATCAGGAAAACGTCATCATACCAAAAGCCGGCCCATATCCATACCAAAAAGAAAAAGACCATTACATGCGGACAGTGAGCCACACAGACTTTAATTCTCTTCAGAAAAGCCGGGACAGAACGTCCGGATACAGAATCCGGTCGTGTTTTTCGTGTTGCTGCCATATTCTCCAAACTTCAGTTTATTGAAAACAAAAGTACGTAACTTTAAACAGACAAAACACTTTTTTATCATTTTTTTTGTGGCGATACCGCAAAATTTAAGTACATTTGCCCGAATCTGTGGAAAGAATGAAAAACAAATCTTATCAAACATACGATAATTAAAGAATAATAGAACTATGAGTTTAAAAATCATCGTACTTGCCAAACAAGTGCCAGACACCCGCAATGTGGGACCGGATGCCATGACTCCGGAAGGAACGGTCAACCGTTCCGCACTTCCGGCCATTTTCAATCCGGAAGACTTGAATGCCCTGGAACAGGCGTTGAGACTGAAAGATCAGAATCCCGGTTCTACAGTCACTGTCGTAACCATGGGACCTCCGCGTGCAGCTGAAATCATCCGCGAAAGTCTGTATCGTGGTGCCGACGGCGGTTACCTGCTGAGCGACCGTGCATTTGCCGGTGCCGATACATTGGCTACAAGCTATGCTTTAGCCACCACCATCCAGAAAATAGGTGTTCCTGACGTCATTTTGGGTGGCCGTCAGGCCATCGACGGCGATACGGCCCAGGTGGGCCCGCAGGTAGCCCAGAAACTAGGCTTGCCGCAAATCACTTACGTAGAAGAGATTCTGAAATGCGCTGATGGTAAAATGACAGTTAAGCGCCACATTGACGGTGGTGTGGAAACGGTTGAAGCGCCATTACCTATCGTACTGACCGTCAATGGCAGCGCAGCTCCTTGCCGTCCGCGCAACGCCAAACTGGTCATGAAATACAAACGCGCCATGGCTCCGATGGAGATGCCGGCAGAAGGCCTGGCCTATGCTGAAGAATACCAGAAAAAGCCTTACCTGACCCTTGGACAGTTCAGTGCAGCCGATGTCGACGCAGATCTCAAACAGTGTGGTCTGAGCGGTTCGCCCACTAAAGTAAAACAGGTGCAGAACATCGTGTTCAAGGCTAAGGAAAGCAAGACGCTGACGTCATCAGACGCCGACATTGAGGGACTGATTCAAGAACTATTGGCTAATCATACTATCGGATAATCATGAACAACGTATTTGTATATTGCGAGCTTGAAGGCACTACTGTAGCCGAAGTAAGCCAGGAACTTTTAACCAAAGGCCGCAAGTTAGCCAATACTCTGGGCGTACAACTCGAAGCGGTCGTAGCCGGCAGCCAGATCTGTGGAAAAGTGGAAGCACAGATTCTGCCATACGGCGTAGACAAACTGCACATTTTCGATGCAGAAGGACTTTCGCCTTATACTTCACTTCCGCATACTTCCATATTGGTCAACCTCTTCAAGGAAGAGCAGCCCCAGATTTGTCTGATGGGTGCTGACGTTGTAGGTCGCGACCTCGGACCGCGTGTATCTTCAGCCCTTCATTCAGGACTGACAGCCGACTGTACGGCTTTGGAAATAGGCCCTCACGATGACAAGAAAGCCGGCAAGCATTACGACAACCTGCTTTATCAGATCCGTCCTGCTTTCGGAGGTAATATCGTGGCTACCATCGTCAATCCGGAAAACCGCCCGCAAATGGCAACCGTACGCAGTGGCGTCATGAAAGCTGAAATTCTGGATCCCGATTATAAGGGAGAAGTCATCGTACATGACGTAGCCAAATATGTGCTCGAAACCGACTATGTGGTCAAAGTCATCGACCGCCATGTAGAGAAAGCCAAGAACAACCTTAAAGGCGCCTCCATCATCATTGCCGGAGGATACGGAATGGGCAGCAAGGAAGGTTTCGACATGCTGTTCGAACTGGCCAAGGAAATCCACGGCGAAGTAGGCGGCAGCCGTGCTGCCGTAGATGCCGGTTTCTGCGACCACGATCTGCAAATCGGCCAAACCGGTGTCACTGTCCGTCCGAAAGTCTACATTGCCTGTGGTATTTCTGGTGCCATCCAGCACATCGCCGGCATGAAGGAAAGCGGTATCATCATTTCTATCAACAGCGATCCGAACGCACCGATCAACACAATCGCCGACTATGTCATCAACGGCACCGTGGAAGAAGTGGTTCCGAAGCTCATTAAATATTACAAACAAAACAGCAAGTAAGAAATGGCTAACTATTATTCAGATATTCCGGAACTCAAGTATCACTTGAACAATCCGATGATGAAGCGCATCGTCGACTTAAAAGAGCGCGACTACAAAGACAAAGATGAATTCGACTATGCACCTGTGGACTTCGAGGACGCAATGGACTCTTACGACAAGGTGCTGGACATCGTAGGCGACATCACGGCCAACGTGATTGCCCCCAATGCAGAAGGTGTGGATGCCGAAGGTCCTCACTGCCACGACGGCCGTGTGGAATATGCCAGCGGAACAAAAGAAAACCTTGATGCCATGGTACAGGCCGGTATGAACGGTATGACCATGCCACGCCGCTACAACGGACTGAATTTCCCGATCACCCCTTACACCATGTGTGCAGAGATTGTAGCAGCTGCAGACGCTGGCTTCGGCAACATCTGGTCACTGCAGGATTGTATCGAAACCCTTTATGAATTCGGTAATGAAGACCAGCACAGCCGTTTTATCCCGCGTGTCTGTGCCGGTGAAACCATGTCAATGGACCTGACAGAGCCGGATGCCGGATCCGATCTTCAGAGCGTCATGCTGAAGGCCACCTATGATGAAGCCAACAATTGCTGGCGCCTGAACGGCGTAAAACGTTTTATCACCAACGGCGATGCCAACATCCATCTCGTTCTGGCCCGTTCAGAAGAAGGCACCAAGGACGGACGTGGCCTCTCCATGTTTATTTATGACAAAAACGACGGTGGTGTAGACGTACGACGCATTGAAAACAAAATGGGTATCCACGGTTCACCAACCTGCGAACTGGTTTACAAAAACGCCAAGGCTGAACTTTGCGGCGACCGCAAGTTAGGTCTGATCAAATACGTCATGGCACTGATGAACGGCGCCCGCCTGGGTATCGCCGCACAGTCTGTCGGTCTGAGTCAGGCAGCCTACAACGAAGCGTTGGCATACGCCAAAGACCGTGAGCAGTTCGGAAAAGCCATCATCAACTTCCCGGCCGTATACGACATGCTTTCCATCATGAAAGCCAAACTGGATGCCGGACGTGCCTTGCTTTACCAGACTTCACGCTACGTAGACATCTACAAGGCATTGGACGACATTGCCCGCGAACGCAAGCTGACTCCGGAAGAACGTCAGGAACAGAAGCGTTATGCCAAGTTGGCTGACAGCTTCACTCCTCTGGCCAAAGGTATGAATTCAGAATATGCCAACCAGAATGCCTATGACGGTATCCAGATCCACGGTGGTTCCGGTTTCATGCTGGAATACGCCTGCCAGCGCATCTATCGCGACGCCCGTATCACGTCCATTTACGAAGGTACCACTCAGTTGCAGACTGTAGCAGCCATCCGCTATGTAACCAACGGAGCCTACATTGCCACCATACGTGAGTTTGAACAGCAGGCCATTACTCCGGAATACGAAAAAATCATGAACCGCATCAAGGAAATGGCCAACAAGTTTGATGCTTGCACCAACGCTGTTAAGGAAGCCGCCAACCAGGAGCTTCATGATTTCGTTGCCCGCCGTCTGATGGAAATGGCTGCCGTGACGATCATGTCTCACCTGTTGTTGCAGGATGCCGTAAAACGTCCGGATCTGTTCGAAAAGAGTTTGAATGTCTATGTCAACTATGCTGAATCTGAAGTAGAAAAGCACTTCAACTTTATCCGCAAATTCTCAGCCGAGCAGTTGGATAACTACCGCCAGATCTAATCTGAACATCTCATAACGTAACCTCATGAAGGCGAGTCTGTTCGGGACTCGCCTTCATTATTTTAATCAGACTGTATCTGAGAAACGACCAGACTTCCGGAACCGGATAAATATCCGGAGATCAACCACAGTCATACCTATATTTCATCCTCCTTCGAGCTTTCCTTCCTGATTTCAGGTATTAATCCGTTGCACTGCGGACAACTCTGACTTTGAGCCTTTTCAACGCCTTCCGGCGTGCAGCCGAAATACTGGGTTTCGATTCATACTGCAACAGATCCAGACAGGCTAGCAGTTCATTGGATAATTCTGGCCATGACTTGCACATCTCTGCAGCCAGTTTGATCATCATCGAACGGCTGCTGTCATTCTCCTTAATATCCGTCATGTGAATCATACAGAAGTCAAACAGATCCATTCTGGCGTTTTCGTCAGTCGGCATTTCAGCCAGAATGGAAAGAACCAGTCCACGTCGGATACACAATTCCGGTGTAACCGCCATGTCCACTATCCGGTCATAAAAAGGACGCAGATAGATGTCCTTATCTTCCACCGCCAGATGATGAAGAATCCAGGCCGCATTATAGGCCGTCCTTGCCTGCCCTGAATACAGCATCACACGACAAACATCAGAAATCCCGCATTCATCATGATGCAACGTCATGGCAAGATCTGTGATTTGCTGTTTCGACATTCTCTGCTCCAGTTTCTTCTCCCATATCGTATTGATCTGCTCCATCGCTCCGTAAAATATAAATTTAAAACCAAAGACCATCTGCACAAACCGCCTTATGGACAACCTGCCTTACGAGAGCTATAGGTCAGATGGTTCTTTTCGTCTTCAAATATACGACATTTACAGATAACGGAAGTCTTATATCCGATTCTTTATATTACTCCACCGGATTCATCTCCAACCATGACTCCCCTATAAAAACCACATTATCCGTAAGTCTGATCAGACTGTCCACATACGATATGGGGCAAAACTGTAAGTTTTTTATCGTCAGGATTTGTATTAAAGTTGAAAAAGATTATCTTTGCACTGTTGTAAAACTTAATAAAAGATTAACTATGAAGAAATTTTTAGCAGCTTTCATCCTGATGATCACCGGAATGGTATCAGCTCAGGCACAAGTGTTCGTTGGAGGTAATGTCGGTTTATGGTGCGACAACAGCGGAGAACACAACAGGACAACATGGACAATTGCTCCGGAAATCGGTTATAAGCTCAACAAACAATGGGCTATAGGTGCAGAAATCGGTTTCAGCGGCGGACATCTGGAAGACTACAAAGGCGACAATGCCTTTGCATTCAACTTTGCCCCGTATGCCAGATACGGTTTCTACAGTGCCGGAATGGTAGATTTCTTTTTGGACATGACTTTGGGAGTGGCACACGGCAACACATCAGGTGACGGCATGTATACCGATGCTACCGGCTGGAACAACAAGGAAGCGGCATTCTATATCGGTTTCCGCCCCGGCATCCAGGTTAACCTGAATAAGAACTGGTCCGTCATCTCCAAAATCGGATTCCTGGGTTATTCAGCCAACGACCACCACGTATTCGGTGCCTACCGTCCGGGATTCGGATTCAGTTTCAGCAATGCCTTGTCACTGGGTCTGTACTATAATTTCTAGGACAATACGCTCCATTCACCACCATAAGAGTGTATCTGATATAAAGGATACACTCTTTTTCTTTTCCCAAAAACGTCAGGCCAAAAAACAAATCTTAAAATCACTTTAAAATAGGATTCTATTACGCTTATTAGCATTCTTAATAAGGTAATTCCATAGATTCTCCGTATATTTGCCCGCCTGATTAATATTCAAACAGACATCATGACAGACTCAACAGACTTAATACTGGCATTTCTAAAAGATGTGGCAGCCCACAACAACAGGGAATGGTTCAACTCACATCGCAACCGCTATGAAGAGGCCCGGACTGCCTTCGAAAAGATTGTAGAAGAACTGATCCTACATATCGGGCAGTTCGATGAAAGCGTCCGCCATCTGCAAGTCAAAGACTGTACTTACAGGTTTTACAGAGATACACGCTTCTCGGAAGACAAATCGCCATACAAGCGCCATCTTGGAGCATACATCAATGCACATGGCAAGAAATCATTCCACAGCGGTTATTATTTTCATCTCGAACCCGGCAACTGTATGCTGGCAGGAGGTGCATGGTGCCTTCCGGCTCCTATTCTGAAAGCCGTAAGACAATCCATTGCAGACGAAACAGAGGAATTCCGGAATATAGTGGAAAACCCGACTTTCAAAAAAACATTTCCTGTTATCGGCGAATCCCATCTGAAAACACTTCCGAAGGGTTTCTCCAAAGATTTCCCCTATCCGGAATATCTTCGCCCTAAGGATTATTCAGTCTGCCATGCCGTGAAAGACGACTTTTTCCACCAAAAAGACTGGCTTGAACAAACCGGCCAGATATTCAGACTGATGAAACCATTCAACGACTTCATCAATTTCACTATCGATGAAATGGAATAGCCGGCTCATCCGGACAGACAACCGATCAAAACAAATCTATTTTATTAACATTCAAAATATTGACTTATGAACGTAGGAGAAAGAATCCCCGAAATACTGGGTGTCAACGAAAATGGCAAACAGATCTCACTGAGTGACTTCAAAGGAAAGAAAGTCATCCTTTATTTTTATCCCAAAGACAATACTCCCGGCTGCACGGCAGAGGCCTGCAGCCTGCGTGACCATTATGCCGAACTGCAGTCAAAGGGTTACGAAATCATAGGAGTAAGTACAGACAGTATGGCTTCACACCAGAAGTTCATAGCCAAGCATGAACTGCCGTTTACCCTTATTTCGGATGCAGAAAAGACACTGGCCGAAACAATGGGCGTATGGGGCGAGAAAAGCATGTGCGGACGTAAGTACATGGGTATTTTCCGAACCACCTTTATCATCAACGAAGAAGGTGTGATTGAAAAAGTATTCTCACCAAAGGAAATAAAAACCAAAATCCACGGTGAACAGATTCTGGCCCTCTGAAACAGACTTTAAGAATTGAAACATCAAAACAGACAACCCCTAATTTTACATACCCAGACGTAGAATTGGGGGTATTATATTTGTTCCGAATAGATAATCGTCCCTTTAAAAGCCCATTTCTGCAAGATATTGTTCAGACACAGTATCTCGCAGAAATGAGCTTTTAAAGGGATGACTCTATAGGAGTAACCTCCATAATTTATTATGTTCACACTGTATTCTATAGTGTAAAACTGTACTTTCCAGAGCCAAGTTCTAGTACAATCTCTTTTTCATTGGTCTTCAACACCTTGCATCCGTCTACCAATTCTAAAGGAATACCTCCCTCCTGCACGTCCTCTCCGTAAGGTAAACAGACTATTCCCTGCGTGTTGGCCGGTATCTCTATCTCTGCCTGAATGGAATTCTTCTTCACCTTCCATTTGCTTCTGATTACTCCATAAGGAGAAGAATAACTTGATTCCACAGACTTGATACCGGAAACCATCTGTGGACGAATCACAATCTGTTTATATCCAACTGACATTTCCTTCTGACCGATCCCTCCCAGTCCGGCAAAGAACCATTCCATCAGATGTCCCAGCATACAGTGGTTATTTGAAACGAAACCATAGGCCTGCCAGGATTCTGTCAGAGCCGTAGCACCATAGGCAAGCTGCCAGCCATATCCCGGCACGTCATACCGGGCATTCATCTTGTAAATCAGATCGGAATCACCGTTGTCTTCCAGTACCTTCAGCAAATAACGATAACCGATGTCACCAGAAGTCAGTGCATAATTACAACCCACGATGTCCTTCTTTAAGTTCTCATACACCTTGTCATAGTTTTCCTCATCTACCAGTCCATAAAACAGCGATATGGCATTCGCCGTCTGGCTGTTCCGGTCATAATACCCTTTGTCCTGATGGTAGAAACGGGCATTATAAGCCTGCTTTACCTCACTCATCAGATTCCGGTAATAACGGGAATCCTCTTCAAGTCCGAACAAGCCTGCCACCTCATTCATGATAGACAGGTCATAATAATAGATACCGGTAGCCGTCACGCCCCTGGAAGTCAGCTGCGAGACACCCGGATGCGCAGGCCCCAGATCATACCAGTCGCCCAGACCATACTCTATGATATGACCACTGGCTCGGGAAGAAAGGTAATCCAGATACTTTCTCATTCGGGGATAATACTCCTTCAGAAGCGAGTCATCTCCATACCATTTGTACACGTACCACGGAATGATGATGAAGGCACTGCCCCATTCCGGAGAATCCTCAAAGCCGTCGGCAAACCTCACATATTCCGGAGCGATGGAAGGAATAGTACCCGCTTCGGTTTGCGAGTCGCTCATGTTCCGCATCATCTGGCGGTAGAAACCCGGCAGGTCATACCGATACTGTAGCGAATACTGCATCAGATGAGCCACCTCAAGCCAGCCAAGCTTTTCCCTGTGAGGGCAGTCGGTCAGAATGCTGGACAAGTTGCTGCGCATGGCCCAGTCAATCAAATCATACGTCTTGTTAAAAAGAGGAAGTGAGCAGGAAAAATGTCCGGCCTCCGGTGCAGAATTGGTGGTATGCATGCCTTCCAGTTCAAAAGATTTCAGGCCCTCCACACCCGACACTTCCACATACCTGAACCCGTAATAGGTAAAACGAGGATGCCACTCCTCCACAGACTTTCCGGACAACGTATAGTTCCAATAATAGGGACCGCCCGAAGCCTGCTGGTTGACCGTAGAGTCATTGTTCAACAATTCTCCAGGAATCAATTTCACTGAATGTCCCTTTTCTCCGCGCAATCTTATATTGACTACTCCGGAAAAGTTCTGCCCCAGGTCATAAACCCAGTTTCCCCTGGAATTCCGGTATTTTCTCATTACGCTCAAGGTATTGCGCACCGTAAGAGGTTCAGACTGCTGTGCCATCAGACGGACGTTTGAAGAAGACACGACCGGCGACTGCCAACGTGAGTCGTCAAACCCGCACTTCATCCAGCCGTCGGGCTCCCTTCCGGCATCATAATCCTCACCCCCATAAATACTGGAGTAGGTTATCGGCCCTTCCGAGAACTTCCATTCTTCATCCGATACAATGTCCTCACTGGTTCCATCCTTGTAATTGATGCGGAGATGAAGCTTCATCTTCGGCGCACCGAAAGAAATCAGCTGCTTGAAATACCTCTCACGGGGAACATTGTAGAAGCCGTTGCCCAGCATCACGGACAGCACATTTTCCTTTTCCAGAAGATCACTTATCTCAAAAGTGACATACAATGCGGTTTTGGCATAATGCGTCCATCCGGCATCCAGAAAATGGTCTCCCACCTTCTTGCCGTTCACAAACAGGTCAAAATGTCCCAGTCCGGACACATTCACGATGGCATTTTCAACTTCCTTGTCTATATTCACCCGCCTGCGGGCAAGAGGCAGCTTGTATCCACCCACCATACGGTCACCGGCAACGGACTGCACCAAAGGGGCATGTACACCCGGATATAAGCCCTTTGACTCGTCATCTTTCTCCAGAGCTATCCATCGGGCATCTCCCCAGTCCTCCTCAGACAGCATCCCTGTCACAAAACTGCCTGTTCTGCTCCAGCAGCACACATTATGCTTATCCCATACACGAACCTTCCAATAATATCGGGTGGAAGATTCCAGCTCTCTTCCCTAATAAGGTACCAGAATGGACTGGCCGGACTTGCACTTACCGGAATCCCACATATTACCCTCATCCCGGGAAAGAAGTTCCTCGGAATCCGCCACCAGCACCTGATAGGCATACTGCATGAAACCTCTTTCCACGGAAGAAATCTTCCAACTGAAACGAGGCTGGGGAGTATCTATTCCCAGCGGATTGACACGCTGCTCACACAACAGTTCATACACACCAAAAACAGCTGATTTCTTGCCGGCATATACCGGAAGGGAAAGCAGCAAACAAAACAATATATTATAAATCTTACCCATTGATTATTATTTCAAATTTCTATTACTACATCTTGTATCAGCAGCATACCCGGACGGTCGGTATACCCAGCAAACGGCCAACTTTCTCAATTTTATCTGCCACATGACCGACCCCTATCGCACAGTGATGGGAAGGGCCTGCCTTGCTCCACTTCTCTATAAACTCCTTTGCACCGCAGGAGAAACGGTAGCGGCTGTTTGTATTTCCAATCTGAAGAGTATCTCCCGGAACAGACTCGCCTTCAGCCACAAGCAGAAAAACACCGTCCTTTCCCTCGCATACGGACAGCAGGGTAACATCACCCAGCTTCACGCTCATCTGGATAGAAAGTCCCTTACCCGGTTTGCCATGATATATCGGGAGCGGAACAAGCTGCACCTTTTTCTCAGAGATGGCAAAATGAGCCGGACCGTCATGCCCCCACAGAACCACATCCTGTGAAAAGTCTATCGTATAAGGTTCGGAAAAAGATCCTCCGGCACCCAACAGGGACATGATTTTCATGGCCTGCACATTCTTTACCTCACACTCACCGGCCACGGGAATACCTCTTCCGGTCAGCAGAGTATTGCCGGCTATTACGGAAGTCGCCAGATTCTCATAGCTGTTGCCGGGGAAACCTTCATAATAATAGGCCAGGGAACCAAGCCTGTGAGCCTCAACCAACTTGTCCAGCGCAATCGAGGTACGTGCGGCCCGTTGCAGCTCATACTCTTCACAATGCGGACTTACGTCGAACTTTTCATGAAATTCATTCAGCTTGGTCTGCAGCTCATCCTCCGTCGCACTCTCGTAATAATGTTCCAACTCGCACATCTCTACCTGTTCGATATAGGTGCCAAAGATGGCAGACTGCTGCGTGACATCCGTATACACATCCAGCATACCGGTATAGTAATGCCCCAGAATGCCCATCCTGTTCTCACGCATACCTTTCACAACCCGTACCGCATCAAGCCACTCCTTGATTTCCTTCCACATGGACTCGTCCGACAGATATCCGGTAATGATGTCATACTTTATGCCTGACCGGTTGAATACGGATGCAAACTCCGGAATGGAACAGGCCTGGCAGTAGGCAAGCCATTCACCCGTCATTCTGCCACGGTCATCCAGTCCGTTCACAAATTTAAAATCAATCACTGCGGTCGGCTGGATATTAAGCAACAGAACCGGAACCCTGCATTCCTGAACAACCGGCAGAATCGTAGAAGAAAGCGCATAAGTGGAAACATACACAAAAAGCACATCGATTCTGTTCTTCAACAATGTTTCCACAGCCTTTCCGGCACTCTCCTGACTGTCTACAATTGATACATTGATAACTTCCACATCATGCACATCCATTCTCCGGCCTATCTCATTCTGGTATTCCTCCAGACGTTCCCGCAAACCTTGAAACTGATTCCAATAGGTATTCAGGCCAACACCCAAAAGGCCTGCTTTTGCACTCTTTTCTTTAGCCATTTTATTTCTAATTTTGAACATTACAAAAATAAAATGCCTAGCGCAAAGAGAACTTCATTTTTTGGCAAAACAGTCTTGTTTTTTGAGATTCCAATCCCGAAAATCACTAGGTTTCTTTCCTACTTTCTTTCTAAACTGAGTGGAGAAATAACCCGGAGATTCAAAATTCAAAGAATAAGCAATTTCTTTTATTGAGTTCTGAGTAAAACGAAGCAAGTCTTTTGCACGTTGCAATTTTAAATCCTGAAAATAAAATGCAGGAGAAAGACCGGTATATTCTTTAAACAATTTTCTAAAGGATGAATAACTCATTCCTATTCTTTCTGCTATGTCTTGAATAGAAATAGTACTTTCAAGATTTTCATGCATCAGCACACGGGCCTGATTTATTTTATCTACCATATGCTGGCTCTTATTAAATTGATTATTACGGTCAAGACAATACATTAAACCTAACAGATGATTTGCTATACCTGCAAGTAACTGTTGGAAATAAGCATTTTCCCGTTCTGCAACCTCTATTGCCTGAAGAAACAAATGCACAATTTCTTCATCCACTCCGACATGATATATAGGATTCTTTTTGGAAAGGAAACCATTGTCTACTCTCACATCAATATTTACTCCCTTAAAACCAATCCAATATTGTTTCCATCCGGTCAAAGGGTCAGGATAATAGGTATGCCATTCATCAGGAAAAAGCAAAAACATTGTGCCTGCTTCAATCGGCACCTTTTTGATAGTCTGTGTTTCGAAAAAACCTCTTCCTTCAGAGATGTATACCATTTGATATTCTTGTAATATACGGCCTTCTTTTGTCGAAAAATAATAGTCTTTTAAATGCTTCTTTGTGGGATAGTCTTCTCCCTTTTCAATATTTTCTACTCCAACTGTAGTAATAGCTAATCCCCACAACAAACAGTTTTTATCTTCAACTATATACTTTACACCTTCCATTTAAAATCGTATTAATTCAAAAGTTAACAGAACAGATATCCAAAAGAAAATACTTTCCATCGAATTACATTGATCCATAAGTGAACTCCAGCTTTTTTAAAATACACTTTAAACCGATGTTTTTCTCTCTAATTTACCCCTACGTTTACTAAAACAATATTCCACAAAAATGTAACTCAAGGAACAGCTCTGACTTATAAGGATGCAAATAAAGCCATTTCTCTTGAAAAAAGCAAATCCCAAAAAACATTTTAAAATGTCCCATACACATGGCAGACGGCTATGATAGTATAAAAAATCACAGGATAATTATCCCTCAGCAATCGTTTTCAATCGAGTTTACCTTCTCTTCTTGTTATCCCCAAATCCCAGCCGCACGCACACCACATAATACACAAGGCTGCTTATTATTATGGCTATGATATCGTATACATCAAAAGTTTGATGCCTTGCTAATAACTTTCAAATACCATTGGAATGAATATTACAGCCATTGTACCATGAAAGGGAAAGTGCGTCAACGTATATCTTACAACAGAAAGAACAGTGTATTGCCTTTGATTCAGGACAAGACGTTATTCATATTGGTATACC
>URDY01000020.1 GCA_900546665.1 uncultured Paraprevotella sp. | reverse complement strand
ATAGTGTATTGATATACAATATTAAATTATAATATATATATGTATATTAAAACAATATTTTCGAGAAATTTCGAACTTTATCTGGAAATGAATACAAAGTCAAGATCAGAGGGTTTCGGAAATACATTGCACAAACGAGCAAGTTTGGATATAAGAGTTATCGGATGGTATCCCATAGCGGAACAGACGTACGGATAAACATTGAAAATTTTTCCGGTACAACGTCAGTCATCTCCGTAAAAGACGGACGGAAGGAGGGGTTTGGCATAGGCGCAAGCAGCCCCGACATCCCCTGTAATGGTCAGAGACAACAAAAAAGTCTATGAAATAGCCAAGGAATTACAAAAAAGAGGTATTTTTGTAAGCGGAATCGTATATCCCGCCGTACGAACCAAGGAAGCACGACTCAGGGTCAGCCTGCTGGCTTCGCATGAAAAATGGCAATTAGACCATTTGGTCGAGTCTCTGAACGAGATTAACAAGATAATACCTTTTAAACATGGAAGAAAAGAAAACGAGACCAAGAAGAGCTAAAAGGACAAAAGCGGATATAGAAAGGAGCATAAACAAGGCTGCCAAAGAAATCATCCTGAAAAAAGGCTTCTCCGACATGACTGTGTTAGATATCATCAAAAGAGCCAAGATTGAGGCGGTCACGTTTTACCTCAGATATAAGAACCTGGATGATTTTTGTGAGAATTTCGTTAAGGAATACGACTATTGGTTTAGCGATATGTTGAAAACCTCGAATGACAATTTATATACGCAAGAAGGTTATGCCGCAATATTTGAAAGACTCCTGGATGAATTAAAGGACGATTCGGTAATGCTGGAATTGCTTCGATGGGAAGTCAACACGGCAAACGAGGTTACCAAGCGCACTGCCATGAACCGCGAATTCCACACCCTTCCATTAACCCATGAATATGACAGGCTTTTCAAGAATACGGGGATAGACTTTGTGGCTATTTCTGCTCTTATAGTGGCCGGCATTTATTACCTGAGTTTGCACAGGCGTTGTTCCACTTTTTGCGGGATAGATATGACCACTGATGAAGGAAAAGAGAGAATCCAGAAAGCCATAACCAATCTTTCGGTTATATTATTCAACCACCGTGAGAAGTGCAAGCAAACAACTTCAACGCTGGATGTCATAGCCGAACGGATGAAAGAAAAGGGATTAAGCGAAGAGGATATCGCATATTGCCTGAAAGTATAGAGAAAAGAGCAGGAAGAAAACGAAGTAGTTTTCTTCCTGCTTTCGTTTTCTGACCTCTCCGACTAAATTCCGTTAAGGTTTATGCAAGGCTTCCATTTTTAATATACCCTCGCATTATGCATCTCAATATTGAAACGATCCATATTGCCTGCACAAGTCTGAATGAATCTGATTCATTATATGAAACCAAATCCCATAACGGGAATCCTAAGAAAAAAGCAATTAGCCCAATATCGCCATAAACGGATACATCAGTTCCAGGCAACCAAAAAACGACTACAAAAACATTTATCATAAAATTTCTTAAAAAAAGTATATATATACATGTATGTATATATACACAGAAAAATAATTCATATATTTATACGTCTTACCTTAAAAACAAATACCATGAAAAAAATTATCACCTCATGTTTTCTTGTTTTTGCCACTGTAGCGGTATATGCTCAATCCTCAGAAACTGAGGATAAAAAAGAATGGGATAAATTGCAGAAGTATAGTGAAGAGCGGGCTAAGTTTCTGACCGAACAATTGTCTCCTTACGATGTTAAAAATCGCGACATCGCCTTGAGTCCCAAGCAACCTTGCTGTAGAGATGTCTCAAAATACGAAGTCATAGACAGTGGTTTCGTACGCATACAGTATGCCTTGAATGCTACGGATATCAAAAATCCTCAAACATATGATGACCTGCAAAAGTTGGAAATTGGTAAACGTTATACCAAATATTATAGTGCCTATGTTTTCGAGTCTGATTCCATCGCAACGGCTTTTAATATATTATATAATAGAATCAATCATACCAATTTCGTGTTGGAAGGAGGTAAAATTTCTGTAGTAGGTGAATTAAGAGGAAAATTGCAAGGATGGTCCAGGTACGTGTTCTCCGATTTCTTCAAAGACATATCAAATAACAACTTGACGGAATATTGCAGAATGCCTGACCATATAGAAAAATACAACAGTTTTTATACTGAAACCATACCCGTTCAAGATTGGCAACTATGTGAGGAGAATCAGGAAATAGCCGGATATCAGTGTCAGAAAGCCACATGCCATTTCAGAGGGCGTGATTATACGGCATGGTTTACCGTGGAAATCCCTATCAGCCAAGGGCCATGGAAATTCTGCGGCCTGCCAGGTCTTATTCTGAAAGTATACGACGACAAGCAGGAATACGTGTACGAGTGTGTTAGTGTCGAGCAAATTACTGACGGATATCCTATCACCAGACTGGACAACTTCAAGGCTTATCAAAACACGACACGAGAAAAACTGGACAAGCTGGTAAAAAAGATAACGGAGAATTATTATCAGATATCTGGCCTTACCAATACCATATCCAAGAAATTACGGCCGTATAATCCTATGGAACTCGAATAATCTGGAAACATGATGAGATCCGATAATTCCCGCCGACTCCCGGAAACTCGTCTTGGTCTTAAAACCTGCAAACAGGATTAAGGGCAGCGATTAAAAAATCAAACGAAGGCTCCGACAGAAATTTACGAAGGCTACAAAACAGACAAGTCTATCATATAGACCTGGAATGTATAATCAACAAGTCAAAATGATAACCTAAGAGCATGAGAAACATTATATCTTTTTTATTTATTTTTTTCTGCAGCCTGTCGGTTAAGTCGCAAACCCTTATTTCCGGTGTGGTGAAGAACAAAACCGGTGAACCGATGATTGTCACCGTAACGTTACAGCCAACGAACAAGCAAAATATTTCCGGATTCACTTCAACAGATGCCGACGGACGATATAAAGTGGCTTATAAAGGAACCGGGGATTCAATCCTTGTTACCGTACGTGGTATGATGATAGAAACGGCAACCCGCCGCATTCCAAACCGTTCTGCCACAATAGACTTCATTGTCACTGAAAAGATTAACAAACTGAAAGAAGTTTATGTCAAAAGTGAACCCATACACAGACGTGGAGATACTTTATCCTATGTGGTAAGCCAATTCACCGGACAAAGTGACCGCACCATTGAGGATGCCTTAAAGAAAATGCCTGGCATAGAAGTGTCCTCATCTGGTGCCATCTCCTACAATGGAAAGGAAATAAACAAATTCTATATAGAGGATCTGGATATGCTCGGCGGACGTTATAATTTGGCTACCCGCAATATCGAGGCTGATGATGTCGCATCAGTACAGATTTATGAAAACCATCAACCGATCAAGGCGGAATCCATATTCTCAGACCAGACCGCCATCAACCTGAAACTTAAAGACAGCGCCAAAGGCGTGTGGTCTGTCAATGCCCTGGCAGGATCCGGCTATCAGCCGGTTCTATGGAACGCAGAACTTACCGCCATGCATTTTGCCCATAACCGACAGCACATTTCTGTTTATAAGGGAAACAACAGCGGGTATACCTCTGAGGATGAACTTCTCAAACATTATGATGCCGGAGGATTGCCGGGCGCAGGAGGGATGTTGTCCGTCAGTCAGCCGGGCACTCCAAATGTGGACAAGAAACGGTATACGGACAACCGGACCAACATGGTGTCTGTAAACCAGCTCGTCAAAATCAAGGACAAGGAATGGACGGCCAACATCAACTTCTACAATGAACGCTTGGATAAAGCAGGATATTCTTATTCCTGCCAGTATTTTCCAAACGGAGAAACACCTTTGGTCATCGAAGAAAACATCAATAATGAGGCTAAAGAAAACAATCTGGATGTTTTGCTTCAGGTGCAATCCAATCAGGATCGTGAATTTTTCAGGAATAGGCTGAATATCAAAACATCATGGAACCAGACCGGCACCAGTCTGATTTCGCGGAGCAACCGTCTGGAGGGAAACAATTCCATTTTCCAACATCTGGACAGGCCTTATTTCACTGTGAGCAATGCGCTGAACATGCTGAAACGGTTAGACCGGCATACCATCCGTTTCCGTTTCAATATAGATTACAACGACCGTCCGCATCAGCTCAACATCACTCCGGCTTATTATTTCAATACTGATTCGCTGGAACTTTTAAGCCAGGAGGTGATACAGAAAGACATCCACGCTACCCTATCAACCTCATATGGTCTGACTTTAGGGGATTTTATGCTGAACTACACACCGAAGATCAATATGACTCTCAACAAACTGTCATCATCCTTGTCTGCCGAGGACCATGAAAAGAGGTTCATTCCGGCTGCTGACAGTATGAGAAATGACTTATGGTACAATACTTATCAGATAGGAGTGGAACAGGAATATACCTATCGCAAACTTAACCGTTTGAGAATCAAACTGAAAATTCCAACCTTCTTCTATCTGATCACTGACAATGACCGGATATACGATCAGAAGACCCATTATAAACGCCTGCTTCTATCACCGTCACTGATGGCGGATTACAGTTTTACCCCATCATTCAAGACGGTTTTGAACGGCTATTACCGGAAAGCGTACGGCGGTTTAGAGGATGCCTATTCCGGCTATATCCTGCAATCCTACCGGAATCTGCTTCGCAATATGACTGAAGGGTTGTTCGAAAGAGAAAGTGCGGGGGGAAATATCTCGCTGGAATATCGCGATGTCATCCGTATGCTTTTCTTCAGTGCCGGTACCGGTTATCAATACCAACGTAAGAATCTGTTGTATGGCTATGCCTATAATGGAGTCATGGGCATGAAAACCACGACAGGCCAGCCGACAGATAGAGATTCCTATAATGTGTCCGTCTCTGCCAGCAAGGCTTTCAGGTCCTGGCAAACCAAACTGGAGTTTTTCGGTGGAATAGACTGGGGAAATTATGAAATTTCACTACAGGACGAGATCCAGCCTTATCGCACGAAAAATTATTCAGCAGAGATGTCTTTGAATACCACACCATCACGGTATCTGAATTTGTCCTACCGTTTCTCCTGGAACAGAAACGAACAACGGGCTAAAAACGTGGAAGGAGGGAAATACCTGATGCGCACTCACACTCACAATGGGGAAATATGGATTTTCCCCACAAAAAGACTGAGCATCAATTTCAATGTGGACTACCAATATTACCGTGAGGCGGTTCAACGAAATACGGTATTTGCCGATGCACTCGCGCGTTACAGGTTCAAAAAAGTGGAATTGGAACTGGAATGCAACAATCTCTTCAATGCTAAAAGTTATGTGGCGATATCAAAAACCAACATGAGCACTTTCATCAGCCGTTACGAATTAAGACCGGTCAACGCCTTATTAAAGGTACGGTTTAAATTAAAGTGACGTGGATTATACCTTATATATATGGGGGTTACACCATATATATAAGGTACGCTCATTTAAGTCGTCATTTGCTTTGCACCTTCGCATAGCCCCAAAACGATCAGACCAATCCGCTTAAGCCCCTGATAACTTACATGAATCGTTTCTACCTTACAAGAAACTCCTCTATCGTTCCCGTTTCAGAGGAGAACACGGCACCTATCTTGTAGAGTTTACGCTTGTCTGCCTCATACTCACGAGCATAACCTTTATCCTCTATCTGCTGAAGGGCTTCATCGGCCGTACCGTCAAGTTTGAATTCAAATATATAGACGTAACCGGGCGTTTCCACTATACAGTCCACACGGCCATGGCTCTGCACCTTTTCGGTATATACCGTGTATACGCTTATCAGACGCATGATCAGGTAGAACGTGTAGTGGAAATAACGTTCCTTCTCGCGTTCGTTCTCCTTGCGGCGCATGGTATAGGGGATGCTAGCCAGAAAAGAAGTCAGACCAATACGGAAACCGTCAATGTCACCTCTTCTCAGGAAAACTGACGCCTCCCGTATCCAGGGATATATTTTATCTCCGTTTTTAAAATAGTTTGAAGCTACCAGGGAGAGAAAACCTTCCTTAACTTCCTTGTTGGGATAATCCAAAAGGAATGAACCGAATTCAATATCAAACTCCTTTATAGTGAGATAGCCGCTCTGATAAATCATCGGAAGGGGCTGCTCCACATCGGCCTTGTAATCGATAAACTCCTTCGGGGCATAAAACTTGCCCGTGATGTCATTCATGTTTTCATTGGAATGGGAAAGCAGGCGGATAAGGTAAGTCGGAGTTCCGCTCTTGAACCAGTAATCGGATATCCTTTGTGTAGAAAAAGCATTCAGAAGACTGAACGGATTATAGATATCCGTCATCTGGTCACTGAAATGATAACCGTCATACTGCGCCTTCAGTTTGTCTCTCATTTCCTCGTAAGAACACTGGTACACCTTGGCCATGCTCTCCATCGGCTCCCTGAAGTTGTCATCCAGTTCTTCCTGTGAAATACCGCAAAGAGTTTCATACTTGCCGTGCATACTGATGTCGAAAGGCTGGTTGAAACCGCTGAACACACTGACTTGGGAAAACTTGGTCACTCCGGTCAGAAATACAAACTGAAGATGCTCGTCTGCGCCTTTGAATACGGAGTAGAAACCTTTCAGAATATTACGGTGCTCTTCCTCAAGACTTGTATCTACATCGAGCACATCCAAGATAGGCTTGTCATATTCATCAACCAACACCACAGCACGGAGACCAGTCTGTTCATGAACGTATTTCAGAATCTCAATGAAACGCAAGCCCAAAGGAAGTTCCCTATTGGTTTCAAAATGAAACTCACGTTCCCATGAAGTGATATAGCCCCCTATCCACTTCTCCAATATTCCTTTTTCCGTAAAATTTCCACCGTTAAAATCGATATGGAATACAGGATAGATCTTCCAGTCCTTTTCCAGACTGTCTATCTTCAATCCTCTGAACAGTTCCTTCCTGCCGAGAAAATAGTTCTTCAAAGTAGAAACAAGAAGACTCTTACCAAAACGTCGGGGACGGCTCAGAAAGTATATGGAGCCCTCATTGACAAGAGAGTAAACCAAATCGGTCTTGTCAATATAAACATAACCGTCTTCTATTATTCGGTCGAAACTCTGTATTCCTATAGGATATTTCATACCATTGAATTTTTAAAGTTTGTTTTTACGTTCTCTTACAAAGGTAGAAAAAATATCCGAAAGGTAGCATTTATTCTTGATTGTTAGACTAAGAATAAATATTATTCACATTTTGATATAAAATTATAGAGGAAAACTATTTTAGGATAAGAAGCAACAAATAATCAGCAACCTTATCGATATCTGCCATTATCCTTGCATATTCTGCAGATGAAAGTTATTAATCTTTGTGATATCAATTCCAATTATCATTTTTTCTGTACAATAAGAAACAGGCAACCATCCGTTAAAGATTCGAATAGCCGCCTGCTTAATCATATCATTCCCAACTGTCCTTTATTCAGCCGGTGCCCATTTACATCGAACCGGAGAAACAATGGCTCCTTCTTCCTTCAGCTGTTTCATGGCCTTATCCACTTCCTTGCGGTCAAGTCCACTAAGCTCTGCTATTTTACCTGCATTAAGAGGTGTTCCGGCTTCTTTCATAGTAGCCAACACTTTGTCTTTTGTTTCCATAATCTTGTTTTTTAATAGTTATTATTTCTGATATCCAATGTCACGTCCATATATGACCGTAACCCTTCTATATAGTCTGCATATAATGTCTCTGCATCTTTTCCTTTCAGAATGTGACATTTACCACATAATTCACAATCATGCAGGCACTTCCATGCGTCGAGCACAAAAGCCCTGCGTTCTTCTTTGGTAGACTGCTCAATACGGGGAGGCATCATATGCTTAATTCTTTACTCAATTCATTAATAATATTACATTAAAGCGAATAAGGTCTCCATAAGAATCACAATGCAAAACACACCATATCCATAGTTGACATTCTCCTTTCATCAAGAAGTACAAATATAGCGAATGAGTCTACAGTTACAAAGAAAAAAGAGTTTTTATTTTGCCAGGTCTAAAACGCCTATAAAAACATTCGTCTTATTCACCGACCTCGGATTGAGCAAATCTATTCACCGACGACGTTCTTCTATGCCAACGGAAAACGAAACATTGTCATTGAACTTAATATGTAACAAACCTCCAAAACGTTCTCCAAAAGCATCGAAGTAAGGAAATGGAGGTATCATTCCGCTATGGTTTGTCGGCCAAAAAGCCTTGCTTCCATAAGCATAGAGACTGACGCGATCATTGAAATGATAACCCATCATCACATTAAGTCCAAAATGATTCTCATTGAAATTATTCCATGAAAGATGGTTGTAAAAACCCCCGACTGCTAAAACGAGACGATCTGTGAGCATCTTGGCATACATGGCGGAAACGCCTGTTCCAAAACCCACCCCCGGAAAACGGTTCCGGCCAAAACTGGCCGTCACACTCATACTCAAACTGGCATTGAAACCTTCATGAAGCGACCATAAGCCACCACCATACCAATAATCATCTGGATAATAGGCAATAGACGGACGTACAGTAAGCAAAGGTGGCAACAGCGGTTTCACAGTAGAAGTAGTATCAGCAAGTCTGAATGACGGCTTAAAGTCCTTGTTCATTTCTAATACACTTCCAGAAGAAAGTACTTCCGGAATGGCAGAAGAGACCTCTCCGGAAATGATCCTGACTGTATCCGACCTGACTGCGGAAGGATGTTCTGACGGATTCTGCGCACGTGCAGTGACCACAAACATCCCAAACAGGCCCCATAACATGATACGTTTTTTCAACATAATCTGTTCCCTCCTTTTTATTAAAAACACCTATTGATTCCGGCTAACGAATCCGCAAGCAATCATTTACCTTAACAGCATAATCATCAGGCAGATCATTCATCTCATAAAGACTTTCCAGGCGAATTCCATACTTTTGGGCTATAGTGTACATGGACTCACCGGCACGGACTATATGCGGACGCCCTTTGTAAGCGTCAGAAGCCCGCTTACGCTTACGTTCCAAATACAACACATCTCCTGTCTGCAAACGATAATCCTTAGGCAGTTCGTTATATTTTCTTATGTTACGTGCTGAGACCCCGGTTTCACGCGACAGGCTCTCAAAAGTATCACCGGATCTCGCTATGACATAATAGTTGTCATTATTACGATATACCAAATGTGAGGGCAAAAGTTCTTCATTGCTCAAATCATCCATATTGCCATAATCAACCTTACGACGAACCGATTTCCAATGGTCAAACTGATCAAGATCATAACGCTCTATCAGATCAACCAATAAATGACCATAACGAGGATTGGTAGCATAGCCACAACGCTTCAGTCCATGAGCCCATCCTTTATAGTTTTTCATCGACAACTTAAACAAAGACGCATAACGGGGTTGTTTCAAAAACAGGGAATGATCCTCATATGACTCTGCCGCACTTCTGTATTTTCTGAATTTCTCATTGCGGGCATCATCATCACGAAGCACATACGGCCCACGCCATGCGCTGCCGCACTTGATGCCAAAATGATTATTGGCCTCACGGGCAAGGTAACTGTTTCCCGCCCCACTCTCCAACAAGCCCTGAGCCAAGGTAATACTGGCCGGAATCTTGTAACGGAGCATCTGATCCACAGCCATATTGCAGTAAGTCTCTATATAACGGACATATTGCGGATTTTGCTGTTGTGCACGCACCACAGTTATCACACAAAATACCCATACATATACAACGTATCTCTTGAATCCCATTATAGAAATTATTAAAATTCCGAAACAAAAGACAAAGTTATCTTTTTTTTTATCGATATAAAAAAACCTCGCTATATTTGTATATTATTAACCATCATAAACAGGAATGCCATGAAAGAAATAGAAATCAAAAGCCGGATAAGAATTTATGATGAATCCGAACTGACACCAGAAGACAAAAAGCTCATAGAGAGAGCAAAAGAAGCTGCTCTAAAAAGCTATACGCCCTATTCCCGCTTCCAAGTCGGAGCGGCAGCCTGCCTGTCGGATGGTACCGTTATATGCGGCAACAACCAGGAAAATGCGGCCTATCCATCGGGCACCTGCGCTGAACGCACCACCATTTTCTATGCCAACGCCACATACCCGGAACAAGCTGTTGCCACACTGGCCATAGCAGCATACACAAACGGACATTACCTAAAAGCCCCCATTCCACCGTGCGGAGCATGCAGACAAGTGCTGCTGGAAACCGAAAACAGATACAACCGGAATATCCGCATTCTGCTGTATGGAGAAAACGGCACTTACGAAGTACAAACCGTTAAAGACCTTCTTCCACTCCAGTTTGTCAAGGAAACAATGGACGAATAACTTCCTGAATTCAGGTCTGCGGCCAGGCTCAACAGCCAACCGCAGACCTGAACTTTTAAACCCCGACTGGAGTATAACAGACAACTCATATCAAAGAACTGCAAAATAAAGACAGTTTCCAACTTTTTTTTGTACCTTTGCAAAAATATTTTAAGGTAAACAGTATGATCACCCTATCTAATCTAGCGATCCAATTTGGAAAAAGAGTCTTATACAAAGACGTCAACATGAAATTTACTAACGGCAACATCTATGGAGTCATAGGTGCAAACGGTGCCGGAAAATCCACACTTCTGAAAGCCATTTCCGGGGAACTGGAACCGACTAAAGGTATTGTGGAACTGGGACCAGGCGAACGTTTGTCTGTTTTGAGCCAGGACCACTTCAAATACGACCAGTTCACCGTACTTGATACAGTCCTGATGGGACACACCGTGTTATGGGATATCATGAAAGAGCGTGAAGCCTTATATGCCAAAGAAGATTTCAGCGATGAAGATGGCATTAAAGTAGCTGAACTGGAAGATAAATTCGCTGAAATGGGCGGATACAATGCAGAAAGTGATGCCGCAGCACTCCTGAGCGGTCTTGGTATAAAAGAAGACAAGCATTATTCCCTCATGGGAGATCTGAGCGGTAAAGAAAAGGTGCGCGTGATGTTGGCCAAAGCGCTTTTCGGCGAGCCGGATAACCTGCTTCTCGACGAGCCGACCAATGACTTGGACCTTGATACTGTACAGTGGTTGGAAAGCTACCTCTCCGAATTTGAACATACCGTATTGGTTGTCAGCCATGACCGTCATTTCCTGGATTCTGTCTGCACACATACGGTTGATATTGACTTCGGTAAAGTGACACTGTTCGCCGGAAACTACAGTTTCTGGTATGAATCAAGCCAATTGGCATTGAGACAGGCGCAGAACCAAAAAGCCAAGGCTGAAGAAAAGCGTAAGGAACTGGAAGAATTCATCCGCCGTTTTTCTGCCAATGTTTCAAAGAGCAAACAGACCACCAGCCGTAAGAAAATGCTGGAAAAACTGAATGTGGAAGAAATCCGTCCCTCAACCCGTAAATATCCAGGCATTATTTTCCAGATGGAACGTGAACCGGGTAACCAGATTCTGGAAGTGGAAAACCTGAAAGCAACAACCGATGATGGTACGGTCCTCTTCGACAATGTCAGCTTCACTGTGGAAAAGGGAG
The DNA here is from genome assembly GCA_900546665.1 of uncultured Paraprevotella sp. Taxonomy (GTDB): domain Bacteria; phylum Bacteroidota; class Bacteroidia; order Bacteroidales; family Bacteroidaceae; genus Paraprevotella; species Paraprevotella stercorigallinarum. Next base: position 42,761 of record URDY01000020.1, on the reverse strand, counting down.
ACAAGATTGTATTTCTCAGCCGTGATCCCCGTGCAATGACAGCTCTTTTTGAAATTATCAACGGCAACCGTGAAGCACAGGGCGGTACTTTCAACTGGGGTGTAACCATAACAACGGCTTACCTGCCTTTGGACAACACCAAGTTCTTCGAGAGTGAACTCAATCTGGTTGACTGGCTAAGCCAGTTCGGAGAGGGTAACGAAGTATACTTCAAGAGTTTCCTCGGACGTATGCTGTTTTCAGGTGAAGAAGTACTCAAGAAAGTCAACGTTCTGTCAGGAGGTGAAAAAATGCGCTGCATGATTGCACGTATGCAACTCAAAAATGCCAACTGTCTGATATTGGATACACCAACCAACCATTTGGACCTCGAAAGTATCCAGGCATTCAACAACAACCTGAAACTGTTCAAAGGTAATATCCTGTTTGCCAGCCATGACCATGAGTTTATCGAAACAGTATCCAACCGCATCATCGAGCTTACCCCTCACGGAACAATCGACAAGATGATGGAATACGACGAGTATATATCAGATGAACATATCAAGGAACTGAAAGCTAAAATGTACGGCTGCTAAAATTTAGCAGCCGAAAAGCCGCTTGTGGCAAAGTATTTGTAGGTATACAAAAAAATACCTAAAATTCAAGCATTATGAAACCAGACAATAATATGAAAGAGGAAGAAAAAACTAGTCAGGAAGAAAAAATCCAGGAAGAACCCATAGTCAATGCTGCTGAAGAAAACAAGGAAGACAAGTCCGAATCAGCAGAGAAAGAAGAGACTTTGGAAGACAAACTGTCAGCGGCAGAAGCCAAAGTGGCAGAACTTCAGGACAAATATCTCAGACAAGTGGCAGAATTTGACAATTACCGCAAACGGACTTTAAAAGAAAAGGCCGAGCTGATTCTCAATGGCGGAGAAAAGACCATTACTGCCATACTGCCCATTTTGGATGATATGGAACGCGCTCTAAAAAACATGGACAAAGCACAAGACGTGCCGGCTGTGAAAGAAGGCGTTGAACTGATCTTCCAGAAATTCATCAAGATTCTGGGCGAGCAGGGCGTCAAAAAGATCGAAACGGAAATGGCCGATTTCAATACAGACCTACACGAAGCCATTGCACAAGTTCCGGCCGCTTCCGACGATCAGAAAGGTAAAGTAATCGATTGCGTAAAGACCGGATATACATTAAACGAAAAGGTAATTCGCCACGCCCAGGTAGCTGTGGGTATATAAATCTAAAAAGAAATGGCAAAACGTGACTATTATGAAGTGCTGGGGGTGACCAAAAACGCCTCAGACGATGAAATAAAGAAAGCCTATAAAAAAATGGCCATCAAATATCATCCGGACCGCAATCCGGGTGATAAAGAGGCCGAAGAAAAATTCAAGGAAGCGGCAGAAGCTTATGATGTACTCCGCGACCCTCAGAAAAGAGCACGCTACGACCAGTTCGGACCGGAAGGTGTCAACGGCACCGGAGGATTCGGTGGACAAAGCATGAACATGGATGATATATTCTCCATGTTCGGTGATATTTTCGGAGGTCATGGATTCGGAGGATTCGGAGGCGGCTTCGGAGGGGGCGGCAGAGCACGCAAGCCTCAGTTCAGAGGAGGCGATCTGCGCCTGAAAGTCCGCCTGAATCTGCAGGAAATCGCAACCGGTGTAACCAAGAAATTCAAAGTCAAGAAAAAAGTAACCTGTACGCACTGTCACGGAAGCGGAGCCGAAGGAGCCGGTGCAACCGAACAATGTCCTACATGTCACGGAAGCGGATATGTAGTTAAAACCCAACAAAGCATCTTCGGCATGATGCAGACTCAATCTGTCTGCCCAACCTGCGGTGGCGAAGGTACCGTAATCAAAAACAAATGTAAGGCTTGTGGCGGAGAAGGCGTAGTTAACGGTGAAGAAGTCATTGAAGTTAAAATACCGGCCGGCGTTGCTGACGGCATGGTTGTCAACGTTCCCGGAAAAGGCCACGCAGCAAGAAGAGGAGGAGTACCAGGTGACATTCAGGTCTACATTGAAGAAGAACCCAGCAATGAACTTCTTCGTGAAGACAACAATCTGATATACAACCTTCTTCTGGATGTTCCGACAGCTGCACTTGGAGGCAGCGCAGAAATCCCGACCATCGACGGAAAGGTAAAGATCAAAATAGACCCAGGTACACAACCAGGAAAAGTTGTTCGCCTGAGAGGTAAAGGATTGCCTGCCGTTCAAGGTTATGGGTACGGTGTCGGCGACCTGATTGTCAATATCAGCGTATATATCCCGGAAACATTGAGCAAAGACGAAAAGAAAGCAATGGAAGCTATGCAAAAGAGCGATAATTTTGCACCGAATCCATCTATAAAAGAAAAAATTTTCAGAAAATTCAAAAGCTATTTTGAATAATTGATAAATGATGATGACGTATAAAGAAACGACAGACTACTTGTTTAATTGTGTTCCTCTATTCCAGAATGTAGGAAAAGAAGCCTATAAAGAAGGATTGTATAATACAGAAGTTCTTGATGAACATTTCGGGCATCCGCATAAAAAATACAAGACAATTCACATAGGAGGAACCAATGGGAAAGGCTCATGCAGTCACACTTTGGCTGCCATTCTTCAGAAAGCAGGTTACAAAGTCGGACTTTATACGTCACCACATTTAACTGATTTCAGAGAACGCATCAGGGTAAATGGAGAAATGATTCCGGAAGATTTTGTGATCAGGTTCGTAGAAAACGAACGTCACTTCTTCGAACCGCTCCACCCTTCTTTTTTCGAACTGACCACCGCCATGGCATTCCTTTATTTTGCTGAAGAAAATGTGGATGTTGCGGTCATCGAAGTAGGACTTGGCGGACGTTTGGACTGCACCAACATCATTCATCCAGATCTGTCGGTTATTACCAACATCAGCTTTGATCATGTTCAATTTTTAGGTGATACACTTGAAAAAATCGCTTCGGAAAAGGCTGGTATCATCAAAGAAAACACGCCGGTAGTCATTGGAGAAACTACCAAAGAGACACGGAATGTTTTTTTAAATAAATCACTGTCTGTCAATTCAAAAATTTATTTTGCTGAAGAAAAGCTTCATGTCCTTTCGTCTAAACAGGAAATGACAGGAAGAACATTTGAAACCGACATGTTAGGTGAACTGAAAGGTGAACTAGGCGGTTTATGTCAGGAAAAAAACTGTAACACCATTCTGACATGTATCAGTGTCTTGCGCGAACTTCAATACCCCATCAAAGACGAACATATCCGCGAGGGATTCCTTCATGTATGCGAACTGACCGGACTGCGCGGAAGATGGCAGACCGTATCACAATCCCCACTGACAATATGTGACACGGGACACAACACAGGAGGCATACAATACATCAGTCAACAATTGAAAGCATTCAGAGGTACTCTACACATCATCATTGGAATGGTCAATGACAAGGATATCAGGAGTGTACTCAAAATGCTGCCACAAGATGCGCATTACTATTTCACCAAAGCTAATGTAAAGCGCGCCTTGAACGAAAAAGAATTACAAAAATTAGGAAAAGAATTTCAGTTGGAGGGGAAAAGCTATCCTACAGTTGAATCTGCTTATGAGGCTGCATATGCTTCAGCTTCGACCAATGATATGATATTTGTAGGCGGAAGTACTTTCATCGTGGCTGATTTCTTCAGTTTTTTCCATTAAAAGAACGAAACGCTCATTCTTATGCATTGAAGACTGCTTTTTTTTAAGGAAATCTTTTGCCATAAGAAAGATTTTTTTTTAATTTGCATGATATTAGAATTAACATTAAATCTAATTTAAAAATGAGCGTAGATAATATTAGCGGATTGGAAAAAGAGAAATTCCAGTCCGAAATTCAAGGAAAGAAAACTGATTTGTTTATTTTAAAAAACGTGCATGGTAACGAAGTAGCCATCACCAATTATGGCGGAGCTCTTGTAGCTATCATGGTACCCGATAAAAACGGTAAAATGGCTAATGTTGTTCAAGGTCATGACAATATTACAGACGTCATCAACAGTCCGGAACCATTTCTCAGCACGCTTATCGGCCGTTATGGCAACCGTATTTGCAAGGGTAAATTCACATTGGAAGGCAAAGAATACACTCTAGCCATCAACAACGGCCCGAACAGTTTGCACGGCGGACCTACCGGATACCACGCCCGCGTATGGGATGCAGAGCAAACCGGCAAACAGACTTTAAAACTTCATTATATTTCTGCAGACGGCGAAGAAGGTTTCCCTGGCACTCTAGACATGACGGTTATCTATTCATTTACAGACGACAATGAATTGGTAATCGACTACAAAGGCACAACCGACAAAACTACAATCGTCAATATGACCAACCACGGATTCTTCAGTTTATCCGGTATTGACAACCCTACTCCATCTATTGAAAAATTGCAATGTGAAATCAATGCAGATTTCTTTATTCCAATAGACAACACTTCTATTCCGACAGGTGAAATCAAATCTGTTAAAGGAACCCCATTCGACTTTACTTCTGTACACGAAGTGGGCGAACGTATAGATGCTGACGACGAACAGACCATCAATGGAGCAGGATACGACCACTGTTTTGTTCTGAATAAGAAAGAACCGGGTGAACTCAGCTTTGCAGCCAGAATTTACGAACCGGAAAGCGGACGTACCATGGAAGTCTATACTACAGAGCCTGGAGTTCAGGTTTATACAGATAACTGGGCTGACGGATACAAAGGCCAGAATGGAGCCACATTCCCACGTAGAAGTGCAATCTGCTTTGAAGCACAGCATTTCCCTGACTCACCCAATCGCCCTTACTTCCCGTCTGTAATTCTCAAACCAGGCGAAGTTTATACACAAAAGACAATCTATAAATTCGGTGTAAAGAAATAATAAGAGAAACAATATTAATTTAAACAATCTACAAAACTATTTTTCAAAATGACTCAACAACAGCAACCGAACTATACGTTCGCTCTCACAGTGGTCATTATCGTATGTTTCCTTATCGGATTCGTCACGACAATGAACAACTCCATGATTGGTTTCTGTAAAACCGTATTTAACCTTACAGAAGCACAGGGACAGCTTGTTAACTCTGCATTCTACGGCGCTTACGCATTATCCATTCCGTTCGCGCTGATGATGAACAAAATCGGCTATAAAATGACTTTGGTACTTGGTCTGGCAGTAGTCGGTATCGGCTTTGTCATCAACTACTTCGGAATTTCTTCCAATCTGGATGCAGCCCAAACCACAATCTACAACATTTTCCTGGCCAGCATGTGCTGTGTGGCATTAGGTATTGTCATGCTTCAGCTTGTAGCCAATCCGTATGTCATGGTATTGGGTTCACCTGAAAAGGGCGCGTTCCGTATGACATTGAGCCAAGCTTTGAACTCAGTTGCCACTACATTGGCTCCGATGTTCATCACTTACTTTATTATCGCCGGTAAATCTGCGGATGAATTAAGCGGTAAGGATGTAACAGTTCCATTCCTCGGACTCGGTATCTTTACATTTATTCTCTGCATCATCCTCTATTTCCTGAAACTACCTGAAATCAAAGAAGAAGAACAGGTTGTAGACACTAACAAACAGTATAAATCAAGTGTATTCAAATATCCTCATGTTTGGTTTGGTGCTTTGGCCATCTTCATGTATATGGGTCTGGAAATCGGTATACCGTCAATGCTGTCTGCTTATTTCGACGCTCACTCAGACCTTCTCCCCGCCAATGGTAATCCGACAGACTTCCTTTCATGGTATTGGGGTGGCATGATGGTAGGACGTTTCATCGGTGCAGCGATCTTGAGCAAATACCAGCCTCGTCACTTGCTGACTGTCTGCTTGCTCGGTGGTGCAGCTTGCGTTGCAGTTTCATTCGTATTGCCGGGTATGGCAGCTGTATACGCCATGTTGGCAGCCGGTCTGTTCCACTCAGTAATGTGGCCGCTTATCTTCAACCTCGGTTTGCAGGAACTTGGCCCTCACACTAAAGCTGCCAGCGGTATCATCAACATGGGCGTAATCGGCGCTGCCACTCTTCCACTTCTGATGGGAGCTGTAGTAGATGCCAAAGGTGTAAGCCTCGCTATCTGCATGATGTTCATCTACTACATTTATGTAATGTGGTTCTGCTGGAAAGGATCCAAAGTAGGAATCAAATAATCAAGACAACTCTTTTTATTAACCTCATAAAACAATCAGATTATGAAATTAACAATAGATGATGTAAGAAGCCGTTTCATTGAACACTTCGATGGAACAACCGGTTCAGTATATGCCTCTCCTGGTCGTATCAACCTGATTGGCGAGCACACAGATTATAATGACGGATTCGTATTTCCCGGTGCAGTTCAGCAGGGTATGATCGCTGAGCTCAAGCCTAACGGAACCCGCAATGTTCGTGCATACTCAATCGACTTGAAGGATTATGTAGAATTCAATCTGGATGACGAAAAAGGTCCTAAGGCAAGCTGGGCACGCTACATCTTTGGTGTATGTCGTGAAATGATGGCTCTTGGAGTTCCTGTTGAAGGCTTCAATACCGCTTTTGCTGGTGATGTTCCACTCGGAGCAGGTATGTCTTCTTCTGCAGCCCTTGAAAGCGTTTATGCTTTTGCACTCAATGACATGTTTGGCGACAACAAGATAGATAAAATGACACTTGCCAAAGTGGGGCAGGCTACAGAACACAAATATTTGGGCATGAAGTGCGGTATCATGGATCAGTTTGCATCTGTTCACGGTAAGGCAGGCAGCCTGATGCGTTTGGACTGCCGCAGCGGCGAATTTGAATACTTCCCATTCAACCCGCAAGGTTACAAATTGGTTCTTGTCAACTCTTGTGTAAAGCACGAACTGGTAGGTTCTCCTTACAACGACCGTCGTCACAGCTGCGAGAATGTAGCTGCAGCTATTGCCAAGCATCATCCTGAAGTGAAAAGCTTGCGCGATGCAGACTATATCATGCTGGATGAAGTAAAGAACGAAGTATCTGCAGAAGATGCCCTGCGCGCAAAATACGTTATCGGTGAGAAAGAACGTGTTCTGGCTGTATGCGACGCCCTTGAAAAAGGTGACTACGAAACAGTTGGTCAGAAAATGTATGAAACTCACTACGGTTTAAGCAAGGAATATGAAGTATCTTGCCCGGAATTGGATTACCTCAACGATATTGCCAAAGAAGAGGGTGTAACCGGTTCACGTATCATGGGTGGAGGTTTCGGTGGCTGCACCATCAACTTGGTAAGCGACGAACTCTATGACAACTTCGTAAAAGTAGTAAAGGCTAAATACAAAGAAAAATTTGGTAAAGAGCCTATCATTATTGATGTAGTGATTGGTGACGGTTCAAGAAAATTATGCTAATGACCGGCCATTTGCCACTTAATTAAGAACAGAAAAGGACCATACATAATGTGTGGTCCTTTTTCAGTTTTATGAACACTACAAACAGCTTTCTCCATAATTTAACCTTTTATAACCTTTTATTTCTAAAATATAAGTGTTACAAGCACACTATATGTCATAAAACATATATATTTGCATTAGAATTGTTCAATAAAGTTGTAACTTTACGGAAAGAAAACATTAAAGAATAATAACCATGAAAAGAGTAAGAAACACCGTGCTTTGCACAACTATGGCCGCAGCATTTCTTGCAGCATGCAGCCAGCCCAAAACGACAGAAAATCTCACTGCATCCGGACTTAATCCGGAAAAATTCAAATCTGAAGTCAGAGGTAAGGCAACAGATCTCTATACATTGACCAATAAGAACGGTATGGAAGTTTGCATTACCAACTTTGGAGGACGCATTGTTTCTGTCATGGTTCCAGACAAGAACGATTCACTCAGGGATGTTGTGTTAGGCTTTGACAGTGTAGCAAACTATATAGACTCCATCAATACGCCCAGCGACTTCGGAGCAGCCATCGGCCGTTATGCCAACCGTATCAACAAAGGCAAGATCACTGTTGACGGACAGGAGATCCAACTTCCGACGAACAATTTCGGACATTGTCTCCACGGTGGACCACAAGGATGGCAATATCAGGTATACGAAGGACAAATCGTCAACGACAGTACCGTCACTATGACTATGCACTCTCCTGACGGCGATGCCAATTTCCCCGGAGCCGTCACAGCTGTTGTTACATATACCTTAACCAGTGACAATGCGATTGACATCAAATATGAGGCTACAACTGACAAGAAGACAGTCATCAACATGACAAACCACTCTTATTTTAACTTGTCAGGGGATCCTACAAAGCCTGTAACCGATCACATATTGTATATCAATGCAGACAAATACACGCCAGTAGACTCAACATTCATGACGACAGGAGAAATTCTGGATGTTAAAGGCACACCAATGGATTTCACACAGCCTCATGAGATTGGCCGTGATATCACCAATTTCGGTTTCGAACAGATCAAGTTTGCCAACGGTTTTGACCATAACTGGTGTTTGAATACCAACGGTGACGACACTCAGGTTGCAGCACGTGTGGTTTGTCCATCAACAGGTATCTGTTTGGAAGTCTACACTAACGAACCGGGAATACAGGTATACAGTGGTAACTTCCTCGACGGATCAGTAAGCGGAAAGAAAGGTATCGTCTATAACCAGCGTACAGCAGTTTGTTTGGAAACCCAAAAGTATCCAGACACTCCCAATAAACCGGAATGGCCATCTGCCTACCTCTCTCCGGGAGAAAAATACTATAGTCATTGCGTATACAAATTCTCTATTGCAGACTGACATTAAATCCTAATAAATCCATACGTCTCCTATTTATAAAAAGCGAGACGTATGGATATGAAATGAAAACTTAACTAACACTGGCGCATGACTACATTTTATAATTCAAATCCTAAATTCCTATTAGCTGTTGACTGTATTATTTTCGGTTTTCAACAAGGCAAACTGAAATTACTCCTCCAACAACGTAATTTTGAACCTTTTAAAGGGACATGGTCTTTAATGGGCGGTTTTGTTCAGGAAAACGAGAGTGTTGATGAAACGGCAGAACGTGTACTGACCGAACTGACCGGATTGAAAAATGTGTTTATGCAACAGGTCGGGGCATTCGGAAGCATCAACCGCGATCCGGGTGAACGCGTAATATCCATTGCTTATTATGCTTTGATCGATGTAGACAAATATGATCAGGAACTCAGTCATAAAAACAATGCCTATTGGGAGGATATCACCAATCTGCCAGAAATGTATTTCGACCACAAAGAGATGATCCACAAGGCTCATGACATTTTGAAACGAAAAGTTTCACGTGAACCTATCGGATTCAACCTCCTACCCAATCTGTTCACTTTAAGCCAGCTTCAGACTCTTCATGAAGCTATTCTGGGAACATCAATCGACAAAAGAAACTTCCGTAAACGGATAAAAGATATGCCGTTCATCGAAAAGACCGAATTCATAGATAAGACCGGTTCAAAAAGAGGTGCATATCTCTACAGATACAACAACAAAACATACATGGAAGATCCATATTTTAAACTATAATATTATGTTAGAAGAACTTAAAGAAAAAGTATTCCAGGCTAATCTGGATCTTGTCAAACAAGGTTTGGTCATTTTCACTTGGGGAAATGTATCCGGAATCGACCGTGAGAAAGGCCTTGTTGTTATCAAACCAAGCGGTGTTGAATACGACAAGATGAAAGCCTCCGACATGGTAGTTGTAGATCTGGAAAGCGGTAAAGTCGTTGAAGGAGAACTGAATCCTTCTTCTGATACACCCACTCATCTCGTACTTTATAAAGCATTCCCCAACATCCAGGGTGTAGTGCATACTCATTCTACCTATGCTACAGCATGGGCTCAGGCAGGAAAAGACATACCTAACATCGGTACCACACATGCAGACTATTTCCACGAAGCCATTCCCTGCACAGCAGATATGACCAAGGAAGAAGTGGAAGGACAGTATGAACTGGAAACCGGAAACGTCATTGTTAAACGTTTCGAAGGTATCAACCCGGACCACACACCGGGAGTTCTGGTGAAAAATCACGGCCCGTTCAGCTGGGGAACCAGTCCTGCCAATGCGGTATACAATGCAAAAGTAATGGAACAGTGTGCAAAAATGGCCTTTGTATCCTATATGGTCAATCCTGATACAACCATGAACCCATTGCTTATAGAAAAGCATTACAACCGTAAACATGGTCCGAATGCCTACTATGGACAGAAAAAGAAATAAAAATAATTCAAATAAAAAACTAATCTCTAACAAACTTAAATTTTAATCAGTATGAACGTATTTGATCAGTATGAAGTATGGTTCGTTACCGGAGCACAGCTCCTGTACGGAGGTGACGCAGTTGTAGCAGTTGACGGTCACTCTACAGAAATGGTAAACGGCTTGAATGCATCGGGCAAACTTCCTGTAAAAGTTGTATATAAAGGTACTGCAAACTCATCTAAAGAAGTAGAAGCTGTATTCAAAGCAGCCAATAATGATGAAAAATGTATCGGTGTTATCACTTGGATGCATACCTTCTCTCCTGCCAAAATGTGGATTCATGGTTTGCAGCAGTTGAAGAAGCCTTTGCTCCACTTGCATACTCAGTTCAACAAGGAAATTCCTTGGGATACAATGGATATGGACTTCATGAACCTGAACCAGTCAGCTCATGGCGACCGTGAATTCGGTCATATCTGCACCCGCATGCGTATCCGTCGCAAAGTCGTTGTTGGTTACTGGAAAGACGAAGATACACAGCATAAGATTGCTGTCTGGATGCGTGTTTGCGCCGGATGGGCAGATGCACAGGATATGTTGATCATCCGTTTCGGCGATCAGATGAACAATGTTGCCGTAACAGACGGTGACAAGGTTGAAGCTGAACAGCGCATGGGTTATCACGTTGACTACTGTCCTGTAAGCGAACTGATGACTTATCACAGCCAGATCAAGGATGCTGACGTTGATGCATTGGTACAGACCTATTTCAATGACTACGATCACGATGCTGCTCTTGAAGACAAATCTACAGAAGCTTATCAGAAGGTATGGAATTCAGCTAAGGCTGAACTTGCACTTCGTGCCATTCTGGAAGCAAAAGGTGCCAAAGGTTTCACTACAAACTTTGATGACCTCGGCCAAACTGACGGTAGCTATTTCGATCAGATCCCAGGTCTGGCTTCTCAGCGCTTGATGGCAGAAGGTTACGGTTTCGGAGCAGAAGGTGACTGGAAATCTGCAGCTCTCTATCGTACCGTATGGGTAATGAATCAGGGTTTGCCTACAGGATGCTCATTCCTTGAAGACTATACCTTGAACTTCGATGGCGAAAACAGCTCTATTCTTCAGGCTCACATGTTGGAGGTATGCCCGCTGATCGCAGCAAAGAAGCCTCGTTTGGAAGTACACTTCCTCGGCATCGGTATCCGCAAGAGCGAAACTGCACGTCTTGTCTTCACTTCTAAAGTCGGCAAGGGTTGTACAGCTACAGTTGTTGACCTTGGAAACCGTTTCCGTCTCATCGTTAACGATGTAGAGTGCATCGAGCCCAAACCACTTCCTAAATTGCCGGTTGCTTCTGCATTGTGGAAGCCAATGCCTAACTTCGAAATCGGTGCTGGTGCATGGATCTTGGCAGGTGGTACTCATCACTCTTGCTTCTCATATGATCTTACAGCTGAATACTGGGAAGATTATGCAGAAATTGCCGGTATCGAAATGGTACATATCAACAAAGACACCACAATCAACGAGTTCAAGAAAGAACTCCGCATGAATGAAGTGTATTACATGTTGAATAAAGCACTTTGCTAATTCCCTACTGACACATAAGTCAACATTAAAAGTGCCCGGCAAGCCTGTTTGCCGGATGCACTTTTAATTCATTTATATTATTATACTTAAATTTAGTAAGATATATGAAATTAGACGCTAAGTCAACCATCGAAACAGGAAAAGCCATTCTTGGTATCGAATTCGGTTCTACACGAATCAAGGCTGTTTTGATTGACGAAGAAAACAAGCCCATTGCTCAGGGTAGCCACACCTGGGAAAACCAGTTAGTTGACGGACTCTGGACCTACAGCATCGAAGCTATCTGGTACGGACTTCAGGATTGTTATGCTGACCTTCGTGCTAACGTCAAGAAGCAATATGATACAGAAATAGAAACCTTGGCTGCCATTGGCGTAAGTGCCATGATGCACGGCTATATGGCTTTCAATGAAAAAGAAGAAATTCTTGTCCCGTTCCGTACATGGAGAAATACCAATACAGGAAAAGCCGCTGCAGCTCTATCTGAATTATTCGTATACAATATTCCTTTAAGATGGAGTATTTCTCACTTATACGAAGCCATTCTCGACAATGAAGAGCATGTTAAAGATATCGATTACCTGACAACTTTGGCCGGATATGTTCACTGGCAGATCACAGGCAAAAAAGTCCTCGGTATCGGCGATGCTTCCGGAATGCTTCCTATTGATCCTGCTACAAAGAACTATTCTGCAGAAATGGTCGAAAAATTCGACAATCTGGTAGCACCATACGGCTTTAACTGGAAGCTGAACGACATCCTGCCCAAAGTGCTTTCTGCAGGTGAAAACGCCGGTTTCCTCACACCTGAGGGCGCAAAGAAACTGGACGTTTCCGGACATCTGAAGGCAGGTATACCGGTTTGTCCTCCGGAAGGTGATGCCGGCACTGGTATGGTAGCAACCAATGCCGTTAAGCAGCGCACCGGAAATGTCTCTGCCGGAACTTCATCATTCTCAATGATCGTTTTGGAAAAAGATCTTTCAAAACCTTATGAGATGATTGACATGGTAACTACACCCGACGGTAGCCTTGTAGCCATGGTACACTGCAACAACTGTACGTCAGACCTCAATGCTTGGGTTAATCTTTTCAAGGAATATCAGGAACTGATGGGTATACCTGTCGACATGGATGAGATATTCAGCAAACTGTATAACAACGCACTCAAGGGAGATGCAGATTGCGGTGGATTGATCTCATACAACTATTTCTCAGGCGAACCTGTTACAGGACTGGCAGAAGGACGCCCGATGTTTGTACGTTCGGCCAATGACAAATTCAACCTGGCCAACTTCATGCGTGCACACTTGTATGCATCTGTCGGTGTTCTGAAAATCGGAAACGACATTCTCTTCAATGATGAGAAGATCAAGGTTGACCGTATCACCGGACATGGCGGTTTGTTCAAGACCAAAGGTGTTGGTCAGAGAGTACTTGCAGCAGCCATCAATTCACCTATTTCTGTAATGGAAACAGCTGGTGAAGGTGGTGCATGGGGTATCGCACTCTTGGGTTCATACCTCGTTAACAATGACAAACAGCAATCTCTTGCAGACTTCCTTGATGAAAAGGTATTCGCAGGTGACGCCGGATTCGAGATTTCACCTACAGCTGAAGATGTAGCCGGATTCAATGCCTACATTGCCAACTACAAGGCATGTCTTCCTATTGAAGAAGCTGCAGTACAGTACAAAAAATAAAAGCACAATACAGGCAGATTTTGCAATCTGCCTTATTTCACAATAAAACTATTTATCAAAATTCAATATGAACAGCAAACAAGTAATGAACCACGCAGCCGACAATATCCGTATATTGGCTGCTTCAATGGTTGAAAAAGCAAAATCCGGACATCCCGGAGGCGCCATGGGTGGTGCAGATTTCATCAACGTGTTGTATTCAGAATTCTTGCAGTACGATCCGTCAAATCCCAAATGGGCTGGTCGTGACCGTTTCTTCCTTGATCCCGGTCACATGGCACCTATGCTCTATTCACAGTTGGCTCTGATCGGTAAATTCACTCTTGATGAATTGAAGCAGTTGCGTCAATGGGGCTCTCCTACTCCGGGCCATCCAGAAGTAGACGTTATGCGTGGTATTGAAAATACATCCGGCCCACTCGGACAAGGCCATGTATTTGCCGTAGGTGCTGCCATTGCTGCCAAGTTCCTTGCTGCACGTACCGGTAATCCTACGTTCGAAAAGGAAACAATTTATGCTTACATCTCAGACGGCGGTATTCAGGAAGAAATTTCTCAGGGTAGCGGTCGTATTGCCGGACACCTTGGTCTGAACAACCTGGTCATGTTCTATGACTCTAATGACATCCAGCTCTCTACAGAGACTAAAGATGTTATCACAGAAGACACAGCCATGAAGTACCGTGCATGGGGATGGAACGTTATCGAAATCAACGGTAACGACTGCGAGCAGATCCGCGAGGCTCTCAAGGCTGCAAAAGCAGAAGAGAAACGTCCTACACTTATCATCGGTAAATGTATCATGGGTAAGGGTGCACGTAAGGATGATAATTCTTCTTACGAGCATAATTGCAAGACTCACGGTGCACCATTGGGTGGAGACGCATACAAGAACACCATGATCAATCTGGGAGCAGATCCTGAAAATCCGTTTGTCATTTTCGACGATGTTAAGGAACTTTACGCTAATCGTGCCGAAGAACTCAAAGGCATTGTAGCTGCACGTTACGAAGAAGAAAAGGCATGGGCTGCTGCCAATCCTGAAAAGGCTGCACAACTCGACGAATGGTTCAGCGGTGCCGCTCCTAAGGTAGACTGGGCTTCTATTCAGCAGAAAGCCAATGACGCTACCCGTAACGCTTCAGCCACTGTATTGAGCACTCTTGCAGAACAAGTTCCTAACATGATCTGCGCATCTGCCGACCTGTCTAACTCAGACAAGACTGACGGATTCCTGAAAAAGACTCATGCATTCACTTCAGGCGACTTCAGTGGCGCCTTCTTCCAGGCTGGTGTAGCAGAATTGACAATGGCATGCTGCTGTATCGGTATGATGCTTCATGGTGGTGTAATTGCAGCATGTGGTACATTCTTTGTATTCTCAGACTATATGAAACCGGCTGTACGTCTGGCTGCATTGATGCAGATTCCTGTGAAGTTCATCTGGACTCATGATGCGTTCCGCGTTGGTGAAGATGGACCTACTCACGAACCTGTTGAACAGGAAGCTCAGATCCGTCTGATGGAGAAACTGAAAAACCATCATGGCCAGAACTCTATGTTAGTTCTTCGTCCGGCTGATGCAGAAGAAACAACAACCTGCTGGAAGCTCGCTATGGAAAATACAGATACTCCGTCTGCACTTATCCTTTCACGCCAGAACATCGAAATGTTACCGGCCGGAAACGATTACAGCCAGGCAGCCAAGGGTGCATATATCGTAGCTGGTTCTGACGAGAATCCTGATGTTATCCTCGTTGCTTCCGGTTCAGAAGTATCTACTCTGGTAGCAGGTGCAGCATTGTTGCGTAACGATGGATTGAAAGTACGCATCGTAAGCTGTCCTTCTGAAGGCTTGTTCCGCAGCCAGAGCGCAGAATATCAGGAAAGCATCCTGCCAGCCGGTGCCAAGATCTTCGGTCTGACAGCAGGTCTTCCTGTAAACCTCCAGGGATTGGTTGGTGCCAATGGTAAAGTATTTGGTCTTGAGAGCTTCGGTTTCTCTGCACCTTACAAGGTACTTGATGAGAAGCTTGGCTTCACAGCCCAGAATGTTTACAACCAGGTAAAAGCCATGTTCTAATGGAAGTGAAAGTCGTTGGTCTGGCGTCTGATCACGCCGGATATGCCTTAAAGCAGTTTGTAAAGGAATACCTTACAGAAAAAGGTTATGCCTACAAGGATTTCGGAACAGATTCTGAAGCAAGCTGTGATTATGCTGACTTTGCACACCCACTTGCGTTGGCTGTAGAAAACGGTGAATGCTATCCGGGTATTGCCATCTGTGGCAGCGGTGAAGGTATCAGCATGACCCTCAACAAGCATCAGGGTATCAGAGCCGGTTTAAGCTGGATTCCCGAAATAGCTCACTTGTGCCGTCAGCATAACAATGCCAATGTGTTGGTTATGCCGGGTCGTTTTATCGACACAGACATGGCACGTAAAATCATGGATGAGTTCTTCGCAACCGATTTTGAAGGCGGTCGTCATCAGAAACGCATTGATAAAATGCCGGTAAAGTAACGACTCTATCCACATGATACTATCAAAAGCCGTTGTCTCCTTTCAATACAGACAACGGCTTTTGTCTTTGTTCATATTGACACTACGAAACTTTTCTATTATTATGAAAAAACTTTTTATTTACAGCTTGCTGGCTACAATCCTTATGTCTCCACAAGGCATTAAAGCCAAAGACATTGTAGTTGAATTGAAAAATGGCAGCCATTTTGTATACACAATAGCGGAAGACGATCTGATCATCAGATTTATCGACGGGCAGATGTGGTTGCAGGAAGATGCATTTGCATTCACCGATATCAAGAAATTCTATACTCAGGAAAGCGTCGGAATAAAAGAACTGCAGCTTCCCCCACTCCGTGTAAGTCTAACCGATAATCAAACCCTACGCGTCAGCAAACCTGAAAAGGACTCATCCGTCGGTATATTCACTACTGACGGAAAAGCTTGTCTGGTCCCTGTATCCGTGGAAGAAGAATATATGGATTTGAATATATCTTCACTCATACCCGGAATCTATATTTTAAAAGTTGGTAACCAAAGCATTAAATGGAAAAAACCATGAAAAGACTATACAATTTCTTATTATGGTCAGCGATAGCTGCCAGTTCTTATGCCCAACAGGATATGTGGATCGTAGGAACTGACAACAACAGACAAAAATATGATGCCACTCTTATCGACAGTATCGAAGCTAACAAAACACGTTTCAAGATACTCTTCTCCGACGGAAGCCAACGTTACCACACCTACAAATCAATCCAATACATCACTTTTGATGATCTCGGTGCAAATATTTACATTCCCAACGAACTTAAATCAAATGATTTTAATTCTGAACAAAGCAACTGGTGCTGGAACAGAAGCAAGGAATCACGCCATTTCATTGTTTTCTGGGAACCGGGATTTGGCAACGATCCTTCCAAGGCTCCTTCTGACTATCAGGTAGACATTGACGACCTGCTCGAAAAGGCAGAAAGTTTCTTTGAACTATATTCAGACAAACTGGGTTTTGTTATTCCCGGCGAATCCAAGACCGACAAATACAAAATGGAAATCTATCTGAAATATCAGACAGAATGGCTGGCTACAGGTTCAGGCTATGATGATGTCATTGGCGCCCTATGGGTCAACCCCAGTACCTGTAAACCAGTAGGACATACCATTGCTCATGAAATAGGCCACAGTTTCCAATACCAGACTTCATGCGACAATGGTCTGGACCACGGTTTCAGATATGGCTTTGGAGAAAACGCCAGCGGCGGCTGTGCCTATTGGGAGTCCTGCGCCCAATGGCAAGCGTTCAAAGCGTATCCGGAATTACAATTCACCGACTATCGTTTTCCCAACTATTGTAAAATGACATTTTATAATCCCCTGCACGAAACGCCACGCTATGATTTCTTTTTCGATCAGGACTATTGGTGCTATTTGCATGGTGAAGATTTTATCGGTAAATTGTGGCGTAATGCAGTCAAGCCGGAAGACCCAATTGAAGCATACAAAAGGCTAACCAACATTACTCAAAGCCAACTGAATGATGAAATGTATGACCGGGCAGTACGCTTTGTCACTTGGGATATTCCAGCCCTCAGAGAAAGAGGCAGAAATTACATAGGTGCCCAACAAAGCAGATTGCATAAGAATAATGAAGGATACTGGCAACCTGATTCTGCCTGGTGTCCGCAAAACTACGGCTATAACATCATCAAGATGAACCGTGCAGAAACAGGTACAGTTGTCAAAGCACAATTCAAAGGAATCGCCGGAACCAAAGGCTACAGAGCCATCAATACGGACAAAGCAGGATGGCGATACGGATTTGTGGCACTTTCTGCTGACGGAACCAGAACCTATGGCGAAATGGAATCGGACAATGAAGGCACAGCCCAACTGACCGTACCCGAAAATTGTGAAGGTTTATGGTTTGTAGTCTGCGGCGCCCCGCAACAACACTGGCGTCACCCTTGGGATGATAACGCTGCCAACGATGAACAATGGCCTTATCAGGTTTCATTCGAAAATACAGATCTCTATGGCGAATTTTCATTCGACGAGGATTATGAACGACACGACCAAACGCTCGCCTATGACGTGGAACTGCCATACGATGCATATAACCACGGATACGTATCCTTCTCCATCAACAATATAGAAGAAGTCTGTCAGGCACTCGGATTAAGCTTGAGCGAGATAAAGAAAGGATTAGCAGATAAGACGGTAGAGTTCGTTGGTATTGATCCAGATGGAAATCTTACGACGAATAATACAGCCAACGGATACGGACATTGGTTTGACGCAGCAGGACGTGTTGTCTACTACGGTGGTTCGTCTGTCATCTACTCGGAATTTCAAAGTGACAATTTCTCATTCAATATAGGTCAATATCCGGCTCATGCTTCCATCGGCCAAACCTACGCCATCAGACAAGGTTTACGATACACCCACAACGGAAAGTCCTATCTCGTCAAATTTATTTTCAGAGTAAAGATTGTACGTTGAAAATAAATTGAATGATAAAATACAAGCATTCTTCTGCAAAGCCCCTTGTCTTACTATCCGGGGCACGCAAAAGAATGCTTTCTCATATAAACTAATCCTATCTCACTAACAGACCGCTGTCTGCAGAGAAAGGAATCTGCAAATATATTTCACTTTTCTTTGCTATACCAGCGACAGAAGAGCCTCATCGTCTAAAGAAGCCAGATTTTTTTCTTCTATCACCGCTTTGGTACGTTCCGGATCATCCGTCCGGAAAACCAGAATCCCTTTTCCTCCTAAAAGGAAAGAATACAAATAGGAAATGGCTACACCAGCTTCACTGATATGCCGTACGGCATCTGCTGCACGTCCGGGCTGATTGTCCAGAGTTATGGCAAACACCTCTGACAGATTAGAAGATATTCCTGCTGCTTTCAGCACTTCATAAGCACGCTGTGGTTCTGAACATATAATACGGTAAATGCCATACTCTACTGTATCTGAAATAGTAGAAGCTATAAGCTGTATACGGGCATCCTTGAACAGTTCGAGAACCTTCAGCAAGGTGCCTGATTTGTTTTCTACAAAAATTGATATTTGATGTACAGTCATAATAATTGATACTTTTATATTAATGTCTTACGCAAATCCCTTACTCTCACGGCCTTACCTTCCTGTTGCGGCAATGTACCCTTTGGTACCAGTCTCACAAGAGGAGTAAGCAGGATCTCATCTTTCAACTGTCTGGTAATCTCTTTGGTAAGCGCCTGCAAGTGAGGATAATCATCACAAAATTCCTTTAATTCCACTTCTACCGTCATCAGGTCATTGGCTTCTTCATTAGTCAACGTAATGAGATATTCGTTACCCAGTTCCTTAAATTGCATCAACACCGTCTCAATCTGTATTGGGAAGATATTGACTCCCTTAAGAATCATCATATCATCACTACGTCCCTTCATTCTATCCAGACGCTTATGATGGCGTCCACACGGACAGTCGCCCGGAAGAATACGGGTCAGATCTCGTGTACGATAGCGTAACAGCGGCATAGCCTCTCTATTGATCGTGGTCAACACCAACTCTCCCACCTCACCTTCTGGTACAGGTTCCAACGTAACAGGATCCACAATCTCCACTATGTAATAGTCTTCCCAAATATGCAGTCCGTTCTGTTCCGTACACTCGAAAGCTACGCCCGGACCACACATTTCCGACATACCGAAAGAATTATAGGCTTTCACACCCAACATGTCTTCTATACGCCGACGCTGCTCCTCGGAATGAGGCTCCGCGCCAATAATCAAGGTTCTCAACTTGGTATCACGGCGAGGATCAATACCCATTTCCTCCATCACTTCATACAAACGTCCGGCATAACTCGGAATGGCATGCAAGGCTGTTGTACCAAAGTCAGTAATAAACTTGATCTGTCGTTTTGTATTACCGGCGGCTGCAGGTACAGTCAGCATCCCCAGACGCTCTGCCCCATATTGGAAACCCAAACCTCCTGTAAACATACCATATCCGGATGAGTTCTGGAAAATATCACCAGGCCTCAGCCCGACCATATACAGACAACGTGCCACAGCGTTAGCCCACTCGTCCAGATCGTGTTGTGTATGCAGAATCACCGTAGGCGTTCCTGTCGTACCACTTGAAGAATGCAGACGTACAACTTCTTCCATAGGAACAGCGGCAAGTCCGAACGGATAATTATCCCGAAGGTCCTGTTTGGTCGTAAACGGTATTTTACGAATATCATCTAAGGTTTTGATAGAATCAATAGTCAGATTGTTCTCAGCAAAGCGTTGTCTGTAAAAAGGAGAATTCATACAGCGTTCCAATGTTTTTCTTAAACGCTGCATTTGCAATTTCTCTATCTCCTGTCGTGTCAGTGTTTCTAATTCTTTGTGAAGATACATAATATTATATTCTAAGTTAATTTTAAATTTTAATCCAAAGATAGTGATTTTATAACAGAATGTAGCTTTTATGCAAAGAAAAATATCAAATAGATTTTATTTAGACTGAATCGCTTTTCTTTGGGAACGATCCGGCCGGCTCTCAGCGAACCAAAAAGATAACCCGATCCCAGTTACCATAACTCGCTCTTTTAAGGTATGGACATAAAAAAAGGGCTCCGCTGAGCCCAACCTTTGTTAACCTTAAATCTAATACTATGAAAAACACGATGCAAAGATACTGACTTTTTCTTATATCGCAAATTATATAATTGAAAAATGTTGTTATATAACATATTTTATAATATAGAAATGGATTTTTAAAAATTAAGCCAATCCATTTAAAGCTGAAAAAATAAAATCATTTTCTTAGATATCTCATTTATTTGTTATATCTTTGAAAATAATTTATAACCTAAACCATGTAAAAACATTATGAGAAAGAAATTCTTTGCTGCAGCACTTTTTGCCTTCGCATTGTTAGGTGCTCCCCATCACATTTCTGCCCAGGTTGCCAAACCGAGCTATTCCATAGCACAAACATTCTCTAACCCTGAACCGGATTTCAAGTTGAGTCCTTATACCGGTATGACCAGACAAAGCTGGATAGATGCCGCCGAATACCTTTTGGAAGGAGCCTTCACATACATCAGTTCAATGGATGACCCGATGTATTTCCCCAAACAGCATGACAAGACATATCCTAATAATGAGGGACAGGTTCCTACTGCCAAACTGGAAGGATTCTGCCGGACCTTATTTATAGCCGCACCTCTTCTGCGGGAAAATCCTGATCTGACTTTGAATCACATCAAAGTAGCCGATTACTACCGTCATCAGCTGCTTAACCTGATCAACCCAGAAAGTCCGAGCTATATCCGCCATCGCAATGGCGGTCCCAGCCAGATTCTGGTAGAATTCGGTGCTTTGGCCATTTCCCTGCAAGCAGCCAAGAATGTCCTGTGGGATCCACTTACGCAATCCCAGAAAGACGAACTGGCAGCTACAATGCTAAGTTATGGTAACGGACCGACAATCGGTTCCAACTGGATGTTCTTCAACGTCTTTATTCTCAGTTTCTTTAAAGAACAAGGATATGAAATCAACGAAAAACGACTGACTGAAAACCTGCAAAACATACTTAAACTGTATCGCGGCGAAGGATGGTACAATGATGCGCCGGCCTACGACTACTACAGCATGTGGGCATTCCAGATGTATGGTCCTATCTGGGCTCATACTTATGGACACCTTTATCCGGAATATGCCGAGCAATTCATCAAAAACCAGCATGATCTCATCGACAACTATCCGTATATGTTCAGTGCAGACGGTAAAATGAATATGTGGGGCCGGAGCATACCTTACCGTTTTGGCGCAGTAATTCCTCTCGCTCTTCTCGGATATACCAACGACTCATCCATCAATTATGGCTGGATGCGCCGCATAGCTTCATCAACCTTGTTACAGTTCCTGCAGAATCCTGACTTTCTGGAAGACAATGTACCGACTCTAGGCTTCTACGGTGCATTTGCCCCGGCCGTACAGATATACAGTTGTCGAGGCAGCGTATACTGGTGCGGAAAAGCTTTCTTGAGCCTTCTTCTTCCTGCTGATAATCCGTTCTGGACAGCCAAGGAAAATAATGGTCCGTGGGAAAGTGAATTCAAGAAGAATCAGGTCTATAACAAATTCCAGCCTGCCACTAACCTGCTCATCACCGACTATCCCAATTGTGGGGGTGCCGAAATGCGCTCTTGGTGTCATGAAACAGTAGCAGCCGACTGGCAGAAGTTCAGGAGTTCCGAAAACTACAACAAACTGGCTTATCATACGGAATTCCCATGGATGGCCGATGGAAAAGACGGTGAAGTATCCATGAACTATGCCACACAAAACAGCAAGGGAGAATGGGAAGTTCTCAGACTTTATACTTTCAAGAGTTTTGAAGACGGCATTTACAGGCGCGATGCAGAACTGGAAACAAACAGGGACATCAAATACCAACTGGCCGATATTCCTCTACCCAATGGTGTATTGAGAGTTGACAAGGTCAGCACACCTGTCGCTACCAACATTCATCTTGGTCATTACAGTCTTCCAGAAATTGCAGGTCATCCATTGCGCGAGCTTTCTTCCAAAAAAGTCAGCAATGCCCGCATTATCAGCAACGACGAATATCAGTTGGCATTGATTCCATTACATGGATGGAACCGTACTGAAGTGGAATATCCTACCGGACTACATCCTGTCAGCGAAAAATGTGCTGTAATCATGGCAGAAAGCTACGTCAGCCATGAAACGGTATTCGCCACACTGATGCTTTGGAAAAAGGGCGATAAGAAATTCTCCAAGAAAGAACTGACCCCTGTAAAAAACATCAATGTATCCAGTGACCTTAAAACCGTACAGATCACATTGGCAGATCAGACACAAAAAACCGTCACGTTCAATTAGAATGCAATCAAGAATTTCATAAAATTAATGCAGGAAGAAAAATACAATGCTTTTCTCCTGCATTAATTTTTTTAGATCGGTTAAGACAGGAAAACACATCCGACTCCTCCATCAGCTGAAATCCAATAACCATCGATTCATTTTCTTACGAAGTTCACGGGTCGGTCCCGTCTTCACAACCGAAAATCTCAGGCTTTCCGAAGAATCATAGCCACCAGCCATTCCGGTGCAACCTTCATCAACGGAGCCAGACAGGCCCACCGACGGGTAATGACTGCAGCTGCCCGACCACTCTCTATAACCTTATGAATGGCAGACACTGCTTTCTCCGGTTCATCTACCCAAAAGAGTCTTTCCGGATGCCCCAATAACGGTGTACGCACAAACCCCGGACGTATATCAGTCACTACCACTTTCTTCTTCGCAATCCTGACACGCTGCCGCAATGACTCCAGATAATGAATCTGATAAGCCTTGGAAGCAGCATAAGCAGGTGCTGGAGCCAGTCCACACAACCCGGCCACAGAAGATATAGCTGCCAGCTGTCCGTAACCTTGCTTCATAAAGAACAGAAAAGCCCAGTCAACTACGGCCGTCCATCCTCTCACATTGGTATCAACGGTTGGTAATTCCATATGGAAATTCAGCTCAGGATTTATACGTCCCACACCGGAACACAAAACCAGACAGTCCATTCCTCCCATTTCATTCCGCAAACGCTCCAGACATTCGGTCACCGTATGCAGATCGGTTACATCCGCTGTCATCTTATATACATTCTGACGGCCTTCTGCCATCTCTGCCAAAATCTCACTACGACGTCCGACAATACCGACCTGACATCCTTTTGAAATATAACATTCAGCCAATCCTCTGCCCAATCCGGAAGTGGCACCCACAATGATAATACGTTTTCTATTCTGCATAATCAAAATATGACGGATTTTACCGAACAAAAATAATAGGATTAAATCATTTTCCCGAGATCCGCACCGTTTTTTTTCATTTGGCTTTCCACTTAACAGTTTTTGGGATGAATTCATTCGAAAAATCTCAAATAATTCCGTACTTTCGCATAAAAGATAATTTAAAATGAAAAATATGATAAAAAGAACAAAAATCCACAATTGGCTGACCATCGGTTTATGTCTGTTCGGTATGACCTGCATGAACACAGGATGCATAAAAAAGGTCCAACAGAATAGCGAAGAACAGAAAGACAAAGAAGCAGCCAGCTTCACTACTTCCGATACCCCTTGGGAAGAAAACAAAACGTCGATAGGATGCAAACTTTACGCAGACTACCCCACCAACGGTTCACCGTTTCTGGTACAAAACATCAGAGAATGGATTAGTGAATCAATGGGAGGAGATTATAACGGTGACCTTGCAGATGGAAAGAAAGTACTCGAACATTACGGCAAAGCCTATTCTGCACGCATGAAAAAAGACATGGAAGAATTTGGCGAGAACCAGTCAATGGGACAATCAGTCTACTATATACAGTTCCGCAATGCATTCGAAACAGGACAATTCGTAACTTACACACAGGAAATTTATCAATATACTTCCGGTGCAGCTCATGGTGGCGAAAGTTTCGACGGCGTTGTTTTCCGTAAATCAGATGGCCGCAGAATGGGTTGGAACGTGTTCAAGAAAGACAGTATAGAGGCTATCAGAACATTCATAGCTTCCGGAATCCAGCATCTCTACTTCAAAGAAAAGGATGAAAAGGCTTTCAGAGAAAAACTTCTTATTGACGAATATGATGATTTTCCTCTTCCGCAAACAGATCCTCTGTTCATGAAAGACGGTGTCCAGTTTGTTTATCAGCAGTATGAGATAGCACCTTATGCCTCAGGACGTCCTTCATGCACCATACCTTATGAGATACTTAAAAACTATTTTACGGCCACAGCTCTTCCTTTGGCAGAAAGTTACAACGACTCCATTGCCACCCGTAAAAAACCGATACAGCTCTGGCCCTGAAACAAAAGCACGCATATTACTGATATAAAAAAGGCTGCCAACCCGAGAGTTTTCTGAGTTGGCAGCCTTTTCATATCAGAATGAATTCTGCATATTAGGAAATAGTGATAAACACCTTCTAGTTCTTAAAACTATGTATCGGCGCAGGTATACGGCCTTTACGGTTCACAAAATCACTGCAACAGAAAGAGTTGACTGGCATAACCGGAGCATATCCCAGCAAACCGCCAAACTCAACCGTATCACCCACCTTCTTGCCTATTACCGGAATGATACGTACAGCCGTTGTTTTCTGGTTTATCATACCAATGGCTGATTCATCAGCTATAATGCCCGCAATAGTCGTTGCCGGCGTATCACCGGGAATTGCTATCATATCCAATCCTACTGAACATACACAAGTCATTGCTTCCAGTTTCTCAAGTGTAAGTGCACCGGCTTCCACCGCGTCAATCATACCCTGATCCTCACTCACCGGAATGAACGCACCACTTAATCCTCCTACATAAGACGAAGCCATCACACCGCCTTTTTTCACCTGATCGTTAAGCAAAGCCAATGCAGCTGTCGTACCAGGAGCACCGGCTCGTTCCAGACCTATTTCTTCCAGGATCTCAGCTACACTGTCACCTACAGCCGGTGTTGGAGCCAAAGACAGATCGATGATACCGAAAGGTACACCCAGACGCCTTGATGCTTCCTGAGCAACCAACTGTCCTACACGGGTAATTTTAAATGCCGTACGTTTAATCGTCTCACACAACACCTCAAAACTCTCACCACGTATCTGCGACAGAGCATATTTGACAACACCCGGACCACTCACACCCACATTGATAATGGCGTCCGCTTCAGAAACACCATGGAAGGCACCGGCCATGAAAGGGTTGTCATCAGGTGCATTGCAAAGCACCACCAGCTTGGCACATCCCAAAGAATCTCTTTCCTTGGTGCGCTCAGCCGTCTGGAGAACAATCTCTCCCATCAGTCTGACAGCATCCATATTGATACCGGTCTTGGTTGATCCGACATTGACCGAGCTGCAAATAAATTCAGTTTCAGCCAAAGCCTGCGGAATAGAACGAATCAACAATTCATCACTTTTCGACATTCCCTTTGACACAATGGCCGAATAACCGCCCAAAAAGTTAATGCCGACAGTCTTGGCTGCCCGATCCAGCGTTTTGGCAATCTGGACATAATCTTCCGGAGTCCGGCATGCAGAACCGCCTACCAGTGAGATCGGAGTGATTGACACGCGTTTGTTGACAATAGGTATTCCATATTCTCTGGATATATCCTCCCCCGTCTTGACAAGATCCTTGGCCAGTCTGGTTATCTTTTCATATATTTTGTCACACAGACGGTTCAAGTCACTGTCTGCACAATCCAACAGATTGATACCCATTGTAATGGTCCGGACGTCAAGATTCTCCTGCTCGATCATTTTATTGGTTTCGAGCACTTCAAATATATTTATCATAAGAATCCGCTTTAGATTAGATACGGTGCATTTTATCGAAGATCTCCTCGCGCTGGCACTTAACCTGCACGCCCAAAGACTGGCCTACTTCAGCCAATTCATTGGCAACCATCTCAAACGACTTTTCTACATGACTCAAGTCAGCTATCATCATCATATTAAAGTAATCCTGAACGATAGTCTGGGAAATATCCAGAATATTGGCTTTATTTTCAGCCAGATAAGTACAAACCTTGGCAATGATACCCACGGCATCTTTTCCTACAACTGTAATGATTGTCTTGTTCATAATCGTTAGTGCATAAAAAAACTGCATAAAAAAAGCAGTCTGTTATTTTTAGAGCGCAAATATAATCATTTTTGCAAAATAACAGACTGCTTTTTTTAGAAATTCTAATCTATACCTTATCCGTATATGATTTTTCCATTTTCATCGCGGTTCTCGTCAATGAATGACTTCTGATATTGTACCATACCACGCAACGACATACCCATCTTTGAGAAACCGCCGTCGTGATAGAGATTCTGCATGGTTACCTTCTTGGTCAGGTCAGAGAACATGACTACGCAATAGTCGGCACATTCATCGGCACTGGCATTACCCAATGGTGACATACGGTCGCTAAAGTCATACAGGCCGTCGAATCCTTTAATTCCACCGCCAGCTGTCGTAAAGGTAGGTGACTGTGAAATGGTATTGACACGCACACCCTTTTCGCGTCCGTATATGTAACCGAAGCTACGGGCGATAGATTCCAAAAGGCTCTTGGCATCAGCCATGTCATTATATCCGAAGAACGTACGCT
This sequence comes from uncultured Paraprevotella sp., assembly GCA_900546665.1. Lineage (GTDB taxonomy): Bacteria > Bacteroidota > Bacteroidia > Bacteroidales > Bacteroidaceae > Paraprevotella > Paraprevotella stercorigallinarum. The sequence goes on along the minus strand of URDY01000020.1, from coordinate 15,532 downwards.
GTGCAGCCACATAGCTCAATGCCAGTATGGATCCGTTATCACTGATGGCATCCAGCTTCTTGGCTGTCTGAATCATCTTATGGAATGAAATGGCAGAAATATCCAAAGTCTTTCCCAAAAGATTGTAATCCAGATCATCGTAAGTACGCTTCTTGCGCATGTTGGCACTCATGGCAACAGAGTGCAATACGAAGTCAATCTTTCCACCCAAAACTTTCTGGGCTTCTACGAACAGGTTCTCCAGATCTTCTACAGAAGTGGCATCTGCCGGAATAACTGTGGCACCTGTTTTTTCGGCCAGCTCTGCGATTGTTCCCATACGGCATGCTACCGGCGTATTGGTCAATACGATTTGTGCACCTTCCTCTACGGAACGCTCCGCTACTTTCCACGCGATGGAAGCATCATTCAATGCTCCAAAAATAATACCGCGTTTACCTTTTAATAAGTTATAAGCCATTACTGTCTAATATAAGTGATAAATATTTTTCGGTTACAAAGTTACAGATAATTTTGCACATTTCCAACATTATAGTGCAGTTTCCGTATCTCGCGTCTATTCCTCATAAGCATTGTAAACGGGGAAACGCCATAATCCGGCCGAACGGTACCAGTCAAGCGTTACAAAGAATCTTCGTTGTCTGACTTCCTGAGTTGTAATGTACAGATCGGGCAGATTCGTATTCAGTCCGCTGTATCTCTCGTCCGTGATGGGAAGACGTAATGTACCCCAGTCACTGACTGAAGCATAATCACTGTGCAGCTTATACACTACGGCCTGTTCGAGAGCCGTCTTCACATTCTGCAACTGTCCGGATCCGCCACCGATACTGTCCAGCCAGTTACCGCAGTCATACAATTCGTAGCCCAGTTCATACATCTGTATATTGGCAGCCACCAACCGGTCTATTCTCTCTTCCACACCATCAACCCTGCTGAGCGAGTCCATTTCCAGGGCCACCTGGTCCATTTTGGTCAGATCTGTCAGGCTGATTGCAACGAAATCATCCCACTGCACATTGTTATGATGGAAATAATACATATAGCCGTCCAGAACCTTTTTCAGACTCGCTTCATCCATCTTAAGCAGATCCGGCATTATCTTATGATACGGAAAACCTTCTGCCGGTACGGAATTTGGAGCAGCCAGCATATAGTGCGCACAGTCACGAAGTTCAAAAGCTGTCTCAACATTGGCCATAAGACAGGCATCAAACATCAGCACATCCAGATAAGGAATATTCTCCAACCCGTCCTTCAAATCGGTAACATTCATGCCATAATAGATTCCGTCCTTCTTTTCCATACCGAAGGAACGTTTGGAAATGGTATTCTGCTGATACAGGCTGCCGTCTGCATGCGATGACAGAATAAGCGCCTTGCGCTTGGACGGATAAGTCTGAAACACCTCGTTGATTACCTTGTTCATGACTTCCGGATCAACGGCCATCTGATCGGCATAAGTCTTCACAAGGCTCTTTCTGGGAGTCCCATTCACGTTCTTGTCTATAAGATAAAGTTCCGGCTGTTCGTCGATATCCATATACACCAATATATTGGCTGACACATCAGACATTTCGTATCCGCTCATCATATTGGCAATATTGGTTTCAAGATAACTGGACAAGTCGTTCTCACCCACCATAGAAACCAGTATGGTAGCCTCCTTTTCCGTTTCAGTTCCACCTTTAGTCTGCTCTTCTTCCTCACAAGCCGTCAGGCATAACAGACATGCTGCTATTCCCCAAAAATTTCTAAACTTCAAGAATCCTTTTCTCATAAAAGTGTATTTACAATAGTTCTACGCCGTTTTTCTCAATCTCCCAATACCGGCCATCCGTCCGAATCGAAACTCATTTCTTTCAGGAACAGGACACTGGCTCCTTCCTGCTTCCGGCTATAACCATGTGCCAGGAAATAACACTTGTCACCAAAACGGTAAGCCGAACTGTGACCTATCGCCACCAGGTCATCCGTAGAAGCCACCAGCAGAGAACCACCGCCTGCAGCCAGGTCACGTCCCTCTTTGTCCAGATAAGGTCCGGTCACCTTGTCAGAACGTCCTACCATGACCTTATACGTACTCTTGAGCCCTCTGCAACAATAATCAAACGATACAAAAAGGTAATAATAACCGTCGTTGAAGAAAATAAACGGAGCTTCCACCGCATTGACTCCTCTTCGATGTCCCAGGCTGTCCGGCACCAGTCTGTCACACAAGGTATATACCGTGTCTCCTGCCACCTTCTCCATATTGTCGGTCAGTTCCACCATCTTGATACCGCCCCAAAAAGACCCGAATGTCATCCAGGGTTTACCGTTTTCATCAATGACTACATTCGGATCAATGGCATTATAATCGCTCACCCCTTCCTGAGAAGCTATCACTTCGCCGGTATCGGTCCAGGGTTCACCCTTATCTGCCGCCAGTTTCGATCTGTAGGCATGTCCGATAGCCGAAGTATTCTTTCCGAAAGTGGAACAACTGTAAAAGAGATGATAAACACCATTATGGAACAAAATATCAGGAGCCCAGGTATGTCCTTTATATCCTTTGATTTTGTCTACGGCCCACTGGGGTGCACTCGGGAACACATCTTTCTCTACCGACCAGTTTTTCAGATCCTTGGTAGACATGACCGACACATTCCAACCAGTAGAAAACAAATAATAGGTATCACCTTCCTTGGCCATGACCGGATCATGCACCATCGGTGTCTGAATATATTTCACTTCACGGGGTGGCAGAATTTCCTGTGCATTCACAGCTGATATCCCCATTCCTGCCAACAGTCCAAACAGAATAATGTGTTTCATGGATTTCTATACTATAAAATTATTACTCGTCATGATGGTCTATATCGCGTATCAGTGTGCCAACAGCCTCAGAATAATCAGCCATTTTCTGGGCTTTTCTGATTTTCTTGCGTGCCTTTTTGTTTCCGCTTACAAGAAGATATTCCCATATACCTTTCATCTTGGTAAGAAGCTGTTTCTCACCTCCCAGGATATTCTGTTCATAATAGTCCAGAACATCTGCATGAAGATTTCTCAAAGCCAGGATCTTCTCTTCACGGCTCCACACCTTGCCCGAACGGTATTCGGCAGCCTTCCAGGGTTCATCCAACAGTCCCCTTCCGAGCATGACACCTGCCGCCGGACTTTCGTCCGAGAGCCATCCCTCCAGTCCTTTTCCAGTCAGAGCATCTCCATTATACAACACCGGATGTGTACAGACACTGGCAAAACGCGCAAAAGCCTCCGCATCACAATCACCGTCATATTGCTGGACTCCCGTTCTGGCATGCACGACTATGCGTTTCAAAGGCATGCTGTTAAACAATGGAACCAGCGACAGACACTCCTCCTTGTCTGACAGACCCAATCTGATCTTGACAGAAAAACTCACATCAGGATGGCGGTCAACTATCCGCAGCAGATCGGCTACGTTTTCCGGATACGGCAGGATGCCACAGCCTTTTTTCTTCTTGGTCAGCATCGGATAAGCACACCCCATGTTGATATCTACCTCCTTATATCCCATTTCCAGAATATAAGGCAATATCATTTCCGCTTCTTCCAGAGATCCTGCCATCAATTGCGGAACCAGACAGGCCACACTGTTTCGTTCCGGATCAATGTCCCGCATGTCCTTGCGCCTCACCCCCTGGTGTTCCCATCGGATAAAGGGAGTATAATAACCGTCCGCCCCACCGAAATATTTGTCAAACGCATTCCGGAAAGGCGCTTCTGTCACCCCCTGCATGGGAGCCATATAGATTGTTTTCTGTTCCATTATTTATCAGATTGTTTTTCACTGTTGATTTTTTGCAGAATAGCGTCCATCTCGGCAAATTCCTTTCCCTTGTTGAGATGCAGATAGACAGCATACAGCAACGGTGCCCATGTACCTTCTTCCTGAGGCTGCATTTTCCTGACACGTTCCAGATGTGGCATCGCCAACTGGTAATAATTCAGGATCCGGCTTCTCAACCGGGCATAATTGGGATTGGACAACGGTGTTGAACGCAGCTGCTCTATGGCATCAGCAGCTAGCTGGCAAGCTCCTATTCCCTTATAGAGATTGGCACCGTAATGCATACTGTCGAGCGCCAGGGCGTCATCACAATACGCAATACACTGCTCATAATTTTTCATTTTCATATACACGGCGGCCTTGGCAAACCAATACAAAGGCATCTTGGGATTATAACTGATCATATAATCCGCAAACTGGATGGCCGTATCATATTTCTTTTTTTCATTGAAATAATCCAAAAGGTTAGTAAAGAAATAAGTATGATCGGGATAATTCACCAGTCCGGTTGTCAGCGCTTTGACCCATTTCGAAGTATCTCCAAGTGCCAGATACGACTTGCAGACATATTCCTGGATAAAAATCTTGTTTTTATGATATTTCAGTGCTTCATCCTTATAACGGACTACACTTTCGAAATTACCGATATAATAGGCCGAAGTTACAGCCCAATAGGCAGCACGCGAGTAAAGGGTATCCGTCTGATACAGAAAATCATTTGCCAGAATCGGATGATGGGCAGAAGACAGATAGCAGTCCAGCAGCTCCAGAGCCTGATCATATTTCTTGTTTTTCAGATAATACCTTCCGCCGCTTAAAAGATTCGCTCTGTAGGCCAACAAATGTTTCCGTGCTCTTTTGCGGTATTTCAGCCTGCGTCCCTTATCCGCCGTTTCTGCGGAATCAGCCTGAAAAAGATAGTTGTACATTTTATGGATACTCTGGTAGAACAGAACCGTATCCATTCCTTTCTTCAGATATAGCTTTTCATTTTCAATCGTATTGAACTTACGCTGAACCATGGCAGCCATATAATAACACTGTGCCTTCTGTCTTCCCGTTTTCTGCTTGGGCAGGATCTCCATAAGCTTCCGTTCCGCATCATTCAAGCGGTCAGTCACCTTTTTGGCTTCGTTTCCGTCCAGTTGATACCTGGCGTCCTTTACCGTTTTCCTCACCTCCTTCACCACAGGGTCAGTCTTGGCCCATCCGGTCATCACACAAGCCCACAGCAAACCATATATCACCAGTCTTTTCATCATAATCAGTTTATAAATAAATTACTGTCATTTCCCTTTACCGGGACAGTATCTCCAGAAAGCGTTCCGTTAAGTATAGAGGGGTGATGACACATACACGCTGCGATCATCACCCCTCTTTTCCGACCTGTAAAATTACACTACTGTTCCAAGAGCAGCAGATTATTTCAGGTATGCATCCATTTCCTGTTCCTTAGCCTTATCACCAATGATATAATAGATGGTTTTGAGACGTGAAGCCCAACGGTCAGGATTCTCAGGATCCATTTCCTTCACCTTCAGGAAATAAGGCTCTGCTTTTCTGTACCAGTCCTTCACCTTCTCGATGGCCATCTTATTGTCAGCCGGTTTCATTTTCTTACCGGAAATACTTTCATTTACGTTATAACCCTCGTTACAGCAGCATACTCCTGCGTTATAGTAGGCATCCGTAAATTCAGGATCGATCTGCACGCATTTTTCGAAATAAGGCAATGCTTCTACGAATTTCTGCTGTCCGAAGAGCAATACACCCTTTGAATAATTGGCGATCTTGTTTTCAGGATTCTTGGCCAGCAAACCGTCGGCAAACTTCATTGAAGCCTCATTGTCGTTCTTCTCCTGATAATAAGCGAGAAGATTCTGTGCGATAGCCTCATCATCCAATGCAAATTCCTTTGAAGCCTCTACCCATTTGGCAGTATCACCCTGCTCGATATAAGTCATAAGACGCAACTGTCTTACAGTCTTGATCTCCTTGGTATAGTTCAGGGCTTCATTGATATGCTTCTCTACATTAGGATAATTTTTAGCCTGATATGCAGCCAGACAAGCGTAATAAGCCACCTGGCTCTTGTCGAATGTCGTATCGTTCACCACTGAAGGTTCACCAGCAACCAGTTTCTTGGTTTCAGGGAATGTCAACCAGCCGTCGTAAGCCTTGAAAGCCTCATCAAACTGCTTGTTCTGGAAGAAGAACTGTCCGCAATACATGTAGAATGTACGGAATTTCATCAGGTTACCTTTATTCTTGGCTACGAATTCCTTCTCTGTATCGTATGAATTACATTTCTCGTAAGCATCCACACAAGCATAGAGGTTAGTGGCAAACTTCATTGTATCCAACGGCATGTGAGCAGCCGCCTTGTTCAGTTCCGCTGCAAATATACGCTGATAGATATCTCCCTGCAAGTCCCATGCCATTGCCATGTTCTTGGTTTCACCGCTGTTCAAAGCCTCTGTCAACACAGCCTGAGCTTCATCGATTTTCTCCTGATTGACCAAACCTTGAGCCTTTTTAACCAGTCGGTTCTGCGCAAAAGCACCTGTAGTAGCTGCTACCAGTGCCATGGATAATAAGATCTTTTTCATGACTTTTAGAATTAATGATATTTTTATACTTCTTTATTCTTTATTTTCATTGTCATCATCGCTTCCGTTTTCTGTCTGTTCTGATGCCGTTTCACCCGTTTCTTCCGAAACCGGCTGCTGTACGTTCTGCTCCTCATCAGTAATCAGATCTTCTTCATCTTCAGTCTGTACCTTGCAAACGCTGCTTATCTCATCGTTGCGTTTCTCCAGATTGATCAGACGTACACCCTGGGTAGCACGTCCCATGATCCGCACGTCGGCCACTTTCAGACGGATCGTAATACCGCTCTTGTTGATAATCATCAGGTCATTGGCATCCGTAACAACCTTGATGGCCACCAGCTTGCCGGTCTTATCCGTAATGTTGAGGGTCTTCACACCCTTGGCACCACGATTGGTTACACGATAGTCTTCAATATCCGAACGCTTACCGTATCCCTGTTCGCTGACCACCATGATCGTCTCCGTCTTGGGATCATTTACGCAAACCATTCCTACTACCTCGTCGCTGCCGTCCTCATCGATGGTCATACCTCTCACACCGGTAGCCGTACGTCCCATGGCGCGAACCTTGCTCTCATGGAAACGGATAGCCCTTCCGTGACGGTTGGCCAGAATGATTTCATTGTCACCGTTAGTCAGTCTGACAGCTATCACGCGGTCATCCTCACGTATGGTTATCGCGTTGACACCGTTGGCTCTCGGACGTGAATACTCCGTCAGACAAGTCTTCTTGATAATACCGTTCTTGGTACAGAAGATCACATAATGGTTACGGCAGAACTCAGGATCGTTCAGGTTCTTGATACGCAGACACACATTGATCGCATCGTCCGGTTCAATGTTGAGCATATTCTGAATGGCTCTTCCCTTGGAATTCTTGGCACCTTCCGGAATCTCATAAACCTTCATCCAGAAGCAGCGGCCCTTTTGTGTAAAGAAGAGCATGGTATTATGCATCGTGGCCGGATAGATGTATTCCACGAAATCGGCATCACGCGTACTGCTGCCCTTGCTGCCCACGCCTCCACGGCCCTGGGCACGGAACTCAGCCAGCGGAGTACGTTTGATATATCCCATGTGACTGATGGTGATCACCATCTCATCATCAGCATAGAAGTCTTCCGGATTGAATTCCTCGCTTGAATAAACGATTTCCGACCGGCGGTCATCACCGAACTGTTCCTTGACTTCCAACAGCTCGTTCTTGATTACCTCCATACAGAGATTCTCATCACTCAGGATTTGCTTGTAATAATCAATCTGCTTCAACAGCTCGTCGTATTCGTTACGCAACTGCTCCTGCAACAGACCGGTCAGCTGGCGCAAGCGCATCTCCACGATAGCCTTTGCCTGGATCTCATCCAGTTCAAAGCGCTGCATCAAACCGTCGATGGCAGCCTGCGGATTCTTCGCGTTGCGTATAATATGTACGACTTCGTCAATATTGTCGCTGGCAATGATCAGTCCCTGCAGGATATGCGCACGTTCTTCAGCCTTGCGCAAGTCATAGCGGGTTCTTCTGATCACTACATCATGACGGTGATCCACGAAGTTCACGATGCAGTCCTTCAGAGTCAGCAATTTGGGGCGCCCCTTTACCAGAGCAATACAGTTTACGCTGAAACTGGTCTGCAAAGGCGTCATCTTGAAGAGCTTGTTCAGCACCACATTGGCATTGGCATCTCTCTTGACGTCAATGACGATACGCATACCCTCGCGGTCAGACTCATCATTCGCATTGCTGATACCTTCCAGCTTCTTTTCATTGACCATGTCAGCGATCATCTTGATCAGCTCGGCCTTGTTCACGCCATAAGGTATTTCAGTCACCACGATCTTGTCATGGTTCTCGCCCGGTTCAATCTCGGCGCGGGCTCTCATTACCACGCGGCCACGGCCGGTCTCATAAGCGTCGCGCACGCCCTGCATACCATAGATATAACCTCCGGTCGGGAAGTCAGGCGCCTTGACATACTGCATCAGCCCTTCAATGTCAATATCACGATTATCTATATAAGCCACACAGGCATCAATCACCTCGCCCAGGTTATGGGTCGGGATATTGGTAGCCATACCGACAGCAATACCGCTGGCACCGTTGACGAGCAGATTCGGGATCTTGGTAGGCATGACAGTCGGTTCCTGCAAGGTATCATCGAAGTTGTTCATCATGTCGACCGTCTCCTTGTCCAGGTCGTCCATCATGGCCTCTCCCATCAACTGCAGTCTGGCTTCCGTATAACGCATGGCAGCAGCGCTGTCACCGTCTACAGAACCGAAGTTACCCTGTCCGTCCACCAGAGTATAACGCATGCTCCATTCCTGAGCCATACGCACCAGCGCACCGTAAACAGAGGAATCACCATGAGGATGATACTTACCGAGCACTTCACCGACAATACGCGCGCATTTCTTGTACGGTTTGTCATGGGTATTACCCAATTCTTTCATTCCAAACAAGATACGCCTGTGTACAGGTTTAAATCCGTCTCTTACGTCCGGAAGCGCACGTGCCACAATAACCGACATCGAATAGTCGATGTACGAATTGCGCATTTCATCCTCTATGTTTACTTTAATAATTCTGTCTTGATCCAACATTACGCTTATATTATAGTTTTATCTTAATCACAAAAAGCATGTAAAATTACTACTTTTTGCGTGAATACGAAAGAAAACGGCAAAAAATTAACAATTCGCCGTTTTTCCATCATTTTCGGCCTGTATTTTTTCACTTTTTAAAATTCCGGAAACAATTTTGGCACAGTATTTGTACTGCTATCATAAATAATTGCGTAATTTTGCATTCTAATTTATAATCAAGCGTATGAACAGTCAATTTTCACCCAAAATTTCAGAAATCCTCAACTACAGCAAAGAAGAAGCGATCCGGCTGCACAACGACAGCATCCGGCCAGAGCACCTTTTGCTGGGACTGATCCGCGAAGGTGAAAGCAAAGCGGTCCAGATACTGCGTCTGCTGACAGCTGACATCCGCAGCATACGCACCCGACTGGAGGAAACGCTCCAGCCCTTCGCCATCGAAGAGGCCGTGGCCACCGATGAGATCCTTCTGAGTGAAAAATCCTCCAAGATCATGCGTCTGAGCCTGTTGGAGGCCCGGATGCTGAAAGCAGAAACTGCAAGTCCCGAACATATCATTTTAGCTATTATGAAAGAAAAGGAAAACAATGCATGCAAGATTCTGTCCGAGCACAATGTGCACTACACGGACTTCATGAATCTTCTGACCCAAAAAACCGACATCAGGTCCGGTTTCGGTTTTGCTGACGACGATGATGATGACGATGATATGCCGACCAGCCAGAATCCCGGCCAGAAGGAAACCGGAAACCATTCACAGGCTTCCACCCAGACGGCCAGAAAATCAATGAACAATACGCCTGTACTGGACAATTTCGGTACGGATCTTACCCGCGCTGCAGCCGATGGCGTACTCGACCCCGTCGTAGGACGCGAAAAGGAGATCGAACGGGTCTCACAGATCCTGAGCCGCCGCAAGAAGAACAACCCGATACTGATCGGAGAACCCGGTGTCGGCAAGTCTGCCATTGTAGAAGGTCTTGCCCTGCGCATCGTCCAGAAGAAGGTATCCCGCATTCTCTTCAACAAGCGGATCATCGCCCTCGACATGGCAGCCGTAGTGGCCGGCACCAAATACCGCGGCCAGTTTGAAGAACGTATCCGGAGCATCCTGAGCGAACTGCAGCACAATCCGGATGTCATCCTCTTCATTGACGAAATCCACACCATCATCGGAGCCGGTTCCGCTCCGGGCAGTATGGATGCCGCCAATATGCTCAAGCCGGCATTGGCACGCGGTGAGATACAGTGCATCGGAGCCACGACCACTGACGAATTCCGCAAGACCATCGAAAAGGACGGTGCTCTGGAGCGCCGCTTCCAGAAAGTCATGGTCGAGCCGACTACGGTAGACGAAACCATCCAGATACTGGAAAACATCAAGGGACGCTACGAAGAGCATCATCATGTCATCTATACCCCGGAAGCCATCCGGGCCTGCGTACAGCTGACTGAACGTTACGTTTCCGACCGTTGTTTCCCCGACAAGGCCATTGACGCCCTGGACGAGGCCGGTTCAAGAGCACATATCACCCACACCCCGGCTTCCAAGGAAATGGAAGAGCAGGAAAAACGTATCGACGAGATCCATAATCTGAAAAACGAAGCGGTTAAGAACCAGAACTTTGAGCTGGCTGCCGACTATCGCGACCAGGAGGCCAATCTGCAGGAAGAACTTAACCGCATGCGCGCCAAATGGGAAGAGGAACTCAACCGCATGAGAATCACTGTCGGCGAAGACCAGATCGCAGAAGTCGTAGCCATGATGACAGGCATTCCGGTACAGCGCATCGGCCAGAGCGAAAGTCAGAAACTCAAGGACATGGCACAAAGCCTGACCCACGAAGTGATCGGCCAGGACGAAGCCATCCGCAAACTGGTCCGCTCCATCCAGCGCGGAAGAGTCGGACTCAAGGATCCGCACAAGCCCATCGGCACCTTCCTGTTCCTCGGCCCTACGGGAGTCGGCAAGACATACCTGGCCAAGAAACTGGCAGAATACCTGTTTGGCAGCGAAGACGCCCTGATCCGCATCGACATGAGCGAATATATGGAGAAGCATACGGTCAGCCGCATGGTGGGAGCTCCTCCGGGATACATCGGTCACGATGAAGGCGGCCAGCTGACTGAAAAAGTCCGCCGCAAGCCCTACTCCATCCTGTTGCTCGACGAGCTTGAAAAGGCTCATGCCGACGTGTTCAACATCCTGCTTCAGGTCATGGACGAAGGTCGTCTGACTGACAGCAACGGCACCACCGTCGATTTCAAGAACACGGTCATCATCATGACCTCCAACTGCGGAACACGCCAGCTCAAGGACTTTGGCAAAGGCATCGGTTTCAGCACCCTGCAGAACACCTCTGAGGACAAGGCTTACAGCCGCAGCATCATCGACAAGGCTCTTCACAAGCAGTTCACGCCGGAATTTCTGAACCGTCTGGACGACATCATCCATTTCGACCAGCTGGATGCCCGCGCCCTGCGACAGATCGTAGACCTGGAACTCAAACCGGTTACCGGCCGCGTGGAAGCCATGGGCTACCACCTTCAGATACAGGACAGCGCCAAGGACTTCCTGGCCGAGAAAGGCTACGATGTGCAATATGGCGCACGTCCGCTTAAACGTGCCATCCAGACCTTGCTGGAAGATCCTATCTGCGAACAGATCATCGACGGCCAGCTCCAGCCCGGACAGACCATTAACGTCTTCAAGGCACCGGACGAAGACCACCTGAATGTCACACCCGAAAATTAGTATTTGTTAAATAACTGTTAAAATGCCAGTCTCCCGTCAGACTGGCATTTTTTTTGCTACTCTTTCAGCAGCCGGACATTCCGGACAACAGTACATAACGAAGATCAAATAAAAACATTAAAAACTACAATACCATGCAGAAAGGTAATATTGGGGTAACTACAGAGAACATCTTCCCCGTGATTAAAAAATTCTTGTACAGTGATCATGAGATTTTCCTCCGCGAAATCGTATCCAATGCCGTAGACGCCACTCAGAAACTGAAGACCCTGGCCAACAAGGGCGAGTTCAAGGGTGAAACCGGCGAACTGAAGGTCAAAGTCAGTGTCGACAAGGACAACGGTACGATAACAGTCAGCGATAACGGTCTGGGTATGACCGAAGAGGAAATCGACAAATATATCAACCAGATCGCCTTCTCAGGTGCCAACGACTTCCTCGACAAATACAAGGACGACGCCAATGCCATCATCGGCCACTTCGGACTCGGTTTCTACTCTTCATTCATGGTGAGCAAGAAGGTGGAAATCATCACCAGAAGCTATCAGGAAGGCGCCAAGGCTGTCAAATGGAGCTGCGACGGCAGTCCTTCATACGAAATCACCGAAGCCGACAAGGCTGAACGCGGTACCGACATCGTCATGTATATCGATGACGACTGCAAGGACTTCCTCGAAAAGACCAAGATAGAGGAATTGCTCAACAAATACTGCCGTTTCCTTCCTGTTCCGGTCGTATTCGGCAAAAAGACAGAATGGAAAGACGGCAAGCAGGTCGATACGGACGAAGACCGCGTCATCAACGACACGACTCCGTTGTGGACCAGAATGCCGAGCGAACTGAAGGATGAGGATTACAAGAACTTCTACCGCCAGCTTTACCCCATGAGCGATGAGCCTCTGTTCTGGATTCACCTGAACGTAGACTTCCCGTTCCACCTCACCGGTATTCTGTACTTCCCGAAAATCAAGAGCAACATCGAGTTGCAGCGCAACAAGATCCAGCTCTACTGCAACCAGGTATACGTTACCGACAGCGTGGAAGGCATCGTGCCCGACTTCCTTACCCTGCTCCACGGTGTAATCGATTCACCGGATATTCCTCTGAATGTCAGCCGTAGCTACCTCCAGAGCGACAGCAACGTCAAGAAGATCTCCGGCTACATCACCAAGAAGGTCAGCGACCGTCTGCAGAGCCTGTTCAAGAGCGACCGCAAGGATTTCGAACAGAAATGGGACGATCTGAAGATCTTCATCAACTACGGTATGCTGACTCAGGACGACTTCTACGACAAGGCCAAGAACTTCGCCCTGCTCAAGGACTGTGACGGCAAATACTTCACATTCGAAGAATACCAGACCCTCATCAAGGACAACCAGACTGACAAGGAAGGCCAGCTGATCTACCTCTACGCACAGGACAAGGAAGCTCAGTACAGCTACATCGAGGCAGCCCGCAACAAAGGCTACAACGTATTGCTGCTCGACGGCCAGCTCGACACACCGGTCGTATCCATGCTTGAGCGTAAATTCGAGAAGAGCCGCTTCACCCGCGTAGATGCCGATATCATCGACCGCCTCATCGTGAAGGAAAATGCCAATAAGTCAGAACTAGACGCCGAAAAGAGCGCCAATTTGTCAGCCATTTTCCAGTCACAGATGCCTAAGATCGACAAGAAGGAATATCATGTCGAAACTCAGGCCATGGGCGAAGAAGGCATGCCGGTGGTCATCACACAGAGCGAATACATGCGTCGTATGAAGGAAATGGCCCAGCTCCAGCCGGGAATGTCATTCTACGGTGAAATGCCCGACATGTACAACCTCGTGCTCAACACCGATCATCCGCTCATCAAGTCTGTCCTGACAGACAGCGAAACCGCTACAGCCGAAGCACTCAAGCCAATTGAAGCCGAACTCAAGGGACTTCACGCCCGTCAGGCCGTATTGCGCCAGCAGCAGGACAACAAGAAGCCGGAAGAGATCACTCAGGAAGAAAAAGACGATATGAGCAAGTGCAACGCCGACATCGAAGTTCAGGAAAAACAGAAGAACGAAATCCTGGCCGGCTATGGCAAGGAGAACCGCAAGATCCACCAGCTTATCGACCTTGCCCTGCTCCAGAACGGCATGCTGAAAGGAGAAGCGCTCAGTCACTTCGTTAAACGCAGCATCGATCTTATACAATAATCTTCCCGGATTATTTTCTATAACTTAAATGAAGTGGGTGCGGCAAATGCCGCATCCATTTTTTTATATAAAAAAACGCCGATATATTTGGTCGGTTCAACAAAAAGCAGTACCTTTGCAGTCGAATTCAGGAAATAGCACGGCTCCTTAGCTCAACTGAATAGAGCATTTGACTACGGATCAAAAGGTTACAGGTTTGAATCCTGTAGGAGTCACTAGAAAACACAAACTGGGTTCGGCCCCTTAGCTCAACTGAATAGAGTATTTGACTACGGATCAAAAGGTTACAGGTTTGAATCCTGTAGGGGTCACAAAATCATACGCTTTATTTGCAGGACTCACTTTCCCATACTTGCGAAAGTGAGTCTTTCGTTTTTTTACACTTCTTTTCAGTCCCCGGCCGAAAAGAAATCCACCATCGCACTTTTGTTCATCTGATTGAAAAAGAAATCAAACCGGGCCATTGCTTCATTCTGACCACCTTCGCTGATATCATGCGCAGCTTTCAGGAAACTCGTCTCGTTTTCCTCCTTCCGGCAAGCCATGGCATCGCCATCCGCATGGTCTGCCTCGCCATTTTCCGCCTTACCTGAAACAATTGTCTTTGAATCCGTCTGCCCGCTACCGTTTCCTGCTTTCCAGCAATGCATCCAGAAAGCCCGGCCATTCTTCTCGTCCTCCCCTATCAGACTGATCACCTCACATTTCAGTTTATACAGCGTATAAGCCTCAACGCTCACCAGCACATTCATCAGATCATACTCCAAAAGCTCCGGCAACGATTGGGCCACCATAAAATAATGATGGCCAGAACGTGGTGTAAACAAAGGCACAAACAGATTGGCTCCTTCATGATCCGCCTCACTCATCAGTTCAGGCTCTTTCAGGTCAGCAGCCTTTTTAAGTGGAACAACCCGATAGTGAAAGAAACTGTCTTCACCCCCCCATTCGTCCATCACGGCCTGAATCTGCTCCAGATTGGTTTCCGACGAACTGTCACTCTCCATCAGTTCCAGACAGTTCTCCATAATAAACACCTCATTATATCTCCCTTCATACATACCGTTTCCCACCTTCACGATCTTTCCATAAAGCACCCCGGCAGTCTCATCAAATGAATTTTTCATTACGTTACCAATTAAGTTTATAAAGATAACGAATAACAAATCGGAAAGATATTCGCCCGATATGTTATGCAACATATTAATACAAATCAATCACTTTTTATGACTTTTGAAAAACAAGACTCCTTTTCTCCATTGATATGTTCTTTGGAGAAAAGGAGTCCTTCAAAAAGCTTTTAATCTCTTTTCTTATACCGTCTGATGATTGATACAGATCCCCTGCAGATACCAGTCGTACAAACGATGGATACCCTCGTCTATCTCGATCTTGTGGTGCCAGCCCAGGTTGTGCAGCTTCGTCACGTCCGTCAGCTTGCGCAGCGTACCGTCCGGTTTCGAAGCATCCCAGCGCAGCTCGCCCTTGAAACCGATCTCCGCCATGATCTTACCGGCCACCTCGCGGATACTCAGTTCCTTGCCCGTACCCACAT
>URDY01000019.1 GCA_900546665.1 uncultured Paraprevotella sp. | reverse complement strand
CGGCGACCACCGAGATCTACACTCTTTCCCTACACGACGCTCTTCCGATCTTTAATTTTAAAATTTTATGTTATGCAAAAATCATCTACTTTTCTATCAACAAAGAGTCTTATAATGACTCTGTTGTGTTGGTTAATGGTAGGATTGAGTGCAGGCCAACTCCGCGCTGCCGACAACCTTGACATTCCCCAGTTGGAGGTCGGCAAAACGTATGCCTACTCCGCCTATCAGGAAGTGTATGCCGCCTATCAAGCCACATCGTCTGGCTTGTTGACGCTGCGCAACAGTTCACCCTACGGTACCTTCCTTAACCGCTACGGCGAACGCTACAAGGAAATGCAGTCTGAAACACTTCAGATGCCGAAGGATGGTGTGCTCGAGGTGGAAGTGGAGGCTGGACAGACCTATTACTTCTATGCTTACATGATGGATGCAGGCAGTTTCAGCGTGGAATTCGATAATCAGGGAGCACAATCAGAAGTGGTTATTGCCAGCATCACACCTGAGCAGGGCGAAACACTGAAGCTCGGAGACGGAGTCATAGTGTCATTGGCATTCGTCAGCGACGTGAAGTTTGACCGTGCCCGCATCAGCTGCGGGGAATACAGCCAGGATATCGACCTCATGGTCACTAAAGGACGATATGCATCGGTGGAACTTGATGCTGTTATCGCACAGTGGATGGCTGAAGGCAAAATCAAGGCCGGTGATCAGTTTACTATTACCGTAGAAAACCTGCGCGACGCCAAGGATGAGAATATCAAGTACAACGGTGACGGAGTGCTCCAGATCAATTACGTATGTGGAACCAAACCGCTCGAACTCGTTAGCGTAAAGGGAGGATCACTCACCGAACTCATGGAAGTGAAGTCATACTATCTCTATACCGACGAAGATGCTATCATCAGCCTTACATTCGATGGCGAACTGCTCAATGATCCAGACAACCAGCCCGTGGCTACATGGACTTTCGGTGATCGGGAATACGGCAAGTTCTATACCGAAACCATTCCCGCTACCGTTGAAGGCAACACCGTCAGCGTCAGCCTCGCAGGCAAACGACGCACTATCGCCGACATGCTCCCCAACGAGGATCCGGCAGAATTGGCCGAAATGCCCGTGGGACTCAAGATCGGTAACATTCGCGACAAGGAAGGAAACTTCGTAAGGGCTACACAACCCGGTGCTGTGGGAGCCTTCACCATGAGCTATAAGTTAAAGGAATTGGCTTACACCGTAGCTAGCGAGTTCACACCGGCTATTGGATCTGCATTGCCACAGGGCGGAAATATCGAAATATGGCTCCAGGGTGATCCGTACATCAAGTATGACGGAGTGGACTTTACCTATATTTCAGGCGGAGAGACTTGCCATGCGTATGTGTACAACAATCACATCACAAAGAAGAAGGACGAACTCGATGAGACAGCCGTTATCCTCACCGTGCCTGTGCCTCGTATCGTAGCTGATATGCCGTCAACCGTGACTGTATCGCTTATCGGACTGCAGGCGCTCGACGGATTTGACCACAGCGCCGACGTGCGTGCTGAATATGACGCTTCCGAACCGGAAGACAACGCTATGACCGTGACCGCTTCATCACCCGCTGACGGTGCAACGATGGAGGCTGTGCAGAAGGGTACCATCTTCACTATGACAACCTCAATGGACGAACAGATTGGTTATATGACCTATGAGATCTATGACACCAAGGATGAGGAGATTGTCAAGGCCAGAACTTTTTTCCAGAAAGCCGAAGAAGGCGGATGGGCTTCTGAGTTCTTCTTCAACATGATCATGAAGGAAGGACACGACTACGAAGTGCGCATCAGCGGATATGCCTCTGAGGATGATTACAATTACGGTGGCGAACCTATTGGTGAGACTGTCATCACATGGCACGGTAGCACAAAGGCGTTTGAATACAGCGACATCACTTTGCTCAGCATCACACCGGAACCGGACCCGCTCGAGGACTTCCAACTCCAGCACCCTGTACAGATCAAGTCAGAGGATGACAACACCATCGTGGCTACATTCAGCGGCGGTGTCAACCTTGAGGCCTTCCTTGTAGAGGGTTATGGCGCGACTTCAGAACTCGAATCATGCACACCTAACGAAGACAAGACGCAGTGGACCATGGTTATCGCCAAGAGCTATATCGCATCGGCCGGCGAAACCATCACCATCTCCATGAACGCAACCGATGCTGCCACAGGCAAACGTGTCAAGGGCGAACTCGGTGAAGAGGATCAGAGTTACTGGATCTTGGCATTCACCAATACGGTGAACGTGCCTGACATCACCGTCGATCCTGATGGCAGTGAACCGGTAGAGGAAATGAAGGATTTCACTATCAGCTATTCAGGTGGTATATCTCCGTCATACTTGGGCGGCAAGTACATTCGCATTTACAACAAGGCTACACGTCTACAAGTGGATTCGCTCACTTATGCTCAAATAGAGCAGGTTATTCCTGAAGGTAGCGCTTGGGACTATGTGCCTACACAGGTGAAGTGCACACTGCACGAGGCTTTGGCCGACGGTTCTTACTATATGGTCATTCCGCGCGGTATCTTTATCTTGGGTGTGGACATGCAGACTAACAACAACAAGGAGACCATCGTGAACTTCAGCGTAGGAAACGGACAGCTTAAGGCTGAATTCATGCCTGCTTCTGTTACTCCGGAAAGCGGTTCAACCGTCACTTCACTTAAAGAAATACGTCTGCACATGCCGGCTACCTTCTCTATCAACGAGGCTGAACCGCAGACAGTCACTGTAACCGACAGAACTTCAGGAAAGCAGGTGGCTACAGGTACTATCGCACGTGATGAAGAGGATGAGTTCATGACCATCAAGGTGACTCTCGATAAGGAAATCACTGCTCAGGGCGTTTACTTCGTAGTGATCCCGCAGGGTGCATTCGGAGACGACGAATACGGTGTGGACTACACAACCGGAAACTGCAACCCGAAACTCATCTACACTTATGCCGTTGAAAGCGAAGGCGGCAGCGACATTATCGTCACTCCGGCCGACGGTGAGAAACTCACCGAACTCTCAGTGATCCGCTTCGAAGGTCCTGTAGGATTCGATTACATGGGCACTGTTACAGTCAAGGATCAGAACGGTGAGGTAGTGGCTACTGTAGCCGGATCTGAAGTGAAGGTCGAGTACGATCCCGAGAATCCGTTCGGTGATCCGCTCTACATGGAAATTGCACTCGAAGAACCGATCACTGCCGATGGTGTATACACCGTTGAAGTGCCAGAAGGATTCTTCTACGTAGGTGAGAATGCTGACAACGCACCGGCCATGACCCTGACTTATCAGGTAGGCAATGGTGACGGTATCAGCCAGGTACAGGCTGCAGAGGGTAAGGTGACTGTTTATACCGTAAGCGGACGTTTGGTTTACCGCAACGCTGATCCGGCTGTCATCAAGAACCTCCACAAGGGTATCTATATCATCAACGGACGCAAGTGCGTGGTGAAATAATTCGCTGGCGTGCCGCAAGCCTCGTCGGACTGCGGCTGACGCTATAGCTTGATAAAAGGCTTACAAGGCCCGCATCCGGGATTCTCCGGGTGCGGGCCTTTCCGGCCCGAGAAGGGAGGCGTCTGGTCTGTCCTGTTTGTGGAAAATAAAACTGGAACTGCTATCCCGGTCGGAAAATCGTTCCGGCTTTGAGAAATAACCTGTAGGTTTTTAAGAATACTTATACAGATTGGAAATGAAAAAGAAAAATTATTGCAGAAAGAAGACCCCGTTCGTTGCGGGGCCTGTCCGCAGCCGCTTGGCGGCATGGTGCGGGGCAGTCATGCTGGTTTCAACACTTTCGGCCGTGCCCGTTATCAGACGGCCCCTGCACGTGACGCAGGCGGATGGCAGTGTACTTACCCTCTTGCCTTACGGTGACGAAAACGTGTTACGTCTCACCACAGTGGACGGTTTCGCGGTCAGCCGCACAGCAGGAGGTTATTACGTTTACTCCGGAAGTACTATAGCGGCTCACGATCCGCAGGTTCGTACGGCCGACGAGAAGGCCTGGCTTGACGCGCTGCCTGAAAGCAACGCACAGGTGGAGGACGGTGTGCAGTTGCGCGGCACCGATGTACCTCACAAGCGCATCGGCGAAATGCAGATCCACAAAGGCTCACCCAGAATACCGGTCATTCTCGTGGCCTTTGCCGACAAGGCTTTTTCCGAAACCGATCCCGCAACGGGATTCTACAGTCGAATCTGCCGGCCGGCCACGCTTGCTGAAGTGGAAGCCGGTAAGGGATCGGCCTACCAGTATTTTACCGACCAGAGTAACGGGATATTCACCCCACAGTTTGAAATTGTTGGCCCCGTTACTCTCTCGGGCAACGAGGCCGTTTATGTGGACCACGAAACCGACATGGTGGCTGAGGCTGCCGCATTGGCTTCCGCACAGGGACTTGTGGACGACTGGGCACGTTATGACAATGACGGCGACGGCATCATCGACGCGGCCTATATCGTCTACGCCGGCGAGGGGCGGCATGCCCATCCCAACGACTTTTCGTTGATATGGCCGCATACGTCAGTATTCCTTAATGAGGCGCCCGAAATTGACGGTATGAAGTTCTATTCCTATTCCTGCTGCAATGAGACGCTCTACGGCGAGATTGACGGCTTCGGTACCTTCTGCCATGAGTTCAGTCACCAGCTCGGACTGCCGGACTTCTACCGTACAGACGGTGTCGTGGCGGACGATTTCAACATGGGACCATGGTCCATTATGGATTATGGCGGCTACAACGGTGGCGGATTCCTGCCCATAGGTTACCGTGCATTGGAGAAAATGTATATGGGATGGATCGAGCCGATGGAGATCGCTGAGGCTGTCAGCGTGAGCGGATGGGCGGACTATGGACAGCCTTTCAAGGTCACTAATGATGTCGATAACAGCGAGTATTATATCCTTGAGACGGTCAACCGCACGGGGTGGAACAAGGAAGCGCCGGCTGGCGGCATGCTTGTGACACATGTTAACCTCTCCGGAGGATGGAACAATGCCTTCTGGAAAAACAATACCGTGAATAACGCCTATCCACCCAGAGTGGCCGTCATCGCGGCAGACAATGACCGTACGGCACTCGTCACCGGCGTGAACGAACCAGAGTACAACGAAAGTCTGAAAGGGGATACCTATCCCAGTCCAGAAGGCAACAACGAACTGACGGATAATTCCGTTCCTGCTGCAGAGGCTTACGTGGGCTTCTTCGGTGTGATGGGTAAGCCCATCACCAATATCGCCTATGACGCGGTTGAGGGACGCATTTCCTTCGACTTTATGGGTGGCAGCGAGGACAATGTCCTGACATCGCTTAAGGCTCCCGAAGTGGAATTTCCTGTGCAGGGCATCTGGCGGATGGACGGTACGTCTGTCGACAAGAGTTCCCTGCGCAAGGGTATTTATCTGATGACAGGGCCTGACGGAAAAGTCGTCAAGCGCGTGCAGAAATAGCCGTGGCGGCCAGTGTCGGTGGCTGCTGTCCGGTCTGGGTGACCGGCTCTTCCGTCCGCGCTATCAGCCATAGTTGAGGGTGCATCTGATAAGGATGCACCCTTTTTTTCGTGCCTTTCTTTTTCGGCAGTGACTGTTTCCGCGCGTGTACTGTGTTTGTTGTCGGAAAGAGGAACTCCCGTCCGTGCCGTCAAAAAGTTGTCTGAAGACAGGAAAAGCGTGCTCTTGAACCCGCTTTACGGGATAGGGTGAAGGAAGCATAAGGCTGCCTCGCGCGTTTTAAATGCCGTCCTGTGTGCCGTAAGGATTGGTCTGTGGAAAATGATTGATGCGATGCGGAATATAACGGAGATCCTGCATGGAATAACAGAGGATATACAGGCAGTCTGTGATGATATATGTAATCCAGGGAATGGCATACAGAATATGACTGATGATATATAAGATACAACTGCAGGTATTGCTATCTAAGGAATGACATATAATATAAGGTTTATTTTAGATCCAATAAGGTGTGGTATATGGGACATGGGTTGGACCTGTGTGACAAAAGCAGCGGCATGGGGAATATGAGGTGGGGCGAATGTCGCGGGAACGGTCCATACGGCAGGAGGATAAAAAAAGTCAGGAGGAAAACTGTGAATGTTTTCCTCCTGACTTTGTTATAAATGGCAGGGATGCCTCCCTAGCTGACTATCGTTTGAGTTTCAGATTGTAGAACTCGTTGATACTACCCTGGTTCTTGTCATTAAGATAAGCAGACAGGGCGAATCCTGCCATGGTCTCGCCGTTGGTGAACGTACTGTCGGCTACGAACGGATAGTCCATGTTCTCTCCCGCAGCCGTAGGCAGGCAATAATAAGAGCGCATGGCTGTTTCCTGCTCCTTGGCATGAATGATGTGGCTGGCAGTTGCACCGTTGACATATACTGCAAAGCGGCTGTTGTAGGTTCCAGCGTAAGCGTTCGTCTGGATGGCGATGCTGTGGTTGTAGGCTTTGGCCGGTACGCGGATGCCTTCCTGCAAGCCATCGATATAAAGGATGCTTTCGTCGGCAGCATCTTTCACTACGCTGACGGCAGCTTCCTGCTTCTGGCCATTCTTGCTGGTCCATTCGGCAGTCCAGTTACCCAGCAGGTTATCTGTGTCATACTGGTAGATATCGGCTTCGAACTGCTTGCCCAATGCAGCGCAGCTGAAGCTGACCTTTGTGTAGCGTGGAGCACCGCTTGTGTTCTCGGTCAGTGAAAACATGACGCCATCGGCAGTCAGTTCGTTGCTTATCCAGTCAGCCCCGCATGAGGTCTCATAGTCGAATGAGGAGGCGAGTCTGTATTCAAACGTCTGTGTGCCGTTATCCATACGGAACACGCTGTCGCTCTCCGTTCTGAAATAGCCACCCGCCTGAGATACGGGTACCATCTGGCTGCCGCCTCCGGTATTGCTGATGGTTACCATTGCCGTACGTCCCTCGAGTGAGGCATTGTCGCTTACAGTGATCAGCACGCTGTCAGCCTTGCAGGATACCTGGCACCAGGATTCAGAAGAGCTGGCCGTGAATCCTCCCGCAGAGGAAACGACGATGTAGCCTTTTGAGGCGGCCGCCTGGAAATAGGTTTCAGACTTTACTATGCTGATGCCATCACCTGCCTGGTCATCGTCCTGGCAACTTGTTGCCGGCATGCAGAGAGCCGGCAACAGGAAAAACGGAATATATTTCTTCATCGTTTACTTCGTTTTTTGAATAAGGGTTATTTCATTATACGTTTCAAGTACACCCAGTCTGGCGCTTGACAGATCATTCTCTTCGAAGGCGTAGAATACGAATCCGTTCAGATCCGAACCTGATGTGCGACCGTTGTCCGCAAAGGTCAGAATACGCGGAGAAAGCTGTTTGGTCTCGCTTACGATACCGGCAGTTTCGGTCATGTACATCGTACCCAGCTCGTTGTTCCAGGGGCACAGGTAGATGTAGGCATTGATGGTTTCGCCTGTAACCAGCTGAAGGGTTACCGGAGTCAGGAACTGGGTTCTGAACTCGATCATACCCGTGGTGTGATTGTAGAGTGCCTGGAGCGGTATCTTCAATGCACCGCAGCTCAGTTCCGTATTCAGGGTGTCAGATTCTCCCACGCGGGTGAACACGATACTTTCGGAAGTATCCTTACGCGCAAAGTTGTAAGTGTATTCAACGGCCCATTCATTTTCGGTATAGAACTCGATGGGAACGTAGTCCTCTGGCTGTACGTACTTCAGTTCTACCTGTGAGTCTTCGGTGCTTACGAATGTTTTTTCCGCATCCTTCCAGATGAATTCGTCGCAGATCACGCCGTTCACCTTGGTCGGCTCATAAAGCTTTATACCCTTTTCGGTATAGACGAAAGAAACCTTGTTGCGAATTTCCGTACCGTCTGTGCCCTGTTCGGTGAAGCGGATCACGTTGGACTGTGAGAAGGCTGACGGTGTAAATTCTGCTCCGTTGTTGTAACCTACGAGAGTACCGTACTCCGCACTTTCCGTACGGATGCGGTTGCAGGCAGCCAGGTAGCTGTCCCAGTCGGTATTCTCCGGCAGGCGGGTCATAGTCATGAGCGTGCCGTGCTTTTTGCCTTTGAGCAGGATTTTGTCTGACTCAACGGACATGATGACGAATTCGAAATCGCCGGCCAAACCGTCAGCGTCGAATACGCCCTTGGGCTCGGACCAGTAATGGATCAGGGCATTGTAGCTGCTGAATGACAGAACCGGACCCTGGTCCTTGATGAGAGAGTATTTGGAAGTGACCTTTTCTCCCGGTTCGGTGTAGGTCGTCGTGCCATATCCCATTACGCGGGTATCGGAAGCCACGGTGACATCCTCACCTTCGAACTTGAGAAGGAGAACCACGCCTCCGATATCATGATTTTCACCGCCGGCATAATATTCCAGCAACCATCCGTTGGGAGCCTCAGTCAGGACCTTCTGGTATTCCGTCATTGTGGATTCAATGCGCTCGCTTGGTGTCTGGTCGAACACGTCATCTTCGCTGAAGAAGCATGACTGGAGAGAAAGGGTGAACAGACCTGCCAAACCTAATATGCTGATTTTTTTCATATTTTATTGTTCTGATTAATTTATGGTTTCTAAATCAATGTCGTCTATTTCGCTGCAGCGACGTTGTACTACGGTGCGCAGTTCGTCAATGTCGATGTTCCATGAGCTTTGCAGGTAATTCTTGACGATTTCGAATTTCTGCCGGATGAGTGCCGCACCGGTTTCGCCGCAGTCTGCCAGAAGCGCATCCCATGCAGCCTGGTCCTGTGTAACGTAAGTCGCGATGATTTCAGCGAAATCCTCGTCTGGCTGGTCCATGGCATAAGGTGTGACGAATCCGCGTCTGTGAGCCGTACTGTCTGCTGTCTCTTCCCATTGTGAACCGATGTATCCGGACTCCGTGATGGTCTTGAAGTCAGTATCATACGGCTTTGACTGATGGAGAATGTGTGAGAACTCATGGTGCATCACGTGGAAATAGCTGGTGTTGAGCAGTTCCGGATCGTTGATGTACGTGTCGATGGCATTAACGTTGTAAAGCATGACTTTCATTCCGCCTTCTGCCGTACCCAGCATCATGGTTTGTGTGTCGGCATTATAGGCCGCCGATCCGATAAGCATGATTTGTTTGGGCACGTAGGTGCGCATGAATGTGATGCCGGCCACTTCATCGTAAGCCTCTAGCCATACATATTTGACGATCTTGGTCAGTTTGATGGAGTTTTCCACGCTGGCCGGCACAAGGTCATAGGCCAGATTGCTTTCGATGTCTTCCCATTTGTACTTGACATCGATATTGTAGGGATTCACATAGTTCTTGAGCAGCCACTGGTCGAAAGCGTTGCGTTCGGGAGAAGTGGTGTCGAAGCTGGTTCCGCCTTCGAGCGGGTCGCGTTCGCAGGATCCCAAGGTAAGCCCCAGACAGGCGAAAAGCAGATAGCTGATATATTTTTTAATCATGTTCTTAATGTTAATCGTTTTTTTAAGTGTTTAGTTTCTCGGGTTGGCCTGCAAGCCTGCGGTCAGGACATCGTAAGGCAACTGAAGAGCGCGTCTCGGATCGTCTGGCAGCATGGAGTCTGTCACACTGATGTTGCGGTCTTCTACCGTACGACGGTAGATGGTGATGCCGTAACGTTTGATGTCTCCCCAACGGAGTCCGTCGTGCAAGGTCAGGATACGACGTGCGTGCAGGATGAAGTGTATCAGGTTTTCCTGCGTACCGGGTTCTACCGTGAAATCAGGATGAAGTCTTTTCTTCGGTGTCGGCGCTGTAGGCGTGTAGTAAGCCATGTCACCGTAGAATTCATTGATGTTGTCCACGGTGAGCTGTACTTTTGAGGTGGTGTAGGTATCTACCCAAGTCTGCATGTCGGCAATGGCCTTGTCATACTGTTTCTTCATGGCGTAGGCTTCTGCGCGTACCAGCAGGGTTTCGTCTGTGGTGAACATGGCTGAGACTACGTTGTAGTAACCGTTACCGTTGATGATATCGGTGTATTCCATGTAGAACAGAGGATATTTGCGGAATACCACTTTCGGTATGCTCGTATAGTCAGCAGGCTGCTGGCGAAGTGTGCTGCTGCATTCACCCCATATACCGGTTGAACCACAAGTCTCCTTTTCGGAGATGGTAGGATTGTGGGTGTAGCGGTTGGTGACGGTCAGAGGGCCATTGTAGAGACCCCAGAGCGAACGGGAAACAATGAGAAGTAGGTTTGCCTTGTTGGAGTCGTCTATATAAGCATCCGGCTGCAAGTCGTCGTTGAGTGAGAGACTGCCGATGGCACTCCAGTCGCGCATGGAGAGCGCTGCGTTGTCGCCCAGTACGACGTTAGCGCATTCGATGGCCTTGTCGTATTTGCCGTAATAGAGATAGAACCGTGCGGCGAAGGCGTATGCGGCCTTGCGGTTGAAGTGGTATTTGGGCACGGTGTAGTTATTGTCGTCGATGAGCGGAAGCGCTTCTTCGATATCTGCCTCTATGCGGGCATAAGTCTCGCCGATGGTACCGCGTTCATATTGCGGACTCACGGTTGTTTCCGGTTCGGTGGTGTAGGGGATACCCAGGGCTGTATTCTGATTGGATACGGTCCATGGCTGGCAGAAGATGTAGCTCAGCATGAAGTGTCCGAATGCACGGCACATCAGGGCTTCTCCGCGTTGTGCGGACAGTTCTTCCGTGTTGCCGAGGTTGTTGATGGCGGCGAGGGCGTGATTGCTGACACCTACGGCCTTATAGCAGGCAGACCAGAATGCGGAAGGAGAGTCGTTGCCGCTTTCCTTGGTGTCTTCCCAGTGGTAGACCTCGTCTGTAAGGCGGTCGTAGATGGAGTATCTTGTGCCGTTGTCGTCCGCGTTGTCGGAAGAGAATTCAGCCAGCATGTTCCAGTTGGCGTTGGGATAGGCGTTGACCAGTATTTTGGTGATTTTCTCAGGCGTGTTGAGCTCGGTACGGTTATCGGGCATCGTGTCGAGGAAATCGTTGCAGGAGGTGAGTGCGACGAGCGGTGCGGCTGCGAGGCACATGACCATTATTTTGTTTATTTTCATTTTGCTACTTTGTTCTGTTAATTATATTAGATTCCTAATCTCAGAGTGAATGTGAACTGTCTTGGTACGGGTGAAGCCACACCGCCGGAGTTGACGAACTCGGGATCCTGTCCGTTGAGTTTCTTGTCGGCGTAGAGCAGGCAGAGGTTGGTAGCCTGCAGCTTGAGTGACAAGCTTGAGATCTTGAGGGCACTGATCCACTTTTTGGGCACGTCATAGCTCAGTGAGATTTCCTTGAGGCGGATGAATCCACCCTTGGCCACGCGTTCAGTTGAGTAGTTGTAGGCGTTGTAGGCATAAGAGAGCTGCGTATTGTTGTAATACTGGCGGTAGCTCAATATGGCCGGTACGTTGGTGACGTTCTCGTCGCCCGGTTTCATCCATCTGTTGGCGAATTCGCGTGTGGTGGCGCTCAGGTCGGAGTAACGTGAGCTGAATACCGGATCAAGACGTACGACGTTACCACCTGAATAAGTGAAGTAAACGTTCAGTCGGAGATTCTTGTAGGTGAAGGTGTTTCCGAGGCTACCGCTGAAAGTCGGTTCGGTCGGTCCTTCATATTTCAGCCATGAGAAGTCGTCGCTGTACTGGAAGCTGATGTCTGTACTGGTAATTTCTCCCTTTTCGTTGTAGAAAGTTGGGATACCGTTTTCATCGAGTCCGGCGAAGGGGATGGAGAAAAGTCCGCGATGCGGATAACCCACCATGGTGAATCCGGTACCGCTGACGTAGTCCATGGTGCTGGCTACGGCGTTGAGTTCGGTGACTTCATTCTTGTAGACAGAGTAGATGAAGTCAGTAGTCCAGCTGAAGTCTTTCCGTTTGATGTTGGTTGAAGATACGCTGAGTTCGAATCCGTGTGACTTCATGGAAGCGACGTTGGCATATTTGGCGATTTCGCCGCCGACGCCCTGTGTCTTAGTTGTACCAATCAGGTCGTGGTTGTTTCTGGTGTAGAAGTCCATGGTGACGTTGATGCGGTTGTCGATGAATCCGAGGTCTACTCCCACGTTGAATTCGTTTTTCTTCTCATAGGTCAGTTCGCTGTTGCCCAAAGTAACGAGTTCGAGTCCGCTTTCCTGTACGGATGTGAACGGCCTGAACGGCGTGTAGCTGGAGATGATGGCCGTAGAGTTGGTGAGGTTAGGTCCGCGGTCACCGGTGAGTGAGTAGGAGAGCTTGAGGGCGGCGTGTGAGACGATGTCCTTGGCCGGTTGGAAGAACTCTTCTTCGTCGAGGTTCCAGCGTCCGGAGATGTTCCAAGTGGGGAGCCATCTGGCACTTCTGGTGCGTCCGAGCTGGTTGGTACCTTCATAGCGTACGGTTCCGTTGACAGAATATCTTGACTTGTAAGAGTAGTTGGCATTAAGGAAGAATGCGGCGCTGCGGCTGTGTGCGCGGTTCAGTCCGTAATAGGTAGTACCCTGTTCAATACCTTGTTTGAAATACTGGTAGATGTAGAACGGTGTTTCGCCCATGTCGTACTGCATGCCCCATCCGTTGAAGTTAGACTGGTCGTAGTCAGTTGCATTGGTTTCCATACCTCCGTATACGTTGGTGAGGTGGTTTTCGCCCCAAAGCCTGTTCCATGAGAAAGAGGCGCGGAAGTCGAATCCTTTGGTCTTGTAGTCCGTGCGGCTGTAGATACCACCTTCGGGCAGTACGCTGATGGGAAGGTCGTAAGGATAGTCCGGATCAGAGTAGAGTTTGTCGTTGGCATCGATGATGATGGAGTTGCCCATAGCTCTGTAGGCATTGGCTTGGTTGGATCCGTCCTTGACGAAGTGTTCGTTGTCGATGGTGCTGTATTTCATGGCACCGAGTACGCTGAACTCGAGTTCGCTGAGCGGTTTCCATTTCAGTTCGCCCTGGAACTTGAGGTCCACAGTATTGAGTTCGATGTAGTTGTTATCCAGTTCGTGGAAGATGTTGAAGTCCGCGTAGTTGCGGGTATAGAACTCGTTCGGATCAAGTGTGCGTGAAGTGTTCAGCGCGTAGGAATACGGGTTGATATCGAAGTCACGGCTGATTTCTCCGCTTACGAGGTCCACGGCCTGACTTGAAGTACCCGGAGCCCGCTGTTTACGGTAAGCCGCATTACTGAGCAGGTTAAGGCTGAGGGTCTTGCTGATGTTGAAGGTCGTGTTGAGGTTAGCGGTGTAGCGGTTGACGCTGCTCTGCTTGTACCATCCCGGATCCTGCATGATACTCAGTGAGGCATAGTAGGTAGCCTTGTCGCTTCCTGAAGTCATGCTGATGGAGTGGTTCTGCATGATAGAATTGCTGAAGAGTTCGTCGAACCAGTCGGTGTTGCGCTGTTCGGCCGCCTGCAGGTAAGCGTTGCGTGCTTCCGGTGTGTTGGCCAGTGCGAACTGTCCTGTGGTAGGATCGTAGGTATTGATGAGGTGCCACATCTTACCATACACACCGCTGTTGGGGGCATTGTAGAGACCGTTGGTGTTGTCGCCCGAGAAATTGAGCCATCCCTTGTCGGCGAGTTCCTTGTATACATCCATCTGGTCCTGTGAGTTCATGATGTTGTAGTTGTTGTAGCTCGGTTTCATGCGCATGGTGAATTCACCTGTATAGTTGATGCGGCTTTGTCCCGCCTTACCCTTTTTGGTGGTCACGACGATGACACCCGCCATGGCTCTTGCACCATAGATGGAAGTGGCCGATCCGTCCTTAAGGATCTGGAAGCTTTCGATGTCGTCAGCGTTGAGTCCGGCAATGGCCGAGCTGAGCAAGGTTTCAACGTCACCGGTAGCCAGTTCATCAGCTCCGATATTGATGACATCCTCCTGGATGACTCCGTCGACCACCCAAAGCGGGCGGCTGCTGCCGTAGATGGAAGTGGCACCGCGCACGCGGATCTTGGGTGCGGTACCGAAGGTTCCGGATACGTTCTGCACTGATACACCGGCTGCGCGTCCTTCGAGTGAACGGCTGATGTCGGCCATACCGTCGATTTTCATTTTCTCCGCATCGATTTTCACTGTAGCTCCGGAGAAGAGACGCTTGTCCATTTTCTGCATACCGGTAACGACCACGTCATCGAGCACGCGTTCCTTGCTGTGGAGTGTGATTTTCATGTTCTGTCCGATGTTGACAGTCTGCGGCTGGAAGCCGATGTAGGAGATTTCGAGAACCTTGGCTTCGGCCGGAATGCCGGAGATGTTGAAATGTCCGTCGATGTCGGTGCTCTGGCCCAGCGTGGTGCCTTTGACCTTGACGGAAGCTCCGATGAGCGGTTCGTTGTCATCGGCCGAGATGACGGTGCCCGATGCAGTCTTTGTCTGGGCCATCAAGCTGGCGCTGAAGCAGACCAGGGCAGTCAGGAAGAGTAAAAATTTTCTTTTCATGCTTTTTTTATAAAAGATATGTAATGTTAGTTATTGACGTCAAAATGAGGGGGGAAAAATAATTCTCCCCCCCTCATGGTATTTCGTTCAGGTATCAGTTGAGTACGACTTTTCTGACAATGGCCTGTCCGTTCTGTACTACGCGTACGACGGCCATACCCTTGTATCCGCCGGCGCGCAGGGTAGCGTTGCCTTGGCATACGGTGCGGTCGATGACGTGTCCGCTGACGCTGATGAGTTCGGCGGTAGCTCCGTCTGCAGCCGTGATGTCGATGGCCTGTCCGTGACAGATGATAACCGGCTGTGAGTCGCTTCCGGTTTCGGTGATGGCGTCACCGCCTTCGCCGTCGACAGTGAATTTGGCTTCAGCCGCATTGATGTAGCGTCCGGTATTGGCATCGATCATCATGACTACTACCTTGCAGTTTTCGGCCTTGCTGAATCCGTCGAAACCGTTGATGCTGACGGTCGCGTCGTATACGGTGCCGGCTTCCACCTTTTCGGGCAGGTAGCCGCCTGTGCCGTTGAATGTCATACCGATGCAGGCCAGAGCTACATCGTTGAAGTAGTAGGGGATAACCTGAGCCATGCCATACTTGCCACCTTTACCCCATTCGCCGAGGCTTTCGGATTCGGTGTTAGCCATGTAGTTGCTCTGGTAGCCTACGAGGTTATCCTCGAGTATTACGGCAAAGAGGTTGATGTTGAGAGCACTGTCGTTGAGTGCGAATTTCACCTCGCACGGAATGTCGAGTCGTCCTGTCTTGCTGTTGAATTCAGCCTTGGCGCTGATGTCAGCATCAGCTTCGGTGGCGAATTCCTCAGTTACCACGTCGAGCCACAGTGGGTCGGTGCCTTCGGGGGCGTTGAACACATAGTCTGTTCCGCTGGCCGTCTGCAGTGAAGCCATCGGATGGTAAGCCGTTCCGCGACGGTTGATGGAAGCGCTCGGTGCGCCCGGAGAATTGCCGAAGAGGAAGGTGGTGTATGATCCGAGGTTGTTCACGTACGGATCGCCCGAATAAGTATGTATGGCCACCGGCAGGATTAGGTTACCGAAGGTGTTTTCGAGTTTCTCCATAGCTAATATACCGAGCGGACAGTTACCGCATCCCATACCTGTGTATTCTTCGATGACAACGCGCTTGACCGGCTTGAAGGCCAGGTTCTTGACCTCACCCTTCACTTCGGTGATGTTGTCGTCGGCATTGACGCTCACGTAGAACAGGTTGTTCTGTCCCTTGGCCAGCGGAAGCGGTTTGCTGAACTGGAATTCATATACGTCGCCCTTCTTGAGTTCGAGACCGCTTTCACTGATGTGGTCAACAGTTTCGCCCTGGCTGTTTTTGAGGGTGAGTTCAAGGTTGTGGAACACGTCCAGATCTGACTTCACGGCTACGCGTCCGCGGATGTCGGCCGTTTCGGTGTTCACTACGGTAGTTTCGTTGTCGAGCGTCACGATCAGTTTCATGTCGTGCACCACCTCTACATTGTCTACGAAGAGGATGCTCTGAGAGTGGTTGTTGTTCCAGAATGCGATATAGATGTTCTTTCCGGCGAATTCGGCTAGATCCACTACGTGGTCCGTCCAGTCGCCCTGGAGCATGTCGTTGTCCTTACCGGCTGTTTCCACGCCTTCATATACGATCTTACCCTCCTTTTTGAACCGTTCTACGTTGTCTTTGTCGAGCGCGTTGATGAGATCGTCAGTGGCGAGTACCACTACCTTCAGTTCGTCCTGTTTGCTGTTGTCAGCGTTTTGCGCCTTGAAGCGGAGGTAGCTCTTGCTGTCGGGGATGAACATCTGCGGTGTGGCCATCCAGTCGTCGGCCGGTCCGGCTCCGTTCTTGTATTGTGAGTTAGAAGCAGCACAGAGATCAGAGGTATTGTCCTCGTCCCATGCAGGCATCCATGGTGTACGTTCCTGTTCGAAACCGAAGTTGACCATGTCCTGTGTCGGTTCGAGCTTGTCGTTGTCGTAGAGCAGCATGTCGGCCACTCCGCTGTTGAAGTTGTTGCTGTATACGAGCGTGTCGTTGTCGGCGATCTCTCTTTCATACGAACCCGTGTAGTTCACGGTGTATGCCTCATTGGGGTTGAATCCCGTGACGTCAGTCACGGCGCCGGCCTGAAGTACCACTTTGTATTGACTACCCTTGTAGAGATACTGTCCTGTGGCAGGATAGGCGGCTACCTTGTTGTCCGCTGTAGCGAGGCTGAGGTCGCATACCGGTTCGTCGCGTCCTTCTATGTAGAGTGTAGCCTTGGCCGAGTCGGTGAGCACTGCGGTACAGTCGAATGTGAACACCATCGGGTTGGTTGAGTAGTTGAGCTGGCTCACCATGGATCCGTTGCGTGGTGACACGTCCACTACGCTCATGGGCTTGTTTTCGCGGCCGTAGAATACGATGTCGATGTCGTTGTTCGTCTTCTGTGCGTTGTCAGCCAGTGAGATGACTCCTGCCGGTATGTGCAGTGTATAAGTCTCGCCGTCGTTGAGCAGTGCGGTACGGAAAC
Organism: uncultured Paraprevotella sp.; assembly: GCA_900546665.1. GTDB lineage: Bacteria > Bacteroidota > Bacteroidia > Bacteroidales > Bacteroidaceae > Paraprevotella > Paraprevotella stercorigallinarum. The sequence goes on along the minus strand of URDY01000019.1, from coordinate 39,566 downwards.
TGATTTCGGCAGTCTTGTCAGACGTGGTGCTGATACCGAACTTGATGGGGTTGAGCGTATGGCCCTTGTCTCCCTTGAGTGAGATGTCGCCCTTGTCTCCCTTGACGCTGATCGCGCGATCGAAAGTCACCTGTACGCTGCTGATTCTTGAGAATGTAGCTCCCTGTGCAGGCGTAGTGGTATAGTTGTCGAGCAGGTTGACTGCCTGTGCTGCTTCTTCGAAAGTTTCGCTCATGCTCACCACGTAGCTTTTGTGGAGCACGGGGTCAGCCAGTACAGCTACGGTCTTGCCGTCGGGTGTGACAGACAGCGGTGTACCGGTAATGTTGAATCCTGTGACGGTTTTATACTCCATGCCGTATCTCTGTTTGAGAATCTGGCTGAAGGAATACCAGTAATCGCCTACGCGTATGCTCCATTCGCGTGTGGGGCTTCCGGCGGGGCTTGCGGCGAACACGTGTCCCTGTCCGTCAACGGTGTATCCGGCGTAGTCACGCGTCTGGCTTTCGTCGTAGAGGGTGAACTTCTTTGTGGCGATGTCGTAGAGGAAAGGCAGACGGTATTCACTGTCGGCGCTTTTCACCATATAGGCGATTCCGGCCACGTATTTGCCTTCGTGATCCATGTAGGCATCATCAATGAAGAGTAACCCTTCGGCTTGCGGTGTCCAGGTCCACGTCGTCTTGTCGAGGTCGAATCCAATGGGTTGCCAGTCGCCTGTCTGACGGTCGTATACGTAGAAGAAGATGTCGGCGGGCTGCAGGTAGCTGAAGGCCACGCATCCCAGCAGGTAACGTCCGTCGGCGGAGATATGTGTGATGCGGCTCTGGTTGTACAAGGCTCCTGTCATACCCTTTTCAGGCAATCCTTCGGGTGTGATGACGCGTCCTCCTGCTGCGATGTCCCATACTACGGGCGCTTCGGTGTAGTTGCCCTGCACGCCACCGGCCGTACCTGCGGCATATTTGCCGTCGGGAGTGATGCAGTTGACGCATCCTCCGCTCCATCCGCTGGGTTTGGGCAGTGTGACCCATTTGCCTGTGGCCTTTCTCCACAGTGCGGGTTCTCCGGCCTGACTTCCGGCCACGATGGCGCCGTCATCGGTGACGTCCTTGGCGTTATACCAGTTGGCCGATGTGGGATCGCTTTCATTATAAAGTGGAAGGATACTGTCGTCGGAAAGATCGATGAGCTTGGGATAAGCTCTTTTGGTATCGTCTTCCGGACTTTTTGCGTCTGCTACGGCCCAATTTCCGTTGTCGGAAATGCGATTGATTTCAGCATTGTCGTCAAACGAGAAGAGATGAAATTTAGGCTGCTGTTGAGCAAGCAGATTCTCGGTAAAGCACAAGGCTAATGTCAGAAGCAATGTGCTAAGAGATTTTTTCTTCATGTTAACTGATAATTAAATAAAATGATAATATTTGCAGATTTTTATCGCAAAATTACAAGAAAAAAATCATTTTATATTAAAATTGACGTAAAATTTAGTAAAATTGCTGTTTTTTCTTAAATAAAATAGTACTTTTGTAAAATAAAACTAGGATTTTTAAGAATTTGTGATGAAAAAAAGAAGATTGTTAAGTATGGCGTTGGCGGCATTTTTTTGCTTGTCAACTTTTGCCCAATTGCCTTCAGTGAAACTAAAAGAGTTAAATGGCAAGGTCGTTGATACCGCTAAGTTAAGTAATGACGGCAAGCCTTTTGTGATCAGTTTCTTTGCAACATGGTGTAAGCCTTGTAATCGTGAGCTTAAAGCCATTAGTGAACAGTATGCAGACTGGCAGGATGAAACCGGAATGAAAGTCATTGCCGTTTCTATTGATCAGGCTCAGAATATAAATAAGGTAAAGCCTTTGGTTGATGGTGAAGGCTGGGAATATGAAGTCTTACTTGATCCGAATAGCGAATTCCGTCGTGCAATGGGAGTGCAGATGATACCTCATGTGTTTGTCATAGACGGAAACGGTAAGGTTGCTGATTCTCGTAGTGGCTATACAGAAGGAGCGGAAAGTCATTTGATTGAAAAGATCCGTGAACTTGTTGCAGGCGAAAAGAAATAATCTTTTAGATATTATAGATATTTAGGTAAAAGTAATGAGTTTATTGAATAGGACAATCCTTTTGGCAGGATTTGGCTTACTCGTTTCAGGTGTACAGGCTCAGGATGAAGAACGTAAGGTCGTACTTCATGGTAGTGTGCAGAGCGATGTATTGCTGCCGGAGAACGACGCTGAGATTGGTACCGAACACCATAGTGAATGGGGACTGACCAATACTTATGCAGATTTGAATCTGATGAGTAAGTATGTAGATGCTGGTGCCCGTCTGGAATTTATGGAATGGCCGTTAGATGGTTTTGAAAAGGATTTCAAAGGATGGGGCGTACCTTATGTGTATGTGAAGGGTAAATTCAAAGGCTTTGATGTCACTTTAGGCGACTTTTATGATCAGTTCGGAAGTGGTTTTATATTCCGTACGTATGAAGAAAGAAGTTTGGGAATAGATAATTCTTTGCGGGGAGCCCGTGTGAATGTAACCGGAATTAAAGGTGTACAGTTTAAAATTTTGGGTGGCTTGCAGAGACGTTATTGGTCATGGAGCAAAGATTCCTATGTAGCCGGAACTGATTTGGAACTTAATCTGGATCAGTACAGCACTTCCATGCAGGATAAGAATATCACCTGGATGGTAGGTGGTTCGTATGTGATGAAGCATGAGAATGATGAGGATATCCTGGTTCCGGGAACCAATTATAAATTGGCTCTTCCTGGTGTAGTTAATGCTTTTGATGTCCGTTCACGTTTCCAGAAGGGTGATTACAGTGTGTTGGCTGAATATGCCTGGAAAAGTCAGGATCCGAGCTTTGATAATGGCTATATTTACCATCGTGGTAATGCAGTTATGTTGTCTGCCTCTTATTCTAAGCGTGGCTTGAGTATTTTGGCACAGGCCAAGCGTAGCGACAATATGTCTTTCAGAAGTCAAAGAAGTCGTGAAGGAACATCTGTATTTATCAATAATATGCCGGCCTTTGCTTATCAGCATACTTATGCCTTGCCTGCTTTATATCCTTATGCTACTCAGGCTGCAGATGGTGAATGGGCTTTCCAGGGTGAAGTAGGTTATCTCTTCAAACGTCGCACTTTGCTGGGAGGTAAATATGGTACACGAGTAAAGGTTAATTTCAGCCATGTCCGTGGCTTGGACAAGCAGCCGGTAGCAGACTTCCATGGTTCATTTAATGGTACGGACGGTTATACTTCCAAATTCTTTAAGATGGGACAGAAGTTCTATCAGGATATCAATGTACAGGTAGAGAAAAAACTGACTCCAGCTTTTAAGTTGAACCTGATGTACATGAACCAATATTATAATAAGGATGTAATTGAAGGACATGGAGGAACAATTACGTCAAATATTGGTGTGGTTGAAGGTAAATATCAGTTTAACAAGAAGCTGACCTTGCGTGGTGAAGTGCAATATTTGGCAACGAAGGATGATGAAGGAGACTGGACTTATGGTCTTCTGGAGCTTTCCGTATTGCCTTATTTGATGTTTACGGTCAGCGATATGTGGAATAATGGAGAGACCAATCTGCATTATTATATGGGATCCGTGACTTTCAACTACAATGCTCATAGACTGATGTTAGGCTATGGTCGTACACGTGCCGGTTATAACTGTTCAGGTGGTGTGTGTCGTTATGTACCGGCCAGTCGTGGTGTTCAATTATCTTATAACTTCAATTTTTAAATCATGAAAAATTGGATTTATTCTGCAGTCGGAGCATTTTTGATGGCTCCGGTATTGTTTGGGTCTTGTGATGAAGTTGATGAGGCCGACCGTTATATAGAAGTAGAGCAGATTGTTCCAAAACGTACTGTACTTTTGGAAGAATTTACAGGTCAGCGGTGTTTGAACTGTCCTAGCGCTCATGCAATTGTAAACAGCTTGAAGGAGCAGTATGGTGAATCCTTCATTTCAGTGAGTATACATGCTGGAGGATTTGGCATTGCAGAAGGTTCTTTGCCTGGTATTCCAGGACTGATGCAGCCTGAGGGTAATGAATATGCCGCAAAATGGAATGTGACCGCCTTTCCTTCAGGTGTTTTGGACCGTCGTTCAGGTGCCATGAATGCAGATCAATGGGCAGCTGCAATACGAGATGAGCTGACCCGTGAAACCAACCTGGTTTTGAGCGTTAAAGCAGATACAACTACGTCAGCTGATAGTGTAACTGTGACAGTAGATTTGACTCCGGCAAGTGACATCAATGGTAAATTGCAGATCTGGATTACAGAAAGTAATATTACGGCTTTGCAGCAAAATGGCAATACCATTGATATGTCTTATGTGCATAATCATGTCTATCGGGCTTCTGTTAATGGAACTTGGGGTGAGGATATGGTTCTCTCTGATAATGTACTTCAAACAGTAAGACGTCAGATAAAAATCAAGGATAATTGGGTAAAAAAGAACCTATCGGTGGTTGCTTTTATTTATAATGATGCAGAGGGTGTGTTACAGGCTGCAGAGTGTAAAATCAATTAATTAATAACTTAAATATAAAAATATGAAGAAAATCTTTACGCTTTTAATGTTTTCTTTTTGTTGTATGTGGGGCATGGCACAATCCTTGTCTTTTACATATAATGGAAAAACTGTAGAAAATGGTTCAACTGTGATTTCAGATAAGGCAGAAATCATACAAATACCTGAGGCGCCTATGTTGGGTACGAATGTGATATTCTATCCTGAGATTTGTTTAAGGTCAGCTAAAACGGCAGAGGTCATTATTGTTGTGAAATCCTTAGATAAAGATATAGCACTTTGTGCTGTAGATGGTACTTGTGTTATGGCGAGCTTAGGTGTTGATGCTCAAAAATCAGGTGTATTTACAGCTGGAATAGAGTCAGATCTACAGATTCATTATGATCCCGGTTTCCTTCAGGATCCCAGCAATCTTACAGCTCATGCTATTGTATCAGCTTGGTATAAAGGCGATGAAAGCAGCAAGATCAGCATCAATCTGGTGATGTCTAATGATCCTGAGGTACTTTCTGTTGAAGATGTAAAGGTGGGTAACAGCAAAGTAGCTTATGACGGTCATAATTTGGTTTATGCTTTCAATAATGACGAAGCTCGTCAGTTGGTGGTTTACACTCTTGATGGCAGAAAGGTTCTGGAAATGCCGGTAGTCGGAAAAGAAGGAAAGATAACTTTATCATCTTTGACTGATGGTATTTATGTATACAGCATTGCAGGTCAAAGTGGTGTGGAGAAAGGAAAAATTTGGGTTAAATAAGAATTTATAGAGTTAGGATTATGAATAATATATTGAAAAAATATACTGTATTTGCTTGTGCATTGGTTGCTTCATTGGCATCAAGTGCACAGATTAATCAAATTGCTAATTTGAGCAGTGACAAACTGGATGCTAATCAGATCACAGCAAAGCCGGTGATCAAGTCAGTTCCGGTCAACGCAACATTGCAGAACGTGAAAAAGGGCCAGATGTCATATGGTCACTGGACTCGTTCAGTAGCTTCACAGGTTGAAACAAAAGCAGCAAAATCAAACAAACCAGGTACTTATTATACAGCTAAAAAGGGTGTGTATAATCTGGTTCCAGGTTTTATGATTGCCCAGGATAACGCCAATCAACCTATTTATGCAAACCGTGGTATTTTAGGGTATATTGACCGTGACATGGCGTTTATCAATAAGACACCGTTGTGTGATAATTTCAGCTGGAACTTCTTCAATGAGGAATATAAGGAAGATTCCATCATGATTCATCCTTTCTTTGCCAATAACGGTTATTCTATAGATACACCTATTTTGTCTTCTACTCTGAATGGTGTAGATTCAACCTATCAGATGGGTTCTTATTATGACACTTACAATAAGAAAGACGTGTCCGGTATGATCGCTCTTTCCGGTTTGGGCTTCATATATAATGTGGATGTTGATGCAGAACCTTTTGTCAATACTTTCTATGGTACAACCAGTTCAACAGATCCTTGGAACAATATCCTGTTCGGAAATGATGCCGAGTCCAAACCATATTATTTGGAAATGTTTGATGCGCCGGCTGGTGGACCGGTTGTATTGAGTGCAACTCATTTTTATGTGGTAACTCCTCTTACTGGCGATCTTACAAACAAGGAGTTTGAAGTACAGTGGTGGGAACTGAACGATGAAGGAACCCAGTGGGTGACAAGAAAAAGCTTTAAGGTAAAGCCTGATTCATATGAAGAATATGATAATTTGAAAATACGTTTGTGGACATTTGTTGCCATGGATGATAACTTAACAACTTTGGTGGACCGCAATTATGCCATTATGATTAACGGTCCTCAGGATGGTACACAGTGGGCATTGTTTCATCAGTTGGATCGCGCACAATTTACCGATTCAGAGCGTAATACGGCTTATTTCGTACCTACCACAGGTGAGATGAAGGATCAGCTCTGTCAGTATAACATGGGCTTTGTAGAAGATGGTGAACTTATTACGGTAAGCTATAATACTTCTCTTGATATTCATCAGCGTATTGTTACGCCGTATATTCTGATGTGTAATGATGATGCTGCCATGCAGTTTATTGATAAGAGTGAATTGGATTTTGATATCAATGGTGAAGTTCGCAGCTTTATTCTCTCTGACTGGTATGGTTATGCTCCGTTTGTATCTTTGACAGCGAAGATATCTGAGTCTACCGACGGTGATTGGTTGACGGTAACCCAGCCTCAGTCTGCTACTGTTGGTGGAATGAATTATTATTTCCGTACGACAATGACGGCTACCAGCAAGGATTTCATGGTAGAAGGACGTAGAGCTACAGTGACATTGACTGACAATATGGGTTATTCACGTGATATTGTGGTTTATCAGGGTGATCATGATGCTGCAGATGCTGCATTGGCTTTGAATGAGGTAAATGCAAGCGGTAAGGTTAGCGTGACTTATGAAGGTGGTCAGTTTAAGGCTGTATATCCTGAAAGCTACACTTTGCTTGAAGTTTATGATATGGCAGGAGCTTGCCTTGGCCATTATAACCTTGATGCAAGTGGTATTTTCAATATGCCGGCTTCTGAATTGTCAAAAGGCGTGTATATTTTCCAGTTTAAGGGTAAAGATATGCAGAGCGTAAAAGTGCTTAAATAAATTCTGTAATACCAATATAAAAAGGCGGGGCGTTATTAACGTCCCGCCTTTTTATATTGGTGATATTTACATTTAGAAGAAATCCTGTTATTTCGTAGCATCCAGTGCCTGTTGGATGTCTTCGATGATGTCATTAACATCTTCAATACCTACGGACAAACGTATCAGGTCTGGAGCGATTCCGGCTTCTTTAAGTTGTTCGTCGCTTAACTGGCGGTGAGTGTGGCTTGCCGGATGAAGTACGCAAGTACGTGCGTCCGCAACGTGCGTCACGATACAGATCATTTTGAGATGATCCATGAATCGGATTGCATCTTCTTTGGTTCCCTTCAGTCCGAATGCAATAACGCCGCATGAACCGTTAGGCAGATATTTCTGTCCAAGTTCATAATATTTGTTGCTTTTCAATCCGCAGTAGTTCACCCATGCCACACGTTCATTCTTTTCCAGATATTCTGCAACAGTCTGTGCATTCTGGCAGTGACGGGGAACACGCAAGTGCAAGGTTTCAAGTCCCAGATTGAGCAGGAACGCATTTTGCGGACTTTGTATAGAACCCAGGTCACGCATTAACTGTGCTGTAGCTTTAGTAATGTAAGCCATCTTGCCGAAAGCTTTTGAATAAGTCAGTCCGTGATAGCTTTCATCCGGTTCGCATAATCCAGGGAATTTTTCGGCATGAGCATTCCAGTCAAAATTACCGCTGTCAACGATAGCACCACCTACGGCTGTGGCATGTCCGTCCATATATTTGGTAGTAGAGTGAGTTACGATGTCAGCTCCCCATTCAAAAGGACGGCAATTGATAGGTGTGGCGAAAGTATTGTCGATGATCAGAGGTACGCCATGTTTGTGAGCCATTTTGGCAAATCTTTCAATATCGAAGATGTGGCCGCCAGGATTTGAAATTGTTTCACCAAAGAAACATTTGGTGTTAGGACGGAAGGCAGCCTCAATCTGTTCGTCATCCCATTCCGGATCGACGAATGTGCATTCAATCCCCAGTTTCTTCATGGTGACTCCAAACAGATTGTATGTGCCGCCATAAATGGTGTTGGAGGTAATAAAGTGGTCACCGGCCTGACAGATATTGAATACGGCATAGAAGTTGGCTGCTTGGCCGGATGATGTCAGCATAGCGCCTACACCGCCTTCCAGTTGGGCTATTTTAGAAGCTACAGCGTCATTGGTCGGGTTTTGCAGTCTGGTATAGAAATAACCGGTTGCTTCAAGGTCGAAGAGACGGGCCATTTGTTCACTGTCATCGTATTTGAAAGTGGTGCTTTGGTAAATAGGCAATACGCGTGGCTCGCCGTTACGGGGTGTCCAGCCGGCTTGAACGCATAATGATGCGGGTTTGAGTTTCTTTTCCATTTCTTGTTCTTGTTTTATTTGACTTTAATGTGTTTTATTTTGTTCTTTTCCGGTTTCTTCTTTTTCAGTTCTGCTTCCTGTTGCCATATCACGTTTGGAAAATCTGCAGACTCCATATATTCCAGATGAAGTTCTGGAATCTCGTCATTATTTTCAGGTCTGAAAGGAATTCGGTTCGGATGTATGGGGGTAATTTCAACCTGACAGAATCCGTTGCGTATGAAGCCAAGTTCGCGGGCAGCAGCCTTGGACAGGTCGATGATATATCGTTTGGAAAAGGGACCTCTGTCTGTGACTTTAACTATCACTTCCTTGTTATTGATAGGATTCCTGACTCTTAGCATAGTGCCGAGAGGATAGTTCAGGTGAGCACATGTCATGCTGTCTCTGTGGTAACGTTCGCCATTACTCATTGTTCGGCCGTGCAATTTGTCAGAATAATACGAAGCCTTTCCCTGAGTCTTTTTTTGGCCGAAGGCAGAGATGCAGCATAATATCATACAGAGGCAACCTGTTAAAAGTCGTCTATACTTCATTCTAAATTTTAAATTTATAGGACCGGGCCATATTTTGCACGTGTAACGTCTCTTCCTTTCCTTTTCGAAAAGGAGGTCTTTATTCCTTTTGTCTGCTTTCAATGCATTCATTTTCAGTTGTCTGATAACTTTCTGAAAGATGTCGATCTAATGGTGATCCTTAGAAATTATTTGCAAATTACGGATTTTTGACGGTTATAGCAAATATTTTTCCAATTTTATGACTTTTTTGAATATTTGTTTGTATTTATAGTTTAGTTTGCAGCTTTTGAAGAGCGCTGATATAGGTTAAAGAATGTTTAATTGCAAAACCATATCTGCCTTTTCGTCCTTTTTTGTTTTTTCTTTTATATATTTGTTCAGTGTATGATAAAATTCATGTTCAGGTTTTGAAACCTCCGAGGCGTTTTGGTGAGAGGGCAAGCCTGTAGTGTAGTTGTTGTTGACCTTAAAAGCTATTGATTATGAACAGGGTCTCTGTATTTTTTGGAGTCAGGATATGGGTTTTGTGTTTATTGTGGCTCGGACAGGGAGGATATGTCTCGGCTCAGCCGTCTGAGTTTCATCTTACTTTATCAGAAGCCATTAAAATTGCACTTGAGGATAATCCGGCCATACATGTGGCAGATCAGGAAATTGCTCTGAAAAAAGTCAGTTATAAGGAAGCCTGGCAGAGTTTGTTGCCTACCGTTGATTTAACAGGTAGTGTCAGTTATACTGTTAAGGCAGCAACGATGAGTCTCAATGGTAATAACTTCAAAATGGGACGTGATGCGACTAGTACCTGGAATGGTATATTGTCTGTCAATCTGCCTGTATATGCTCCTGCCGTGTACCGTACGATGAAGCTCGGACGTATGGATATCGAATTGGCGGGTGAGAAAAGCCGGGAGTCGCGTCTGGACATGATCAATCAGGTGACAAAAGCCTATTTCCAGCTATTGCTTTCACAGGACAGTTATGATGTATTGAAAGGCAGTTATGCTTATAGTGAAAAGAACTATGAGATGGTGAATGCCAAATATCAGGCGGGTAGTGTCAGCGAGTATGATAAAATCTCGGCAGAGGTCCAAATGCGCAACTTGAGGCCCAGTCTGGTGGCTGCAGAAAATGCGGTACGACTTGCGGAAGTGCAGTTGAAAGTTCTGTTGGGTATTTCTGATGCTGAATTAGGATTGGTCGTTGATGACAGTCTCAAGGCCTATGAGCATTGTGTGAAATTAGTGGAAAGTCCGGAAAATAAAGGACTTCTTCATAATTCGGTAATGCGGCAGTATGATTTGAATGAGAAGATTCTGGCTCAGACCCTTAAAGTTCAGAAAACAAATTTTTTTCCAACACTTTCTATGAACTATCAGTTCCAGGACCAGTCATTGTTCAACGATGATTTTCGTTTCTGGCATTATGATTGGGCGCCCAGTTCCACGATAGCGCTCACCTTGTCTGTACCCCTGTATCGGGCATCTAATTTCACCAAGCTCCAGTCCATAAGGATTCAGATGCAGCAGTTAGGTGAAAACCGGATTAATACGGAACGTCAGTTGAATATGCAGGTGCAGTCCTGTCTGGATAATATGACGGCCAGTGTGGAACAGATGGGGAGTAACAAGGAGTCTGTAGCTCAGGCTGAGAAAGGCCGGATGATAGCTGAGAAACGTTATAACGTAGGAAAAGGTACCATGCTGGAACTTAATAACAGCGAAATTGTGCTGACGCAGGCTCTTCTGGCTTATAATCAGGCTATTTATGATTTTCTTGTGGCACAGGCAGATCTGAAGTATCTGTATGGTGAGGAGAAATGATGAAATATCCGGGAGAAATCAAATTCATATTCAAATAAAGAAATGTTGTATGGATCGTTTATTCAGTAAATTAGGTTGCCTGATCATAGGTTTGGCCGTTTGTGCATGTTCAGGCTCGAAAACAGATACATCAGGCAATGAGACATCAGATCAGTTGCCAAAGGTCAGGTTGTCAGGCGTGACGGAACGTGATGTGGCACAGATAGAAGAATATACGGCAACTGTAGAAAGCGATGTCAAGAATCATATTACGTCCAATGCAGCCTTGCGTATAGAACATATTATGGTGGATGTTGGTGATCCCGTACGTAAGGGACAGTTGCTTGTCAGTATGGATGCGGCTTCGCTTCGTCAGCTGCGGCTTCAGGTAGAAAATCTGCGTGTGGAATTCAACAGAATGGATGAATTGTACAAAGTGGGCGGAGTGAGCAAATCTGAATGGGATAATGCCAAGTTGCAGCTCGATGTGAACGAGACGGCTTATACCAATATGAAGGAAAATACCCGTCTGGTTTCTCCGGTTAATGGCGTGGTGACTGCGCGTAATTATGATGACGGTGATATGGCAGGAGCAGAACCGATACTGACGGTGGAAACCCTTTCACCGGTAAAAATAAAAATCAATGTTTCCGAAACCTACTATTCACAGGTGAAAAACGGTATGAAGGTGGATGTCAAAGCTGAGGCTTATGGGGATGATGCGTTCAGTGGTGTTGTGACGACCGTGTATCCTACGGTGGATGCCTCGACACATACGTTTCCGGTAGAGATCACCTTGCATAATGCCGACCAACGTCTTCGACCGGGTATGTTTGTCAGGGCTACCTTGTCCTTTGGTACCCGCCATCATACGGTCGTGCCGGATCAGGCAGTAGTGAAACAGACCGGCTCCGGCGATTATTACGTTTATGAATATGATCAGAATACCCGTAAGGTAAAGCGTCGTCAGGTACAGATCGGTCGTCGGTTGGGTACAGAGTATGAAATACTCGAAGGACTTGCAGCCGGCGTCCAGGTCGTGGTGGCCGGACAGAACCGTCTGGCAGACGGAGTGGCAGTGGAAGTGATAAAATAATCCGTAGAACCTTTTATCAGAAGAGCATACTATGAGTTTATATGAAGGTGCGGTAAAGAAACCGATTATGACCACGCTGTGTTTTGTGGCCGTTATGGTTTTAGGACTTTTTTCTTTGTCAAAGTTGCCGGTAGATCTCTATCCGGACATTGAGACCAATACGATCCTGGTTATCACCACTTATCCTGGAGCGTCTGCATCCGATGTGGAAAATAATGTGACCCGACCGCTGGAAAATACACTGAATGCCGTGGAACATCTGAAACACATCACTTCGGATTCGCGCGAGAATACTTCGGTAATTACCCTTGAATTTGAGTTTGGTAATGATATAGAAGTCTTGACAAACGATGTGCGTGACAAACTGGATATGATCAGTTCCGTATTGCCGGATGAAGTCAATACGCCGATTATCTTCAAGTTTTCTACGGATATGATTCCTATTGTCATCCTGTCTGTTCAGGCTGAAGAAAGCCAGAAAGCACTCTATAAGATTTTGGATGACAATGTGGCCAATCCCTTGGCCCGGATTGACGGGGTTGGTACGGTGTCCATATCCGGTGCCCCGGAGCGTGAGATCAATGTCTACATGGACCCCCGTAAGATGGAAGCCTATGGGTTGACGGTGGAAACGGTCAGTCAGGCTATTGTGGCCGAGAATAAGAATGTGCCTGGAGGTTCTTTTGATGTGGGAAACAATACCTATCCGCTCAGAGTGGAGGGAGAGTTTACCGATCCGCAGCAGATGCTCGATATCATTGTGGCTACCCATAACGGTGCTCCGGTTTACCTGCGTGATGTGGCGAGAGTTGTAGATGATGTGCAGGAGAGAGCGCAGAAAGCTTATAATGATGGCAAACAGGGAGCCATGATTGTGATCCAGAAACAAAATGGAGCCAATTCGGTAGAGATAGCCCAGGCTGTCAAGAAAATGATGCCGGAACTGCAGAAACAGTTGCCTTCTGACGTGAAGTTAGGTGTGATCATGGATACATCTGACAATATCCTGAATACCATAGATTCGTTGGTTGAAACGATACTTTATGCCATTTTGTTCGTGGTTGTGGTAGTATTCGTTTTTCTTGGACGGTGGAGGGCTACGGTCATTATCTGTATCACCATTCCAATGTCTCTTATCGCCTCGTTCATTTATTTGTTTGTGTCGGACGGGTCATTGAATATGATATCGCTTTCCTGCTTGAGTATTGCCATTGGTAATGTGGTGGATGATGCCATCGTTGTGCTTGAAAATGTCACAACTCATATTGAGCGTGGTTCTGAGCCTAAACAGGCTGCTGTGCATGCCACCAATGAGGTGGCCATTTCCGTTGTGGCTTCTACGCTGACCATGATCGCCGTGTTCTTTCCGTTGACCATGGTTACCGGCATGACCGGTGTATTGTTCAAGCAGCTGGGTTGGATGATGTGCGTGATCATGACTATTTCCACAGTGTCGGCATTGACCTTTACTCCGATGATGTGTTCGCAATTGTTGAGGCTGCAGAAAAAACAAACCAAGTTTTTCCTGATGTGGTACACCCCCGTACATAAGGCACTCGACAGGCTTGATGGTTGGTATGCCCGTCGTCTGGATTGGGGCGTACGCCACCGTAAAACGATGATAACCGGTTGCGTTGTACTTTTTTTAGCCAGTTTGGGCTGTTGTTCCGGTATTCATTCCGAATTTTTCCCGGCTAATGACAGCGGCCGTATCGGTATCAGTCTGGAACTTCCGGTCGGTACGCGTGTGGAGATAGCAGAACGGCTTTCATTGGAACTGACCAAAAAATGGCAGGACAGGTACGGGAAAGATATGGATGCCATTAATTTCAAGGTCGGTCAGGCTGGTGAAGACGATACTTACAGTTCGCTTTCAGACAATGGTCCTCATATCATAGAGTTTAATATCGGTATGGTACCGTCAAATGAGCGTGAGAAAACGCTTGAGCAGATTTGTGACGAAATGCGTAATGACCTGGCCCAATATCCTGATTTTGTCAAGACGGACGTTAAGCTCGGTGGAGGAGGCAGTGGTATGGGTGGCCAGTCCACAGCGTCTTTTGAGGTTTACGGTTATGATTTCGATGCGACAGACCGTGTGGCCAAGATATTGAAGGAAGAATTAAGTAAGGTGAAAGGCGTGGGGCAGGTCAATATCAGCCGGAGTGATTATCAACCTGAATATCAGGTGGACTTTGATCGGGAGAAACTGGCTTTGCACGGGTTGAACCTAAGTACGGCTGCTTCCTATCTTCGTAATAGGGTGAATGGTTCTACTTCTTCTTATTACCGTGAGGATGGTGATGAGTATGACATCAAGGTACGTTATGAACCCGATCAGCGAACCAGTATAGAAGCACTTGAAAACATCATCATTTACAATCAGGCCGGCGAAGGCGTGAGAGTGAAAGATGTCGGCAAGGTCGTACAGCGTTTCTCGCCGCCGACGATTGAGCGTAAGGACCGTGAACGTATTGTGACCGTAGATGCTGTTTTGTCAGGCATAGCATTGAGTCAGGGTGTGGAAGCCGGTAATAAGATTATCGAGAAGATGGAACTGCCGCAAGGTGTAAGCATCAAGGTGGCAGGATCTTATGAAGACCAGCAGGATGCCAATGCGGATTTGGGCGTGTTGGCTGTTCTGATTATCCTTTTGGTATTCATTGTGATGGCTGCACAGTTTGAGTCCATGACCAATCCGTTCATTATCATGCTGTCCGTACCTTTTGCATTCAGTGGTGTCATACTGGCGCTTTTCCTTACGCAGACCCCGTTGAGCGTGATGTCAATCTTGGGCGGAATCATGTTGATCGGTATCGTAGTTAAGAACGGTATTGTGCTGATCGACTATATTCTGTTGTGTCGTGAGCGAGGAATGGGAATTATCCGTGCGGTAACGGTTGCAGGCCGGAGCCGTCTCCGTCCCGTATTGATGACCACGCTGACCACCATCCTGGGTATGGTGCCGATGGCAGTCGGGCAGGGTGTCGGTGCTGAAATGTGGCGTCCTCTTGGTGTAGCGGTAATAGGCGGACTGACGGTGTCCACCGTGTTGACGTTAGTGTTGGTTCCGGTGGTGTATTGCGTGTTTGCGTCAGGCGGCATTGCCCGGGGCAGACGTAAGTTGAGGAAAGCGCGGGCGTTGGCTGATTACTATCAGGCACATAAGGATAAAATGACATTCGAGAAGCCATCAGGGCGGATTCGTTAACATAAACAGAAAGGAGGATTGAAGATGAAATCAGTGATGATCACTTTTGATCAGGCTTTTTATGAACGGATAGTGGAGGTTCTTGACCGTCTGGGATGCCGGGGATTCAGTTATTGGCATCAGTTGAGAGGACGTGGAACACATACGGGCGATCCTCATTTCGGGACGCATGCCTGGCCTTCATTGTGTTCGGCTATCATGACCGTAGTGGATGACGAAAAGGTCGATCCGCTGTTGGAACGGTTGCATCAGATGGATAAGGAAACGGAAATGTTGGGATTGAGGGCATTCGTATGGAACATCGAGAAGAGTATTTAGCTTCGTGATGTGGGTCGGTTGACTCATGCACCAGGCATGACGCATCCGAAGTTTTGATTATATAGGAAGGAGGCGTAATTTATGGTTCAAGTCACTTTCTACGAACAGATACCTGCTGAAGAAATGCAGCATATTGTAAGCGAGGTCAGGACATTCAATGCCGGACGTCATGCTCAGAGCGGGTATTATGCCATCAGTGTGACTACGGCTTACCGACATTATTATGCCTTGTGGCGTGTGTTCACGGATGGGACGCCACCTTTGTTCATTCGTACATTGACTACTGCATTCCAGACTTCGGTGGGTCAGGCCATGTATCTCTTACGTTATAATCATGTCATGCTGACTTGGCTTGACAACAGTTATTTCATACCATATTACGGTTCTACGGCCGATGTGGTTTCTTTTGGCAAGTATCGTAACAAACGTCTGGCTGAAGTGTATTACATTGATCCGATGTATGTGCTTTGGCTTGCAAACAAGTTTGAGCCCGAAAAAAAGAAACTCCGTCAGTTGGTGGACATTGCCAGAGTCTTTGCCCGGATTCATCCGGAACTGTCTCCTCCCCGGCAGATCCGTTATCAGTCGCAGAGCGAGTTTGTAGGACAGAAAGGGGACAAACTTGAAAATCTGAATCTGAAAGTTCTTTATGTGAAATACCAGGTTGATACTTATAAACCTGATTTTTATATCGACCAGCGTATTCTGGCTGTCGATGCGGCAGGATGCCGTTATAGTTTTACGGAAAAAGCCGGTGGGCGCAGTCAGACGCCCAAGGCTTTGAGTTGTCATAGCCGTTCATTTATGGTAGGGCAAAATCTGGTACTCCGTTCTGCCAGGGTAATGGCTCATTATGAGAGTCATGGTGTGAAATATACCCGTTTGGGCTATGTGAAGTATGCAGACTGAATACAGCCTGTTTATTCAAGTACGGTAACTTTTTTGATGACAATCTCCTGCAAAGGGCGTTCTTTGGCGGTTTTGACCTTTTCGATGGCTTCCGCCACGTTGAGGCCTTCTACCACTTCGCCGAAAACGGTGTATTCCCCGTCAAGATGAGGAGCTCCTCCTTCTTCCTCATAAAATTTCTTTTGGGTGTCAGTGAAGGGCAAAGGCGGGTTTTCGGCAATCTGTTTTTCTGCCTGATGCAGAATGGAATCTTTCAAGGCTTCCAGTTCGGACTGCTTGCCTTGTTTGCGCAGCATATACATTTCTTTGATGTGAGGGCGTGACAGTTCTTCTTTTAACTGATCCACTTTATCCTGATATACCAGAGAATAGAGTTCCATCAGTTTGCCTGAGCTGAAAGTCTTGCCGGTCACAATATAAAACTGTGTGGCGCTGGATGCTTTTTCCGGATTGACATCATCGCCCATGCGTGCAGCAGCAAGTGCCCCTTTTTTGTGGAAATGACGTGGATAGACAATTTCTGCCGGGATGGTGTAACGGTATGCATTGGTATCTACTGCTGCAGGAGCGTGTCCGGGTTTGATGGAGGGATCTCCCGTCTGGATCATAAAGCCTTTTACGACACGGTGGAACAGAATGTTGTCATAAACACCAGCTTTGACCAGCTTGATGAAATTGTCACGGTGTTTAGGCGTATCGTTATAAAGTTTTACGATGATGTCGCCCATAGAGGTTTCAATTTTGACTTCGGTTTCTTTCATATCTTTTTGGTTATGGTTCTGGCAGCTTCCCATTATAAGAATGCTGCATAGGATCAACAGATTAATGGTTCTTTTCATTTGGTTATAAGGTTAGATTCAGAAATGACAGCTGTAAAGTTACGACAATAAATCGAGACGGAAAAATTTACCGTTTGAAAAACAGACTGTCATCCATGCATGTGGTTTGCTTGATCCATAGCTGTTTCTATTATGCTTTTGGCCAGATAGGCATTCGATGCAAGCAGACGGGCTGTTCATGGCCGGATTATAGAGGCTTTGTATTCAGTTTTGGTCCCTATGTTTTTCTTGAAGGTGGTTTTTTGACAGGAGAAAAAAGTTCGTTTTCCGGAAATTTCAATCCGGTTGTCGTGAGATAGTCATACTCTCCAGTAAGAGGGTATGAGAAAAATACTTCACCTCTTCATTTTATCATATAACATACTGAATATAAGTGAGTTATAAATGAATATTCACCCTTCACCCTCCTTGATGCTTTCTTTTTGTTAATAAATATTAATTTGCAGTGAAATATGTACCTACGAGCCGATCATGTTCCGGCTTACTTTGGAAAAAGTTCGGTTTACTTTCAAAAAAGTAAGGCTTACTTTTTAAAAAGTAAAGCTTACTTTTTTGAAAATGTCATAAAAGAATCATAAGTCAACAATGTATGTTTTTATTACCAGAAGAACTAACAAGCAGGATGAAGGACTTTTGAAGTAGTGGTGAAGGACATGTGAAGGGGGTGAAGGATGACTTTCACGCTGTATCCCGCATAAATAAAGGCATGTGAAGAGGTGAAGGGGTTTATGCCAAAAGAACGAAAGAGAAGAAGTAAGAGAGAAAAAGACCATATTGATGGCATAAAGATCGGCTGATATGGTTTTTCCGAAGAGAATAAACAAAAGCACTTTTTTTAGAGATGATACAGATCCATAATGAATGAATTGCAGGCTTGTCAGATGTCTGTGGTATGTTTGTTTGTCATTTTGTGAATGGAATGGGAATAAATACAAAAAAAATGTTTTTCTTTGTATTGGATTACGTGATGACCTATGAGAAAGAAAATTTTAAAGTGGATAATAGGTATTTTATTGACACCTTTAATCCTGTTCGTGATATTGTCGACCTTGCTTTATGTGCCGGCAGTGCAGGATTATGCGGTCAGAAAGACGACTGGCATATTGTCGGAAACTACAGGTATGCAAATCCAGATAGGCAAGTTGCGTCTGGCATTCCTTTTTGACCTTTCGCTCAGGGATGTCAATATTGCGAATGCTCAGGGAGTAAAGCTGATTGATGTGAATGAGCTGGGTATAGATTTGAACTTTTCATCTCTTCTGCGTGGGGAGATCAAAGTGGACGGATTCGATATATACGATGCAGATGTAGACACGCAGGATCTGATAACCGGTGTCATTATCAAAGGGCATTTGGGACGTTTCCATTTGCGTTCGCATGGCGTGAAGTTGCCGCAGGAAATGGCTATCGTGAATGCAGCTGTTTTGGATAAGACGGATGTAGAAGTCATTTTGCAGGATACCACAACGGTAGACACGGTGGAATCAGCACCTCCGACCTGGCGCCTGGCCCTTGAAAAGGTTGCTATCAGCAATACCCGTTTTAAATTGAGGATGCCTGGTGATACGATGGTGATTGGCATGGGACTTAAGGAGGCCAGATTGAACGGAGCTTACATCGATTTGGAAAAATCACTTTATAAGGCCCGCTCTTTTGATTTGTCGGCCGACTCCATTACTTATGACCTGACTTATGAACCGTTTGTCGAAGGGTTGGATGTCAATCATTTACATCTTCGTGATGCCCAATTGTCTGTGGATACCTTGCGCTTCGAACAGAACAGCATGGCTCTTTCTCTGGCTCTCAGGCAGATGAAGATGACAGAGAAAAGTGGTTTGACACTGGTTCGCACCGCAGGTAAAGTCGATATGGACTCTTTGCGACTGAAGATACCGTCACTGGAACTGTCCACAACGGATTCTTATTTGCGGTTGCAGGCAGATATGGCTTTCGCGGCTTTGTCTACGTCGCCTAAAGACGGAATGAGTGCGCGTCTGTGGGGAGAAATCGGTAAACAGGATATCATGTTACTGGCCGGAAAATTGCCGGCTGCCTTTGTGAGAAAATATCCCAATTTGCCTGTCATCATCCGTTTGTCTGCGAATGGCAATATGGATGCCTTGAAGTTGACAGCTCTGGATGTAGGACTGGCTGATGCTTTCTCATTCAGAGCTTCCGGAGAGATGACCCGTTTGGCCGATTCGCTTCACCGCGGTGCAGATATTGATTTGTCTTTGCGTACCGGTAATCTGGATTTCATAAAAGGACTGTCGGAAGAAAGCATGGCTTCACTGGCATTTCCCGTTCTTTCGGCTGAAGGTAAATTGCAGCTGGCTGACCGATGTTATACGGCAGATGTCCGTTTGCGTGAAGGAAGAAGCCGTGTCCGTATGAAGGCGCGGTACGATGAGCCGCGTACGGCGTATGGACTGGATTTGAAGGTTGACAGTTTGCGTTTGGATCATTTTCTGCCTAAGGATTCTCTTTACACCTTGTCCATGACAGCTCGTGTCAAAGGGCAGGGTCTGGATCTTTACAGTCCTCGTACTTCGCTAAGGGCAGATGTGAAGTTGGATGATTTCAGATATGCTGGCTGGCAGTTGGGTGGAATCGCTTTCAATGCCGGTTTACGTCAGGGAAAGGGCACTTTGGATTTTCTGAGTGACAATTCATTGCTGGCACTCAAGATGAAACTGGAAACTTCGGTCAGAAGAAAAATAATCAGTTATGCTTTGGATACCGACCTGAGAAAAATCAATCTTCAGGCACTCGGACTTTCCAAGAACCAGTTCGATGCCTCATTAGGGCTTCAGGCCGAGGGCTATACGAATCTGAAGAACAATCATCGTCTGACGGCTTCTGTTACGGGTATAGGACTGGCTTTGAAGGATACAGTCTTTCATCCCAAGAACCTGATGATGGATGTGTTGGCTGAGCCGGATTCTACGTATGCTTATGTGTCTGCCGGTGATTTCCATCTGGA
This sequence comes from uncultured Paraprevotella sp., assembly GCA_900546665.1. Taxonomy (GTDB): domain Bacteria; phylum Bacteroidota; class Bacteroidia; order Bacteroidales; family Bacteroidaceae; genus Paraprevotella; species Paraprevotella stercorigallinarum. The sequence continues at coordinate 19,346 of URDY01000019.1, read as the reverse complement.
TTTGTCCGGTCGGGGATCTTATGAGCGTATCATGAAGCAGTTGCAGCGCGTTTCGGAAGCCACACAGGCACAGCTTAAACGCCGTCGTCTGAATCAGGATTCTTTGAGAATGATGTTGCCTGATCTGGTATTGAATGTCTGGTCCGGAAAGGACAATCCCATCTGTAATTATCTCTCGACAATGGGATATGCTTATGAAAAACTGATGCTGACCATGCAGTCCGATCACCTTGTCGGGTTGAATGGAAACGGCTATATCCATAGCATGCAGACAGGTGGCGTCCTGCTGGACACGTTGCAGATGAATATGTTCCAGGATTCAACCGGTATCAAGATGGAAGGTCGTGTCCGTAACGGTCCGGCCAACAAACAGTTTGTGTTTGATGCGCGTATGAGAGCCGATCTGGAGGCTACAGGAGGAGGCGTTTCGTTGCTTTATCTGGACGACAAGGGAAGACGTGGCGTTGATTTCGGTATCCGCGCTGATGTAGAGGAAAACGGTCTGCGCTTGTCATTCTCACAGATTAATCCTATTATAGCTTACCGACGTTTCAGGATTAATGAGGATAATTATGTGTTCTGGGGGCAGGATCGCAGAGTCAGTGCCAATGTCGATCTGTTGGCTGATGACGGTACCAGGGCGCAGGTCTTTACGATAGATGATTCGGATGCCCTTCAGGATGTGACGGTTGCTCTTTCGCATTGGAATCTGACGGAGCTTACCAATGTGATACCTTATGCACCGCATATTGACGGTATGTTGAAGAGTGATGTCCATCTTATACAGACGGCAGATAATATGTCCGTCATGGCAGAAGTATCTGTGGACAGTATGGCGTATGAAAAGGTTCCTTTGGGCAATATCGCATTGAGTGCGGTATATTTGCCCAATGAGGATGGTACGCATTTTGTAGATGCCCGTGTAGGACGTAATAATGCGGAAATAATGACTCTTAACGGAACTTACCAGACTGCACCCGAGGAACTGCTGGATGCAGACGTGGAGTTGCATGATTTTCCTCTGGTTATGGTCAATGGTTTCCTTCCGCCGGATTTGGCAGCATTAGATGGGGCTCTTGATGGTGAGTTTCATGTAGGCGGTCAGATGGCAGAACCACAGATTGGTGGGTGGGCTGCATTTGATCAGGCTGTTTTGACTTCACCGGCATACAGTCTTAACCTGAAGTTGCCTGCTGATACTATCCGGTTGAAAGACAATCAGCTGAAGATGGAACGCCTGATGGTTTATTCAACGGGACGTAATCCTTTGATACTGGACGGACTCGTGGATTTCTCGGATATGGCTGATATGAAACTGGCCTTGAATATCCAGGCTACCAATTTTGAATTGATTAATGCCAAGCGTACTCAGCAGGCTACAGCTTATGGTAAAGTGTATGTAGATATCAATACACGGATGGAAGGCGATATGAACCGCTTGAATGTGACCGGTCGTCTGGGTGTATTGGGCAATACGGATGTGACGTATGTGCTAAAAGATTCGCCTTTGACTGTAGATGACCGTTTGAGTGATCTGGTGACATTTGCAGATTTTTCCGACACACTGGAAGTAGAACCGGTGGTCCGTCCGAAACCGATGCGTATCAATGCTACGGTGGGAATAAATATAGATCAGGGAGCCCGTGTTCATTGTCTTTTGAGTGCGGATCGCTCCAGTTATATTGACCTGGAAGGTGGAGGAGAACTCACCATGTTGTATTCTCCCCTTGGAGGTCTGAACATGTCGGGGCGCTATACGGTACTGAGTGGCGAGATGAAATATTCATTGCCGGTTATCCCGTTGAAGACCTTTAGTATCAAGAGCGGAAGTTTCGTGGAGTTCAATGGAGATGTGCTGAATCCGACTTTGAATCTGGCTGCTGTAGAACGGCTTAAAGCTTCTGTGACAGAAAACAATACGCCGAGGACGGTGACTTTTGATGTCGGTCTGTCTATTACCAGGACGTTGAAGAATATGGGACTGGAATTCACACTGGAGGCTCCTGAGGACATGGACGTACAGAATCAGTTGGCAGCCATGTCGGTTGAACAGCGTGGGCGTCTGGCCGTCACGATGCTGGCTACGGGAATGTATCTGGCAGATAGTAATCTGGGCGGATTCTCTACCCAGGATGCCTTGAACTCATTCCTGCAAAGTGAAATATCCAATATTGCGGGAAATGCATTGAAAACCATTGATCTCAGTGTCGGAATGGATAATGAGACCAATGCTGACGGATCAACGAGAACGGATTATTCGTTTAAATTTGCCAAACGGTTCTGGAATAACAGAGTCAGTGTCATTGTCGGTGGCAAAGTTTCAACGGGTGAAGATGTGGAAAATACGGGACAGACTCTTATTGACAATGTTTCATTGGAATATCGTCTGGACAAGAGTGCTACCCGTTATGTCACCTTGTTCTATGATAAGGGATATGAGTCATTGCTTGAAGGTGAAATTACCGAGATGGGAGCTGGTCTGGTATTAAGGCGAAAGACGAACCGTCTGGGCGAACTCTTTATTTTCAACCGGAAAAAGAATAAGAAGGATAAAAGTGAACAAAAAGAAAAAGTCAGTGAATGATGAGTAAGAAAATAGGATATATCTATATTCTGTCGATGGTTTGCGGATGGATCCTGGCAGGATGTTCCACAACCAAGAATCTGCCTGAAGGAGAAACCTTGTATGTGGGGATAGACAAAATAGATTTTGGAGAGGCTAAGAAGCAGAAGAAAAAACGCAAAACAGATGAAAAAGGTGTGATTACTTCTGTGGCTGAGGCTTATAAGACGGTAGATGCTATCCTGACATCTAAAACTGCGTTGCCGGGAGCGGTGGTGGAGCTTACAGACGAACAGAAGGATTCCATCAAGGCAGTAGAAAAAGCACAGAAGGAAACTTATGAGACCGTCAAGTCGGAAGTCAAGGCTGCATTGTCTTATCCACCGAATAACTCGGTTTTGGGAAGCTCGTCATTGAGATTCCCTCTACCTGTTGGTCTGTGGGCATATAATGCTTTTGTGGGTAAAGAGTCACGTTTTAGCAAATGGCTGTTTGGCCGACTGGCTGCAACACCGGTTTACGTGACGACCGTCAATCCTGAAGTCCGTGCCAAGGTGGCGCAGAATACACTCCGGAATTATGGCTTTTTCCGGGGTACGGTGGATTTTGAGGTATTGCCCCAAAAGAATCCCCGTAAGGCAAAAATACGTTATGATGTCAGTCCGCGTAATCTGTTTATGCTTGACTCAATAGCTTATCTCAAGTTTGCTGTCGGGACAGACAGTCTGATTAGGAAAACATGGAATGCCCGGTTACTGCATAAAGGAGATCCGTTCAGCGTGATCAATCTGGATGGTGAGCGTAACCGGCTTTACAAACTGTTCCGGAACGAGGGATTTTATTTTTATCAGCCTGAATATATCACTTTCAGGGCTGATACCGTAGCCCGCAAAGGCTTTGTGCAACTGCAGGTAAAACCGGCAGATGACATACCGCCGTTTGCCCAAAAGAAATACCGGATAGGAGAAACCCGTATCACGATTTATAATCAGGATTCCTTTGAATTGACAGATACCATACGGAGACGGGATTATACCATGATGTTTGCCGACAAAAAGCATAAGGCACCTCTCAAACTGGGTGCCATACGCCGTAACCTTTATTATCGGAAAGGATATCTTTACAGACAGGAGCTGATGGATTTCGTACAGCAGAGATTGTCAGAGATGGAAGTGTTCAGTTCGGTCAATATGAAATATGTGCCGAGAGACAGCATGATGACTTCCGATACGTTGGACGTAGAGATCGTGGGTATATTGGACAAACCTTATGACAGCGAGTTTACTACGCAGGTGACATCAAAAAGTAACGGACAGGTAGGTCCGGGTATTTCTTTTGGAATGTCCAAACGGAATGCTTTCCGGGGAGCAGAGAAACTGAAACTGGAGTTGCACGGGTCTTATGAATGGCAGACCAATACGTCTGTAGTAGGTAACAGTTCGAGAATCAATTCGTATGAATACGGTACTTCGCTTTCTCTGAATTATCCACGTATCATCTTTCCTGGTGCAGGTCGTCGCATGTCAAGGCGTGCATTGACCGGAACCGTGTTTACTCTGGATGCCACATGGATGAACCGGGCCAATTATTTCGGTATGGTCTCTTTCAGTGCCAGGGTAATGTATACGTATCAGGGAAAGGCTACGCTGAAGCATGAGTTTGTGCCTTTCCGTTTGGATTATGATGAACTGCTTAGCACGACGCCGACGTTTGATTCAATTATGAATGCCAACAAAGCGTTATATGTCAGTATGCGTAACCAGTTTATACCTTCCATGCGTTACACACTGACCTATTCAAGTCCGCGAAGGGCGCATAATCCACGTTCTTTCATTTTTGAGATTAAGGAGAGCGGAAACTTGACTTCTGGAATTTATGCTGCTTTCGGCCAGCCGTTCAACCAGAAAGATAAAAAGCTGTTTAACGTGCCGTTTGCGCAGTATGTCCGTTTGTTGGCCGAGTTCAGAGAAGAATTCAAACTGACACCGCGTACCAGTATAGCGACCAGAGCCGGGGTAGGGGCTATTTTCAGTTACGGCAATTCATTGTCAGCTCCTTATAATGACCTGTTCAGTGTCGGAGGTGCCAATAGTATCCGTGCTTTTACAGCACGTGGCGTCGGTCCTGGTTCTTATACCCCTCAGCATGGACAATATTCTTATATTGACCAGATGGGAGACTTCAAGCTTGAACTGAATGCAGAGTATCGTTTTCCTATCATTTCCAGCTTGTATGGTGCAGTCTTTCTGGATGCCGGAAACGTCTGGTTGATGGATGCAGATCCCAACCGGCCGGGTGGTACGTTTGACCTGTCACGTCTGGGAAAGGATCTGGCATTGGGTACCGGTTTTGGCGTAAGATATGACCTGGACTTTCTGGTGTTGCGTTTTGATATCGGAGTGGGTATACATGCTCCTTATGATACCGGTAAAAGCGGATATTACAATATGCCGAAATTTAAGGACAGTTTAGGCTATCATCTGGCAGTAGGGTATCCATTCTGACACTTATTGTACTGTTGTACAACATCATTCGGACCTAAAATGATCCGGATATAAAAAAAAGTCAGCCTGATGCTTACTTTTTGGCAATAAATTTTTAATTTTGCAATAGTAAACTTTAACCTCTTTAAACAATATTAGAAATGAAACCAACATTATTCTTATTGGCTGCCGGTATGGGAAGTCGTTACGGTGGTTTGAAGCAATTGGATGGTCTGGGTCCAAACGGAGAAACAATTATGGATTATTCCATTTATGATGCTATCCAGGCAGGTTTTGGAAAATTGGTATTTGTAATCCGTAAGGATTTTGAAAAAGATTTCCGTGATAAGATCATCAGCAAATATGAAGGTCATATTCCGTGTGAACTGGTATTCCAGTCTTTGGACGATCTGCCCGAAGGTTTCAAATGTCCTGAAGGCCGTGTTAAGCCATGGGGTACAAACCATGCCGTATTGATGGGTAAGGACGTAATCAAGGAGCCTTTCTGCGTAATCAACTGCGATGATTTCTATAACCGTGATGCTTTCATGGCTATCGGTAAGTTCCTCAGCGAACTGCCTGAAGGTTCAAAGAACCGTTATGCTATGGTGGGCTTCCGCATTGGTAATACGCTTTCAGAGAATGGTTCTGTAGCACGTGGTATTTGCGGTAAGGATGCTGAAGGTAACCTGACTGATGTAGTAGAGCGTACTGAGATCATGCGTGTTAACGATGTGATTTCTTACAAGGACGAGAATGGAGAATGGCAACCTGTAGGTGGTGAGAATGTGCCTGTTTCAATGAACATGTGGGGTTTCACACCGGATTATTTTGCTTACAGCGAAGCTTATTTCAAGGAATTCCTCAGCAATCCTAAGAACATGGAGAACCTGAAGGCAGAATTCTTTATTCCGTTGATGGTTGATAAATTGATCAATGAAGGAACAGCAACTGTTAAAGTACTGGATACAACCAGCAAGTGGTTTGGTGTGACTTATGCTGCAGACCGTGACGCGGTAGTAGCTAAGATTCAGTCTTTGATAGATGCAGGCGTATATCCGGCTAAGTTGTTCTAATAGGCTCTATACACTTGATTTATAATAGCGTTTTCTCTTTTTTATAGTCATAAAATATTAAAAAAGGGAAAGCGCTTTCTTATTTTTTGATTACAGGTGTGGGATCGATGCGCCTTTTTTCTTAAGTTTATCGTTGCTTTTTATTTTTAATTTATAAAAACGATATTGATTATGAGAAGAAATGCGCACAGACACAGTGAAGCCGACTTCCTGGCTTTTATGGAGATGCAGATTTCGGAAAAGAATTTGTATCAGAAATGTAAAACAGCTTTGAATTATGGTTCGGCATATCGTTCATTTGTTTCCTTTTTGAGAAATAAAGAGAGGATGTCCACATTGAAATTCTCACAGGTCACATCTGAATTGATCCGCCGTTATGAATTCTACCTTATTGAGGAAAGGAAGATAAGGAGAAACAGCAGTTCTTTTTATATCCGTATTCTTAGGGCTGTATTTCATAAAGGCTTGGTTTATTATGATCTGAATCTGCCTAATCCGTTTCGTTCCGTTTATGCGGGAGTGGATACTACGGTGAAGCGTGCAGTAGATGTTAATGCCATAACTAAACTGATTAAGTATCAGTCAGAAAATGAACAGCTTAATTTTACGAAGGATGCTTTTTTGTTTTGTTTTCTGGCACGTGGTATGGCTTTTATTGACTTTGTCAAACTACAGAAAAGTGATTGCCAGAATGGCAGGATTATTTATCGGCGAAGCAAGACGAGAAGATTGCTTTCGATTAAAATGAATACCATGATGGTGGAGATTATCAACAGATATGCAGATCCGAAATCAGAGTATCTGTTTCCGGTGTTGAAAACACCTACATTCAGTCAGCTGGCTTATGAAAAGGCTTTGCAGCATTATAATTATCATCTCAGAAAACTGGCAGAAGAGATAGGGGTTGATAGTCTGACTTCCTATGTAGCCCGTCATTCCTGGGCTACTCAGGCTTCCAGATTACATATTCCAACCAGGGTAATCAGTGAATCGATGGGTCATTCCAATGAGCGGGTGACAGCCATTTATCTGGCTTCTTTGGATAATCATGAGATAGATATGGCCAATAAAAAAGTATTGGACAAGATTAAGGAAAGTTTGGTGAAAAAGGAAAAATAATTGGTTGGCAGGTTCGATATGATGTTTTTGCTCCTTATCAATTGCACCTATAGTCCGGTTGATAGAATCAGTAGGATAAAGGTTTTTATCCACTGGATTGCAGGGAAAATCTGGAAATAATAGAAAGGCTGTCTCCGAATCGGGGACAGCCTGAGCATAAGATGGATATTTCTATAGATTACCACACACCATCAGACCACATGTTCTGATTGGACAAAACATCGCCATTAGGATCAGCAGGTTTGTCTGAGATTCCTGGTTGAGATGTAGCGATGATGTTGGCTGTTTCCATTTGGGTTATCTGTATCTGTGGGGTGATATATAATTGCTTTTTCATGTTTTTATGATTTTCCTGTTTGTACTATGATTCTTTTATTAAATAAGTTTTATTTCACAGCTTGTTTAATGCCGTTTACGATATAAATACCTTTATCCAATCCGTTGAGAGCTTCGCTCTTCTTGACCTTGCTGCGGATCAGTACACCGCTGATGCTGTAAACATCTACTTCGTTGTCTGCTTCCATAGCTGTTTCAATGCCGGTTACATTATCATCAGGAAGTTGTAATACGAGAGAGTTGATACCAGCTTCAGCAGGTACAGTCAAATAAGCGCGGTAGGAATTGATGGTCGGCTCTTTACTTTCCTCTACACGATAGAATGCCACTCCGTCAGCTTCCGGCTGATTCTGAAGTACGTAAGAACCGGCTGGTGCTTTGGTGCTGATGTATGTGCCTGTCAATAATTGATTTGTGTAAGATTCTTGTGTAGCTAAACCATAATCTGTAAATGAGAAAGTTTTATCCTTTTCTGTAATACGGACAATATAAGGCTTGTTGGCTTCAAGAACTTCTGTTTCAGAAATTTGGATTTCATTATTTTGAATCTCATTAGCAATATAAGCTGTCATTCCACTTGGAACTTCAGCATTGAATGGTAACATTATTGTACCCCAGTTTGCACCTGTATGGGGTAATGTGATTTTTGCCTTTTGTGCTTCTTGTATATTAAAATTAATATGACTGTTAACAGTGTAAAAACCAGCATCCTGGCTTCCCATATATTCATTTACGGAAGTATTTTTCAGATTATAATTTCCATTTACAGTTGTGGCTATGAATTCAAAGGCTAAAGCTTGTTCTTTGTTAAGTGTGGTACGTATTCCGTATGCACCTGTTCCTGCACCGGTAACAGTTCCATTACATATATATCTCTGGTTGCCAGAATTATCTTCAAAGTATATGATATAATTATTTTTATCTGCAACTTTTTCGATTGTAAACGCTTGTGCAAAATTACAGTTAGCAGGGTAAGCATAGTTTATAGCATAATCATTCTGTTCAGGTGTTTGGCCTTTATATACAAAAGTTAAAGCTTTACCATTATATTGCCATTCTTGGTTACCAACGGTTGACAGGATAATATTGAACTTTTGATCTGCACTAGGTTCATTGAGTGTTGCATTCTTGTATATCTCTATTGCTGCATTTAAATTATTTATAGTTGTTTTAATAACTTCTATATCATTTGAATCAATATTAATTTGTGCGTTATCAATAGATTCTGTCAGTTCATTCTGTGCGGATACAGGGATTTGAAAAGCAGCGTTACCGACATTGGCTCCATTATTTAAGGATTTAGCTTCTGTTATGGTATTTTCCAATTCTGTTTTCCAATATGTTAATATAAGATTCGGATCGGCATCACCAAGTAATTCCAAACGGAAATTATCGCATGCTAACCAGTTTCCAGTAGCATTTTCAGCTTTAAAACCTATTGAAAGTTCACCATTAATATGAGTGAATTCTACAATATATTCATTGGCAGCTGTAACTTCTGTGGAATTAGAACCAGCGAAGATGTGAACTCCTGTTTGTGGTGTGTTTACATCGCCTTGATTGATGTTTTGGGCAGATACTGTTAAACGGTATTTTCCACAAGGAATGTTTATATTCTGTTCTATAGAGCAGGCACTTATTGGCGTATTATCTTGCGAAACCCATTTTTCAATGTATATAGTTCCCTCTTTTAAACCGAATGAATTATTTCCTTGTGTAGACATTGAATTGTTGGTCCAATTGTTGAAGTTGGATTCAAAACTATTATTAAAGATGTTAAATGTGTAATCTAAAGTGGTTCCTTCATTAGGTTTTGCTTGCTTTGAATATTCAAGTCGTCCAGTTTTAAGGTCTTCAATGATGATGTCGTATCCTCCAACTGTGTTAACAGCATCAGCGTTCATTTGAGCTGTGGATAAGACATTTTTATATGTCATGCAAGCATCTGATGGCGATGCATCTTTAGAGTTTGTATAGAATGCTTCAAATATTGAATATAAAGATTTATATTGATTATATTCTTCCAATAATTTTTCTGCTGTATTTTTAGTTGCTGTTAAAGCTGTGATGGCTTTTTCTAAATCGGTTTGTTCACTAGGTGTAGTAGGATACTGGTTTAAGGTGTTATTGATAATATGGTCAATACCAGAAGTGGTACCTGCCAGTTCTTCTAATGATTTTTTTAAGTTCTCGAATTCTGTAATAAGACTTGATAAATCCGGACCTAAATATCTTAATGATACTTTGCCTAATCCCATCCAATTACAACCATTGTTAACTGATTTAAGTCCAATGGTAAGATTATGGTTGGTTACACTTGTTGTGACGGTAAAATATGAAGCATTGCTTGAGGTGGTTGTGATGGGTGTTTCATCGCTATTGGCAAATAATCTGACATCTTCATTACCGCCTTCTCTGAATGCTCCTGCTTTTAATTCATATTTACCGTTAGGTAATCCTTTAATTGTTTGTGACATGGTACCTGAAAAGGGGTTTCCATTCCAGTTTTCATAGATATATTCATTATTGAATATACCAAATGTTTTTAGAGCTCTTCCGTTATTTTGAGCTTTGGTAGTGGATGACCATGTTCCAATTCCATTTTTGACTGTAAAGTTAGGATTGATAATTAGTATATTAGCATCAAAGGTATTTTCGTTTTTTTCTAGATAGGCTTTCCAGAATACACTCTTATTGATTGCATATAAATCATATTGGCCGATGTAATTGCCCGATTTGTTTGCTGCAACTTCAGCTCCCTCTATAATACCTTCTTTTTCTTCCCAAATTCCAATATATCCTTTATAAGCTGCACTGCTGCTCATAGGATATTTTCCGTTCTCAAATGTCCAATATCCATCATTAGTATAATTAAATAGAAATTGGGACCACTCACACGGGCTGCTTTGGTCGTTGGTTCTGAAGTTATATCCACTGTTCCATTCTGTTTGCATGACGTAATCTTTCTCTGATACATTCCGGAAAGCATAGCCAGAGGCATTATTGACACCATTATTGGTTTCAATCATCCAAATTTTAGAGAAATCAGTTAAAGGATCAACGGGAGAGCGATATTTCCAAGTTTTATTTGCGTCCCCTTGATAAGAACTGTTTTCTAAAGAAATCATAAGCTGTTGGGTGTGTTCAATGATAACATAATAATAGTCATCTACAACTTCCGGCATGGTTGAAATCTTTTGGTATCCCTTATCTGTTGTTAAGATAGATGATACATCATTCTGTGCAACTGCATGTGTTACACCTGTTATAGCTATAAATAGGGCTATAACATCAAGTAATTTTTTCTTCATGTGAAATAAAAATAGGTTAATTAAATAGGTTTTTTCGTATTGTTCAACTGTGGAAGTTCGCTAACTTCTTCACATTTTATTATTTGATGGTATATGCTTTTAATAGTATTGTGTTGGCAAAGATACATTATTTTTATATATTTAATACAAATAAACTTATTTTTTTAATGCAATCTTTTCATTTATTCCTTTTTCAAGGAATAAATTATATTCCAGAACTTTATAAATATGGTATTGTTGCTCTTTTACAGAAAAAGATATTATGTTCTTGTATGTAAGAATCAAATGTTATAAACTTGATGTGGGGTATTTGCTTATTTAATATACAGAAAAGGAAACGTCCGGACTTTCACAAGCCCGGACGTCTGCCATCTCACATACATGAGATTGTTGAACAATATATTGGATTCGTGAGCTTCCAATATAACCTATTAAAACCCTATTTCATTACTTTTTTTCCATTGATGATGTAAATTCCTTTTTTCAATCCATCCAAAGCTTCAGTCTGTTTTACATTAGACTTGACTTTGAGACCTGTAAGCGTATATACGTCCACGTAATTAGTGTTTTCAGCCATATTGGCAACTTCAATAGTTGTAACGACACCGTCTATGCAAAGTAATATCTCATCGTTGGCAGTATTACTGTTAACATAGAAATTGAATCCTTCTATTGTGTTATTCTCACCATTTTCAGCCCGACTAAATCTATCTCCTGAGAAGATGAAAAGGTTATCGTTGACTGCCGTTGGATTGTAATTTCCACAGATTTGGCTGTTGTTGACGATTACAGTGTATGGATTGCTTGCATAGACTACCGTCTTTTCTGCTTTTATGGCTTTAAGGTCAGGCGTATTAGCCTTAACAAGATATGGCATGCCAGCTTTAATAGAGGATGCATCTTCAAAGTTTAGCACGGTAGATTTGTTTTTTGTCTCTATTGAGGTTGGGACTTTAACCTTGCTGAAATATTGAGCAGTAGTTTCTATGTCTATATCAAACGGCACGCATAGCGCAGTCCACTCTGAATCAGAGAATTCTTTTTCTAGAGTGACATTGGCAAAGACGTCATTCTTCAACTCGAACGGATCCTTTTCGTTGAGCGTGATATTTTGGGCTTCTGTTCCGAGATATTTAAGGCTGACAGCTCCCAAACCATTCCAGTCTGTATTGAATTCTGCACCGGATTTCAAACCAAATTCCAAGTTGCCATCGCTTGTAAAGCCTGTGACGGTTCCTTTGGCAAATGTGGATGAATTGATTTCTGCAGTGCTTCCGTTAATGAACAAGTATACGGGATTCGGTTCTATAGTGTCATCAGATCCGAAATGCTCACGGCGATTGAATGCATAACCCTCCATCACATAATTTCCTTTAGGCATTCCGCTAAGGGTCTGGTAAACCAACTTTTTGTTGCTGTTATATTGGGTCTTGCTTGTATTAACGTAACATTCGATGAAGTTGCTGCTATATGTCCCGCTGTTGACGCTGCCATTTGGGCTCATGTGTCTGAAGTTTTCAGCTGTAGCCGTGGTCTTCCATGCCGTGCTGGCATTGTCAGTGAAATCAGCATCATTGACAAATGCAGTAAGATCAAGCTCGGTACAGCCATCTGCAAGTCCGTTTACGTTCTGGAGGTAGTTGGCAAGCGCTGACTTGAGCAGTTTTTGTGCATTGGTGATATTTTCAATAGTGACTGCTCCCATTGCTTGTGCAGAATAGGTATAATCAGCCTCTTCCAATTCATTCTTGTATTGTTCGTCAGCGGTCGTTTGGTCGTTGATTGACAGTACGAAATCGCGGGTCGCCAAAAATTCACTATATGGCTCAATAGCTGATTTGGCCAGCTCTGTATTCTTTTGCCATTCGATAATTTGTTCAGTTGCTTCGGAAAGTGTATAGGTAATGGCATTTCCTTCTGCGTCTATGACAGGTACTCCGTCGCTAACTGCACCCATCATATTATTGGGAATCCGCCCTCTGAGGCTCGTGCTCAGTTTGGATGCTTCATCGTTGATTTCGTTTAGGAGAGATTCCAAAGTATTGCCATAATAGTTAAGCTTAACGTCAGCCAATGTAAACCAATTGTTAAGGTTGTTTTGCGGTGCAGAAATGCCCACGCTCAGAATTCCGCTTTCATCAACAATGGTTTTGACAGAAATACGTTTCCATGTGGTAGAACTTACTTGGTTGATGATTCCGTTGGCTTTGAGGTTGACTGGTGAATTGTTGTTTCCGGTAACCAATGCGCTGATTTCATAAACACCCTGAGGAAGATCTGTCAAGGTCTGCCAGATCAGGTCGGCACCGTCGAATACGTCATGTGAATTTTGCCATACTTCAATGCCGACTCCGGAATATTCGCTAGAGTTAAGGCTTGAATTATTGACATTGTATGATGCTGATGCGTTTTTGATATGTTTCTCCCATCCGTAGTTTTCAGTACAGGTCGGGTTGGACAGTTTGAAAGTCACGTCAAAATATCCTCCGTCCGTAGGAATGGCTTCTGCCATATAGTTGTTGTTGGCTTCCATCAGAGGTTCGTGGAGAGCCTCAATCTCTTGTGCCGAGGTTGCTTCAGCCAGTTTCGCTTTTGCGTTGGCAATGGCTTTTTCAAATTCAGCCCTTACCTCATGAGAGGCCTTGGAATTGGCCAAAGTCGTTTCGCAACTGTTGATCAGGGTGACAATGTCATTGTAAGGAGTGAGGTAAGGTGAAAGGATATCCTTTTCGGCAACAAGTTTGTCGTTAAGAGAGTTCAGGCTGTCGGTGCTGCAAGCCGGATCAGCGATAGCATCGTTGGCTTCAGTGATGACTGCTTGAAGCGGTTCGCACAATGTTGAAATCAAAGTCAGGCTCTTTATCAGGCCGTCAGCCTCGTTGATGTTGCTTTGCAGGATTTCAACTACGAGATCTCTTGTAAGGCCGTAATATGTCAATCTGAATGAGTCAAAGATGCACCAGTCTTGAGAGATTGTGACATCCTTTTTTATACCAATAGTAAGGGTTCCGTTTTTAACAACGGCTTCTACGTGGTTGTCACTGTATAGTCCTTCATTAAAAGCATTTGCAGCTTCATTCATCCAGTTCGGAATGACACCGTACCCATCAATTTGGACGCTCCCCACTTTTCCGGCATCATCTAAAATGGACATAACAGGGGCGGTGGCTTCGTTTGCATATATAACCGCGTTTTGTTTGCCTTGGTTAGCTACGACATCCCCTGTGCCGCCGGCTCTATAAAAGCCTTGGCAGGACAGCACGTATTTTCCTGCAGGGAGGTCTGTAATAGTTTGATGCACATCAAAGTTGGTATTCCATCTTTCTGCACAATAGTTATATGTGGCAGCATTGCTACCGTCATTTCCACCGGCTGTAAAACTGCCCTCCCAATATCCTCTTGCAGCTCTGTCAAAATTCGGATTTTTAATAAAGAATGAAGCATCTACGCCATTTGATTCGCTAGCCTCTTCTAATTTTTCAATTCTTTGTTTCTGGGATACAACCAGCCATTTGGCTTTGTCATCCAGTACATCACTGAAACCAATGACATTTCTTTCTGTGTTGGCAAAGTATTGGTTGTTTCCCTTTATGGTATAAACAGGATTATTTTCATCCCCGATATTGGTGAATTCCCAATATTGGTTACTGTCTCCATTATCGACATACCCGTTCAGTCCGACATGTTTTCCGGAATAATATGCATCTGTATTGATGACGTATTTGCCGTTAGCCAATTCAAATGTGACAGGTATTCCGACCTCATTGCCGGATGCCTGGGTTCCCCAGGAATTGCCACAACTTAGGAATTGTTTAAGACCGACGTTGTACAAATAGTAAGTGCCTTCGGTGGATATGATTTCTCCAACCCATGGTGACTCACTGTTGTTGTAGGGGGTTGATAATGTTGTAACAGGTAGGGCCGGGTTGCACCATACTGGCTGCGATGCCATACTTGTGGCTGCTACTATGGCAGCGGTAAAAAGTAATCTTGTTTTCATGTAAAAGAATTAATATTAGATTAGGTTGTTAATGACGCAGTACTTCCTGATTTGCTTCTTTGACAGCTAAATTCCATTTGCCATCCACTTTGATAGGATTAAACATGAATCCGATGGTGTTGGGGATAGGGTCTCCTGGTTCTTTCTTCATAAATTCGATCTGGTATTTGACATCGTTGAGGCCGGATAGATTGAACGTGAAATATTCTATGGTATAGTCCAAAACAGGGAAAATCTTGAAATTTTTCTTTAATTGGATCTTTTTTTCTTCACTTAACGGAGACAAAGTGCTGTCAGGGTTGAGCATTTGCATCATTGACAAGGCTTTGTCGATATCCCCTTTTTTTAAGGTTTCCATGCAGGTATTGCATAATGACAAAACTTGAGTAGTATCTTCTGCGGTCAGACTGCTTTTGAATATTTCAGTTTCAGTAGGTTCTTCTTTTACAGTTCCTTTGTCTTTACAAGAAAAAAGGCAGGCTACAATTATTGCTGCAATAAAGGCAAATAGATTAAGCTTTTTCATTAACTTGAAAATTAAAAAGTATTTGAATAAGTAGAGTGTGCCTTTTATAGGAAGGCACACTCTGTAGTGTTCTATTTTAAGATAATTGAATCATTTTATTTTAATTAGTTCTGACCCATTGTCTTTTTAACTTCGATCTTAACTTCTCTGGTAATTGTACCCCAATCGTAAGTGAATGATACCGGAACGAGAAGATTGAATTCTGCTACATTATCCATATTGTTTTCATATAGGATATATCCCATAGCATCTCTATATGCATCTGCTACACCTGTAGCACCCTGATAATTGTACATTCTATGCAAAGCGCTCAAAGTTGCTGAAGAACCACCTACATAAGAAATCTTTAACTTATCAGTTACTGTTGATAATAATACATAATTACCTTCTGCCTGGTTCATATCAGTTTTAACCTTTGTTGTGTTGATTTCAACACTCTTGATGTTATAATATGCATAGTACCAAGGTTCATCTGCAAACTTGACTTCTCTCCAGTCGTTGAATTCAAACAAATCGAATACATAAGCTTTTTCACCATTGTCTGTTGCGTCAACGAATACATCACCCTTA
Source organism: uncultured Paraprevotella sp. (assembly GCA_900546665.1). Taxonomy (GTDB): domain Bacteria; phylum Bacteroidota; class Bacteroidia; order Bacteroidales; family Bacteroidaceae; genus Paraprevotella; species Paraprevotella stercorigallinarum. The sequence continues at coordinate 3,362 of URDY01000019.1, read as the reverse complement.
CCAACGATATCGATCGGACGAATGAAGTATGCCGGATTGATATTATCGTTAACAGCTTTAACAATGCAATTGTCATAAGCTACGACACCAATATTAACGAGAAGCATTGCACCGTCTTTAGTGTTATCGTTAGGATCAAGTCTCTGAGATTCATAACCGTTCAGCAAGTCCTTAGCATAATCGGTCTGTAAGAATTCGATATAAGGCTCGCCATTGTTATGGTAAATTCTCGCGATCTCCTGAGTTGTACCACCATAAGTTGCAGTAACCACATCATTAGTAAATACTCCGTCATTAGGATCTATGGCATGCTCATTGATAATATTGATGTTATTATCGTTATTACCGATCTTTGATGAATCCCAAGGGTAAGAACCAAAACCTTCACATACACTGATCATAGAGCTAGATTCTACATTCAATGTATATTCATGACCGCTATCACCTTTACGTTTGTTGTCAGTGCCTTCGAATGGAGCAAAGAAGAATCTATGACCTGAACCAGATGCAGGATTATATGTATTGTACTGAGCTGCATTGTCAAGTCCGGCAATTTGGATTGCGTTACCATTCCATACCTGAGTTAATGATGCTTTAAACGGCAATGTACTACCATTATCTTCAGGAGCGTGAACATTCAGACGGGTGAATGCGTATTCTGCCGGGAAGCGGTTATTGCTGAACCAGTAGTTCTTAATCTTTTCACCCATTGTGCCAACTTTCTCATTCCTTTCGTTCACAGTAACGTTGATAGGCAAGTATACATAACGGTAATCAGAAGAGATCTTGTTGTTTACACGTGCGAAACGTACGTATACAGTATGGGTACGTCCAGGCTTTTCGTAGATCTTCACGGTGTTGCAACCACTGAAATTCCAAGTGAAGGTATTGGTTGTTGTTCCGTCATTGTCTAAGTCCTCATCGCGATCGAACAGAATAGTACCGATTTGCTCAGCTGTACCAGTGATATCTCTGAAGCTATTAGCAATTTCGCCTTGAGTCGGAGTACCAGTACCGTTCCAAACGAACTGTTTAACTTCACCGTTGACTTCTTCTATTTCATAAGTTTCCTCGAATTCCTCCTTAGACATCTTAGAATATTCATACAGCAAGTCTGAAATTTGATACCAGTAGATCTTCTTAGAAGCTCCACCGCAAGGTGCATAGTTAATATTCTCGGTCTTGAATACGTCAGTCAAGGTGTACTTAGGTACATCAACGATTTCAAACTGTACGTAACCATCCAGCACAACTACATTGTTTACAGTATCTCGAACCAATACCTGTACCAAAGGATGTCTGCCAATAGATGAACGGCCTTGAGTATTAACATCTGATGATCCGTCAGCTTTTACGATACATGGTTTCAAAACACCATTGTTCAAGCTTGCATACTTGCTTTCAGAAGTACCATTCTGGCCGATAGTGTAATCTACCAAGTTGTATTCGTATTTCAGACCATAATAAGACTCATCACCAGGAAGAATGACCGCATGTTCTGTTGCATTCTTAGTTGGGGAATTCCAGCTATAGTGCAACTGGAACATCTTGTTAAGGTCAATTGATTGATTATAAGGAATGCAGAATGATTCCTGAACAGGGTGAACCAAATTGTCACGTTCAGGATCTGTCCATTGACCGCCCTTAAATTCTACAGCCTTGTTTGGTGTATCAAACAAAACATCATTGAAACCTGCTTCATTGCAATCTTCAGCCATATACTTCGGATTGTTGAATGCCAAATGCTCCATCTTGATTGTAGTAGGATAAAGCAATGCATAGTCTGAAGTAACTACAGTATCACCTGCGCTGACTTGTGCAGCAAAAATAGTACCAAGTCCATTCTCAACTGCTTCTTCCAACTTAGCACCATTAGCCTGAACTTTTACATTCAATTTACCATCTGCTGTATTGACTGCTTTTGAAGTAATGTCACCTACATTTCCTTCTGTTGAACGAAGTCCGATAACTTCAGCATGACGTGAAATAAATGCCACATCACTTGCATCTTTTACTTCTGCGTTAGAAGGATTCATATGGTATGCAATTTCCACATACGGATAAACATCAGCTGTATTTCCTGTTACAGCATAGTCAATCGCGCGATCTTTAGTTTGGTTGCCTATGAATTTATATGAATTTCCTTCATTATCTTCTACTCCTCCTTGAGCGTCAGTGCCTGCCATTACGGCATTACGTACAAATCCGTATTCAGCAGCCTCAATACCATTGATAAACAAGTTGGGGTAGAATACCAAGCCTCTCAGACCTTTACCTAAGATAGTAACCAAGTTCTGATTAACAACAGTTACATTCTGTTCTACATTCTTAAGCGCTTCTTCTGCTTTTTGTACACGTTCTTCCAAACTAGTTACGTCTGACAATTTGGCCAAATTGTCCATTTCCGTATTAATAGTCTCAATAGACTTGTTTATTTCTGTATATTTTGTTTGTAAGTCAGAAATAGAACTTTGATTGGTTGTAATAAGAGATTCGAACTTTTGTACAGCTTCGAGCTGGATTTTCATTTGTTCGATAGCGCTTGAAACTTCATCAAGATTGATTCCGTCTAGCTGGTCTTTCAATGTGGCCAATTCATCTGTTACATCTACAGCTGCAATTTTAGCAAGTAATTCTTTTACTTTAGCATTGAGAGTCTCGTCAGTAACAAAACCGTCAGTGCTAGGAATCATTTTCTTAACTTCTTCAACCAGTTTTTGAGCTTCAGCGATAGCATCAGCCTTAGCTTCAGCAGCAGCCTGTTTAGCAAGTTCTGCTTCAGCTTTAGCTTCAGCGGCAGCCTTTACACCTTCGTCTGCAGTGGACTGAGCTTCATTGATAGCGGCAGTAGCAGCTTCCTGTGCAGCTTTAGCTTCAGACTTAGCTGCTTCCAAGGCTTCATTCAACGCATTGTACTGTGCATTCAATGCATCTAGTCCAGTGTGCAGTTCTCCTTGTACTGATGAGATATCATCATCGTAGTCTTTACAAGAAGAAAGTACGCTTGATGATGCAATAATTACAGCACCAAACAACGCAACACTAATAAACTTTTTCTTCATAAATAAAATGTTTTTGGTTAAAAACTATAAATCACTCTCTATTTTTTCTATAATGTATATTCAAATTAACTTCGCTATTTATATACGGGCTTCATAAAATTGATTTAAGTTCTATAATGCATCGTGAACAGCTGGAAAAAATGAATATTTTCTTCATATATAACCGATTAGTTCTTTTTTTTACTTTCTTTCTTAATTACAATAATGACTTTTCTTCTTGTTTAAGAATGATGTGTTTTTCACATCTCTACACAAGAAGAATTATTCCATTGAGAATTAGAGGTCTATAATAAAAAATAT
>URDY01000018.1 GCA_900546665.1 uncultured Paraprevotella sp. | reverse complement strand
GAGATGTTGGTTATGCACGAAAGCATCTGTTCGGCATTCAGAAGTTCTGCATCACACTTCTTACGTTCCTCACCGAAGAGATCCAGCCGTGGATGGCGGCGTTCCTGTTCCGCCTCTATCCATCTACGACCTTTCATTATGAGAGAATCTATCTCTTCTTGAGTACGCGCTATACCTATAGTGGCAAGCTCATTCATCTTGCCGTTGGCCTTTTCAACGACTATGACACCTACATTGCCTGATGGGTATTTCTTTTTACGTATAAACATATTTTTGTACTGTGTCACCCTAAAATGGGTGACACAAAATTACAAAATATTGTTTATCAACCAATTATAATATTGAGGTTTTTTGAGTGACGAAGTCAGGAAATAATCGTGCAACAGTTTCTCGAAACGGGTCAGCAGGTCGGTATTGACTTTTTTACGGGTAATGAACTGGCGTTCGTAGAAGCGTGTGCAATAGTCCAGCAGCAACTCAATATAGACACAGATCAACGTCTGGCTATGATTGTCTATCGGATGATTGAGTTCTTCCGTTATCTTGTCGAAACAGTCGAGGATGATGTGTCTTTCCCGTTCGGAGAGGTGTAACGCCTCGTTTACGTCGTAGGCGAAAAAAGTGTACTTCTTCATCTTGGTAGCCAACGGCGTGCCGACAATCAAGTCGGGATGAAACAGCAGTCCCCAGCCTTGCGGTTGGAAGATTTCTTCCGTTGCTTCCGCACCGATAACCTGTCCCGGAGAGATACAGACAATGCTTCCTTCCTGATAGTCGTAATACTGCCGTCCGTAAGTCAAAGTTCCGTTCTTCGTCTCCTTCAGGAACACGGCATAAAAGTCTATGTTGAACAGGAAACTGTGTATGGGCGACAGTCTGGAAAAGTCGATAATGCTCACCAACGGATGCAGCGTTTCCACACCCATATACTTGTTGTATGCGTCTATATTTACTCTTTCTACTTTCTTCATAAGTATTCTTTTCTTGTTTGCTACTGCAAATATAAGGCATTGTTTTCTAATAGTTTCACCCTTTATCCATATTTCAGTTATCCGTATCAAACGTTCAGTAATCAGTATAACGGCTTTCGGTGGGGAACGCCGTAATTTTGCATCGTCTAATTAAAACAAAGGATTCGATTATGGTACTGAAACATCTTACGGAACGGCAGGCACACATCGCCTTGATTTCCATCCATACGGCTATCACCACCACCGATGTGGAGGGGTTGAAGAAAGTCTTGGCAGATGCTCTGGACTTCGGCATGACCATCAACGAGATTAACGAAGAGATTGTGCATCTGTATTGCTACGTGGGTTTTGCTCCGACGTGCCGGGCGACCACCGTGTTTATGAACTTGGTGAATGAACGGCGCAGCAAAGGCATACACGATGAGCAGGGACGAGAAGCATCGCCTCTTGACGAAAGCGAAAGCAAGTATGCACGGGGTGAACGGCTGCAAATGTTTTGCGCGGGCATGACGGCAGAACAGTTGCGCAGCGGCTTCTTCGGTTTCAATCCGTTGCTGGACTTCTGCTTGAAGGAGCATCTTTTCGCCGACCTTTTCGCCCGCGACCTGCTTTCGTATGTCGAGCGGGAGATTACCACCGTGTCTGCCCTTGCCGCTATCAAGGAGCCAATGGTGGAATCGCACTACGGCGGTGCGCTGAATGTTGGCGTGACGGAGGGGCAGTTGCGGGAAATACTGAGGCTCATTGGGCAAGGGGTGTCGGCTGAGGCAGCGGAAGTCGGCTCGCAACGGTTGGAGCATACATTGAATATTCGCAATCAAAAACAATAACGTATGGACACACAATTACTGAAAGGCAAAGTCGCCCTCGTAACGGGCGGCAGCAGCGGCATCGGCTTCGGTACCGCCAAAAGACTAATGGAAGAAGGCGCGTTCGTCTATATCACCGGACGGCGCAAGGAAGTTTTGGAACAGGCAGCAGCGAAGTTGGGCAGCAACGTAAAGGCGGTGCAGGCGGACATTTCCAACAAGGACGATATGCTCCGGCTGGCAAACATCATCAAGGAGGATAACGGAGGACTTGACATCATCTTCGCCAATGCAGGCGGAGGCAAGGCTATCCCGTTTGAGGAGGCGACCGAAGCGGACTACCGCCGCACGTTCGATGTGAACGTATGGGGCACGTACCTCACCGTGCAGACCCTGCTGCCCATCCTGCGCGACGGGGCTTCCATCATCCTGAACGCCTCCATCACGGCTTACATGGGATTGCCGGGCTTCGGCTTGTACGCCGCCACGAAAGCTGCCGTCCGCTCCTTCGCCCGCAGTTGGACAACCGACCTGAAGAGTCGCCATATCCGTGTAAATGCCGTAAGTCCGGGCGTGATACCTACCGAGGGCTACGAAGTGGTACAGGGCATGAGCGCCGCCGATGTGCAGGCATACGCCGACCGTGTTTCTTCGGAAATCCCACTTGGGCGTGTCGGCACGAGCGAGGAACTGGGCGATGCCGTGGTCTTCCTTGCATCGGATTTGAGCAAATACATCACGGGCATCGAGCTTACCGTTGACGGTGGCATGACGCAGGTTTATGCAGGGAAAAACTAAAGGTCGGACGCAAGCACATCTCATCCCGGACATGAGCCTACCTCATCCCGGACATGAGATAGCCTCAAGTCCGACCTAATCTTCCTTAACATTTGCCGTCTGACTCTCCGACAACACCAATCCGCCAGGATTAGCACCGTCTGAGGTCTCGGACAACACCAATCCGGCAGGATTAACCCTAAATGAACCTCCGACAACACCAATCTGACAGGATTAGTACCGTCGGAGGTCTCGGACAAGACAAATCCGTCCGGAGAGGTACTAAAAACGCCTCCGACAGCCCTCGCGAACGCGGAGAGCCCTTGTCGGAGGCTTGGACAAGCGAAAACGAGAATTATTACTTAAATAAACGAATCGTATGAAGACAATCAGATTGAACAACGGCGTGGAAATGCCGATTTTGGGGCTGGGCGTTTACCAGATGTCCAAAGAAGAATGTGAGAACAGTGTGTGCGAGGCTATCCGTCTGGGCTATCGCTCTATCGACACCGCATCGGCTTATTGCAATGAGGAAGCCGTAGGCAGCGGCATCAAGAAAAGCGGCATCGACCGCAAGGAACTGTTCATCACCACCAAGCTGTGGATTAAGGATGCTGGGTACGAGAGCGCACGGGCGGCTGTGGAGAAGTCGCTACGCAAGTTGCAGACCGACTACCTCGACCTGTACCTCATCCACCAGCCTTATGGCGATGTGTTCGGCGCATGGCGGGCAATGGAGGAAATGTACAAGGAAGGTAAAATCCGTGCTATCGGACTGAGCAACTTTTTCCCCGACCGCTTCATAGACTTGATGCTACACAACACAGTTGTTCCGGCGTTATGCCAAATGGAGGTGCATCCCTACTGCCAGCAAATCGCGACACAGCAGTTCCTTAGCGGATATGACACACGTCTGGAGGCATGGAGTCCATTCGCACAGAACCCCGCCATCTTCCAAGACGAAACACTGAAAGCCATTGCCGCCAAGACAGGCAAGAGCGTGGCACAGGTCATCCTGCGCTGGCTTATCCAACGCGACATCATCGTCCTCACCAAATCGACGCACACCGAACGGATGCGCGAGAACATGGATGTGTTCGACTTCGAGCTGGATGCCGACGACATGGCAACCATTGCCAAACTCGACACCGGACGCAGCACCATCTTCGACCATCGCGACCCGGCTTGCGTCAAGATGATTTGCGAAGCACAATTCGATTATTAATCATTCAAATTTATCATTATGGAATACATCAAACTTGGAAATTCAGACTTGAACGTATCCCGCATCTGCATGGGATGTATGGGATTCGGCGACCCTACACAGGGACCTTGCACATGGACTACCAACGAGGAACAGTCCCGCGAAATCATCAAGCGCGGACTGAAACTGGGCGTGAACTTCTTCGACACCGCCATTGCTTACCAGAGTGGCACGAGCGAGCAATACGTGGGGCGTGCCCTCCGTTCCCTCGCCAAACGGGAAGATGTGGTGGTAGCCACTAAGTTCCTGCCCCGCACCGCCGACGAGATTGCCGCCGGAATCAGCGGTCAGCAGCACGTGGAGCGTATGCTCAACAAGAGCCTTGAGAATCTCGGCATGGACTACGTAGACTTGTACATCTGCCACATGTGGGACTACAACACGCCCATCGAGGACATCATGGAAGGCATGAACAACGCGGTAAAGGCAGGCAAGGTACGCGCCATCGGCATCTCCAACTGCTTTGCCTGGCAGCTTGCCAAAGCCAATGCCATTGCCGACCGCAACGGCTGGGCGAAGTTCGTATCCGTGCAGGGGCATTACAACCTGCTGTTCCGCGAGGAAGAGCGCGAAATGGTCCCCCTCTGCGAAGAAGATAATATCGCCTTGACCCCGTACAGCGCACTGGCAGGCGGTCGCCTCTCCAAACGTCCGGGCGAAACATCGAAACGTCAGGAAGAGGACGGCGTAGCCAAGATGAAGTATGACGCTACCGCCGAGCAGGACGGTATCATCATCGCCCGTGTAGCTGAACTTGCCGACCGATACGGCGTGACGATGACGCAGGTTGCCCTTGCATGGCTCTTGCAGAAAGTAGCTTCACCCGTAGTCGGCGCTACGAAGCTGCACCACATTGAAGGAGCCGTTGCCGCCCTCGACCTGAAGCTGACACCGGACGACATGGCTTATCTGGAAGAAATGTACATTCCGCACAAATTGGTGGGTGTCATGGCGCTCAACAAGAAGAAGCCGACGGAGAAGGCTACTTGGTCTACGGGGAATCAGGTTATCAAGTAAACATCTCAAATAAAATATCTCCCTGCTGCTTAATACACAGGGAGATATTTTTATAAGTAGGCAAGCCGAAAGAAGAAAAAACTAATGTTGAGATTCTCGTTGCGACATAAAATTCTCGTTGGTTATATCATATTAGTTTCGGTCATTTTCTGTATGATTCTCACGATATTGTATGAAAAACATCAAATCCAGAAAATCGAATCAGAAACTTTTGAAATCCGTACATTACGTCAAAACATAAATACGATTTACCGATATATTACGATGCTTTCCATATCGAGTGAAAACGTCATGGATTGGAAAGAGACCGTCAGTGAGAATACTCAAATTTGCTTATTTTTGCTCTTTATCCTATTCTTTTCAATGAAAATAAGACATCTCCCTGTCCCGGAAAATAAAGTACGGACAGGGAGATGTCTTGTATCAGGATGACAGCTGATATTCGGATTCCGGTGAATTAATTGGCAGCCGGGGAAGAAACCTGTTTCTTGTTTTCTTTTTCTGGAGTGTCGGATGAGATGCTTGGAGAAGATACACGTGGCAGTGTATGGTTAAGCAGAATGATGCTGATCAGACTGCTTGCAACAGAACCGGCCAGAATACCGATTTTGGCATTGTTGAGATAGATCTTTCCAATCTCGCCGAGCGGGTAATACGACAGGTCCGCAATAAACATGGATACGGTAAAGCCTATTCCTCCCAGCATGCATACGCTGGCAAAGCTTTTCCATGAACATCCTTCAGGCAAACTGACCAGTTTGCATTTTATTGCAAGCCATGAGAAAGAGAATATTCCTGCAAATTTTCCGATTGCCAATCCCATAAATACAGCCAGACTGATGCCGCTGAAAAGATTGTCGATGCTCATGCCATTCATGTCGATACCGGCATTGGCAAAGGCAAACAGAGGTACTACAAAGTAATTGATGGGATTCTGTAGTGCATCCTCAAGTGACTGAAGCGGACTGATTATTCTGTCGGAAGCAGACTCTATGCTTTTGAGAAGATAAATCTGGTTGTTGGACAGGATACTGATGCCATGTCGGTCTTGTACGGCCTCTTCTGTCGGAAAGCGTTTAAGTTTACGACGGATACTGGCTACGAAGTAGAGTGCACTGGCATTGGGGCGGGCCGGGACGCAGAAGGCTACGACAACTCCTGCAATGGTCGCATGGATTCCGGAATTGAGGAACATATACCAAACGAATATACCCACACCGATATAGAATGTCTTGGAACGTAGATGCAGCCAATTGCCAATAAGCAGAATAAGAATAAGTATGGCTGCGTAGCCCAGATAATGCAGATGAAGGTTGGTGGAGTAGAACAGGGCAATGACGATAATGCCTCCCAGATCGTCTGCAACAGCAAGTGTCGCCAGGAATATTTTCAGGCTGGCAGGAACCCTTTGCCCGAATATAGCCAGAACGCCTAGAGAGAATGCGATATCAGTAGCCATAGGAATGGCTGTTCCGCGCAGCATGAAAGCATCGTCAGGACATAAAACGAAGAATATCACCACTGGTATCAACATACCGCCACAAGCTCCAATAATAGGCAAAAGGGCCTTTCTCAAACTGGACAGTTCGCCGACCAGAATCTCGCGTTTGATTTCCAGACCGATGGAGAAAAAGAAAATGGCCATAAGGAAATCATTGATGAAATCCAGTAAGGAAAGTTCCTGTGCGCTATGGCTGAAAAGATTGAATTTACCGACAGATACGTTGACCGGTAATTCCCATAAGTCGCGATAGCTGTCTCCCCATGGGCTGTTTGCAACGATCAGGGCAGCTACAGTCACTACAACAAGTATGACGCTGGAATTGATATACTTCTTGAGCATACTAAGGAAAGCATAGTTTCTCATGGAAAAGGATTTTTTAAGGTGATTGATTAAGGATGGAAATCATTATATTCTGCAGTAACGGGGTGTCCGTCCGGGGTCAGTCCTTCTGCATTCAGACTGATTACCGTTTTCTTGGCATTGTTATAGAACAGGATGTCAGCCTCTCCGTTTTCGTTGAACTGCACGTTCGGGTTCCAATACAGGGTACGTCGGTAGTCCTTGGTGTCCGGAAGTGGTTTTTGACTATAGTCCGGATTGTAGAAATCCTCGCATACATTGAATCCTTTAAGGATATAACGACGGTCACGGTAGGTCGGCTGATAAGCGTCGTCTGCGAATCGCTGGTAGTCGATGATGATATCAGGCTGGTTGCTTTGGCTGTATTGCTTGCTGCCGTGTTCACGTGGTGCGTATGAGGTATATAGTTTTATGACGTCCAGGTTTTTCAGTTTATGGAATGCGTCAATATATGCTTTGCCACCTTTAAGGACTTCCGGAATCTTGATGGTTTCGATATTGATTCCATCCTGATGTTTGTTGGATGTGGTAGACGAATTCCTGAAGTTGACGGCTTTGCCGTTGTAACGGTCCTGGATGAAATATTGCCGGTCCATTCCCATATCGCTTACGAATGCCATGGCAAACTGGCGTGAGAAGTTTTGCCAGTCATAAGTACCGGCGTTCAGTCCGTAGTCTGCGGTAAGGTTGAATGCTTCGTACGCATCAATGACCATGGCAGGCTTGCTGAAGTCTACGGCTCTCAAACCATGACGCTTGTTGCCGATGGTTACATTGTTCAACACTCTGTCGGAGAATGTGTTACTGCTGTTCATGTTCGGATTTTCATCCGAAATGAGTGGCATGGCATCGTGGTAGAAACTGTATGGTTGTACGAAAACCGGGTAAAATCGGTTAAGTTTGACATAATAGTCCGGATAACTTTCCTCGTCCTGAAAGTCCTTTTGTTGGCGCTTGGCGATTTCCTCTACGGTCAGAGTCGTATCTGCAGCAGACAGAAAAAGAATACATTTATCGTAGAATACGGGTGTTTCCATATAGAATGTACCATTCAGGGTCTTTTGCATGCGTTCAACGATATCCGTGTTTTGAGTGTATGTAGCCAGGACGTTGACTTCCTTTTTCAGGTTGCCTATCTGGGTGCCGTAGCGTTCCTGCAATGTCTGTGCTCCTTTTCTGCTGTTGGGATTCGGAATGTCTGGATTCTTGCTTTGGTTGGCTGGCTGATATACGGATTCACTTTCCGTATAGGGATTTCCTGAATTGTTAGACTGTTCCTCGTGTGAGAGGGTTGATGAAAGAATCTCGTCCCGCTCTTCCCAGATGCGGTCGGTATCATATTCCGGATCTACGTCCAGGGAAATGGTCTTATTGACACATCCGGCAATGGTCTGGTTCTTTTCAGGAAGCCACATCAGATTGAATTTCTGCACACCGGCCATTTCCTGCCAGTTATAACGTCGCCATCCCTGAACCATCATGAGCAGGTCGAGGGCGGCGCGGTGGGTGCTGTCGTCCCGTTCGAAATAGTAGGCCGGAGCCTCTACGAATCCTTTCAGTTCACTGGACAGGAGCATTTCCGTAAGCATGTTGCCGTTGTCATAAATACGTTCGTCAGAGGCATGGTCACGGACAGACAGTGAAAGGTTGGTCTGGTTCGTGGCTTCCGGTGTAAGACGCAATTTGAGCTGGATGGGTGCGAATGGTTCGTATTGCTTTTCGATACCTTCTACGGTCAGCAAGGGAGCATCATAGTCATGATGGTTGACAAAGTAAAGCCTGTCGGCATAAATTCTGCCGTTGTTGTCGAATAAAGTCACCTGATTGACACCTGTGGGGAGCTGGTCAATGGGGATTTCAACATGGGCGGTTCCTCCATTGGCAACCGTAATGTCCTGATAGGCTACGGTTATACCCTGATGCATTACTTGGATTCCCATCTGGTTTTGTGTATCGGGCAGCATACCGGCGTAAATATCAGCCACCAGTGTTTGCGGTGTGGATGTGATTTGCATGTTGCAGCCTTCAGTCTCCGTTTCAGGCAGGTTGATGTCATACTGATATCCGTTGTATTCAAGTGTTGCTTTGTATTTGCATCCGGCCTTGACTTCCGGGATAATGAAGGAACCTCGTCCGCGATGGATGACGGGAGCAGTCGTGACGATTTGCTTCTTGTCTTCAACAATGGACAGAGTGATGTTTTTCAGATGTTCTCCTTCAGCGGTGTTGGCTTCAAAAGCTACCCGGCAGGGATGTCCGGCAATGAGTCGGCCTCCTTCCGGATAAAAACGGATGCTGAGTTCGGGTTTGCCTTCCTTGGTCTTAAAATAACGTTGCAGGGGGCGGACAGTCATGTTCTTGATGTATTCACCTTCTTTTTCAGGCTTGTTGAAAACCGGAAAAACGCGGGAATAAAGTTTGTCATAGTCGCGGAAGAAGGCGGCGGCCATGGATTTGTTGTAGAACATGCCTTCCGACCACCAGGCGTGCTTGCGTTCGGTTACACCGAAATTGAGCATCCAACGTGTGTATGCACGCAGTTCGTAGTAGCCGGCATAAAGTGAATCCTGAAGTTTGAAGGCACCGTATGCGGTTCCGTTTTGAAGTTTGAGCTGTTGCCGTTCGACGAGGTATCCGTCGGGCGTGAATAATTCTACATACAGGATACGACTTAAATCTGTCAGCGTATTGCGGTCCGTACGGGTTACATAACCTTTATACCAGATAGTGTCTCCGACGAAATAACATGTATTGTCAATGTGGAGAAAGACTTTTTCCTGAGGAAGTCCTTTTCCGAATTTTTCAACTTGAGTAGCCCAGTCTTTTGCGGTCTTATTTGAAGTTGGAGGGTTTTGTCCCCATAGTAAGTGACTTGGAAGCAGGGCAAGCATTAATAATGAAAGTATTGATTTCATGGCTAAACTTGTTCTTATCCTGCAAAAGTAATATAAAAATAAGAACACACTCTTTTTTTATGGAAAAATAAATGGTCTTTTCTCTCTTTAAAATCGCTTTTTTCTTAACTTTGCTTTAATTAAATAGATAAAATTTGTTTTATGACACTGATTAAATCAATATCGGGAATTCGAGGCACGATAGGCGGTAAGGCTGGGGATACGCTGAATCCGTTGGATATCGTCAAGTTTACTTCTGCGTATGCGACTTTGATACGTCGTCGCGGAACGACCGAAAGTAATAAAATCGTAGTAGGACGTGATGCCCGCATCTCAGGTGAAATGGTAAGAAATGTGGTTTGCGGTACACTGATGGGTATGGGATTTGATGTGGTTGACATCGGCTTGGCTTCAACTCCTACGACAGAGCTGGCCGTGACAATGGAAGGAGCCTGTGGCGGTATCATTTTGACTGCTTCACACAATCCGCGTATGTGGAATGCTTTGAAACTGCTGAATGCACAGGGGGAATTCCTGAACAGCGAAGAAGGCAATGAAGTGTTGCGTATTGCTGAGGCTGAAGATTTTGAGTATGCAGACGTGGATCATCTGGGACATTATACCAAGAATGACAGTTATGCGCAGAAGCATATCGATCTGGTCAAGAATCTGGCACTGGTTGATACCGAGGCCATCCGGAATGCTCATTTTAAGGTAGCAATCGATTGTGTCAATTCCGTTGGAGGTGTTATTTTGCCGCAGTTGCTTGAACAACTGGGTGTGGAGACTGTGACGGGGTTGTATACCGAACCTACCGGTGATTTCCAGCATAATCCCGAACCGTTGGAAAAGAACCTTACGGCCATAAAGGCATTGATGCAGAAGGGAGAACATGATATCGCTTTCGTTGTTGACCCTGATGTAGACCGTCTGGCTATGTTTTGCGAGGACGGTACCATGTATGGCGAGGAATATACTTTGGTGACTGCTGCTGACTATGTATTGCAACATACGCCGGGTAATACCGTTTCCAATCTGAGTTCAACACGTGCTTTACGCGACGTGACAAGACAGTATGGCGGTCATTATTATGCTTCTGCTGTGGGCGAGGTGAATGTGGTGGCCAAAATGAAAGAAATGAATGCGGTGATCGGAGGCGAAGGCAATGGTGGAGTGATATATCCTGAAGCGCATTATGGCCGTGACGCGTTGGTCGGTATCGCGCTGATTCTGAGCTATCTGTCCAAGAAGGGTGTGAAAGCCAGCGAATTGAGGGCTTCTTATCCGGCTTATTATATAGCCAAGAACCGTATTGATCTGACTCCTGAAACAGATGTGGATGCCATTCTGGTGAAGGTGAAGGAAATGTACAAGGACGAAGAAGTCAATGATATAGATGGCGTTAAAATTGATTTTCCGGACAAATGGGTTCATTTGCGCAAGAGTAATACCGAACCGATTATCCGTGTCTATTCAGAAGCATCCACAATGGAAGCAGCTGATGAATTAGGCAAGAAAATCATGGATGTGGTTTACAGCTTTACCAAATAAATGTAACAATATCACGGCAGAATACATGGAAACGTGTATTCTGTCTTTCTATAATCTTAAATCTAATCAATATGTATAGGTTATTTTTGAATATACTCCTGCTTTGGGGCATATTCGTCACAACTTTGTCCGGAGCTCCTCGTTCGGTTTCTTTGTTGCGTGACGGCTGGCGGTTTACTAGAGAGGATAATGCCTTGTTTAGTCAACCAGAACTGGATGATCGGTCTTGGGAATCGGTGACAGTCCCCCATGATTGGGCCATATACGGTCCTTTTGATGCTAATAATGACAAGCAGTTTATGGCCATAGAACAGGATGGGCAGAAAGAAGCCCAAAACCAGTCGGGCCGTACCGGAGGTCTGCCGTTTGTAGGCACTGGCTGGTATAGATTGCGTTTTGAAGCACCGGATTTTGAATCTGGGAAAAAGGCCATACTGGTGTTTGACGGTGCGATGAGTCATGCACAAGTCTTTGTAAACGGCCAAAAGGCCGGATACTGGCCGTATGGTTATAACAGTTTTTATTTTGATGTGACAGACTTGTTGAAGCCGGGACAGAGCAATCTGCTGGCAGTACGTCTGGAAAATAAACCGGAATCGTCCCGTTGGTATCCGGGAGCTGGTCTTTATCGGAATGTGCATCTGGTTGTTACAGGGCCGGTATCTGTCAAGACTTGGGGCACTAGTGTCACGACTCCGGTAGTAAGGGATGATTTTGCCAAGGTATGTGTGAGTACGGAATTGGAAGAGCTTGGAAATATTGATCCTTCTGATGTGGAAATCAGAACAATATTAAAGGATCCTGATGGGAAAAAGGTCGGTGAACAGCGTCAGACTCTGTCACGATATGATGAAGCCAGGTTTGAACAGCAGTTTGTCGTCACTTCTCCGAGGTTGTGGGATTGTGATCATCCTGAACTGTATCAGGTGGAGACAGAAATCTATTATCAGGGTAAGCAGACGGATTGTGATCAAACAGCTTTCGGTATCCGCTCCATTGAGGTCCGACCGGATGAAGGTTTCTTCCTGAACGGGAAGAAGCTGGTATTCCACGGTACGTGTAACCACCATGATTTAGGACCATTGGGTACTGCAGTGAATGAATCGGCCATTCGCTATCGACTGAAAATGCTTAAAGATATGGGTAGCAATGCTTACCGGACCTCACATAATATGCCTTCGCCGGAACTGGTCAAGGCTTGTGATGAAATGGGGATGCTGCTGATGGTTGAGACTTTTGACGAATGGGCTACGGCCAAGATGGCAAACGGTTATCATAAAGAGTTTGATGAATGGGTTGAAAAGGATCTGGTGAACATGGTACGCCGGTACCGTAACTCTCCAAGTGTCGTCATGTGGTGTATCGGTAATGAGGTGCCCGATCAGGGTACGGCAATTGGAGGTAAACTCTGTTATATGATTCAGCAGATCATGCACAGAGAAGATCCGACGCGACCATGTACGATGGGAATGGATCGTGTGGAGTCGGCCATTAACACCCATGTGGCGGCGGTACTGGATATTCCCGGATTCAATTACCGTCCGCATAAATACAGGATGGCTTATCAGAAGTTGCCGCAAAGGGTCATCTTGGGAACAGAAACGGCATCGACGGTCAGTTCGCGTGGGGTATATAAGTTTCCTGTGGAGCGCCGTTCGATGGCGATGTATGATGACCATCAGGCTTCTTCTTATGATCTGGAGCATTGTTCATGGAGTGATTTGCCCGAAGATAATTTTATCATGTATGAATCATTGCCTTATGATATGGGTGAATTTGTGTGGACCGGTTTTGATTACTTGGGTGAACCGACTCCCTATTACAGTAACTGGCCGAGCCATTCTTCGTTGTTCGGTATAATAGACCTGGCTTATTTGCCTAAGGACCGGTATTACCTGTACAGGAGCTTGTGGAATAAAAAGGAAGAGACCCTTCATATTCTGCCTCATTGGACATGGCCTGGTCGGGAAGGAGAGATTACACCTGTTTTCGTATATTCCAGCTATCCGACAGTAGAACTGTTTATCAACGGGAAAAGTCAGGGTGTACGGTCCAAGGATTTTTCTGTCACTTTGGATTCGACAGAGAATGATGAGGCCCGGAAAAGTCTGGCCCGTCAGAAAAGATACCGGTTGATGTGGATGGATACCCGATATGAACCAGGAACCGTGAAAGCGGTGGCTTATGATGAAAAAGGTGTAAAGAGGATGGAAACTGAGATCCAGACAGCCGGCAAGCCTTATAAACTGGAGCTATTGACAGATCAGAAAGTTCTGAACTCATCTTTGCGGGATGAGGACCTGGCGTTTGTAACCGTAAGGGTTGTGGACAAAGAAGGCCGTTTGTGTCCGGACGCTTCCCATCTGGTGCGTTTTTCAGTCAAAGGGAAGGGAAAATATAAAGCCGGTGCCAATGGTGATCCAACCTGTCTGGATGCTTTCCATGTGCCGGAAATGCATCTTTTCAATGGTCAGATGACTGCCATTATTGCGGAGACAGGAGGGTCGGGACAGATCCGTATAAAAGCCTCTGCAAAAGGACTGAAACCGGCGGAACTTCAGATTCAGGTGAAGGAGCAGGGGTTATAAATGACAACGAAAGGATCTTGCTTTGTCATCATGATGCAGGTTTGAATATTGACTAATCAGACAAATACGACCATTCTTCGTTTTGTGGTATATGAAATGAATCTGAGTCATGGAAACGGAGTGGTCGTGTTGGGTATAAAGAGGGCTGTTTTTTTATCATTTAAGATTTAAAAGCAGCTCTCTTTTTTTATTCATCGACCAGTGAATGAAATTCAGTGATAAAGTCCTTTTCGAACGGTAACAGACAGAGCATATTCATATAATGTCTGGCTTCCTTTTCTTTTTTTAATCTGAGACAGAGCCAGACCATTCTTTTCAGTAAATAAGCAGATGGGCCGTCGGCCTTGAGGTGAGATTGGGCAAGAGCGTAAGCTACTTCATTCTGTCCGGAAACAATACAGTAGTCTGTGAGAAAATAATTTCTGCCGGCATCAGGATTGCCATTCCTGTCGTGAAGATAAATGGAATGGGATGGCTTGGGTAAAATTTCTATGGGGACTTGAGGCACATCGTTGAAATCTCCCATTCTGGCTATGGCATAGTATGCCGCAATGGTACTGTAACCCATATTGCTGCTCTCGGCGGTCGATTGCATGCCTTTCCAGTCCTTTTCCTGCAGAAGACGTTGCATGCGCGCTGTCGGTCTGACGTATGGCCTTTGCCATTCATTGAAAAACAGGAGAAAGGCAAGTGATAACACAATCAGGATATTGGCTTTCCAATTATCCCATATCTTTTCATCTGACGGACGTCTGAACAAAGGAGGCATCGGCTTCTTGCTGAATGAACGGACAAAAATACCTTGACAGATCAGGATAAACAGCATACAGAACGGTATACCCATAATGGCACCGGTTTCTGCCTGATAATAGATATCAAACCCTTTAAAGACGATGACGAAGGAATAGATGATGGAAGGGATGAATCGCAGGTAACAAAGCGATCCTCTGAGCTTGCATACATAGCCGAACAGCCATGAAATAAGGGTCAGTATGAGAGCCAGAACCAGGCCGCCTAACCATGGGAAATAGCAAAGTTGTAATAATGCGCGACCTATCATCCATAATATGCCATAAGTGTGATTCCAAACGTTGCCCATGACGGTCAGGTCCGTTGAAAAGAAGCTGTATTGCTGGGCGATGTAGAGAACGTCTCCGTAATAGCCTGTGTAGAAGGTCCATGTCAGAATGAAAAAAACAGTCAGAGTTGACAGGATCGGGCCTTGCTGATGGTGGGTTGATGATTTGAAGACTTTCATAAGCATAAACGTTAAGATCTATTCAGTGATAATATGGAGCCAATAAGCGGATTCTTCGGTTTTTCTGCTACATTCATCTTGCAGGTCCCGAACGAATGTGTTGTTTTCCAGATCTCCTCTGACGTGAAGAAAATCTTTGTCTGCGGTATGGGATGTGCTGTCAATACCGAATCCGATGCGTGTTTGGGCATCAAATTCTTTGCCGGCGTCTTGTATGATGGCTTGTGTCAGTAATGATACCGCATTCTGGTAACGGTTGAGGATGGGGGTAAAGAATTCCTCTCTTGCGGAATGAGTGACAGGGTATTGTTTATGAAGGATTGTCCATGTCCATTCCCATTTCTGTTGGTCATAAGATGACCTTATGTTTTGCCATTCTTGTGTAAGCTCTTCCAGAGACTTTACGTTTTCATGCTTGATTCGGGATATCAGATCCGTCATTGTTTCCCGTGGAAGGATGAGGCCACCGGCATCATACCATTCGGTATGGGATATTTGTGGGACATTCATGGCGATGACGGTTTCTGTTGCCGAACGGATATTCAGTTCTCTGAGTTTGTTGATGACTTGTTCGCCCAAAAACAAATCCATAATGGCTTCGTAGAGTGAGATTCCCTTTCGGGCGGCGTCTGTCTTAATGGTCAGAGACTGGTATTCTATTCTGTCTGTATCAGGTCCGGCTTGTGCCAGGAGCGTTTTCAGGTTATTGATGCCACGACGTATCTTTCCCATGGTATAGGGAGAATAAGCTTCCAGAACAAGCTGGTCGAGTTGGCGATACTGTGGATTACGACGGTCTCTGGCCGGCCATTTCCGGATATCTCTGGCTGTGCCAACATTGCGTAGTGCAATAGCCGGAACGAGATAATGTCGGCCTTGTTCTTCGATTAAATAAGAAAACGGGAAGTCCTGTGTATCAACATGTGAGGTGAAATGTCCCATAATCAGGGAAAAGGCACCTGCACGCAGTGGCCACAGGACATAAGAACCGGAAGCAGTCTTGCATCCTCTTTCCAGAATCCCCTGATGGCTGGGGCCGAGCTTATACATGTGGTTGCTTTGGTTGGTTCCCGAGCCGGCATTCATAAATGAAAAATAGCCGCCAATTAATAACGTAGATTTATGATGGCTGACAGTATATGGACCTGCAAAGATTGCGCAGGCTTCTCCATTCTCCAGTTGACAGTTGCAGCCGATATAACTGTCGGAAACTGAAAAACCGTGTCCGACAATGCTGGATTGTCCTATATAGCAACGTGTGATCTGACAACCGTCGGAAATATGGCAACCATCCTGTATAATAAAATCTTTGCAGATTACATTTTCTCCAATATGGCTGGGTGACTCTTTGGAACTGCATACTGTGCCGTTGTCCAGACTTTGACATCCTTCGAGACGGCAGTAACTGTCAATACGGGTGTTTCTGATTTTACTGCATCTGATAATAGTGGCGTGATGACCGATATACCCTCTGGTGCTGGTTTGGCTTTCAGCGTATGTGGAAACCAATGTTCTTAGATGTGCAGTAAGCGATTTGTCGTGCCTGTACATGGCTTGCAGATAAGCTTCATGCGAGGACAGCTTGTCGTGGATGATCACTTCACGGCCTCCGGTCTCATTCAATACGGTAATTTCTGTACCTTGTCCGCAAGATGTTTGGCCTTCTGTGGAGATGATTCCGGTGTCCATGAGGATACAGTCATCTTCTATGTCGTAATTGGAAATATATCCAGTGTTATTGTAAATGAGCGTATTGCTACCTATATGGGTCTGGTGTAATGTGGCGTTGTAAATACCACTGTGAAGCGACAAACCGTCTGATAGAATGATGGCTGAATGGAAACATCCTATTTTGTTCCAGCTGGAAAAACGTACGTGATGAATAAAATCCACTAGAATGTCCGGGTGTACTTCGATTAGAGACCAGTCGCTGGCTGAGCAGCCTTGACGTTGAAGTTGTTCTATTTCTTTGTTGGTCAGATGCCTGTATGGCAGGTTGTTTTGACTGTGTAGGGCCATAATAGAAGGGGTATATGGTAAACTGACTATAAAGAAACGATTTTTTTTTGGAATGAACTATCTTTTTGCTGAGTTTTTCATAAAAATAAAAAAAGGGTCAGCGCTCTGACCCAACCTTTGTTAACCTTAAATCTAATACTATGAAAAACACATTGCAAAGGTACGGATAAAAATTAAAATGGCAAATAATTAATTACTTAAGTTGTTGATTATAACAATTATTAATTGTCTAAATGTATTTTTTACACTTTTAAATAATTTCATGTCGTCTTCTTAACAGAATGAAGAGATTTTCGTCTTGAAATAAATTCCGGAATGACCGGTTGTCCGGTGTGGAAACAGATCGGGCATCTTCAGAGACAGAATACAGGATTCAAGGCTGCATAAACAAAATGATGGTGTTTATTTTGTCCGTACGATAAAAATTGTATATTTGCTTTGGAATATGAAAAGAATGGATTTGTTAAAACGGCGATGGATTTGGTTGTGTCGGTTCAGACATCGACGGGGGTATGGTGTGCATTCTCCTTTTGCCTTTAACTTCCTGACGGATGTGGTGTATGGTAAAGATGAATATTACGCATACCGGACCTTGAAGTCAAGATTTAATAGCGGCAATTGGCTGGACAGGTCTTATCGTCTTAAATGCAATCGTTTTTTATTCCGTTTGGCCAATTATGTTCATCCTCGGGAGATCCTTCTCTATGGTGATTTTTCGGATGAGGCGTGCGCATATCTTTCCGAAGGATGCCGTTGTGAGCTCATTCGTGCAGTGGAAAACAGTCATTGTCCGGTCAAAATTGAGGCTGATCGTTTGATTTGTATTTCCGAATCGGTTGCTCCTGCTGCCTGGCAGGCAATAGTAGGGAATGACTGGACACTCCATTCCGTATGTGTGATCAGAGGAATTTGTCGGGATGAAGAAGCTAAAAGATATTGGCATGAGCTTCAGAAATTGCCTCATGCCGTAGTGACGTTTGACCTTTATGAATATGGTCTGATATTCTACGACTTGTCAAAACAAAGACAGCATTATATTATTAATTTTTAAAAGCCATTTCATGAAAAAAAGTAATATTTATACTCGTACCGGAGATGCAGGTATGACAAGTTTGGTGGGAGGTGTAAGGGTGTCAAAGGCGGATAGCCGTTTGGAAGCTTATGGTACCGTAGACGAGTTGAATTCTTTTTTAGGCTTGTTGCTTACTTATCTGACGGACGAAAAAGATTGTGCCAGGGTCATGCAGATTCAGAATGATTTGTTCAGTTTGGGATCTTATCTGGCTACTGATCAGACTCAAACTGCTTTGCGTGCTTTTGCTGTCATTACGGAAGAACAGGTGAAATGGATGGAGAACGCCATCGACGATACGGAAGACGGTCTTCCCGGATGGAAAGGATTTGTAATACCGGGTGGAACCCGAGGTGCTGCAGTCTGCCATGTGTGTCGGACGGTGTGCAGACGTACGGAGCGCAGAATATTGGATTTGGCTGGAAATGTGGCTTTGGATGCTCATTTGCTGGCTTATATCAATCGCTTGTCTGATTATTTGTTTGTTTTGGCCCGTAAAATGGTGTTTCAGGAAGGGAAAGAAGAAATTTTATGGCGAAAATGTTGATGGTTATAAAAATATTGCTATTTTTGCGCCAAATATAAAAGAACAAGTTGTGTTTTAAACATTTTTGCTTATGTATTGGACTCTAGAATTAGCTTCAAAGTTAGAGGATGCTCCGTGGCCTGCAACTAAGGACGAGTTGATAGATTATGCTATGCGTTCGGGAGCACCTATGGAAGTGATAGAAAATCTGCAGGAAATGGAAGATGAAGGCGAGATATATGAAACCATAGAAGATGTATGGCCCGATTATCCGACAAAAGAAGATTTTCTGTTTAATGAAGATGAGTATTAAATGTATTCATGATCATCAGATAAGTGCATGAAACTCGAAATCATTGGGGCGGCGTGGATTGTATTCACTACCGCTCCAATCTTTTTATGCAATAAAATTGGGAATATTGTGTGGAAGACAATAATATCGGAAAAATATAGTTCTATTTAAGAGTATACTTATTATCAGGTAAAGGCTAATGATGATGTTTAGGAGAATAATTGGAATATTTGCACTGATGGTGATGACTGTGGCGGAGCTTCAAGCCCAGTATGATCCGTCGTTCTCCAATTATTGGGCCATGTCATCGTATTATAATCCGGCTGCGACAGGTCAGGATGGTCTGCTTAATGTGAACGGAGCCTATGCTATGCAGATGACTGGTTTTGAAAATGCTCCTGCTACGATGTTTGCCAGTGTAGACTTGCCTCTGTTTTTTGTTAATTCGAAGCATGGAGTAGGAGCCGGTTTTATGAACGATCAGATCGGTTTGTTCAAGCATCAGCAGTTTTATGTGCAATATGCTTATCATCAGCCTTTATGGGGTGGCAGACTGAGCGGTGGTATTCATTTGGGGATGTTGAGTGAGAACTTTGACGGAACAGGACTGGATCTGAATGAAGATAATGACCCAGCTTTTCCAACCTCAGAGGCCAGTGGAGCCGGATTCGATCTTAATTTTGGCTTACAGTATACCCGGAAAAACTGGTATGCCGGTTTTTCAATGATGCATTGTACCTCTCCGACTATCGAATTAGGGGAAGAAAAGGTGAATGAAATGAAGATTTCACCGACATATTATTTGATGGGAGGATACAATATCTCGTTAAAAAATCCGTTGTATACAATACATACTTCGGCTATGATGCGGACCGATTTCGTGGGGTACCGTGGTGATCTGACAGCTCGTCTGGCTTATCATGGAAACAAACACGAACTGTATGGTGGCTTGTCATACAGCCCGACCATATCGGTGAGTTTTCTGTTCGGAGGTGATTTTCATGGGGTTAATTTAGGCTATGCCTATGAATTATATACCTCGGCCATAGGCGCATTGAGCGGAAACCATGAAATAATTATCGGATACAAGACAGAGCTGAATCTGTTTAAGAAAGGAAAGAATAAACATAAAAGTGTAAGAATATTATAATGAAAGTGAGATTTTTATTAATAATATGTGGAATCTTGTCATGCGTGATAATGACTTCATGTATGGGACCAGGAACATCTTCTTTGGCTACGGGAGGTGAGGTGACAGGAGTTGGCGGTACAGCTTATTCCGAACCTACACCGTATGGTATGGTAATGGTTAAAAAGGGAGCTCTTAAAATAGGTACGGAAGAGACGGATACCTTGTGGGGTACGACAATCCCGACGAGAGAGATATCTGTGGACGGCTTCTGGATGGATGCTATGGAAGTGACCAATGCCAAATACAGACAATTCCTGTTTTGGGTTCGGGATTCCATTATCCGTGAACGTTTGGCGGATCCGGCTTATGGCGGGGATGAAACTTATAAAATAGAAGAAGATAAATATGGTAATCCTGTAACGCCTCATTTAAACTGGAGCAAGCCGATACCATGGAAACGTCCGAATGAAGATGAGTTGCGTGCAATAGAAAGCGTGTATACCACGCATCCGATAGATGGTACCAGAATGTTGGATGCCCGTCAGATGAATTATAAGTTTGAAGTGTTCGATTATGTGGCTGCCGCATTGCGCAAGAACCGCTTGAATCCTGAGGAGAGGAATCTGAATACAGATCATCCTACGGATCCGGATGAAGTGGTGATGATCTCCAAGGATACGGCATATATCGATGACGAAGGACGAATCGTGCGTGAAACCATTACGCGTCCCCTGTCGAATATGTACGACTTCCTTAATACATATATAGTCAATATCTACCCTGATACGACATGTTGGGTCAATGATTTTCCCAATGCGGAAAATGAGCGATATATGAGACAATATTTTTCGAATCCGGCTTACAACGATTATCCGGTGGTAGGAGTAACCTGGGAACAGGCCAATGCTTTCTGTCATTGGAGAACAGATTTCCTGAAACGGGGATTAGGCCCGGCTGGAGCGCAGATACAACCTTATCGTTTACCGACGGAAATAGAGTGGGAATATGCGGCGCGTGGTGCATCCGGAGGTCTTTTCCCTTGGCAGTCAGGCGAAGTTAAAAGTGAAAAAGACTGCTATTATGCCAATTTTAAGCCTGATCGTGGAGACTATACGGAAGATGGCAGTCTGATCACGGCTAAGGTCGGAACCTATTCAGCCAATTCCAACGGTTTGTATGATATGGCCGGAAATGTAGCAGAATGGACCAGTACGGTCTATACGGAATCCGGGGTTGAGAATATGAGTGATATCAACCCGGAATTAAAATATAACGCGGCCAAGGAAGATCCTTACAGATTGAAGAAAAAATCAGTGCGAGGTGGTTCCTGGAAGGATCCGGAGTCAATGATCCGGTCCGTATGGCGTTCGTATGAATATCAGAACCAGCCGCGTTCTTATATCGGCTTCCGTTGTGTACGTTCGATTTCAGGCACAACTAATAAACGTAAATAAAAAGAATTATTGATATGGTAAATAATAAAAGAAATTTGATAGCTCGCCTTCAGCATTGGATGGATTCCATACCTGGGCAGATTTTTATGAACTATGCTTATAGCTGGGGAGCTGCGATCGTTATCTTGGGAACGCTTTTTAAGCTGACTCATATACCAGGTGCCAATGCCATGTTGTTTATCGGTATGGGTACTGAAGTGTTCGTGTTTTTTATTTCCGGTTTTGACCGTCCTTATTCAATGAAGGAGGACGAGGAAAGTGATGATGAATTCTCAGCAGATGAAGATAATGATAAAGAACCGATGGAGGATGAGAATGCTCCCAGAGAGCAGGTCGCAGTTCAGCAACCGAATGTCGGTTATGCTGGTCCGGTGATTATCAATGGCAGTGGTATCCCTTCGGGAGCGGCTTCGGTTGCAGCAGCGTCAGAACCCGTTGCTCAGCAGATTTCAGGCGGCTCGCATGCGGCAGCGTCAACAGGCGCGGCTTCAGCTCCTGCTTTTGATATGAAAGCATTGGCTGATATGGTAAGTGCTTCAAATGCTGAATTCCTTCAGGCTGCACGCACTGCTTGTGCACCGGAGATGGAAGAAGCTGCTTCTGCTTACGTAGAAGAACTGAAGAAACTGACCGAAACTTTGTCTCGCGTGTCAGCTCAGGCAGAAAGTCTGACACGGGATTCTCAGGAGATGGAAAATCTGAACCGTTTGCTTACGGGTATCAATACTATTTATGAAGTCCAGCTCAAGAGTATCAGTACGCAGGTGGGTACTATCGACCAGATCAATGAACAGACCAGACGAATGGCTCGCCAGATTGAGGATTTGAACGGTATTTATAGTCGAATGATAAAGGCTTTGACTGTTAATATGAAAAATGCAGCCGGTAATGTATCGGCCGATCAATATTAATCCAATTGAAGAATGTCAGAAAGAAATAAAAAAGGTGTTCCTAAACAAAGGGTTTCTCCTCGTCAGAAGATGATTAACCTGATGTATGTGGTATTGATGGCCATGTTGGCTCTCAATGTCTCTTCTGATGTGTTGAACGGATTTTCATTGGTGGAGGACAGTTTGAACAGGACTACGGCTAATGCTTCAGAAGCCAATCAGGCCATTTATAAGAATTTTGAGGAGCAGATGAAGAATAATCCGTCAAAGGTAAAGGCGTGGTATGATAAGGCACAACTGGTTAAGCGGATGTCCGATTCCTTGTATAACTATGCAGAAGAGTTGAAAGTCAGGATAGTCCGTCAGGCTGATGGAAAGGAAGGTGACGTCCGTCGTATCCGGAATAAGGAAGATCTGGAAGCGGCGTCTACTGTGATGTTGGCGCCTCGTCGGGGTGAGGGCGAACATCTTTATAAGTCGATCAACCAGTTTCGGGAACAGATTATCGGAATGCTGGTTGATGAAACGCAAAAAAAGATCATTGCCAGCAATCTTAGTACAGATGTACCCGATGAAAGCAAGGTCTTGGGTAAAGGCTGGCCGGAATATATGTTTGAGAATATGCCGGTGGCTGCCGCTGTAACGTTGTTGTCCAAATTGCAGAGTGACGTCCGTTATGCTGAAAGTGAGGTATTGCATACGTTAGTGGCCAATATTGATATAAAGGATATCCGTGTCAATCAGCTGAATGCTTACGTGATTCCTAATTCCAGAACAATTGTTCAGGGAGGGAAACTCAGTGCCCAGATCATAATGGCTGCTGTGGATACGACCAATCGTCCTACAATATATGTGGGAGGACGTAAGATCACTTCATCCAACGGATTATATGAAACGGTCTGCAGTTCAACTGGTGACTTTTCATTGAAAGGGTATATCGAAATGATGAATGGAAATGGTGAAGTTGTCCGTCGTGACTTTGAGCAGCCCTATTCTGTTGTAGCTCCTTCGGCTACTGTTTCTGCAGACTTGATGAATGTGCTGTATGCAGGTTATGATAATCCGATGAGTATTTCCATACCGGGAGTACCGGTCAACAAGATAGTCGCTTCAATGAGCGGAGGTACCTTGCAGCCTGTCGGTGCAGGAAAATATGTGGCTCATCCGGCTTCTGTAGGTAAGGATGCTGTGATTACGGTGAATGCCAATATGGACGGACGTATGCAGCAGATGGGACAATTCTCGTTTAGAGTGCGTAAGTTGCCTGATCCGACCGCATTTATAGAGTATGCAGCGGAAGGGGGTAACAACCGGTTTAAAGGCGGACGTCTTTCGAAGCAGATCCTGATGAATACGGATGGTATCGGTGCTGCTATTGATGACGGATTGTTGAATATTGCATTCCGTGTATTAGGTTTCGAAACTGTATTCTTTGATAATATGGGAAATGCTGTTCCGGAAGTATCAAACAGTGCTGCTTTTACGGAAAGACAACGGAGTCTGTTCCGTTCCTTGGGACGTGGAAAACGATTTTATATATCTCGTATAAGAACTGTAGGGCCGGATGGTATAGAAAGAACCTTGGATGGGTCTATGGAGGTAATTGTCAACTAATGTAATGTATATGATGAAGCTTAATAATATGATACAAATAAATAAACGGATCTTATGCGTCTTGTTAGGGGCTTGTTTTTGTAGCCTGATAATGGCGCAGCCAGCCAAAAGACGAGTTCCTGCGCGTGATGCACAGACTGCGGCAAAACCGACAGACCGTGCCAGTCTGAAGTTTCCTACATCTGTGCAGATGCCGGATGATGTGGTTTGGAAAAGGGATATTTACAGGCAGCTAGATCTCACTCTGGATAAGAATGCACCATTATATTATCCGGTTGAGCCTTCTGCAGGGCAGGTCAATTTGTTTACTTATCTCTTTGATCTTCTGCTTACAGGCAAGATCACGGCTTATGAATACCGTTTGGATGGAAACGAGTCTTTTACATCACGTTATAAAGTGAACATGAAAGATCTTATGGGACGTTATCATATTTATTATGAGGAAAATAATGGCCGTCTGCAGGTAAATGCCAGTGATATTCCCTCTGCGGAAGTGACACGTTATTATATCAAGGAAACATCTTACTTTGATCAGCGGACTTCTACTTATAGAACAAAAGTTACAGCTTTGTGTCCGGTGTTGGTAAGAGGTGACGATTTTGGGGGAGAATCAACTCCTTATCCTTTATTCTGGCTGAATTATGATGAGATAAGTCCGTATCTGACCAAGCATACGATGATGTCCAGCAATTACAATAACACGACCAATATGACGGCGGAGGATTATTTTTCCATGAATCGTTATGAAGGTAAAATCTACAAGACCAATAATATGCAGGGAAAGGTCTTGGCTAATTATTGCAAGACGGACAGTGCCTTGGTTAAGGAACAGAAAAGAATAGAAAAAGAACTTTCTGATTTTGAGAACCATATATGGGGACATGTGACGGATTCTGCTTCCATTAAAAAGGCGGATTCACTTCAGTTGGCGGAAAAACCGTCAGGAAACAAAAAGGAAAAAAGATCTTCCCGCAATTCAAGAAGATCTTCATCTGAAAAAGAAGAGTCTAAGCCGAGTAAGGAAGTGAAGTCGGGTGATACGAAAAAAGGTTTCTTCAGTTCATCTTCGTCTTCAACCCCAAGAGTGACCGTAAGGCGTCAGCGCAGATGATAAATATGATCAGAAAGTTGAATTTTTAGAGAACAGTGTTTATCTTTGTGCCGATGTAGTTTTATTAAAAATTAGAAGCAATGAAGAAATTTACAGTTATTATGATGCTTGTCGCCATGTGTCTGGCATCAATTCCGGCCAAGGCTCAGTTCAAATGGGGTTTGGAAGGTGGTGTCAATTTAAGTAAGGCGTCATTGTCGGGTAATATGTTTGATTCGTCTAATAGGACCGGATGGTTCATAGGACCCAAAGCACAGTTTACGATACCGGTTATCGGATTGGGTATAGACGGAGCCGTGTTGTATTCACAGAAGTATTTGAAAATATCAGGTAATGGAGATTTGGCAGAATATAGTGAGACTAAGAATATGCCTTATATAGACATACCTATTAATCTGAAGTATAATATCGGTTTCAGTAGTTTGGTCGGTATGTATATATCCACAGGTCCTCAGTATAGCTGGTATATGGGTGGATGTAATCTGACAAGTGGTTTGGAAAAAGTAGGCTCATTGAAAACATCTAATTTTAGCTGGAATGTAGGATTAGGTATTAATGCTTTGAATCACCTCCAGGTAGGACTTACCTATAATATCGCATTAGGTGAAACTGGTCAGATTGACGGTGTTGCTGATGCTTTCGAAACGATAGACATTAAGAACAATACTTGGCAGGTAAGACTGGCTTATCTGTTCTGATCTTAGATTTAGTCTAAGCCAAATAAAGACCGTCCGTTTTTGTGGGCGGTCTTTATTTGTTTCGCCTTGTATCTTGAAAGAAATTTTGTAATTTTGTTTAAGGGTGAGATTCATTCTTATCCTGACGAGTTTTTTCTCGCGGTGAAACAGTTGGAATCTCCGTTATGATTCGGTTGTATTCTTGGATGATGATTGTGGAAACTAACATTTTCTGTTAATATGAAATATGTAGATGTCGTGCTGCCATTACCGTTGACGGTGAAGTTTACTTATCTTTTGCCATCAGCTTTTTCAGAGGAGGTTAAAATTGGATGTAGGGTAATAGTGCCGTTTGGCAGTAAGAAAATGTATACTGCATTAGTAGTTTCCATTCACGAACAGAAGCCCGAAGGGTATGAAGTGAAGGAAGTTCTGGAAGTATTGGACAAGCGTCCGGTTCTTTTACCTCATCAATTTAAGTTTTGGCAGTGGCTGGCTGAATATTACATGTGTGCGGAAGGCGATGTCTATAAGGCAGCATTGCCTTCTGGAATGAAACTGGAGAGTGAAAGCCAGATTCAGATTAATGAAAACTATTCAGGAGAACATGAACTGACATCCAAAGAGCAGTTGGTTGTTGGTTTGTTGTCGGCCGGCAAGGACAAATCTGTGCATGCATTGCAGCGTGAAAGTGGCATATCTTCTATCCTCCGTGTGGTTAAATCGCTTCTTGATAAAGGAGTGGTATGTATGCGTGAGGAGGTCAAGAGAAATTATAAGCCGAAAGTTGAACAGCGGGTCAGACTTCGGGAGTCCTTTTTTTCTGAAGCCAGTCTGCACGGATTATTGGATGAATTGAAGCGTGCACCCAGGCAAATGGAACTTTTCCTGAAATATGTGGAAATGGCAGCAGTTTCAGCTGCCTTACATTTGAAAAACTACCAATTGCTTTGCGAGGTCCGGCGGAAAGACTTGCTGGCTGCTTCCGGAGTGAATCCGGCAGTTTGTCAGTCTTTGGTTGATAGAGGGGTTTTTGAGATTTATACCTGTGAGATAGGTCGTCTTTCTAATACTGAAGTCAATGAGGTATTAGGACTTTCTCCTTTAAGCGAGGCACAGAACAGGGCGTTGGTACAGATCGGTTCTCAATTTGCAGACCATGAGGTTTGTTTGCTTCACGGTGTGACTTCTAGCGGTAAGACGGAATTATATATCCATCTTATTGATCAGGTGCTTCGAAGTGGCCGACAGGTCCTTTATCTGGTTCCTGAAATAGCTCTGACTACGCAGTTGACCGAACGCTTGTTTCGGGTGTTTGGTCATAAGATGGGAGTTTATCATTCCAAGTTTCCGGATGCAGAAAGAGTAGAGATATGGCAGAAACAGCTGTCAGACCAGCCTTATGAATTGATATTGGGGGTAAGGTCATCCGTTTTTTTGCCTTTTGACAGACTTGGTCTGATCATCATAGATGAAGAACATGAACAAAGTTATAAACAGCAGGACCCGGCCCCCCGTTATCATGCCCGTAATGCTGCGTTGATGCTGGCAAGGATGTGCGGTGCCAAGACCTTGTTGGGAACCGCTACGCCGTCTTTGGAAAGCTATTTCAATGCCAGTTCTGGGAAATACGGTTTGGTGGAATTGAGTGAGCGTTACAGTCAGGTCCTTTTACCGGAAATAGAGGTTGTAGATATAAAGGAACTTCTGCGTAAGCGTCGTATGTCGGGTATATTTTCTCCCCGGTTGTTGTCTGAAATCCGTTCTGCTTTGGAGGCACATGAGCAGGTCATTCTTTTCCAGAACAGACGGGGTTATGCCCCGATAATGGAATGTCATGTTTGCGGTTGGGTTCCACGATGTCAGAATTGCGATGTCAGCTTGACTTATCACAAAGGTTTAAACCGGCTGACCTGCCATTATTGTGGTTCTGTCTGTCCCTTACCTCCTGCGTGTCCTTCATGTGGAAATACAAATCTCATTTATAAAGGATTTGGTACAGAGAAAGTAGAGGAAGATCTTGGAAAGATTTTTCCGGAAGCTTCCATCGCCCGTATGGATCTGGATACCACACGAACCAGAACTGCATACGAAAAGATAATATCTGATTTTCAGAAAGGTGAAACGGATATATTGATCGGAACCCAGATGGTTACCAAGGGGCTGGACTTTGAAAAGGTGTCAGTAGTAGGGATCCTGAATGCAGATACCATGCTTAATCAGCCTGATTTCAGAAGTTATGAGCAGGCCTTTCAGATGATGTCTCAAGTGGCCGGAAGGGCTGGACGCAGGCAGAGTAGGGGACGGGTGATTCTTCAGACGAAGAGTCCGGATCTTCCGGTAATCCATCAGGTTGTCAATAATGATTTTGCTTCTTTATATAAAGAACAGATGGAGGAACGTCAGTTATTTGACTATCCTCCATTCTGCAGACTTATCTATGTTTATATGAAACATCGTGACCATGCTGTACTGGATCATCTGGCTGCTGACATGGCACGTGAATTGAGACGTGTCCTAGGTGACAGTGTGCTGGGACCGGATACCCCGCCGGTTTCACGTGTACAGCTGTTGTATATCCGTAAGATCGTACTTAAGATCTCTCCTGACTGGTCCGGTTCCAAGTTGAGGACTTATCTTTGGTCTGTAAGACAAAACTTGTTGAAAAATCCGGTTTATCGCGCTGCCCAGGTCTATTATGATGTAGATCCGATGTAAAAGATCATATCCTGGCTTGTTATTGTTTGGTCTTCAGCTCGGGGTAACTGATGCGTGTGTGATAAATAGTTTTCAGCTTCTCTTTAAATACTTCTTTGGCCAGTGTTATGTCATGGAATGTAATAGGACAATCCTTGAAGAAACCTTCCTGAACCTGAGCGTCAATGATTTTTTCGACCAGATTACCGATACTTTCTTCGGTATATTCGTTTAAACTTCTTGAAGCAGCTTCTACGGAATCTGCCATCATGAGTATGGCCTGTTCCAATGTAAACGGATTTGGACCGGGATAGGTGAAGACGCTTTCGTCTATGGTTTCATTAGGATATTTGTTCTTGTATGAGATGAAAAAATATTTCGTCATGCCCTTTCCGTGGTGGGTGGCAATAAAATCTTTGATTATTGGTGGCAAATTGTATTTGTCAGCCAGTTTGATTCCGTCCTTTACGTGATTGATGACGATTTTTGCACTGTCTTCAAATGATAATTTTTCGTGAGGGTTGATACTGCTCTGGTTTTCTGTAAAAAATGCAGGGTTACATGTCTTGCCTATATCATGATAGAGTGCTCCGGTACGTACGAGCTGGCTCTTTGCACCAATTCTGTTGGCAACTTCAGCTGCAAGATTGGCTACTTGCATGGAATGCTGGAATGTGCCAGGTGCCACTTCTGACATTTTGCGTAAGATCTCGTTGTTGATGTTGGAAAGTTCCACCAAAGTGACATTGGAGGTGAAGCCGAAAGCCTTTTCCAAAAGGAATAAAAGAGGGTAGGCAAAAAGTAGAAAGATTCCGTTGATGATGATATGAATGTACATGCTATAGTCCAGTTCAGAGAAATCTTTGGTGTGGATAAGTTCCATACCAAAATAGAAAGCCAGTGAGGCTAACGTAATGTAGAAGGCAGAACGTACCAATTGTGAGCGTTGGGATAATTCTCTGAGGCTATAAATCGCGACCATACCAGCCACTAATTGTGTGGCGATGAATTCATAAGGGTATTTCAGAGAGATCGCGCAGAGCAGAACTGTGACCACATGGGTGACAAATGCAGTACGTGAGTCCATGAATACTCTGATGAAAATTGGCGCCATGGCAAACGGTACTATATATACTGTCAACAGATTCTGTTTGATGAGGAAAGATGTGATCAAAGGGAATATGACCGGCATGGATGCCAGTAGCAGAATGCTGCGGGTATTGGCCAGATAATCACGTCGGAACAGATTGAAATACAGCATCAGGCAGATAGTCAGGATGGTGACATAAAGCAACTGTCCGACCAGCATGGTTCTTTGCTGCTTGGTGGAGTCGTTTCTTTTGGTCAGTTCCTTTTCGAGTGACTGGAGAATATTGTAAGTGTCCTGGTTGACGATTTCTCCCCTGTCGATTATTTTCTGTCCGCTTATAACCATTCCTTTGGCATAAGAGATAGATGAGAGCAAGTCTTTACGGAAAGCGTCCGATTTTTGTTTGTCGTAGGTCAGGTTAGGGGTGATATATTCTGTAAGATTGCATTTCAGTAACGTCCGCTTGTCATACATGGAAGTGTCAGCTCCGGTGTCAGTCAGGAATTCATAAGCAGATTTGATTGAGAATACATCCTTAAGGCTATGAACTGTGGCTTCGTTTTGATTGAAAACGCGTATGGAGCGTATACTGTCATTTCTCAGATAATTGAAGTCTTCCATACCAATGACGCCATGGCTGTATATGACATTCAGTTTCTTTTCTATGTAAGGAAGATAATGAGGCGGGACAGTTCCTTTAAAGTCTTTGTTGAAAGACATTTTCAGTAACTGGATTTGTTCCTCAGCGGTATTTCTGTTGTAAGCGAAATAAGGTTCGAACTCTTGTAGAATACTGTCCTTTTCTCTTTTTATGATATCATCATTCTTGTAAATCGGGAAATCGAAAGGAGCGATCAGTTGGCTGTATCTCCAAGGCTTGTTCAGGTCGAACTGATAGTTGGAACTGTTGTCACGAGGCATATATAGGGTTACTATCAGTGTAGCGGTTACAGCGATGACGATGCGGTATATCAAGGCTTTTGTTGTCAGACGGTTTTGTTGGTTATATCTGCTCATATCAGTCTGTTTTATTGTCTCTATTATGATTATATAATGGCGAAAATACGAAAAAAATACGGGCGTTTAAAAAAAAAGAAGTAATTTTGCGAAAAATTGTACATTTAACTATGAATGAAAGAAAAGTAAGGGTTCGCTTTGCGCCTAGTCCGACAGGACCGTTGCACATTGGTGGTGTACGTACGGCCTTGTATAATTATCTGTTTGCCCGTCAGCATGGCGGCGAGTTGATCTTTCGTATAGAGGATACAGACTCCAACCGTTTTGTTCCGGGAGCGGAGGATTATATTATAGAGTCATTTAACTGGCTTGGTATAAAATTTGATGAAGGAGTCAGTTTCGGAGGTAATCACGGACCTTATCGTCAGTCGGAAAGACGGGATATCTATAAGAAATATGTGCAACAGCTTTTGGATGCAGATAAAGCTTATATTGCTTTTGATACACCGGAAGAACTGGATGTCATGCGTAATGAAGTGAAAAACTTTCAGTACGATGCTACTACACGCGGCAGAATGCGTAATTCATTATCAATGCCGAAGGAAGAGGTTGACCGTCTGATTGCGGAAGGACAACAGTATGTGGTACGTTTTAAGATAGAACCGAATGAAGATATCCATGTAGATGATATGATTCGTGGTGATGTGGTGATTAATTCGTCTATTCTTGATGACAAGGTGCTTTATAAGAGCGCGGACGAGTTGCCTACATACCATCTGGCCAATATCGTGGATGATCATTTAATGGAAGTGACTCATGTGATACGTGGTGAAGAATGGTTGCCTTCAGCTCCTTTGCATGTGTTGTTGTACCGTGCTTTCGGATGGGCTGATACGATGCCACAGTTTGCACATTTGCCATTGTTGCTCAAACCGGATGGTAAGGGTAAATTGAGTAAGCGTGACGGTGATCGTCTCGGATTCCCGGTTTTCCCATTGGAGTGGCATGATCCTAAAACGGGTGAAGTTTCTTCTGGATATCGTGAAAGTGGATATCTTCCAGAGGCTGTGCTCAATTTCCTGGCTCTTTTGGGCTGGAATCCCGGAAATGATCAGGAAATCATGTCATTGGATGAGATGGTCAAGCTGTTTGACATTACCAAATGCAGTAAGGCTGGAGCCAAGTTCGATTATGTAAAAGGTATGTGGTTTAACCGTGAATACCTTATTGCTACGGACAACAGCCGTTTGGCACCGGCTTTTGATAAGATATTGCGTGAAAACGGAATCGAAGCACCGATAGAGAAGGTAGAGGCTGTAGTGGGTATGATGAAGATGAAGAAAATCAATTTTATAAAGGAACTTTGGCCTTTATGTGATTTCTTTTTTATAGCACCGGAAAATTACAGTCGCGAAGATAAGTTTACGAAAAAGAATTGGACTGAAACGTCAGCTGCGGATATGACAGAGTTGGCAGACTTGTTGGAAGGTTTGGATGACTTTTCTGTAGAAAGCCAGCAGGCCGTAGTCGACCGGTGGGTTGAGGAAACCGGCAAGAAGCCTTGGAATCCTTGGCGTGTGGCACTGGTCGGTACAGGAAAGGGACCGGATATGTATGAACTTTCTGCATTTTTGGGAAAAGAGGAAACCTTACGAAGAATCCGTAAAGCTGTAGCTGTTCTGAAATGATCTATTCTTTAGCTTTGTATTTATATGCACTGGCCGTTATACTGATTGCTCCCTTTCATAAAAAGGCTCGCTTGATGGTAAAGGGCCAGTGGCAGACATTCCGCATATTAAGGCAGAAAATCCGCCGTACTGAAAAGTATGTTTGGTTTCATGCCGCTTCATTGGGAGAGTTTGAGCAAGGGCGTCCTTTAATGGAACGTTTACACCGGATGCATCCTGAATATAAGATTTTGCTGACCTTCTTTTCGCCTTCCGGATATGAGGTCCGTAAAAATTATGAGGGGGCAGATGTGGTTTGTTATTTGCCGTTTGACACACCGGGAAATGTGCGCAGTTTTTTAAGGCTGGCACGTCCTTGCATGGCTTTTTTTATCAAGTATGAGTTTTGGAACAATTATCTTCATGCTTGTCGTCGTCGGCAGATTCCGGTGTATAGTGTGAGCAGTATATTTCGTGAGAATCAGATTTTCTTCCGTTGGTATGGAGGAACTTATCGTGATGTTCTGAAATGTGTTACACATTTTTATGTGCAGAACGAGCGTTCGCGTGAGTTGTTGGCGTCGAAAGGCATAACCAATGTGACCGTGGTCGGAGATACACGTTTTGACAGGGTGTTGGATATCTGTCATCAGGCAAAGGAACTTCCTATTGTAGAAGCGTTTAAGAAGAATGCAATCATACAGGTTGCAGGCAGTTCGTGGCCGCCGGATGAAGATCTGATCATTCCTTACTTTAATGAACATCCGGAGATGAAACTGATATTGGCCCCTCATGTTATAGGGGAAAGTCATCTCAAGGAAATCGAAAGTAAATTGAAACGTCCGTTTGTTCGTTATACACAGGCTACTGTTGAAAACGTTAAAAGCGCAGACTGTTTGATTATTGACTGTTTCGGCTTGCTTTCTTCCATTTATCGCTATGGTGAGATGGCATATGTAGGTGGAGGTTTCGGTGTAGGTATACATAACGTTCCTGAGGCTGCAGTATATGGTGTACCTGTAGTAATAGGACCTAACAACAAAAAATTCCAGGAAGCACAGGCTTTGCTTCAGTCAGGCGGGTGTCTGGAAGTGACAGATACGGCAACTTATAATACGGTTATGGATCGCATGCTTTCGGATAAGACATTCTTGCAGGAGCGAGGGCGTTTGGCTGGACAATATATTGCAGGAAATGCCGGAGCTGCTGACATTATATTTAATGATGTGAAGTTTTAAAAAAAAGACGGACTGTTTGCAGAAGTCCGTTTTTTTGTTATTTTAGAGTAGTTAATCATAATTTTAGGCCTATGAAAAAGATTATACAAGAATTCAAGCAGTTTGCCATGCGTGGTAATGTCATTGATATGGCTGTGGGTATTATTATTGGTGGTGCGTTTGGCAAAATCGTGTCATCTTTGGTTGCAGATATTGTTATGCCTTTGATTGGTGTTATAGTCGGAGGCGTTAATTTTAAGGATCTGAGGGTGGTTCTGAAGAAAGCTGTGATGGATGGTGATACGGTGGTGTCTCCTGAGGTGTCTTTGAATTATGGTAATTTTATCCAGGTGACGTTCGACTTTTTAGTTATTGCTCTTGCTGTCTTTTTATTGGTAAAGGGTGTCAATGCTCTTGCACGTAAACGTAAGAAAGAGGCCGAAAAGGCTGCTCCTGCGGCACCGCCTGCTGATATACAGTTACTGACGGAGATACGTGATTTGCTCAAGGCTGAAAAAGATAACAGGTAAGTCGGGATGATATATCAGCGTATATCCATGATGAATAATGAAGTTGAGGTGTTACTTGATCTCAGAAGGCAAATTCGGATAGTTTTCTGATGAATAACCGGAAGGTGTTTAATTATTTGTCGATACTTTAAAATCAATCGCCCCTGTTTGAGATTTCGTACATTCTCAAACAGGGACGATTTGAAGTATCTTGGAAACTAAGATGAAATTATTGCATTTCTTGGTATTCTTCAGATGTCTGGCATATACAAGTGTTGTTGGCGTCTTTGTCTGCCTCACGATACCAGTCGGAATATTCAACGTAGTGGCTGGCGTAAGTTTCATTTAGTTCTTTCGATTGTTGAGGATCTACTTTTTTGATGAATTTGGCAGGTACACCTCCCCAAAGTTCTCCATCACCGATAATCGTATTGGAAAGAACCAGGGCGCCGGCAGCTACAATAGCACCATGACCAACAATTGCATGATCAAGAACTGTAGATCCCATACCAACAAGTGCGCCACTTTTGATTTCACATCCATGTAAGGTGACGTTGTGACCGACAGTGACATCGTCGCCAATAATGATGGGTGCTTTTCCGTTAAGGGTATGCAGACAGCTTCCGTCCTGGATATTTACGCGGTTACCTAACTTGATGAAATGGACATCACCGCGAAGTACGGCGTTAAACCATATCGTGCAGTCGTCACCCATACTGACATCCCCTATGATGGCAGCTCCTTCTGAAAAATAACAGTGTTTCCCGAAATGAGGCTCCATGCCTTTCAGTTTCTTAATTATAGCCATAATGCATTTATTTTAATTGTCGTAAGTTTTAATTTCGTGTGGTTGTGTAGCCTCTTTAAGCCACAACTTGTGTTCTTCGTCCAGTAGTGGACTGAGTTCGTCATATACTCTTTGGTGATAATGGTTCAGCCATTCTATTTCTTCCTTATTTAGCATGTGCCAGTCAATGGGAGTCGTATCTATTGGACATAGTGTAAGTGGTTCGAACTGGAGGAATGGACCGAACTCACCCTGGCAGAAAGGAACGATCAACTGTGTATTTTCAATGCGTACACCATGTTTGCCGGCTTTGTAGATTCCCGGTTCATTGGTTACTGTCATGTAAGGAAGCAGCGGTGCCGGCATGTAGTTCATTCGTAATTGATGGGGGCCTTCGTGTACGTTAAGGTAGGAGCCTACGCCGTGACCGGTGCCGTGCAGATAGTTGATACCTTCCTGCCACATGGCATATCGTGCACAGATGTCGAGTTGGGTGCCGGAACTGCCCTCTGGAAATTTTACCATTGCCAGACGTATATGCCCCTTAAGGACCAAAGTATAATCATGTATTTCTTCATCTGTCACCGGACCTAATGCGATAGTTCTGGTGATATCTGTCGTACCATCGAGGTATTGTGCGCCTGAATCCAGTAAAAGCAGTCCTTTCGGTTCAAGTGGAATATCAGATTCTTCTGTTGCTTCATAATGGACGATGGCGCCGTGATGTGCGTATCCCGCTATTGTGTCGAAACTGATACCTTTATAGTAACTGCCCTCCGCTCTAAATTGGGTAAGAGTGTGGTCAATACTACATTCCGTCTGATGGCCATTCGTCACCGCCGGCTTAAGCCATTTGAGGAATTTTACGAGCGCTACGCCGTCACGCCGCATGGCATTCCGGTATCCATTGACTTCTGTCTGGTTCTTGACGGCTTTCATCATGGCTACAGGAGATTCTGTATCTATAATATGGCAACTGTTGGAAATGGCATTAATGAGAGCAAAGTTGGCCGATCCGGAGTCTAGTTGGATATTTTTGCTCTTAAGTTGGCTGAGAAAATGGAATACCTTATCATAATTTTCTGTCTGTATATTATTTTCTGACAGATAATTATGGACTTGTTCCGTGATTTTCTCTTTGAATGTAAATAGTGTGGCGGAATGGGTGGTTAGAATCAGGTAAGACACAAATACAGGGTTACAATGGATGTCTGTTCCACGTAAATTTAAAGTCCATGCTATTTCGTCTAATTCGCTGATTACAAGTATATCTGCATGGCTCTTTTTCAACTCCTTGCGCAAGCGGTTCAACTTGTCGGCCGATGTTTCCCCTGCAAATTCTAACGGTTGTAGTTCTATGGGGGCAAGAGGAATGGAAGGACGATCAGTCCAAATATCAGAAAGTATATCTGTGGTGGCAACAAGTTCTATATCGTATTCAGCCAGTTCCGTACCCCATGTCTTGTATTGTGAAAGGCTGTTGACGGTTGCATCAATGCCGACTTTGCTTCCGGGAGGCAATTCTTTACCCAGCCATTGCGGGATGGAAGGAGTTTGGACCAGACGTTCTTTCATTAAAGAGAAAGGTGTACCCTGTAGTTGTTCTTCGGCAGCAAGAAAATAACGGGAATCAGTCCAAAGTGCTGCGTTTTGAATAGTGACCACTGCTGTTCCGGCAGAACCGTTAAATCCGGATATCCATTCCCGGGCTTTCCAATAGTCGGGAATGTATTCTCCGTTATGGGGATCAGTGCTCGGAAAAATGTATGCGTTCAGGCCTTTTTGCTGTAATGCGGCACGAAGTTTGGCGACGCGTTGACCTATTCTAGTGTTCATATTGCTTATTTTGATATATCGGTATTGCAAAAGTATATTATTATTTCTCAAAAATAGAAATAATTCCTCTTTTAATTAGTAAGTATGGAGCTTTTTCTTTAAATTTGCCTAGCAAAACGGAATTCAAAAATTATCCTTAATAAAATTTTTTGAGTATGGAATTTATAACAAATGACAAATTAGTTATCGTAGGTGCTGCCGGTATGATCGGTTCAAATATGGCACAGACTGCTTTGATGATGGGCTTGACTAACAATTTGTGCCTTTATGATGTGTTCTCACCCGAAGGTGTTGCAGAAGAAATGCGTCAGAGCGGTTTCGACGAAGTAAATATCACTGCAACTACAGACGTAGCTGAAGCATTCAAGGATGCAAAATACATCATTTCTTCAGGTGGTGCTCCCCGTAAGGCTGGTATGACTCGTGAGGATCTTTTGAAGGGTAACTGTGAGATCGCAGAACAGTTGGGTAAGGATATCAAGACTTATTGCCCTGACGTTAAACATGTTGTAATCATCTTCAACCCGGCAGACTTGACAGGTTTGGTTACTTTGTTGTATTCTGGCTTGAAACCTTCACAGGTAACTACTTTGGCTGCATTGGATTCAACTCGTTTGCAGAGTGCTTTGGCTAAGAAGTTCGGAGTACAGCAGAGCAAGGTTGCAGGTTGCGCTACATACGGTGGTCATGGTGAGCAGATGGCAGTCTTTGGTTCAGCTGTGACAATTGACGGAAAACCGTTGAACGATCTGATCGGAACTTCTGCATTTACTAACGAAGAATGGGAGCAGATGAAGGTTGATGTAACAAAGGGTGGTGCAAAGATTATCGAATTGCGCGGACGTTCTTCATTCCAGAGCCCTTCATATTTGTCAGTAGAAATGATTCGTGCAGCAATGGGTGGCGAAGCATTCCGTTGGCCGGCAGGAACATTTGTTAAGACTGATAAGTACAACTATATCATGATGGCTATGAAGACTACTTTGGATGCTACTGGCTGTCATTATGAAGTTCCGACAGGAACAGCTGAGGAAGTTGCCAAATTGGATGCCAGCTACGCACACTTGTGCAAGATGCGTGACGAGTTGGTTACTTTGAATATTGTACCTCCTGTTTCAGAATGGAGCAAGATCAATCCGAACTTGTAATCAATTGATAATAAAAACTGAATTTTAAATAAAAGACATGCCTTTTACGGGGCATGTCTTTTTTGTGTTTATCAGCTTTTACTTGTCGGGCTGGTGAGGGGGTCTTTGGTCTTTCGGATGCTGTTTTTATTTTGATGGCATTATAAAAGTGCATATAAATTTGTGATTTTGAAAAAGTTTCATTAATTTTGCGCCGCATTTTGCGAAAAATATTATTGTAAAATTTAATTTTAAAAAACAAAAACATGATTGTAGTACCTGTAAAAGAAGGCGAGAACATTGAAAGAGCGCTGAAGAAATTCAAAAGAAAATTTGAAAAAACTGGTGTTGTAAAAGAATTGAGAAACAGACAGCAGTTTGATAAACCTTCAGTTGTGAAGAGACTCGCTAAGGAACGTGCAATTTACGTTCAGAAAATGCAACGTGTAGAAGAATAATTTAGCTGTTTTTCTTTGAAATCTTGAATTAATTTCCTATATTCGTTGCCATAAAAGCAATGAGAAATGTGGATAAGGTCTTTTATCGATTATCTGAAGTTTGAACGGAATTATTCTAACAAGACTTTAAGATGTTACGAGGAAGACTTGAAAGCGTTTGAGAAATTCTTTAAAGAACTGGATTCTACATTGAAATGGGATACTTTGGACGCAGATGTGGTGAGAAACTGGATGGTGTCCATGATGGATGCCGGTTCGGCTGCTACTTCGGTTAATCGCCGGCTGAGTTCTTTGCGGTCGTTCTTCCGCTTTTTGCTTATGCGTGGAATGGTCGGATTTGATCCGGTTAGAGGA
The DNA here is from genome assembly GCA_900546665.1 of uncultured Paraprevotella sp. GTDB lineage: Bacteria > Bacteroidota > Bacteroidia > Bacteroidales > Bacteroidaceae > Paraprevotella > Paraprevotella stercorigallinarum. The sequence continues at coordinate 18,412 of URDY01000018.1, read as the reverse complement.
GTCCAGGGGCCCAAAAAGAAAAAGCCGTTGCCGGTTTTTGTCCGTGAGTCGGATATGGATCGACTGTTGGACGGAAACTGCTTTGCAGACAGTTTTGAAGGTAGAAGAGATCGCTTGATTCTTGATTTGTTTTATTCAACGGGAATGCGGTTGTCGGAACTGACGGGATTGAATGTGGAGGATATTGATTTGGTGACGGATAATGTAAAGGTGACCGGAAAGAGAAACAAGCAGCGTATTATTCCTTTTGGAGAAGAGTTGCATGTGCTGCTGGAAACTTATATCTCGGAAAGGCGGATTTTGGCGGATGCAGTTGCGGGTGCAACCTCAGCGCTGTTTGTAGATGCAAAGGGTGTTCGCTTGCAGAATATCAAAGTTTGGCGCTTGGTGAGATATTATTTAGGTTTGGTGAGCACTTTTTCGAAACGGAGCCCGCATGTATTGCGGCATACCTTTGCAACCTCAATGCTTAACCATCATGCGGATTTAGAAGCTTTGAAAGAGTTGTTGGGGCATGAAAGTATCTCTACGACGGAGATATATACTCATACAACTTTCGAAGAGTTGAAAGAAATGTATAACCAAGCTCATCCTAGAGCGTAAAAATGGAGACGATTATGGAAGTTAAAGTTCAGGCTATTCATTTTGATGCTACAGACAAACTCCAAGAGTTTATTGAGAAGAAAGTATCAAAGTTTGGAAAATTCAGCGATGAAATAAGAAAGGTAGAGGTGTCATTGAAAGTCGTAAAACCGGAAACTTCTCTAAATAAAGAGGCATCTATTAAGGTGCTGGCTTCTAATGGGGAATTCTTTGCGGAAAAAGTTTGCGACACATTTGAAGAAGCAATAGACGTATGCTTGGATGCATTGGTGCGCCAATTGTCCAAATTTAAGGAAAAACAAAGAAATCATTAAAAAAAAGACGGTAAATCTTTTGTGGTTTCAAAAAATATCATTAATTTTGCAGCCGTTTAAAGCAAGTCCCTGCGACAAGCAGGCTGCAAATGCCTCTTTAGCTCAGTTGGCCAGAGCACGTGATTTGTAATCTCGGGGTCGTTGGTTCGAATCCGACAAGAGGCTCAAAAGAATTCAAGAGAGAATTCGTCAGGGCAAATACCAGAGTGGCCAAATGGGGCAGACTGTAAATCTGCTGGCTTACGCCTTCGGTGGTTCGAATCCATCTTTGCCCACGCTCTTTGGACTAGCTTGTGTTGGAAAGTCCAACCGGTATAATGTAAAGAGTAGTCTGCGGAAATAGCTCAGTTGATAGAGCACTAGCCTTCCAAGCTGGGGGTCGCGGGTTTGAGCCCCGTTTTCCGCTCTTTTTGCTGTTATAGCTCAGCGGTAGAGCACTTCCTTGGTAAGGAAGAGGTCCCGAGTTCAAGTCTCGGTAACAGCTCATTTCATAAGCGATTATTCATTTTAAACATAAAAAAGAAAAACTATGGCAAAAGAGAAGTTCGAGCGTACCAAACCGCACGTGAATATTGGTACTATCGGTCACGTTGACCACGGTAAGACTACTTTGACAGCTGCTATCACTACAGTATTGGCAAAGAAAGGTTTGTCTGAAGTAAAATCTTTCGATCAGATCGATAACGCACCTGAAGAGAAAGAGCGTGGTATTACTATCAATACTTCACACGTTGAGTATGAAACTGCAAATCGTCACTACGCACACGTTGACTGTCCGGGACACGCTGACTATGTAAAGAACATGGTTACTGGTGCTGCTCAGATGGATGGTGCAATCATCGTAGTTGCTGCAACTGATGGTCCGATGCCTCAGACTCGTGAGCACATCTTGTTGGCTCGTCAGGTAAACGTTCCACGTTTGGTTGTATTCTTGAACAAATGTGATATGGTTGATGATGAGGAAATGCTGGAACTCGTTGAAATGGAAATGCGTGAGTTGCTCGCAGCTTACGACTTCGAGGAAGATACTCCTATCATCCGCGGTTCTGCACTTGGTGCATTGAACGGTGTTCCTGAATGGGAAGACAAGGTTATGGAACTTATGGATGCTTGTGATAACTGGATCCAGGAGCCTGTACGTGACGTTGAAAAGCCGTTCTTGATGCCTGTTGAGGACGTATTCTCAATCACTGGTCGTGGTACTGTAGCAACTGGTCGTATCGAGACTGGTGTTGTTAAGGTAGGTGACGAAGTTCAGATCCTTGGTTTGGGTGAAGACAAGAAGTCAGTTATTACCGGTGTTGAAATGTTCCGTAAGTTGTTGGACGAAGGTGAAGCTGGTGACAACGTTGGTTTGTTGCTTCGTGGTATCGACAAGAAGGAAATCAAGCGTGGTATGGTAATCACTCACCCGGGATCAATCACTCCTCACTCTGGCTTCAAGGCTTCTATCTACGTTTTGAAGAAAGAAGAAGGTGGTCGTCACACTCCGTTCGGTAACAAGTATCGTCCTCAGTTCTATCTCCGTACTATGGATTGTACAGGTGAAATCCACTTGCCAGAAGGAACTGAAATGGTAATGCCTGGTGATAACGTAGAAATCACTGTAAACTTGATCTATCCGGTTGCTTTGAACGTAGGTTTGCGTTTCGCTATCCGTGAAGGTGGTCGTACAGTAGGTTCTGGCCAGATTACTGAAGTATTCGATTAATTCGAATTTCAAAACAAGATAAAATAGGTCTCCAGTAATGGAGACCTACTTTTACGGGAGTAGCTCAGTTGGTAGAGCACCGGTCTCCAAAACCGGGTGTCGGGAGTTCGAGCCTCTCCTCCCGTGCTAAATTACATCATTATGTTCAAGAAAATTTTAAATTATTGTAAGGAATCATATGATGAACTTGTCCATAAAACTACTTGGCCAAGTCGATCAGAACTTACTAACAGTGCAGTTGTAGTATTATCTGCTTCCCTACTCATTGCGCTGGTTGTTTTCGTTATGGATTATGTGTTCCAGAACGTTATGGAGTTGATTTATCCCTAATTAAGCGAGAGATGGCTGAAATAGAAATGAAATGGTACGTGATGCGTGCCGTCAGTGGAAAAGAAAGCAAGGTAAAGGAGTACATAGACGCTGAGATTAAAAAAGGCGACTTTGGAAAGTTTGTCTCTCAGGTTCTGATACCGACTGAAAAAGTCGTACAGATCAGAAATGGTAAGCGTGTAGTAAAGGAGCGTAATCATTTGCCAGGCTATGTCTTGATAGAGGCAGCTTTGGTTGGTGAGGTTCCTGTATTGTTGCGTAATACCCCGAATGCTTTGGGATTTTTGGGTGAGTCTAATTCAAACCCTACGCCATTACGTCAGTCGGAAGTAAACCGTCTTTTGGGTTCTGTAGATGAGATGCAGGATGTACCGGAAGAAGTGGTTATTCCTTATGAAGTAGGAGAGTCTGTGAAAGTGACAGAAGGTCCTTTCAGTGGTTTCTCTGCTGTGATTGAGGAAGTGAATAACGAGAAGAAGAAGCTGAAAGTCATGGTCAAGATCTTTGGGCGTAAGACGCCTTTGGAACTAGGTTTTATGCAAGTAGAAAAAGAATAGAGCATCTGTTACGTGCGAAGTTCTTTTATAATCAATTTTAAATAATAAAAGAAATGGCTAAAGAAGTTGCTGGATTAATCAAATTACAGATTAAAGGAGGCGCTGCAAATCCATCACCCCCAGTAGGTCCTGCTTTGGGTTCCAAGGGTATCAATATCATGGATTTCTGTAAGGCATTCAACGCCAGAACTCAAGACAAGGCAGGTAAGGTTCTTCCTGTTGTGATCACTTATTACACAGACAAGTCTTATGACTTCGTTGTTAAGACTCCTCCTGTAGCAGTACAGTTGATGGAGGCTGCTAAAGTAAAAGGTGGTTCTGCAGAGCCTAACCGTAAGAAAGTAGCTGAGATTACTTGGGATCAGGTGCGAACAATCGCTCAGGATAAAATGCCTGACTTGAACTGCTTTACGATCGAAGCTGCGATGAAATTGGTGGCAGGAACAGCTAGAAGTATGGGTATCGCTGTAAAAGGAGACTTCCCGGGTAAATAATTTAAAAAACTTCAATTAAAATGGGTAAACTGACAAAAAATCAGAAGTTGGTCGCTGACAAGATTGAAGCAGGGAAAGCATACTCTTTGAAGGAAGCTTCACAGTTGGTAAAGGATATCACTACCACTAAGTTTGATGCTTCTGTAGATATTGATGTACGTTTGGGCGTTGATCCCCGTAAGGCTAACCAGATGGTAAGAGGTGTTGTTTCTCTTCCCAACGGAACTGGTAAGGTTACAAGGGTTCTTTGCTTGTGTACTCCGGATGCTGAAGCTGCTGCTAAGGAAGCAGGCGCTGACTATGTAGGTCTTGATGAATATATCGAGAAAATCAAGGGAGGCTGGACTGACGTTGATGTCATCATTACTATGCCTTCTATCATGGGTAAGATTGGTGCCCTTGGTCGTGTGCTCGGTCCTCGTGGATTGATGCCTAACCCCAAGAGCGGTACAGTTACAATGGATGTAGCAAAGGCCGTTAAGGAAGTTAAGCAAGGTAAGATAGACTTTAAGGTTGACAAGACAGGTATTGTTCATGCTTCAATCGGAAAGGTTTCTTTTACTGCTGAGCAAATCGCACAGAATGCAAAGGAATTCATTTCAACCATTATTAAGTTGAAACCTGCTGCTGCAAAGGGTACATATATCAAGAGTATTTATCTTTCAAGTACAATGAGCCGCGGTATTAAGATCGATTCTAAGGCCGTTGATGAAAATTAAAAAAGTTTGAGTCATGAGAAAGGAAGATAAAGGTAATATAATTGTACAGCTTGGTGAAACGCTTAAAGAGTATGCACATCTGTATATCGTTGATGTTACAGGTATGAATGCTGCTTTGACAAGCAACTTGCGCAGAAAATGTTTCCAGTCTGACATTAAGTTGGTCGTTGTGAAGAATACATTGCTTCACAAAGCAATGGAGGCTGCAGAAATTGACTACTCTCCGTTGTACGGCTGTCTGACAGGAACTACTGCAATCATGCTTTGCAATACTGCAAATGCACCCGCTAAGTTGCTGAAGGATTTCGCTAAGGAAGGCAAGCCTACTTTGAAGGCTGCTTACGCAGAAGAAGGTTTCTATGTAGGTGCAGACCAGTTGGAAGCACTTATTTCTATCAAGAGCAAGAACGAAGTTATTGCAGAGATCGTTGCTTTGTTGCAATCACCTGCCAAGAACGTACTTTCAGCTCTTCAATCAGGTGGCAACACTATTCATGGTGTCCTCAAAACTTTGGGCGAGCGTCCCGAATAAAATTAAATAAGTATTAAACAAATAAAAATTAGAATAAAATGGCAGATTTGAAAGCTATTGCTGAAGAATTGGTAAATTTGACAGTAAAAGAAGTTAATGAATTGGCAACTATCCTGAAGGATGAGTATGGTATCGAGCCCGCTGCTGCAGCTGTTGCAGTTGCTGCTCCTGCAGCTGGTGGTGAGGCTGCAGCTGAAGTTAAGGACTCTTTCGATGTAGTATTGAAGAGTGCCGGTTCAGCTAAGCTCGCTGTAGTAAAGGCTGTTAAGGAAGCTTGTGGTCTTGGCTTGAAGGAAGCTAAGGACTTGGTAGACGGCGCACCTAGCACTTTGAAGGAAGGTATGCCTAAGGCTGATGCAGAAGCTTTGAAGAAGACTCTCGAAGAAGCTGGTGCAGAAATCGAACTGAAGTAATTTTAATCCCTTATATGGGTAATCCGGTAAAGAATCCTCTGGTAGAGGGTTCTTTACCTTTTTGTGTCTATAACTATCAATAAGGTAAATTAATTAATAAGCTGATGTCCTCTAATCTAGTCAATCAGAGAGTAAATTTTGCATCTGTCAAGAATCCCATGCCTTATCCGGATTTTCTTGATGTGCAATTGAAGTCCTTTAAGGATTTCCTGCAGTTGGATACTCCGCCTGAACTGCGCAAAAACGATGGTCTGTATAAAGTGTTCTCAGAGAACTTTCCTATTGCAGATACCCGTAATAATTTTGTCTTAGAGTTTTTGGATTACTATATTGATCCGCCGCGCTATTCTATAGAAGAGTGTTTAGAGCGGGGGCTCACTTACAGTGTCCCTTTGAAGGCAAAGTTAAAATTGTACTGTACAGATCCTGATCATGAGGATTTCGACACGGTTATTCAGGATGTGTTCCTGGGATCCATTCCTTACATGACTGACAATGGAACCTTTATCATCAATGGTGCTGAACGTGTTGTCGTTTCACAGTTGCACCGTTCACCGGGTGTGTTCTTTGGTTCCAGTATACATGCCAACGGAACACAGTTGTATTCTGCCCGTATTATTCCGTTCAAAGGTTCCTGGATTGAGTTCGCTACGGATATCAACAATGTGATGTATGCTTACATCGACCGTAAGAAGAAGTTACCTGTGACGACATTGTTGCGTGCTTTCGGCTTCGAGAATGATAAGGATATCCTTGAGATTTTTAATCTGGCAGAAGAGGTTAAGGTCACCAAGAACAACCTTAAGAAATTTCTGGGTCAGAAACTGGCTGCACGTGTATTGAAAAGCTGGGTAGAGGATTTTGTAGATGAAGATACCGGTGAAGTTGTTTCAATTGAGCGTAATGAGGTAATCCTTGATCGTGAAACTATCCTTGACGAGCAGAATATTGATGAGATCCTTGATAGTGGAGTGCCCAGTATACTTATTCATAAGGAAGAGGCTAATACTTCTGACTACTCAATCATCTTCAATACTTTGCAGAAAGACCCGAGTAACTCCGAGAAGGAAGCCGTTCTTTATATTTACCGTCAGTTGAGAAATGCTGATCCTGCTGATGATGCCAGTGCACGAGAGGTCATCAATAACTTGTTCTTCTCTGAGAAGAGATATGATTTGGGTGAGGTAGGACGATACAGAATCAACCGCAAACTGAACCTTTCTACAGAGATGGATGTTCGCGTGTTGACCAAAGAGGATATTATTGAGATTATCAAATATCTGATTGAATTGATCAACTCCAAGGCTGTTGTCGATGATATCGACCATTTGAGTAACCGTCGTGTACGTACCGTAGGTGAGCAGTTGAGTAATCAGTTTGCCATCGGTTTGGCACGTATGAGCAGAACGATCCGTGAGAGAATGAACGTCAGAGATAATGAGGTGTTCACACCGACGGATCTGATCAATGCCAAGACTATCTCTTCTGTGATCAATTCATTCTTCGGTACCAATGCCTTGTCACAGTTCATGGACCAGACCAACCCGTTGGCGGAGGTAACGCACAAGCGTCGTCTTTCAGCATTGGGACCTGGTGGTTTGTCACGTGAGCGTGCCGGCTTCGAGGTTCGTGACGTACACTATACCCATTATGGTCGTCTTTGTCCGATTGAGTCTCCTGAAGGTCCTAATATCGGTTTGATTTCATCATTGTGTGTTTACGCCAAGATTAATGATCTGGGCTTTATTGAGACCCCTTACCGTAAGGTAAATAACGGAGTCGTTGATTTATCTTTGGAAACCGGTATTGAATATCTTACAGCAGAAGAAGAGGAAGGTCAGATCATCGGTCAGGGAAATGCACCGTTGAATGACGACGGTACGTTTATCCGTACGAAGGTTAAGTGTCGTCAGGATGATGATTATCCTGTTGTACCCCCAGAGGAAGTTAACCTTATGGATGTGGCTCCTCAGCAGATTGCTTCAATTGCAGCTTCTTTGATCCCGTTCCTTGAGCATGACGATGCTCACCGTGCATTGATGGGATCAAACATGATGAGACAGGCTGTGCCTTTGTTGCGCAGCGAATCTCCGATTGTCGGTACAGGTATTGAAAAGCAGGTATGTGAAGATTCACGTACCATGATTACAGCCGAAGGTGATGGTGTGATCGAATATGTGGATGCAACCACAATCCGTATATTATATGATCGTACGGAAGAAGAAGAATTTGTAAGCTTTGAGCCTGCATTGAAAGAATACCGTATTCCTAAATTCCGTCGTACTAACCAGAACATGACTATTGACTTGCGTCCGATTTGCGACAAGGGTCAACGTGTAAAGGCCGGAGATATTCTGACTGAAGGATATTCTACCCAAAATGGTGAGTTGGCATTAGGAAAGAACCTGTTGGTGGCATACATGCCATGGAAGGGTTACAACTATGAGGATGCTATCGTATTGAACGAAAGAGTCGTTCGCGAGGATATCCTGACTTCTGTACACGTAGAAGAGTTCTCTTTGGAAGTACGTGAGACGAAGCGCGGAATGGAAGAGTTGACTGCTGATATTCCTAATGTCAGCGAAGAGGCTACCAAGGATCTGGATGAGAACGGTATTGTCAGAGTAGGTGCCCGTATCCAGCCGGGAGATATCATGATCGGTAAGATCACTCCGAAGGGAGAAAGTGATCCTTCACCAGAAGAGAAACTGTTGCGTGCGATCTTCGGTGACAAGGCAGGTGATGTGAAGGATGCTTCATTAAAGGCGTCACCTTCTTTGAGTGGAGTGGTTATTGATAAGAAACTCTTCTCACGTGCTATTAAGAGCCGTGCTGCCAAGGCTGCAGACAAACTGATCCTTCCGAAAATTGATGAGGAATTCAATAGCAAGGTAGATGATCTGAAAGCTATCCTGATTGACAAACTGTTGGAGTTGACCAAGAACAAGCCATGTCAGGGTGTCAAGGATTACATGGGTAGCGAGATTATTGCCAAGGGTGGCAAGATTACGGCTTCTGCGCTTGATGGTCTTGACTTTACAACCATACAGTTGAGTGACTGGACCGATGACGAGCATACCAATATGCTGATCTCCAAATTGATTATCAACTTCCTCAAGAAGTATAAGCTGTTGGATGCAGAGTTGAAGCGTAAGAAGTTTGCCATTACGATTGGTGATGAATTGCCTTCAGGTATCATCCAGATGGCTAAAGTCTACATTGCCAAGAAACGTAAGATCGGTGTAGGAGATAAAATGGCCGGTCGTCATGGAAACAAGGGTATCGTGTCCAAGATCGTGCGTCAGGAAGACATGCCGTTCCTTGCAGACGGAACTCCGGTAGATATCGTTTTGAACCCGTTGGGTGTGCCTTCACGTATGAACATTGGACAGATCTTCGAGACCGTATTGGGTGCTGCCGGCAGACAGTTGGGTGTGAAATTTGCCACACCAATTTTCGACGGTGCTTCTTTGGACGATCTTTGTGAATGGACAGACAAAGCCGGTTTGCCACGTTACTGTTCAACCCAGCTTTATGATGGAGCAACAGGTGAGAAGTTCGACCAGTTGGCAACTGTAGGTATCGCTTACATGCTTAAGCTCGGTCACATGGTTGAAGACAAGATGCATGCCCGTTCAATCGGTCCGTACTCTTTGATTACGCAGCAGCCTTTGGGTGGTAAGGCACAGTTCGGAGGTCAGCGTTTCGGAGAGATGGAGGTTTGGGCTATCGAGGCCTTCGGTGCATCACACGTTCTTCAGGAGATTCTGACTATCAAGTCTGATGATGTGGTTGGACGTTCTAAGGCGTACGAGGCAATTGTGAAGGGTGAGCCTATGCCTACACCGGGTATTCCGGAGTCACTTAATGTCTTGCTTCATGAGTTGAGAGGTTTGGGATTGAGTGTGACACTTGAATAATACAGATAAAACTCTTTAAATAATATACACATGGCTTTTAGAAAAGAATCTAAAATAAAGAGTAATTTTACGAAGATAACCATCGGATTGGCTTCACCGGAAGAAATCCTGGAAAATTCGTTCGGCGAAGTATTGAAGCCGGAAACCATAAACTACCGTACTTACAAGCCTGAACGTGACGGTTTGTTCTGTGAGCGTATTTTCGGTCCGACAAAGGATTATGAATGTCATTGCGGAAAGTACAAAAGAATACGTTATAAGGGCATTGTCTGCGACAGGTGCGGTGTGGAAGTCACTGAAAAGAAAGTGCGTCGTGAGCGTTCCGGACACATTCAGCTGGTTGTACCGGTTGCACATATCTGGTATTTCCGCTCATTACCCAATAAGATCGGATATCTGTTGGGTATCCCGACCAAGAAGCTTGATGCTGTCATCTATTATGAACGTTACATCGTCATTCAGCCGGGTGTGTTTGCAGAGGACGGATTGGCAGAGTTGGATCTGTTGACAGAAGATGAATATCTGGACCGTCTGGAGCAGCTTCCGAAGGAGAACCAGTATCTGGAAGATTCAGATCCTAACAAGTTCATTGCCAAGATGGGAGCAGAGGCAATCTATGATTTGCTTTTGCGTCTGGATCTGGACAAATTATCATACGAATTGCGTGACCGTGCCAATGCGGATTCTGCACAGCAGCGCAAGAATGAGGCACTCAAACGCTTGCAGGTTGTCGAGTCATTCCGTGCCAGCCGTGGACGTAATAAGCCGGAGTGGATGATCATGAAGATTTTGCCGGTTATTCCACCCGAACTTCGTCCGTTGGTACCGTTGGATGGAGGCCGTTTTGCCACTTCAGATTTGAATGACCTGTACAGACGTGTCATCATCCGTAACAACCGTTTGAAACGACTGATTGAGATCAAGGCTCCGGAAGTGATCCTGCGTAATGAAAAACGTATGTTGCAGGAAGCTGTGGACAGCTTGTTTGATAACTCACGTAAGTCAAGTGCGGTGAAGACTGATGCCAACCGCCCGTTAAAGTCTTTGTCTGACTCATTGAAGGGTAAGCAGGGACGTTTCCGTCAGAACCTGTTGGGTAAGCGTGTGGACTATTCAGCCCGTTCGGTTATTGTGGTAGGTCCTGAATTGAAGATGGGTGAATGTGGTTTGCCTAAACTGATGGCTGCAGAACTTTATAAACCGTTTATCATCCGCAAGCTTATTGAGCGTGGTATTGTCAAGACGGTGAAATCAGCCAAGAAGATTGTCGATCGTAAGGAGCCGGTAATCTGGGATATTCTGGAATACGTAATGAAAGGTCATCCCGTACTGCTGAACCGTGCGCCGACATTGCACCGTTTGGGTATCCAGGCATTCCAGCCTAAGATGATCGAAGGTAAAGCCATTCAGTTGCACCCGTTGGCATGTACGGCGTTCAATGCCGACTTTGACGGTGACCAGATGGCCGTTCACTTGCCTTTGAGTAATGAGGCTATTCTGGAAGCACAGATCCTGATGTTGCAGTCCCACAATATCCTTAACCCTGCCAACGGTGCGCCTATTACCGTGCCTTCTCAGGATATGGTGCTTGGTTTGTATTATGTCACCAAGTTGCGTCCGGGTTCTTTGGGCGAGGGACTGACCTTCTATGGACCGGAAGAAGCTATCATCGCTTACAATGAAAAGCGTGTCGATATTCATGCACCGGTCAAGGTAATCGTTACTGATCTGGATGAGAACGGTGCTTTGGTCAAGAAGATGGTTGAAACTTCTGTAGGTCGTGTGATCGTGAATGAGATCATACCTGAGGAAGTTGGCTATTTCAATGATATCATTTCCAAAAAGACACTGCGTGGTATCATCAGTGATGTAATCAAGACCGTAGGTGTGGCTCGTGCTTGTGAATTCCTCGACGGAATCAAGAACTTGGGTTATAAGATGGCTTACGATGGTGGTCTGTCATTCAACCTTGGTGATATCATCATTCCGAAGGAGAAGGAAGAACTTGTTCGTCGTGGTAACGAAGAAGTAGAGCGTATTACCAATGATTACGGTATGGGTTTCATCACAGACAACGAACGTTACAATCAGGTTATCGATACCTGGACTCACGTCAACAATGACCTTTCAAAGATTTTGATGAAGACCATGAAGGAAGCCGATCAGGGATTCAATGCCGTATACATGATGTTGGATTCCGGTGCCCGTGGTTCTGCCGGTCAGATCAGCCAGTTGTCCGGTATGCGTGGTTTGATGGCCAAGCCGCAGAAAGCCGGTGCAGAAGGCGCACAGATCATCGAGAACCCGATCCTTTCTAACTTTAAGGAAGGTATGAGCGTGTTGGAGTACTTTATCTCAACCCACGGTGCCCGTAAAGGTTTGGCCGATACGGCCTTGAAGACAGCCGATGCCGGTTATCTGACTCGTCGTCTTGTGGATGTTTCACATGATGTGATCATTACAGAGGAAGACTGCGGTACTTTGCGCGGATTGGTATGTACGGCATTGAAGAATGGTGATGAAGTGATTTCTTCACTTTACGAACGTATTCTCGGACGTGTATCTGTACACGATATTATACATCCTACTACCGGTAAGCTGATTGTTGCCGCTGGTGAGGAAATTACGGAAGACAAGGCACAGGAGATCGAGGATTCTCCGATCGAGAGTGTAGAGATCCGTTCAGTGCTGACGTGTGAGAGCCGCAGAGGTGTATGTATGAAGTGTTACGGTAGAAACCTTGCAACCAGCCGTATGGTACAGAAGGGCGAGGCTGTCGGTGTGATTGCAGCCCAGTCAATCGGTGAGCCGGGTACACAGTTGACATTGCGTACGTTCCACGCCGGTGGTGTGGCTGCCAATGCAGCTGCCAATGCAACCATTATTGCCAAGTATGATGCAAAGGTTGAATTTGAGGAATTGCGTACTGTAGATATTACGGATGAGACCGGAGCACCTGCCAAGATGGTAGTAGGTCGTTTGGCTGAAGTCCGTTTTGTCGATGTAAATACCGATATCGTTCTGTTTACGCAGAATGTACCTTATGGTTCTACTTTGTATGTATCAGAAGGTGATAAGGTTGAAAAGGGCAAGGTAATTGCCAAGTGGGATCCGTTTAATGCGGTTATCGTAACGGAAACTCCGGGTAAGATCTTGTTTGAGGATGTTGTAGAAGGTATGACTTATCGTGTTGAATCAGATGAAACTACTGGTTTGCGCGAAATCATTATTACAGAACCCAAGGATAAGACCAAAGTGCCTTCAGCTCATATCATGGATGAGAACGGTGAGTTGATCCGTACTTATAACTTCCCGATCGGTGGTCACGTCGCTGTAGAAGACGGTCAGATCGTGAAGGCCGGTGATGTACTTGTCAAGATTCCGCGTGCGGTTGGTAAGGCAGGTGATATCACGGGAGGTCTTCCACGAGTTACCGAGTTGTTCGAGGCTCGTAATCCTTCTAATCCGGCTGTGGTATCAGAAATCGATGGTGAGATCACCATGGGTAAACTGAAACGTGGTAACCGTGAGATCATCGTGACATCCAAACTCGGTGAGGTCAAGAAGTATCTGGTACCATTGTCTAAGCAGATCCTGGTACAGGAAAACGACTATGTACGTGCTGGAACTCCGTTGTCTGACGGTGCCATTACTCCGGCCGACATCCTTGCTATCAAGGGTCCGACTGCGGTTCAGGAATATATCGTGAACGAAATTCAGGATGTGTACCGTCTGCAGGGTGTGAAGATCAATGACAAGCACTTCGAGGTTATTGTCCGTCAGATGATGCGTAAGGTTCAGATTGACGAACCGGGAGATACCCGCTTCCTGGAACAGCAGATTGTAGACAAACTGGATTTCTCAGAGGAGAACGATCGTATCTGGGGTAAGAAAGTGGTAACGGATGCCGGTGACTCGGAAACAATGCAGGCCGGTATGATAGTAACAGCCCGTAAGTTGCGTGATGAGAACTCAATGCTCAAGCGTAAAGACCTTCGTCAGGTACAGGTTCGTGATGCGGTTCCTGCCACATCAACTCAGATCCTGCAGGGTATTACCCGTGCAGCATTGCAGACTTCAAGCTTCATGTCGGCAGCATCCTTCCAGGAAACGACCAAGGTATTGAATGATGCCGCAATCAACGGAAAGACCGACAAGCTCGAAGGTATGAAGGAGAATGTGATCTGTGGTCACCTCATTCCGGCCGGTACAGGTTTGCGTGAGTTTTCCAAGATTGTGGTAGGCTGCAAGGATGAATATGATCGTCTGATGGCCAACCGCAAGTCCATACTCGATTTGGATGAGCAATAATGAGATCGTATCGTAAAGAGGGATAAACAGTTCGTTGGTTCCTGTTTACGTGACAAGTATGAAAGTTACCCAAGTTTATACCGTTTGGTATATTCTTGGGTATTTTCGTATCATAGAACTGGATTACAGGAGATAATCATGTGACCTTATGCAGATTTATTCAGAAAATAACAGGCTTGAAAATAAAATTCTGTAACTTTAACCCCTTGATTGTCTAAAGGTCATATCAGTTTTATCTGTTGGTATTGTATCTTTTCATATTATTGATAACTTGAAGTCTTATGAAAAACCAAATAAAAATGAAGAAAATATTGAGTAGTCTTATTCTGCTGGCTGTTAGTGTCAGCAGTAGTCTGGCCGCAAAGGTCAATGAGGAGTTTTCCATCACAGTGGATGGATTGACCCGGAAATATATACTTTATGTACCCGATAATGTAACAGCCAATTCTCCGTTGGTATTTTCATTGCACGGAGCGTCCGGACATGATACCGACCGTTCGCCTTTCCGTACGTCTGTGGCGGATGCAGAAGGATGTATCGTTGTTTATCCGCAAGGTGAGAACCAGTATTTTCCTGTGTTTGGCGGCAGTATTCCCGGTTGGAATGCAACGGGAGAGACCAATGAAGATCTTCGGTTCTTTAAGGCGATCATCGAACAGGTCGCTTCGGAATATCCGGTAGACCGTTCACGCATTTATTGTTGCGGCTTTTCAAATGGGGGAATGATGACTTATTCCAATGCCAGCTCGGCAGCCGATATTTTTGCAGCTTTTGCTTCAATAAGCGGTTTCCAACTCAATGAATTCCATCACCGTCCTACAGGTGCCCGTCCGGTTCCTTTTCTGCATATTCACGGAAAGGCCGATGATTTCGTGAAATATTCCTGTATGCCGGTCATTCGTGACAATATGGTGGCTCGTAACGGTTGTCATCCGCTACCTCAGGTTACGACAGTAGAAGGGCAGTACCGTTGCAGTATTTATGAAGCCGGTGAGGGCGGTTTTCCTTATGTCTATTATGAAATAGACGGCATGGGGCATAATGATTACACGGATAAGACCCCTGATGGAAATTCGGCACAGACCATGTGGAATTTCATGAGTCAGTATACGTTGGAGGATCAATGTGACACCACTTTGAAATGGCGGCTTAATATCGATACGGAAGGTTTTGAACCAAGGGAACATAATTGGAAGGTCAGTGCAGATGAGACCAGATATGTTTATGGTACGCCTAAAAAAGCGAATAACGCCGATAATAACGTGTATACTTCTCTGCAGTTTGAGAAAGGAAACTACAGACTTACTTTTGAAGCGACGGGTGAATCCGGTCATAAGATGTATGTCATGGTAGAGACTCTGGATGGTTCTTCCGTTCTTTTCTGCAAGTCAGGTGAGGTGGGCAAGAAAGTTGTCATACCGTTTGAGGTTCCTGAATACACAGAATATAAGATGACGATTGTCAAGACCTCTTCGGATGACCGTTTTACGGCTTTTGCCATTCATTCGACTGATGGACCGGTTCCTGCCGAAAATTGTGAGGATGATGTTTTGCCGGAGGAAATTCCGGGACAGGAAACGGGGCATTTGATAGAGATCCCACAGGATCAGGGAACTCAATATGATAATTTTGCCCGTACGGCTTTTGTGCCGGGGCAAGATTACAATACCTATACGGCCAGTGGAGACTTGCAGATTGCTTTCAAAATGATGGACATCGACGTGAAGGATTGTGATTATGTGCTGGTCAGGTTTGCCGAGCCGGTAGCTGCCGGTTGGAAACTGGCATTCTGGGAAGGTAATAGTCTGACAGATGTACCCGAAGGTGCTGTAGAATATAAATTCGAACTGGAACCATCTATGTTGTCTTCGGGAATTCTGCCACAAATCTGTATGATGACTTTTTTCGGTGGGTATACGGCTCCGTTAGCGGCCAAAGTAGAAGGCGTTTACAAGCATAGTCTTCTTGATGATCCGGCATCCGTCAGCGTGGTCAATAGTGATGATGCTGCGTCAGCTGTTTGTTACACGTTTTCCGGCACGCGTCTCACGTCTTTGCGAAAGGGACTCAATATCGTAAAGGCGGACAATGGAACAGTCAAGAAAGTGATGGTCAAATGATGGGTTCCAGCCTTTAAGGAACAGGGGATTAAACGCTAGAACTGCTTTTTTGAGTGTTGTGTTTATAAGGCCGTGATATATAGTCTTTTCATGATAAGGTGATAATAAATTTGAATTTGTTCAAAAAACACCTAATTATCCCGATTATTTATCAAAACTTTTTGATTTAAAGTATAAGATGTATATCTTTGCGCCCAATAACCAAATATAAGAAACATGAAAAGAACATTCATTTTGTTGCCGTTGTTTGTCAGTGGTCTGTTACTGACCGGTTGCGTCAGTAAGAAAAGTTTTGCTGACTTGCAGTCTAAAAACGAGTTGCTGAAAAATGAAAATGTAGAATTACGTAAAGCCAATCAAAGTGCGGAAGTAGAGTTGGCCGGTTATAAGGCTAACGTGAAGAGCCTTGAAGAGCGTCTTGAAGAAGCCCGCAAGAACAACGAGGAACTCCGCAAATCATATACTGCCCTGCAGGGATCTTTGGATCAGAGCCTTCAGCAGAATTCTCAGGGTAACATCAACATCTCAAAATTGGTGGACGAGATCAATGCTTCCAACCGTTTTATCAAGCAGTTGGTAGAGGCCAAGTCAAAGTCAGACTCATTGAATATGGTGCTGACCAACAATCTCACCCGTTCTCTTAGCAATGATGAGTTGAAGGAAGTGGATATCAAGGTCCTGAAGGGAGTGGTTTACATCTCTTTGGCGGATAATATGCTGTATAAGTCCGGAAGCTATGAGGTCAACGAACGTGCCGGCCAGACATTGAGCAAGATTGCCAAGATTATTACCGACTATAAGGACTATGATGTATTGGTAGAAGGCAATACCGATCCTGTGCCTATTTCACGTCCAAACATCAGAAACAACTGGGACTTGAGTACATTGCGTGCTTCTTCAGTTGTGCAGGTGTTGCAGAATCAGTATGGTGTAGATCCTAAGCGTCTGACAGCAGCAGGACGTGGTGAATATAATCCGATTGCAGATAATGATACAGAACTGGGTCGTCAGCGCAACCGTCGTACGCAGATCATCATTACGCCTAAGTTGGATCAGTTCATGGATCTGATAGACAAGGCTCCCGATACGGAAGAGTCACAGTCCTTAGGTGAATAAGTTTTGATATGGAATAATTTCAAGAAATCAGATAGAAAAGGAGAGGCTTAAAGAGGCTTCTCCTTTTGTTTTTTCGCTGCAGGTATCAGTTACCAGGTAGACGGTTTTGTTTCAATATCCTCCCTCATAACACTATACGCTGATAGCTGACCGTTCAGATAAATGGGAGATAAGCCAGAGTGTGATTTAATGATAAAAGTTAATAAATGTAAAATTGGGAGGGTGAAAAATTTTTGCTAACTTTATCACAGTAATATGTTGAGATCGGACTGATGAAGGGTTCTTTGTATTAAATATCCGGAAAATGGGTAGGTGGAATCGAATTCATAATTTTGTTACGGTAGGCATATAGATATTTGAATATTAACCTTTAAATATTACAGCTATGAGAAAATGGTTATTGGGCTTTTTCCTGTTGTTTGCCGGGTTGGCCCACGCACAGTTTTTCAGTACTCAGAAGGGTACAAAGCTTTATTATAAAAGTGAAGATTACAATGATGGTAAACATCAGGTTACTACGGATACAGTCCTTATAAAGGAGGTCTATACCCGTGGAGATACTCTGATGGTGAAACAGGAAAATCTGGGACGTGAATCGGAACTATTGGAAGGAAACGAGATCTTTACGTTTAGTCTGGCAAAGGATGGCATAACGCATCTGTCTTTTATGAATGCCCGTGATGGAGTAGGGCTTATTAAGGAGAATTTCATGAAAGGTTTTCAGGATATGGAATTGACGGGCGGTTTGAAAAAGACACCAGATGAGCGTGAGGCTGATTTCAGGGAGTATCAGAAACACGTCAGTTGTGAAGGTGACGTCAGTCTTTCTCTTAATCCCAAGGCACAGAAAGGTGATAAACTTCCGGAAACGAAGTTCCAATATAAGTTGGGACCGGTCAGTATGCGTGCGGCTATTGATAAGGGTTTGGTGGAAGGTTTTGAATCTGTGACAACTCCTGTTGGTACATTCAAATGCCTTAAAATAACATACCGTATGCAGTATAAGATCATGTTCTTCTCCGAGAAAGTCTATGTCACGGAATGGTATGCTGAGAATATCGGTTTGGTCAAGAGAGTGGAAACCGATAAGAAAGGCAAAGTCCTTTTCAACAGTACTTTGATAAGGAAGTAGAATGAATGTCTTGTCTTCATAAGCTGGACAAAATGGTTTTTGTTCTTGTTTATTCTGTAATTTCCACCACCCGATACCGGTTGCCCTCCCGCGTATGGCGCCTTTCCACACCGGCCGCCATGACCGCACGGGCAAACATC
>URDY01000017.1 GCA_900546665.1 uncultured Paraprevotella sp. | reverse complement strand
GTGAACATACAGATGTTTGCCCGTGCGGTCATGGCGGCCGGTGTGGAAAGGCGCCATACGCGGGAGGGCAACCGGTATCGGGTGGTGGCTGTCAATACAGGGGAGTAGCAGGATCGGTTGTCGGCCATGCGGACAATTCTGTCAGATCCGAAAACGGGGATGAGGTAGTGAAGGGATATGAGATGACGTTTGGCCGGTGTAACGTATAGGGACATGCCCGAACAGTAGTGACAGATAAGGGGCACTACCATTATAAGGTAAAAAAATATGGCTATAAACAAAAAGTCCGGGCAGGACGCGCACGGACAACATGTAAAAATAAGACAGAAGAATGTGATCAGCGCTTCCTTCCGAAAATACGGCGAATATTGCGCATGACCCTCATGCCCAGCATCACACCGTCGTAAACTGCCATACCCTGATCGACGATGTTGAAGAAGGACTCCATCTTGTTGGTGGCTTTGGGAGCCGCAAACATGGCCTGCACGGAACCTCTCATCCGCATGTTGCTCTCGCGGATCTCGTTTCGGATTTCGTTCTTACGGGTACGGATGTAGGCCATCATGTCCCGTGGCTCAACGGGTGTGGGATTAGTTTTTTCCATTTTCTTTAGGTACAAATAGTCTGACTAAAAAACGGGCGAGAGGTTGCAGAACCAGTCTGCTGCGGTTAACATAGAAAATGAAAAGCAGCAACAGATTGAACAAGGCGATGACCGTGAATCCCAAAGGCAGACTTCCCGTGGTGGTGCCGATATAATAGGCCACCGCAAAAGTCAGGAAAAACAGGACGAACGCTCCCAGAATTAGCATGACCGTGATGGTGATGATGGCTGAAAGCAGCACGGTGATTTTCTCTGCCGTGTCCAATTTAATGAACTCTTTCTGAAGCTCAACGTAATGTTTGAACTCCAGAAAGAGATTCTGAAAACCTTCTATGTTATTTCTGCTTGAAAACATGATAGAAGATTAAATTTCTTCAACTGATTTGATTTCGTCGGCAATCTCGTCTACAAGAGAATCCATTTCCTTGCGGTTAAGCTTGATGCCGCGTTTGCGGAGAGCTTCTGCGATTTTGTCACGAGTTTCTGTACCTTTCTCCGGAGCGTATAAAATACCGATTGCTGCACCTACGGCTGCGCCGCCAATGAATGCTGCCAAAAAACTTAATGCTTTCATGATATACAATGTTTTTAGTTTTGCTTCACTACAAAGATATAAAAATCTTTCATAAGTGATACTAACTTTGTGCATTTTTTTTGGAATTTTTTTTTTATTGTATATTTAACCTTTTTTGGGTAATTACGCTTTCCGTATCTGCAAATAATATATAACTTTGTAGTGAATTGTGGCGAAAGCTGTTTTGCCGGTCTTTATCGCAGGACGGAATCGCAGTGGCTTTAGCTGGGAAATAAATCTTTTAAGGAAAAACCGAGCATTTAATTAAATCATTTTATAATAAGGTATGAAAAAGTTTGTAGTATTAGGACTTGGCGTGGGAATGGCGTTTGCCATGACATCCTGCAAGTCGTCAGAGAGTGCTTATAAGAAGGCGTATGAGAAAGCGCGCCAGCAGCAGACCGTTGCCGTTGAGCAGGAGCCGCAGGCGCCTGTGGAAGTGACTCCTACAACTCCGGTGACTACCACTCCTGTCACCCCGAGTACGGATGTCAATTCAGTGCCGGTACGTACGGAAAATGTAACTTTGGTTTCAGGTGCCGGATTGAAGGCTTACAGCGTTGTATGCGGCAGCTTCAGCCTGAAGGCCAATGCGGAAGGTTTGCAGCGTACACTTACCAATGCCGGTTATACCGCACAGATCGCTTACAACGACGGTAACAAGATGTATCGTGTCGTAGCATCTACATTTGATGACAAGGCTTCAGCCGTACAGTCACGCACCGTGCTTCGCAACACTTATCCTGACGCATGGTTGCTGTATAAAAAGTAGGATATCTGTTTGTTGACAAATATATATTTCAAATATACAGATCAGGGAACGGGAAACATCATGTTTCCCGTTTCTTTTGGCTCCATACCGGACCTCTTAATCAAATATTAAGAATAATTATTCCGGATTTACACTTTATTTTCCTCGTTTTTCCTTAATTTTGCGCTTTATATGGGAAGAATATTAGCGATAGACTATGGCCGGAAAAGAACCGGCCTCGCAGTGACTGATACGCTACAGATCATTGCCAACGGCCTGGCAACAGTGCCGACGGCCGAGCTGACGGCCTATATCCAGGACTATGTGAAACGGGAACCGGTGGAGCGAATCCTGGTGGGATTGCCCCGGCAAACCAACGGTCAGGACTCCGAAAACATGGGGCGCGTGGTGCCTTTTGTCAACAAACTGAAACAGCTGTTGCCCGATATGCCGGTGGAATATGTGGACGAACGTTATACTTCCGTCCTGGCTCATCAGGCCATGCTGGAGGGAGGACTGAAGAAAAAGGCCCGCCAGAACAAGGCTCTGGTGGACGAGATCAGTGCGACTATCATTCTGCGGGACTGGCTGGAGTTCCGACGTATGGGCATGAAATAAAATAATCAAATAAGACTATGATATTACCAATTTACACTTACGGTCAGCCGGTTTTGAGAAAAGTGGCTGAAGACATCAATCCGGACTATCCGGAACTGGGAGAACTTATCAAGAACATGTATGATACCCTCGAAGCTTCAGAAGGTATCGGCTTGGCAGCACCGCAGATCGGTTTGCCTATCAGACTGGTCGTGATTAATCTGGATCTTCTGTCAGAGGATTTCCCCGAGTATAAGGGCTACATCCGGACCTTTATCAATCCGCAGATTCTCGAACTGGACAATACCGAGACTGATTCCATGGAGGAAGGCTGTCTGAGCCTGCCGGGCATTCATGAGCCGGTGAGACGTCCGACACGCATCCACGTGCGCTATCAGGACGAGCAGTTCGTGGAACACGATGAGTGGGTGGACGGCTATCTGGCCCGTGTCATGCAGCATGAGTTCGATCATCTGGAAGGCAAAATGTTCATCGACCGTCTGGCCATGTTGCGCAAACAGATGGTAAAGAGCAAGCTGAACAGTCTGCTGAAAGGTAACTTCCGTTGCTCATATAAGGTGAAAATCAAGAAATAAGGATGCTGATGAGGAAAGTACTGTTCCTGATGCTTTTGCTTCTGCCTTTGTGCAGCATGGCCCAGATCAATACCGACAGGGTGATGCTGATGGGGCGTAATGCGCTTTATTATGAGGATTATGTACTTTCCATACAGCGTTTCAATATGGTGATCAGTGCCAAGCCTTATCTGGCGGAACCTTATTTCTTCAGAGGGCTGGCCAAATTCTATCTCGAAGATTACTCCGGTGCGGAAGCCGACTGCGCGGAAGCCATCGAGCGGAATCCTTTTCAGCCGGACTATTACAGGCTGAGGGGACTGTGCCGGATCAATCAGGAGAATTATGAAGGAGCCGTAGCGGATTACCGCAAGCTGCTGTCGATCGAACCCAAGGAAGAGGGCGGACTGCACAACATGACACTGTGTTATCTGCAGCTCAAGGATTACGACAAGGCGATGGAAACGGTGAACACAATGATCCGCTACTGGCCGAAAAATGCCCGTAACCATGTGATCAAGGCTCAGGCCTGCTTCGAAAAGAAAGATACGGTGGCTGCCATGGCCTGTCTGGATGACGCCCTGAAAATCAATCCTTATGAGGGCAATGCCTGGCAGATGAAGGCGATGGTGTATGCCAAGGAAGAAAAGTATGAGGAAGCGGAGGATGCGCTCGACAAGGTCATTCAGCAGAAACCGCGTGAGGCTGACAACTATATCAACCGTGCGCTGGTGCGTTATCATCGCATGAACCTGCGCGGAGCCATGGATGATTATGATGCGGCGCTGGAATTTGACTCGACCAGCTACATCGGTCATTTCAACCGCGGACTTCTGCGTGCACAGGTGGGTGATGACAACCGGGCCATAGAAGACTTCAACTATGTGCTCAAGGTGGAGCCGGACAATATGATCGCGCTGTTCAACCGTGCGCTGATGCTTGACAATACGGGTGACTATCGTGGGGCCATCAGGGATATCACGAAAGTGATCAATGAATATCCTGACTTTATTGTCGGTTACCAGTACCGTGCTTCCATCCGCCGTAAGATAGGGGATGCGAACGGAGCGGAAAGGGATGAATTCGTTGTGCTGAAAGCCCAGCTTGAACGCCGTTACGGCGGTAACAAGCCGGCCAAGGATCACAAGACCCGCAAGAAGAGCGATCGTTCGATGGAAAATTACAACAAACTGGTGGAGGCCGACGAGGAATCGACAGCTCCTCAGTATGAGAGCGCTTACCGCGGTAAGGTACAGAACCGCAAGGCGATGCTCCGTCCCGAACCGCTTTACATGCTGACCTATTATCCCAAGGCGCAGGAGTTCCAGAGAGAGCAGTATGTGCCCGAACTGGAGAAACTGAACCGCAGCGGCATGCTGGCCCGCAAACTGGAACTGGCCAATTACGAGGAAGTGCTCACCGACAGGCAGGTGACTGACCATTCGGCAGCGCTGGCCCGCTATACGACCAAACTGGCTGCCAGTCCTGAGAATGCGAGCCTGTATTTCGCACGTGCCCTGGAGGAATGGACCCTGCAGGACTATGATGCGGCTCTTGAGGATGTGGACCGTGCCATCCAGCTTGATTCAGCCATGACTCTGGCTTACTGTCTGAGAATCCAGATCAGAATGAAAAACCTTGAACTGGATGCGAGCGGTGACCGTCTGGAGAGCGTGCCCGGCAAGGAAAAACAGGGCCGGCTGGATGCCGACAGCAGGAGAGTGGTCTGCAACACCATACTCGATGACTGCGACAGGGTGATGGCCGTTCATCCGGACTTTGTCATCTATCTTTATAATATGGGTAACGTGTACTTCGCGATGAACGATTATGTGATGGCCGTAGAGAAATACACCCAGGCTATCGAACGGGATCCGCAGTTTGCGGCCGCCTACTACAACAGAGGGGTAGTCCGGCTGATGCAGAACGAACGTGATGCCGGAATCAAGGATCTGAGCCGGGCGGGTGAACTGGGCCTGTATTCGGCTTATAATCTGATCAAGCGGTACAGCAAGGAGGCTCAGGAGAAAGAACAATAAGCGATAAATATGTTTTTTTTCGTGATTTATGTATCATGTTCATGAAAAATGACTATTTTTGCATCCTTGAAAAAGATAATTACTATAGACAATATGATCAAGATAACTTTTCCAGACGGCTCAGTACGGGAATACGAGGCCGGCGTAACGGGCTTGCAAATAGCCGAAAGTATCTCTTCACGCCTGGCACAGGATGTGCTGGCCTGCGGCGTTAACGGAGAGACAGTAGAGTTGAATCGTCCGATTAATGAAGACGCATCAGTAGTATTGTACAAATGGGAAGACGCAGAAGGTAAGCATGCCTTCTGGCATACTTCAGCCCACCTGATGGCTGAAGCCATGCAGGAACTTTATCCGGGCATGCAGTTCGGTATCGGTCCGGCCATCGAAAACGGCTTCTATTACGACGTCATGCCGCCTGAAGGTACGGTGATCCGTGAGGCTGACTTCGCCAATATCGAAAAGAAAATGCTCGAGCTCGTACAGCGCAAGGAAGCTGTCGTAAGAGCTGACATATCCAAGGCAGATGCCCTGAAGTTCTTTGGCGAAAGAGGACAGACTTATAAGAACGAACTGATTGAAGACCTGGAAGACGGTCATATCACTACATATACGCAGGGCGCGTTTACTGACCTTTGCCGTGGTCCGCACCTCATCAACACCGGTGTGATCAAGGCCGTGAAGGTGACTGCCGTATCTTCTGCATACTGGCGCGGTGACGAGAAGCGTCCGCAGATGACCCGTGTATATGCCATCTCCTTCCCCAAGAAGAAACTGCTTGACGAGTATCTGACCCTTCTGGAAGAAGCCAAGAAACGCGACCACAGAAAGATCGGTAAGGAAATGGAACTGTTCATGTTCTCCGACCGCGTGGGTAAGGGACTTCCGATGTGGTTGCCGAAAGGTACCGCTCTCCGTCTGCGCTTGGAGGATTTCTTGAAGAAAATCCAGAAACGCTACGGTTATCAGCAAGTTATGACCCCGCATATCGGCGGAAAGAACCTCTATGTCACTTCAGGACACTATGCTCACTACGGTAAGGATTCATTCCAGCCTATCCATACTCCGGAAGCTGATGAAGAGTACATGCTGAAACCGATGAACTGTCCTCATCACTGTGAGATCTACGCCTGGAAGCCGCGTTCATACAAGGATCTGCCTTTGCGTATCGCCGAGTTCGGTACGGTATACCGTTACGAGCAGAGCGGTGAGCTTCACGGACTGACCCGTGTACGTTCGTTCACTCAGGATGACGCCCATATCTTCTGTCGTCCGGATCAGGTGAAGGACGAGTTTATCCGTGTAATGGAAATCATCCAGATCATTTTCGGTGCATTGAATTTCGAAAATTTCGAAGCTCAGATCTCATTGCGTGACCCGAACAACCGCGAGAAGTATATCGGTTCTGACGAAGTTTGGGCTGAAGCTGAAAATGCCATCATCGAGGCCTGCAACGAAAAAGGACTCAAGGCCAAGGTGGAATATGGAGAAGCCGCTTTCTATGGTCCGAAACTGGACTTCATGGTGAAGGATGCACTCGGCCGCCGCTGGCAGCTTGGTACTATCCAGGTAGACTACAACCTGCCTGAGCGTTTCAAACTGGAATATACCGGTGAGGACAACCAGAAGCACCGTCCGGTCATGATTCACCGTGCACCGTTCGGTTCAATGGAACGTTTCTGCGCCGTGCTGATCGAACACACCGCCGGACACTTCCCGTTGTGGCTGACTCCTGATCAGGTGGCTATCCTGCCGATTTCAGAGAAATTCAACGATTATGCCAAGAAGCTTTGCGCCTATTTTGACGAACAGGATGTGCGCGCCATCGTGGATGACCGTAACGAAAAGATCGGCCGCAAGATCCGCGACAACGAGATGAAGCGCATACCTTACATGCTGATCGTAGGCGAAAAAGAGGCTGCCGAAGGTACTGTTTCAGTCAGAAAACAGGGTGAAGGCGACCAGGGAAGCATGAAATATGAAGATTTTGCAAAGAAAATCAACGAAGAAGTGCGTAATATGCTAAATAAATATTAACTTTGCATCCGAATTTGAAAAAATGCACTCAGTTAATTAAAAAAACAACAAACAGAAGAGAACACCTTTTAATGAAGAAAGACAATTTAAAGCAACAGTACCGTATCAATGAACAGATACGTGAACGTGAAGTCCGAATCGTGGGCGATGATATCGAATCAACGGTAATGCCTATCCAGAAAGCTGTGCAGCTGGCAGAGAGCCAGGGCGTAGATCTGGTGGAAATATCACCTAACGCAGTTCCTCCTGTTTGTCGGTTGATCGACTATAGCAAATTCCTCTATCAGCTGAAGAAACGTCAGAAGGAAATGAAAGCCAAGCAGGTGAAGGTCGATGTGAAGGAAATCCGTTTCGGACCGCAGACAGACGACCATGACTATAACTTCAAGCTCAAGCATGCCCAGGAGTTTCTTTCAGACGGAGACAAGGTGAAAGCCTATGTGTTCTTCAAGGGACGCAGTATTCTTTTCAAGGAACAGGGAGAAGTGCTTCTGTTGCGTTTCGCCAACGACCTGGAAGAATATGGTAAAGTGGAGCAGATGCCGGTTCTGGAAGGCAAGAGAATGACGATCTTCATTGCCCCCAAGAAGCAGGGTCAGCCCAAGAAAACCAACGAACGTCCTGCCGCACCTGTCCAGAAAGCCGAGAAGGCACAGCCTAAGGCCAATGCTCCCAAGGAGTATCTCGGCCCGAGAGTGGAAGGTGAGGATTAATCCGAAAAAAAGTGCGTAACGCTCGGTATATGCGTTGCCACACTATTAATAATAACTAATTTAAAATTAAACAAAATGCCAAAAGTAAAGACTAATTCCGGTGCCAAAAAAAGATTCGCTCTTACCGGAACAGGTAAAGTAAAAAGACACCACGCTTTCCACAGTCACATCTTGACAAAGAAGACTAAGAAGCAGAAGAGAAACTTGGTACACGATGATATCGTGGTAACTGAGAACATGAAGCAGGTTCGCGACCTTCTCTGCATGCGTTAATCAAAAGCGAGGTAAAAAAAGTATTATTAAAGTTTAACCGAATGCATTAGCCTCAAGATCGTTCATGTGAATGGACGGCGCTAACATTCTAAAAGATTAAAAATTATGCCAAGATCAGTAAATCACGTTGCATCAAGAGCAAAAAGAAAGAAAATTTTAGGTTTGACCAGAGGTTACTTTGGTGCCCGTAAAAATGTGTGGACCGTTGCCAAGAATACTTGGGAGAAAGGTTTGACTTATGCGTTCCGCGACCGTCGTAACAAGAAACGTAACTTCCGTGCATTGTGGATCCAGCGTATCAACGCTGCTGCCCGTCTGGAAGGTATGTCTTACTCACAGTTGATGGGTGCATTGCACAAGGCCGGTATCGAAATCAACCGCAAGGTGCTCGCCGATTTGGCAGTCAATCATCCTGAAGCTTTCAAGGCCATTGTAGCCAAGGTAAAGTAAGAAACTAAAAGTCTTTAAGGGTTTACGATAAAAAGGTGTGTTGTGTTTGTCAATGCATCTTTTTTTATGTTACTTTGTAAAATGAGTCATTTCAATATTTTAGCGAGTTTATGGAAAGAAAATTAAAGGATTATCTGTTTCTGGCTCTCAAGGGTATGGCCATGGGGGCGGCAGATGTGGTGCCGGGCGTATCGGGCGGTACGATTGCGTTTATCGTTGGGATCTATGATGAACTGATCAATTCAATCAAGAGTATCAATGTGCACTCCATCAAGTTGTTGTTTACCGGTAAAATAGCCGCGTTCTGGAAAGCCATTAACGGCAATTTCCTTTGTTCGTTGCTGCTGGGCATCGGTATCAGTGTATTTTCTCTGGCCAAACTGATCACTTATCTGCTCGTGCATGAACCGGTGTTGGTGTGGTCGTTCTTCTTCGGACTTGTGCTGGCCTCAACCTGGTTTGTCTCTAAGGATATCAAGGAGTGGAACTGGAAGACGATTACAAGCTTTATCCTCGGTGCGCTGGTAGCCTATTATATTACGGTCGCTACGCCGGCGGAGACTCCTACCAATCTGTTTTTTATCTTCCTTTGCGGAGCGATAGCCATCTGTGCCATGATCCTGCCGGGTATCTCAGGCAGTTTCATTCTGGTGCTTCTGGGCAAGTATTTCTATATCATGGAAGCGATCAATACGCTGGATCTGGTGATCCTCGGCGTTTTTGCCGTAGGTGTTTTCCTCGGTATTACGAGTTTTTCACACGTATTGTCTTATGCTCTCAAGAACTTCCGTAACATCACGCTGGCCGTGCTGACTGGTTTCATGCTGGGTTCACTCAACAAGGTATGGCCGTGGAAGGAAGTGGTACAGACTTATGTGGATAGTCATGGCGAAGTGAAGCCGCTGGTGGAGAGCAATATCCTGCCCAATGAGTCGGTAGGAGAAGCCGTGGCTCTGATGGTTGTAGGTTTTGCTCTGGTTTACATATTGGAGAAGATGTCATCACGTGCGGCCAAGTAGACCGGATGTGAGCATGCAGGTGTGTGATTGAAAAAAGGACGCTAATGTACAGGAAAAATTATTTTTGGCCCTTGTTGCTGTTGTGCATTATCTCACTTTTCCTTTTTCTGGGAGAGACGAGTTTTCATACGCGCGGTGAACCCCGTGAGGCCGTGGTGGCACTGACCATGCTGAAGGACGGCAACTGGATATTGCCGGTCAACAACGGTATTGACATGGCTTACAAGCCGCCTTTCTTTCACTGGATCATTGCAGTGATTTCTACTGTCGTAGGAACGGTCAACGAATATACTTCGCGTATGCCTTCCGCGCTGGCTCTTACGGCCATGGTGCTGGTGGGGTACTTCTTCTATGCGAAAAGACGCGGTCATGAACTGTCATTCCTGACAGCTCTGATCACACTGACCAACTTCGAAGTGCACAGGGCCGGAACAAACTGTCGTGTCGATATGGTGCTGACGGCCATGATGGTCATTGCGCTTTATCAGCTTTACAAGTGGATAGAGCACGGAATGAAGGGTGTGCCTTTCTGGGCGGTGCTGTGCCTGAGCGGAGCCGCACTGACCAAGGGTCCGGTGGGAATAGTGTTGCCCTGTATGGTGCCTGCCGTATACCTGCTTCTCAGAGGCTGGAACTTCTGGCGGGTGTTCTTCTCTTTCCTGATGGTGGCGGTACTGTCGTGCATTCTGCCTCTTGTATGGTATTATGCGGCTTACCAGCAGGGAGGTGACAAGTTCCTCGAACTGGTGATTGAGGAGAACTTCCTGCGCTTCATGGGTAAGATGACTTATGAATCGCACATCAATCCGGCTTACTATAATGTCTACATGCTGCTGGCGGGTTATGTACCTTACACCCTGCTGGTGCTGATTTCGCTTTTCTGTCTCACTTACCGCAAGCTGACATGGTCGCCCAAGATGTGGTGGAGCCGGCTGGTCGTGACCATCCGTACGATGGATGATGCGCGTCTGTATTCTTTGTTGAGCATCGTCATCATCTTTGTGTTCTACTGTATCCCCAAGAGCAAGCGCAGCGTCTATCTGTTGCCGGTTTATCCGTTTATCGCGTATTTCCTGGCCGAGTATCTGATTTATCTGCGTCACCGTCATCTTAATGCGGTACGTTGGTTCGGCAGTATCATGGCCGGACTGGCTGTGGTGCTGACGGTGTTGTTTGCCGTATTGCGGAGCGAGCTTTTCCCGTTGCAGGAGATTCATGGTATCAGTCAGTTTGTGCAGGCGCTGGTGGAGGTTCCACTCAATGTATGGAATGTCATTCTGGTGTTGGTGCCTGCTGCTGCGACCGTATGGTATTTCAAGGTACAGAAGTTGAATGCGGCAGACAACGGCATACTTTATGCCATGATGGGAGTGATCTTCTCGATTTATCTGGTGCTTGACGGTTTTTACCAGCCTACAGTGCTGCGTGCCAAGTCGGACAAGGCCGTGGCTGAGGAAATCCGTAAGATCGTGCCGGAGGGCCGTCTGTATTCTTACCGTACGGATATCGTGGAAAACAACCGGATGCATCCGTTTACCGTGAATTTCTATCTGGGTGACCGGATCGTGCCGTTCGAATGTTTCCCTGCCGATGAAGGTTATGTCTGGATGGGCGAGCAGGAATATGACAATTTCATGGCTGCATTCCCCGACTATGAGTTGAAGGAAGTCTATAATTCACATCACAAGAGTTGTGATGACCGTAGAATCAACCGTCTGTACCGTTTCAGACGGATCAAGTAACTAGATCGTGAAGAGTCGCAAAGCTTTAGGACAGTTTGTCCGTTTCGGTATGGTCGGTGTGTTCTGTACGGGCCTGCATTATGCCATCTATTACATGTTGCAGTGGTGGCTGGAGGTCAATCTGGCCTATACGGCCGGGTACGTGCTGAGCTTTGTGGCCAATTTCTATCTGACAGCCTTTTTCACGTTCGGTACGTCGCCGTCGTGGAAAAGGCTGGCCGGTATGGGAGGGGCACATCTGGTGAACTACCTGTTGCACATGCTGCTGCTGAATCTTTTCCTTTGGCTGGGTGTGACGAAGACATGGGCGCCCGTGCCGGTGTTTGCCATAGCCATTCCGGTGAACTTTATCCTGGTAAGGTGGGTATTTACGAACCATAAAAACAAGAAGTGATGAAACTGGTGATAGTTGTGCCTTGTTATAATGAGGAAGCCGTGTTGCCGGAGACCTTAAGGCAACTTGGAGAGATATTGGAAGAGCTCCGCCATTCCGGCAGAATAGACGAAGGAAATCTGTTGTTTGTGGATGACGGCAGTAAGGATGCCACGTGGCGCCTTATCGAAACCTATGCGCGTGAGCGTGGCGACGTGAAAGGAATCCGCCTGGCTCATAATGCCGGCCATCAGCAGGCACTTTGGGCCGGTCTGGAATGGGCATCGCATCATGCGGATGCTTCCGTGTCGATAGATGCCGACCTTCAGGATGATGTCCGCAGTATCATCGAAATGGTGGATGCCTATCACAAAGGGGCTGACGTGGTGTATGGCGTGAGGAAGGAGCGGCGGACGGATACGTTCTTCAAGAAGCATACGGCACTGGCGTTCTACAGGATGATGAGTGCGCTTGGAGGTGAGATCGTCTATAACCATGCCGACTTCCGCTTGATGAGCCGGAGAGCCATGCAGGCTCTGATGTCCTGTCCGGAGCGCAATCTGTTTCTGCGGGGCATGGTTGTGGCACTGGGCTTTACAACGGCCCGCGTGTATTACGACCGTAAGGAACGGTTTGCCGGAGAGTCCAAATATCCGTTCAAGAAAATGTTGAGTTTTGCACTGGACGGGATTACTTCCTTTTCCGTACGTCCTCTGCGATATATCGTGCTGATGGGCATGCTGTTTATTCTGATTGCCATCGGGGTGATCATCTATGCCTTGCTGGCCTATCTGGAAGACAAGGCCATTCAGGGCTGGACTTCCCTGCTGGTTTCACTGTGGTTTATTGGCGGTACGGTATTGCTGGCCGTCGGAGTGATAGGGGAATATGTCGGCAAGATCTACAAGGAAGTGAAACGCAGACCGCGTTATTTTATCGATGCCGTGGCAGGGATGACGGCGGAACAGAATGAAAAATAGTTTTGGCTGATGATGCCTCGCTCTGTGATCCTCTTGGATTGAATCTTGCCGTTTATATCTTTGTTTGTCATAGCTGATAAAGATTATTTTTATATAAACAGGAGAAACTGCTTCCAACTTGCATGTTTTAGCAGGTTGGAAGTTTTTTTATATCCGTACAGGGCCTCTTTATGGTGCTGCGGTATTGTCCGGTGGTATAACTCAGGTATCTTCTTTCGTCTTATTCTGTAGTTTTTCATAATTGGAAAAACGGTTGTCGGAAAGAAGATGTCGGAAAGATCTTTTTACAGATTCGTTTGGTATTCAATTTATTGATGTTGTTTGTCTGATCACTATTCGACGGTCAATGAAATAATTTATGACCGAGAGTGCTTTCCGGTGATAGATTGGGATATTGTTTCTCTTCTCTTATTATAAACAATAAAGAAAGGATAATATGAAAACATCAGAAGCAGAAAAAGACTGGCTGCGTCGCATCAGCGGACAGAAGCCGACGGATTCGACCGGGCAGAATGTCAAGAAGGCAGGTCAGGAAGCAGTTGAGCAGAAGCCTGTGCCCGAAGAAAAGAAAAAAGGCAATGGATTCAGCGACATTGCCGGCATGAGCGAGCTGAAGCAGATGGTGACCGAGGGATTTATCAATGTGCTCAAGAACCGTGAGTGCGCTGAAGCTTACGGAATCAGACCTCCGGCCATGCTCCTTTACGGTCCGGCAGGTTGCGGAAAGACTTTTTTTGCTGAGAAGATGGCGGAAGAAGTAGGCATTAACTTCATGAAGATTGTGCCCGACGATCTGGCCTGCACATGGGTTCATGGTACGCAGCAGAAAATAGGCAAGCTTTTCAGGGAAGCAGAGAAAAATGCACCTACCTTGCTGTTCTTTGATGAGTTTGATGCCATGGTTCCGCGCCGGTCGGGAGAAGAAACCAACCAGCACTACGACAGTGAAGTCAACGAGTTTCTCTGCATGCTCAATAATGCGGCGGAAAGAGGCATCTATGTTCTGGCTGCTACCAATCATCCCGAACGCATAGACAAGGCCGTTTTACGGACCGGCCGTATCGATGAAATGATCTACATCGACATGCCTGATGCGGAAGCACGCAAGAGTCTGTTTGTCTTGGCACTCTCCAAACTCCCGACAGAAGGTGAGATTGATACTGATCATCTTGCATCGTTGACCAATGGCTTTAACTGTTCGGACATCAGTTATATTGTCAAGTCGGCTGCACGCAAGAAGTTCAATGAAAGTATCCGGAACAATGATGGCCGGAATCAGGGTATCACGCAAAAACTCCTGGAGGAGGTCATAGCAACGCGTAATCCGTCGGTGACGGCCAAGTCACTCCGTGAGTATGAGCGTGTGAGAAGTGAGTTCTCACCGAATGACAAAGGGCTAAAGCCTGCAACCATCGGATTCAGATAACAACAGTAATAATCACTTTATAAATTGAAAAGACATGAAAGAAAAAATTATGGAAGCCTTCGCACAACTGGGCTTCAACCTGACAGAAGTAGAAAATTTGGGTTATGCATTCAGCTACGAGGGGATCAACTATCTCTATCTGAACAGTGATGACGACGAGGAGTTTCTCAATATTTCCGTTCCAGGTATCTATGAGGTGGATGAAGAGAATGCGACAACATACCTTGCTGTTTGTGAAAAGATCAATTCTCTCCGTAAATACGTCAAGGCTTATACATTCGGCGATAGCCTCTGGATTTTCTATGAACGTGCCCTGATTGGGGATGAGAATCTGGAGGAGGTGATCAGACACATGATTCTGCATCTTGCGGCCGCATTGGTGTTCGCCCATGACGTAAAGGAAAAAATTGAGAATGGAGACAGTGATGATAATAACGATTAAACTTCAGTAATATGACAAAACAGGAAATGGTAGTCTCAGCACTTCGGGAGCTGGGCTACAAACCACAGACAGACAATGATGGAGACGTCTTTATCTGTTATCAGATGAAGCATTTTTATGTGATGGGTACACAGGATGAAGAGAACTATCTTACGGTTCTTTTTCCGCAATTTTATAGCATCAGTGAAGGTGACGAAACCAAGGTCCTGGCCGCCTGCAACAAGGTGACCCGCGACATCAAAATGGCCAAGGTCTATGTAGACCAGACTTTAGCGAACGTCACGGCCAGCTGTGAATTTTACTATGACGGTGAAGATAGCCTGAAAGTCTGTCTTGGCAAGTCTGTAGAAATTCTCGGATTTGTACGTTCTTCGTTATTTAATACCATCCGGGAGTTTGGCCAATAAAAGGGGCGGAGGGTTGGAAAGAGGTCCGTGGCACACGGCGTTATTGTATTCTTGCTATGAATGAACTGTTAAAACGTTTCGACTTCAATGAGTTCCGTCGGTATGATGGAGATCATTGAAGTCGAATGGTATTGTCTGTATGGCAGGCCAACGAGGATGCTGAAGGCCTGTTAGGTGTATGGATAGGAGCTTGAGGTGCCCTTCTTTCCAGTAAAATTACTTGTCCTTCTTTTCTTTCAGATTGATGGTTTTTCCGTCAGACAGGCAGGTCAGCTGAGCCTCGTCACCTTTTCCGCGCAAGTCATAAAGCGGATTGGCGTAGCCGTAACCCGATGCCGTGCGGTATTGTATGAGCAGGGTGCGGACACCGTTGACTGTCAACTGGGCTGCTGCTGATTTCTGATAGAATACGGTTTCTATGGTTTCGCCGTTGTCAGTCGTGAATGTGACCGGCAGAGCGTCAGTTGTGCCGTGGGTGGAGTAGAGCAGTTGTCCGCGGCGTGACATCAGCCAGCTTCCTTCAGACTGTTCCACCATATAGGTGTCATCATCTTCCATGTTCCATACTTTGGTTCCATTGGGTCTTTGCCGTTTCTGGAGCAGAACCTTGTTTTCCGGCAGGAACAGTTCGGCTTCTGCCGAATCCGGGCCAAATACGATATATCCGGCCTGTGTGGCTTCCGGGTCGGTAGTGGAAAGTACGCGGATACCTTCTTCGAAGATTCTGATTTTCTTTTTCAGAACATCGGAATAGGTGTAGCCCATGGCCGCATCACTTCCTCCTATCGGTTGGGGAGCGTCAGTCTGTCTGGTATATTGAATGCGGTATTTGTCGCCTTTTCCCAAAGTCAGTGTATCGTTCTGAAGGGAAATGACCGACAGCGTGTCGGAAAATGAGATGGTTTGTCTGTTACCTATACTTTCTCCGTTCAGAATGAGACTTTTGCCGTCCTTAAGCTCCCAGCTTTCATATTTCAGTGTGGCCATGCCGATGGATGATGCAACACCTTCCTTCTGAAGAGTGACCCCTTGGGTAAACTGTACGTTGACCGGCATGATTTCTATCCAGTTTCCGATAAGATCGTTTTCTGTAATTCCCGTTTGTGCCGTGCAGCCGGTGGAAGTGATGATTACGCCTGCGACGATCAAGGCGTTTACATGGTTTTTCATAATGTGGTTGAGTTTATTGGTTGATAATGATAATGATCTGATCAGATGAAATTTTTCTTTATATCGATGATTAAAGGTAGAAAGAAAAAACTGAATTGGTTGGGAAATCAAGTATTTTTAAGTTTAAGTTTGGATATCTTAAATATTGAGTGCTGATCGTGCTGATCAAGGAACATATTGTCAACATGTTGGTTGACAGGTTGTTTGGATATATATCTTAGTATCCTTTAGTATAAGTGTATGGTTATAATAAATGTTAAACGGGATGGCCGGAACAATGGATCCGTATGGTTTGTTTTGGGTCCGGAACACAGGTAATGGGGAAAGGAAAGTATGGTTGATGTCAAGCAGTTGGCTGCAGTCGTGAGCTTTGCGTTAGGATACTTGTGTCGTACGTCAGGTATAGTCCGGTTGAAGATAGCGGGGCATGAGGAAAGAAGCAATCGTTCCGGTGCACAGGCATAAAAGAGGTGCTTTTTCGTTTCCCCGTTCAGAAACAAAATGCTATATTTGTGAAAGGATAAAGAATAAGAAGTATATTTGAATTCAAAAGACAGATCGATATGCCCGTTATAGAAATTACTTCTCTTGAGCAGCCCGGTGTGGAGATGTTCGGCTCGCTGACCGAGGCTCAGTTGCGTAACCGTATTGAACCTCAAAAAGGTATTTTTATAGCCGAGAGTCCGAAAGTGATCCGTGTGGCTCTGGATGCCGGTTACCAGCCTGTGGCTTTGTTGTGTGAGCGGAAACATCTTACCGGTGATGCGGCTGATATAGTGAGGTCGTGTGGTGATATTCCGGTTTATACCGGAGACCGTGAACTGCTTTCCTGTCTGACCGGCTATACTCTGACGCGTGGTGTGCTGTGTGCGATGAAGCGGCCCGTGATGCCGGATGTGGCTGATATATGTCGTCCGGCACGTCG
The DNA here is from genome assembly GCA_900546665.1 of uncultured Paraprevotella sp. Classification (GTDB taxonomy): domain Bacteria; phylum Bacteroidota; class Bacteroidia; order Bacteroidales; family Bacteroidaceae; genus Paraprevotella; species Paraprevotella stercorigallinarum. The sequence goes on along the minus strand of URDY01000017.1, from coordinate 45,496 downwards.
GATTGTCATTATTGACGGAGTGGTGGATACCACCAACATAGGAGCCATCTTCCGCTCGGCCGCAGCATTGGGAGTGGATGGTGTCTTATTGACCCGTACATCCTGTGATCCGTTGAACCGCCGTGCAATTCGTGTATCGATGGGATCGGTTTTTCTGGTGCCGTGGACCTGGCTGGACGGTTCACCGGCTGATTTGCATGCGTACGGATTCCGGACTGCCGCAATGGCACTGACTGAAAAGTCGGTGAGCATTGATGATCCGGGTCTGGCTGCAGAGCCCCGGCTTGCGATTATCATGGGGACGGAGGGTGACGGCCTGCCGCATGAGACTATCAGTCAGGCTGATTATGTGGTGCGGATTCCGATGTCACACCATGTGGATTCCCTCAATGTGGCAGCCGCAGCGGCAGTGGCGTTCTGGGAACTGAGAGCGAGATCATGAGTCGTCTGCAAGATGATGTCTGTACTGTTAAACTGGTTAGAAGAATGAAGAAAATCAGAATTACGGTGTTAAGAAAAGCCTGTTACAGGGATCTGATGGAAAAGTATGAGAATCCCATAGAGCACGCCTGTGACATGCAGGAAGGGCAGGTCTTTGTGGCCAACGGTTGGGAAAAGCCCGAAGGACTTTGTGAAAGTGCCTGGCAGAGTATGTCACCTTTTGTCATGACATTGGCCCATGGCGGGAGCAATCTTTATGAGGGATGGATGAAAAATCCGCATTCTGCTTTGATTTCATGTAATGACGGTTTTCGTCCGGTCAGTTTCCTGATCGAAGTGATAGAATAAAAATGAGGTTTTACCATAGATTATGATTCAGTATGTTAGCATATACCTATATCAAGAAAGGCGTTTTTGAATTGAAGGATAAGCCGGTGCCGCGTCTGTCCGATCCTAAGGATGCGTTGGTACGGGTGACACTGGGCAGTATCTGTACCAGTGATTTGCATATCAAGCACGGCAGTGTGCCTCGTGCCGTTCCCGGTATTACGGTCGGTCACGAAATGGTCGGAATCGTAGAAGAGGTGGGTGAGCAGGTACGGACAGTCAGGCCGGGGGATCGGGTGACTGTCAATGTGGAAACCTATTGTGGAACGTGTTTCTTCTGCCGACATGGTTACGTGAACAACTGTGAGGATCCCGATGGCGGATGGGCATTGGGATGCCGCATAGACGGCGGACAGGCAGAATATGTCCGTGTCCCACATGCCGACCAGGGCCTGAACAGGATTCCGGATGAAGTGACCGATGAACAGGCCTTGTTTGTGGGAGACATTCTGGCTACGGGTTTTTGGGCGGCACGCATTTCGGAAATCAAACCGGAAGATACCGTGCTTATCATTGGTGCCGGTCCTACGGGAATCTGTACATTGCTATGCGTGATGCTGAAATCTCCCCGCCGGATCATTGTCTGTGAAAAATCAGCAGAGCGTATCCGCTTTGTCCGTACACATTATCCGGATGTTGAAGTCGTCAGTCCGGAAGAATGTCAGACATTTGTCGAAAGCAGAAGTGATCATGGCGGTGCGGATGTGGTCATAGAGGTGGCCGGTGCGGATGATACGTTTCAGCTGGCGTGGAAATGTGCACGTCCGAATGCCATCGTGACGGTTGTGGCTCTTTATGACCGTCCTCAGGTTCTTCCATTGCCCGACATGTACGGCAAGAATCTGACATTCAAGACTGGAGGCGTGGATGGTTGCGACTGTGCGGAAATATTGAAACTGATTGCCGAAGGCCGGATTGACACCACACCGCTTATTACGCATCGTTTTCCGCTTAATGAAATAGAGGAAGCATACCGGATATTTGAAAACAAGTTGGACGGCGTGATCAAGATTGCAGTAAAAGGTATCTGATCATACATGGTATGATGTAATGATATATAAAAAAGTTTGATTCGTATAATTAAAAACAGATCAATATGAAAAGAAAGAATTTTGGCGTAAAAACGTGGCTTTATCCGATGCCTGTATTTATTGTGGCTGCTTATGACGAGACCGGTAAGCCCAATGCCATGAATGCCGCATGGGGCGGTATCCATACGGACAATATGATTGGCATCTGTCTGTCGGAAGGACATAAGACAACCAAGAATATTCTGGAATCAAAATCCTTTACATTGAGCATGGCTACGGCAGATACGGTTGTTCCCTGTGATTATCTGGGTATCGTATCTGGCAATAAGGAACAGGATAAACTGGGAAAAGCCGGTTTCCATGCCGTAAAATCAGAATATGTCAATGCTCCGGTAATAGAAGAGTTGCCGATGGCTTTGGAGTGTGAGCTGGTGTCCTATGATCCTGAAACCTGCTATATGACGGGACGTATTGTCAATGTTTCGGCCGATGAAGAGGTGCTGGGAGAAGATGGACTGATAGATCCGGCCCGATTGAAACCAATCTCCTATGATCCTGTCCGTCATCAGTATTTATTGGTGGGTGAGAAAGTCGGTCAGGCTTTTTCGGATGGAAAAAAACTGAAGGAATAATCGGATTAATACAATAAAGGAAGAGTATGGCGGGAAGTAAAATAGTCGTAATAGGCAGCAGCAACATGGATCTGGTGGTTAATGTGGCTCGTCAGTCGGTAGCCGGAGAAACGGTTATGGGACAGTCGTTTTTTGTGAATCCCGGTGGAAAGGGGGCAAACCAGGCTGTAGCAGTCAAACGGTTGGGCGGTGATGTCACTTTCGTGACAAAAATCGGAAAGGATTTGTTCGGACAACAGCTTCGGGCTCATTATGCCGATGAGAAAATGGATCTGACGTATGTGCTGACCGACGAAAAGAATCCCACCGGAGTAGCGCTGATAACGGTAGAAGAACATGGAGAGAACCGGATAGTCGTCGTGTCCGGTGCCAATGCCGGTCTGGATGTGGCTGAACTGGATTTTCTTCAATCCCTCATCGATCAGTGTGATTACATTCTGTTGCAGCTGGAAATTCCCTTGACTGTCATAGGAGAAGTAATCAGACTGGCTCGTAAGGCCGGCAAACGGCTAGTGCTGAATCCGGCGCCGGCCATGCCCGTTCCGGACGACTGGCTGGATGGCCTGTTCCTGATTACGCCTAATGAGACGGAAGCGGAGAAACTGACCGGTATCAGGGTGGCGGATGAGGACGGAGCCCGTCAGGCTGCGGCCTGTTTCCTGGCGAAGGGAGTCCGCAATGTCGTGATCACATTGGGAGAAAGGGGCGCCTTGGTTGCTTCGGGTGAAGCGATGACGCTGGTTCCCGCCGGCAAGGTACGTGCAGTAGATACGACAGCTGCCGGTGACGTGTTCAACGGTGCTTTGGTTGTGGCGCTGGCGGAAGACCGCCCGTTGTGTGAAGCCGCCCGTTGGGCCTGTACGGCGTCGGCAATAGCCGTAACCCAAAAGGGTGCTCAGGAATCGGCTCCGTATCGGGATGAAGTGGATAATCTGTTCGGCTCCTGAGCCTTTTTCTGAAAAACTGTTTTTCGGGGCAGTCTTCTGAATGGAACTGTCTGATCCGGAATGCGGAATGCAGATGAAACGTGACAGTCTGTATTCCGCATTTGTTCATCTGCCGGTAAGATAAAATCCTGTATAGGGGGATGTTGCAGGACGGACGACGGATTTGGCAAAATAAAGAAACTTTTATGGAGCAGTGTCGGGATGGAGAAATATCAAAAAAAATCCGTGGCAGAGAGAGGTTTCTGCCACGGTTATAAGAAAGCCGCACCGATGATGTGATGAAAACTCCTAACTAACAAGTTTTGAGTGCCCGCCATCTTTGTAATCCACCGGCTTATTCAGCTACCCGAAGGCGTGGCCCGCCATTGATGGACGAAGCTTTCTCGGTTTTCAGAATAAATTTGATGAGTATCCCGATCTAACCGATGCGGCTTGTTTTTTCTTATTACAAAGATAAGAAATTGTCTTTAATCCTGCAAATATTTGCCCCTGATATTTATTTTTTTTCTTTCAAATATTGTTGATTTGTCATGAATGCTTATCTTTGTATAGTACTCATAAAAAACACAAGACACAAAGCTTATGAAATTACAATTCTCGGTTGAATACTATACACAGTGGGGCGAAAGCGTGGGCGTCTCGCTGACACTGGTAGACATGCGGGGACGAAGTACGACGCATGTGTATATGCTCGACACGCACGACGGACATCAATGGGAAGGAGAAGTCCTCGTTACTGAAAAGTCGGTCCAGGCTTTTCATTATAAATATGGTATATATGACGGTGAACGGCTGTTGCGTTCGGAATGGAACCTGGTGCCACGCTATTTCAAGGCCGATCCGACCAAAAGCTTTATATTCCCTGATTCCTGGAAGGACGTGCCTTTTTCGTCCTATCTTTATACATCGGCTTTTACGCGCTGTGTCTATCCCCGACAGATTGATGCGGAAGGTTTACCTTATTTCAACGGTACGCTGATGTTGCGGGTGGATGCTCCCCAGTTAAAGGACGGTCAAGCATTGGCCATACTGGGCAACCAGCCTGCCTTGGGAGACTGGAATCCCAATTTTACTTTCAGAATGAAAGAGGTGGGGCTTCATGAATGGAGTGTGACACTCAGCACGATCGGCATTACGTTCCCTATGGAATACAAGTATGTGGTGGTGGATGCCGCTACCGGAGCCTTGATTGAATGGGAGGGCGGAGAAAACCGGGTGTTGCCGGTCAATGGCGTTTCCAAAAATGACGTACTGGTCATTTCGGATACCCCGTTAAGGGTGGCTGAGAACAAATGGAAGGGTGCCGGAGTTGTCATACCGGTCTTTTCCATCCGGAGTGAAGACAGTTGCGGTGTTGGAGACTTCGGAGACCTGAAAGCCATGGTAGACTGGGCCGTGCTGACGACAATGCGGGTGATTCAGATCCTGCCGATTTATGATACGACCATTCACAAGAACTGGATGGACTCCTATCCTTATAACAGCATATCCATCTACGCGCTCCATCCGCAATATCTCGACCTGAGGCAGTTGCCTGAGATAGAGGATGAGTCATTGCGCTTGCAGTTCGAGCAGGAAAGGGTCCGTCTGAATGCATTGCCTCAGGTGGATTATGAGGCCGTCATGAAACACAAGACGGATTATCTCAAGTTGCTGTACCGGCAGGATGGAAACCGTACGCTGGAATCGGCTGCATTCCAGCAGTTTTACAAACAGAATGAGGACTGGCTGATGCCTTATGCGGCCTTTTGTGTTCTGAGAGACCGTTACGGAACTGCGGATTTCCACCAGTGGCCCGAGTACGCCGAGTTCAAGGCCGAAGAAATTTATGCCTTCTGCAAACCGTCCAATCCATTGTATGATGACATTACCTACTATTATTATATTCAGTTCCATCTGCACTGTCAGCTGTTGGCGGCCTGTGAATATGCCCGTCATCATGGTATTATCCTTAAGGGAGATATTCCTATTGGAATCAGTCGTGACAGTGTGGAAGCATGGGTGGAACCGTTCTATTTCAATATGGACGGACAGGCCGGAGCACCACCTGATGCTTTTTCCGTGAACGGACAGAACTGGGGCTTTCCCACCTATAACTGGCCGGCCATGCTGAAAGACGGTTGCAAGTGGTGGATCAGGCGTTTCAAAAAAATGGCTGAATATTTTGATGCTTATCGTATTGATCATGTGTTGGGCTTTTTCCGGATATGGGAAATCCCGTCTCATGCCGTACACGGGTTATTGGGACAGTTCTCTCCTTCAATTCCCATGACGGTGGAAGAGATTGAAAGTTACGGGTTGCGATTCCGGAAATATTATTTTACGAAACCTTGCATTTCTGACTGGATTCTTAATGATCTCTTCGGAGAACGGGCGGAGGAGGTGAAGCGGGAGTATCTGCAGGCCAAGGGATATGACTGGTATGAGATGAAACCCGAGTATGACACCCAACGGAAAGTGGAAGCGGCTTTTTCCGACCGTCATTCTGAGGAGGACATCGCATTGAGAGACGGGTTGTATACCTTGATCAGCAATGTGCTTTTTGTGCCAGACCGTGATGATCCGACCAAGTATCATCCCAGAATCTCTGCCCAGCTGGATTACGTCTATCAGACCCTGAGCGGTTCTGAGCGTGCGGCTTTCAATGCCCTCTATGATCAGTATTATTACCACAGACACAATCAGTTCTGGTATAATCAGGCTATGTACAAATTGCCGGTGCTGATCGATGCCACGCAGATGCTGGTTTGCGCCGAGGATTTGGGTATGGTGCCGGAATGTGTGCCTTGGGTGATGAACGATTTGCGTATTCTGACGCTTGAAATACAGACCATGCCGAAAACATTGGGATTGAGGTTCGGACACCTGGAATGTAATCCTTACAGAAGCGTGTCGACCATTTTTACCCATGACATGCCAACCTTGCGCGGATGGTGGGAAGAAGACAAGGAAAGAGCCGAAGCCTATTTCCATGAAATCCTGCAGAAGGATGGTGAGGCACCCGAAACCATACCGGGCTGGCTTTGTGAGGAGGTGGTAGCCCGTCATCTTTATTCTCCTTCCATGCTGTGCCTGATATCATGGCAGGACTGGATGTCGATCGACGATACGTTACGTTATCCCGATCCGGCCTTCGAGCGGATAAATGTGCCTTCGAATCCACGGAATTACTGGCGTTACAGAATGCATCTTTCGTTGGAACAGCTTATGCATTGTGATGAACTTAATGAAAGAATCAGATTACTGATTGAACACAGTGAACGGAACAAATGATTTTTTCAAAGAATTGACATTCGGACCTGACGGAATCCGGTTTGCCGTTTTCTCGCCTGATGCTGATGAAATGGAATTGCGGTTCTATCAGTCGGGTGAGGGTGGGGAAGCCGTTCGTGTCTGTTGCATGGAGAAAGATGCAGACGGCAGATGGCGTGTCGTGTGCGGATATGAAGTGAACAATCTTTTCTATACCTTTAAAGCCAGGGTAAACGGTCTGTGGCGTGAAGAATCGCCCGGACTGTTTGCTACGGCTGTGGGAGTGAACGGGCAGAGAGGCTTTGTGACGGATATAGGTAAACTGTATCCGGAGGGCTGGCAGGATGACCGTTGTATTCGTGAAGTCTGTCCGGAAGATGCCGTGATCTACGAGATGCATCATCGTGACTTTTCAGCGTCTTCGGATTCCGGTATGGTGCATAAAGGGAAATTTCTGGCTCTGACCGAGAAACGGACTTTTTCACCGGAAGGTGCTTATACCGGTCTTTCCCATTTAATCACACTGGGGATCACCCATGTTCATATTCTTCCTTCCTTTGATTTTGCTTCAGTGGATGAAAGAACGTCTGGGTATAATTGGGGATACGATCCTTTGAACTACAATGTGCCGGAAGGATCTTATGCGACGGATCCTTATGAACCGTCTTCCAGGATCAGAGAGTTTCGGGAAATGGTGATGGCGTTGCACCGTGCGGGTTTGCGGGTGGTTCTGGATGTGGTGTATAACCATACTTATACGATAGACGGAAGTAATTTCGAGAGACTGGTTCCCGGATATTTCTTCAGGAAAAAGCCGGATGGAGAATGGGCCGACGGGTCAGGTTGCGGTAATGAAACCGCCAGTGAGAAACCCTTTATGCGGCAATTCATGTTGGAAAGCGTGCTTTTCTGGCAAAGGGAATATCATATAGACGGTTTCCGGTTTGACGTGATGGGGTTGCATGACATAGCAACCATGCAGATGATCAGGGACGCATCGCAAAGTCATGATCCTCTGGTTCTGCTATACGGTGAAGGTTGGTCGACGCGTCCGGCGCAGTTGCCGGTTTCCGACTGTGCGCTTAAATGTAATATGGAGAGGCTGGATGGAATAGGGGCGTTCGGAGATGAATTGCGCGACGGTTTGCGCGGGCTGTGGACAAGTCCTGTGGAAGGCGGCTTCCTGTCCGGACAGTGTAAAGATATTGAAAGTGTGCGGTTCGGTATAGTTGGTGGTGTCTATCATCCCCAGGTCAATTATGACAAGGTGAATCATTCCCGTCAGCCCTGGGCAGGCCGACCGTTCCAGATGATCAATTATATCAGTTGTCATGATGACTGGTGTCTGACGGACCGTTTACGGGCTGTATGCAGTGATTTGTCGGACGAAGAAAGAATACGGCTTTATTTGTTGGGCGAAACCATACTGATGACATCACAGGGTGTTCCGCTGATTTTTGCCGGTGACGAATTTTGCAGAAGCAAACATGGCGAACGCAATTCCTATAAAAGTCCGGATTCAGTGAATGCCATAGTGTGGAAAGCCAAAGATAATTATGCTTCTGTATTTCATTACATGTGTGAACTGATCCGTTTGAGAGAGACTTTTCCGGCATTCCGATTGAGAACGGCCGAGGAAGTCAGGCGTCAGTTGCTTTTTCTGCCAGCTGCAGAAGGGATGCTGGCGTATACATTGCGGGATCACGATGCTGCCGGTAGTCCGGCATTTTATCTCTTTTTCAATCCTCAGGCTACTGCCAGACACTATACGGTGCCGCGGCAAAATTATCTGGTCTTGTGTCGTGACGGAAATATTTCATTAAGAGGATTGGGCCATTCTTCAGGTGGAAAAGTTTATATTGCTCCTCGTTCGGCATTGATATTACGAACATTGTAAACTGTATTGAGTTTGATTTACAACAAACAGCACAAAGAGATAAAATACCTCATAAAGGTCATAATGATACAACCTTTTTATGATTATTCTTATTACTTTTATCTTTGAGAATCATTGTTATGAGGATTGAAAGAGAGCATTGTTTCCATTAAAGAAATATCTGAAGGAAACAATGCTCTGTTGGTGTTTATTCGGCCAGTCTGACCTTTATCGTTTTGACCAGACGGAGACAATATGTACGGCTGCTTCCCGCACCGGATACTGTACCGCTTTTCCCGACAACAAATGAGTAGATCCCGTTTTCGCATAAGTAACGGTAATTTGTGCTTGGCAGGAAGTTGTCATCGCCGTCGCCCATAGTATCTCCACCATTCTGTTTCAATATGGTATTAAGATCATTCAGTTGATCATCCATAAAATATTGGTCAGCAATCAGACGGGCTTCATCTTTGGATGGTATGCGCCATTCACTCAGGCCGTCTTCCGAGTATTCGGCCGCCAGATCTTTGGCTTCCGTTGGATTGTTGCCGTTGGCAGATGAAACATTAATCCATTCTTTGCGACTGATGAGCAAAAGGTCTGCACTGTTGGATGTGACATTGGTGGCCAATACGACCACATGGCCGTTCCAGGCACTGCATGTCGCAGGTATTTCCGTAACGGTTATTTCACCTTCCTGAGGATCATCTCCGCCTTCTCCGGAAGAATTGTTTCCCGGAAAATCAAAATCAATGCTGACCGATGGCTTCCAATTCTCTATATCCCAATCTCCGCCAAGACTGAATCCACCGCTGAAATTACCATTGATAAGGTATGGCGTGCCGTTCTCAAGACTCAGGTTAAGGGTATGGCTGTAAATCTCCTGACCGTCAGGAGTGGTCATCCGGATGGATAAGACGGTGAGTGAACGGTTGCTGCCAAACAGATAGGCGGAAGGCGTTGACCAAACGCCAGTCTGGTTGGTCTTGTTGGCTTCAATGGTGACCTTGCTGTCCGGATTAAGATAAGTGCCATCCATTTTCAAGGCATTATGCAAAGGAGAGACAACGACTTCCATTGCGGTAACTTCTTCCGGAATATTGGACAGGGTCAGCTGCATGTTTGTGACGGCTGGTGACAGCGTGATATGGACGTCCCCCTGTTTTTCACCAACGCTGACGTCGGCAACACCGCGCAACAGACCGTGCGTGGCATAACCTTTGGGAATTGTTATTTCGCTTTGTCTGTTCGGATTTTCCGGGAAAGAATAGTCATTCGTGCCTGAAAGAGCCAGGAGCTGGTATTCGCCTTGTGGCAGGTCGAGAGCTACTTTCTCGTTTTCAGACATGATTTTTTGTTGTCCTGCCAATGAACCGTCGGAAGTCTTGAACGCAAAGATCTGTACAGGGAAAGTCAGTTCCGAATTGGCCGTGGCCCTGGTTTCGATATTGATCTTTTGCGTCTCACCCTGTTCCGTCGGAAGTTCTATTTTCTCACAGCTGGTAAGATTAATGACGGAAAGGATAAAAAACAGTCCAAAAAGTTTGTTAAACAAACTTTCAGAACGGGTTTTGAAAACATCATTTTTTTTCTTTTTCATGGTATTAGGCTGTTTCTGTTCTTAATAAATTAAAATCAAGCGCAATAAATATAAATATAATTTGTGAAAATAACGATAAAAATAAAGGATAAATTGGTCCGTGATGTCCAAAAATATCTTTTTGTATATCATAAAGCCCGGTGAGTATGGGGATTGAGAATCAGAAAAACATTAAATTTGCACCGTTTTTTTAAATGAGAAATTAGATTTATGGTAGCAGTAGAAGGTTTGACTGTAGAATTTGGCGGAACCACGCTTTTCAGCGATATTTCATTTCAGATTAATGAAAAGGACCGTATCGCCCTGATGGGTAAAAACGGTGCAGGTAAGAGTACATTATTGAAAATACTGGCTGGCGTAAGACAACCGACGAGAGGAAAAGTGACGGCACCAAAGGATTGTGTGATAGCCTATCTGCCGCAGCATCTGATGACGGAGGATGGCCGGACTGTTTTTGAGGAGGCTTCTCTGGCTTTTTCCCATCTGAAGGATATGGAGCGCGAAATAGACGCCATGAATCAGGAACTGGCCGTGCGGACGGATTATGAGAGCGAGTCCTATATGGCCCTGATTGAAAAGGTGGCAACGATGAGTGAGAAATTTTATGCCATTGACTTGACCCATTTTGAAGAAGATGTGGAAAAAGCCCTGTTGGGACTTGGTTTTGAGCGCAGCGATTTCAATCGGCCTACGAGTGATTTCAGCGGAGGTTGGCGCATGCGTATCGAATTGGCCAAACTGTTGCTGCAGGATCCGGATGTGTTGTTGCTGGATGAGCCGACCAATCATCTGGATATAGAGAGTATACAGTGGTTGGAACAGTTTCTGACGGAAAGCAGCAAGGCGGTGGTTGTGATCAGTCATGACCGTAAGTTTGTAGACAATATTACCACACGTACCATTGAAGTGACCATGGGACGGATATATGATTATAAGGTCAATTACAGTAAATATCTGGAATTAAGAAAGGAACGTCGGGAACAACAGCTCAAGCAATATGAGGAGCAACAGAAGATGATTCAGGAGACCAAAGATTATATAGAACGTTTCAAAGGCACATACAGCAAAACTCTTCAGGTGCAGAGCCGCGTGAAGATGCTTGAAAAGCTTCAACTGGTGGAAGTGGATGAGGAAGATACATCGGCTTTGCGTCTGAAATTTCCGCCTTCACCGCGTAGCGGAAGCTATCCGGTCATTATGGAGAATGTAGGCAAGTGCTTTGGCAACCACCGGGTATTCGGACAGGTTAATCTCACTGTGGAGCGTGGTAACAAGATTGCTTTTGTCGGACGTAACGGTGAAGGAAAATCCACATTGGTGAAATGTATCATGGGAGAGCTGGAGCATGAAGGTACGCTGACGCTTGGTCACAATGTGCAGATAGGGTATTTTGCACAGAATCAGGCTTCGCTTCTTGACGGTGAGCTGACCGTCTTTCAGACTATAGACGATGTAGCCAAAGGTGAAATAAGGAACAAGATCCGCGACTTGCTGGGGGCCTTCATGTTTGGTGGAGAAGAAAGCACCAAGAAAGTGAAAGTACTTTCGGGTGGTGAGAGAACGAGACTCGCTTTGTTGAAACTGTTGCTTGATCCGGTTAATCTGCTGATTTTGGATGAGCCGACCAATCATTTGGATCTGAAAACAAAGGATATCCTCAAACAGGCATTGATTCATTTTGACGGGACGCTGATCGTTGTCAGTCATGACCGTGATTTCCTTGACGGTCTGGTGACAAAAGTTTACGAATTCGGCCATGGTGCGGTTAAAGAACATCTTTGCGGCATTTATGAGTTTCTTGAAAACAAAAAACTGGAGAATCTCCAGGAGCTGGAACGTAAGAACAGATAGAGCCCCGGAAATATATTTTTTTATTAATTTTACCGACATTTTCATTAGAAAGTGATTGAAAAAATGTAATTTTGTATTTTGGAAACATCAGACGTAATGGTACATGATGTTCACAAAATGAAATTTCTTTAATTCTATTAATCAAAACAACAATATGAAACAGTTTAAAAAAGTTCTGGTCTTAGGTTCAGGAGCATTGAAAATCGGCCAGGCCGGGGAGTTCGACTATTCCGGTTCACAGGCTTTGAAAGCATTGCGTGAAGAAGGTATCCGTTCAGTGTTGGTCAATCCTAATATTGCGACCATACAGACTTCCGAGGGTATAGCCGATCAGGTTTATTTCCTGCCTGTAACGCCCTATTTCGTGACGGAAATCATTAAGAAAGAGCGTCCGGATGGTATCCTTTTGGCTTTCGGTGGCCAGACTGCTTTAAACTGCGGTACAGAATTATACCGGAATGGTGTTTTGAAAGAATATGGCGTAGAGGTACTGGGAACTTCTGTTGAGGCTATCATGTATACGGAGGACCGTGACCTCTTTGTTAAGAAACTTGATGAAATTTCAATGAAGACTCCGGTCAGCCAGGCTGTTGAGAATATGCAGGATGCTTTGGCTGCAGCCCGTAAGATCGGTTATCCGGTGATGATCCGTTCTGCTTATGCGTTAGGTGGATTGGGTAGCGGTATCTGTCCGGATGAAGAAAAGTTCATTGAACTGGCAGAAAGTGCTTTTACTTTTGCACCTCAGATTCTGGTGGAAGAATCACTCAAGGGATGGAAAGAAATTGAGTTTGAGGTTATCCGCGATGCCAACGACCATTGCTTTACGGTGGCCAGCATGGAAAACTTCGATCCGCTGGGTATCCATACCGGTGAATCTATTGTGGTAGCTCCAACCTGTTCGCTTACGGAAGATCAGGTCAGCATGTTGCAGGAACTTTCAAAGCAGTGTATCCGTCATTTGGGTATCGTAGGTGAATGTAACATTCAGTATGCTTTCAATGCCGAGACCAACGACTACCGTGTGATTGAGGTTAATGCCCGTCTGAGCCGTTCTTCAGCTTTGGCTTCAAAGGCAACAGGTTATCCATTGGCATTTGTGGCTGCCAAGATCGGTTTGGGATATACGCTCGACCAGATCGGTGAGATGGGTACTCCCAATTCGGCTTATGTGGCTCCTTCTCTGGATTATCTTATTTGCAAGATACCCCGTTGGGATTTGACCAAATTTGCAGGTGTGTCACGCCGTATCGGTTCAAGCATGAAGTCTGTAGGTGAGATCATGTCAATAGGCCGTTCTTTTGAAGAAATCATTCAGAAAGGATTGCGTATGATCGGACAGGGCATGCATGGTTTTGTCGGCAATGATCATGTCCGTTTTGACAATCTCGATGATGAACTGGCCAATCCTACGGATTTGCGAATCTTTGCCATTGCCCAGGCTTTGGAAGAAGGTTATAGCATAGATCGTATATATGAATTGACTAAGATTGATCCTTGGTTTATCGGCAAGCTGAAGAATATTGTCGACATGAAGGCCAAGCTTCAGTCTTATGACAAGATGGAAGATATTTCAGCCGAATTGCTTCGTGAGGCCAAGATCCTTGGTTTCTCAGATTTCCAGATTGCACGTTTTGTACTGAAACCTCAGGCAGGCAATATGGAAAAAGAGAATCTTCAGGTTCGTGCTTACCGTAAGAAATTGGGTATCCTCCCGGCTGTAAAACGTATCAATACAGTGGCATCAGAGCATCCTGAACTGACCAACTACCTGTACATGACTTATGCCGTAGAAGGATATGATGTCAATTACTATAAGAACGAGAAGTCAGTTGTAGTTCTTGGATCCGGTGCTTACCGTATCGGTTCATCAGTGGAATTTGACTGGTGTTCTGTCAATGCTATCCAGACGGCCCGTAAACTGGGTTACAAGTCAATCATGATTAACTATAATCCTGAAACCGTTTCAACGGATTATGACATGTGCGACCGCCTGTACTTCGACGAACTTTCATTTGAACGTGTATTGGATATCATTGATCTGGAACAGCCTCGCGGTGTGATTGTGTCTGTAGGTGGACAGATTCCTAACAACCTGGCTATGAAGCTGCACCGTCAGTCAGTGCCTATCCTTGGTACTTCACCGGTGTCTATTGACCGTGCGGAAAACCGTAACAAGTTCTCTGCTATGCTTGATCAGCTTGGCATCGATCAGCCCGCATGGCAGGAATTGACCAATATGGAAGACATGCATGCCTTTATCGAGAAGGTAGGCTATCCGGTATTGGTTCGTCCTTCTTATGTGTTGTCAGGTGCAGCCATGAATGTTTGCCACAATGAAGAAGAACTGACCCGCTTCCTTCAGATGGCTACTGAAGTGTCAAAGGAATATCCGGTTGTGGTATCACAGTTCATGCAGGAGACCAAGGAAATCGAGTTTGATGCTGTTGCACAAAACGGTGAGATTGTAGAATATGCCATCTCTGAACATATAGAATATGCCGGCGTACATTCTGGTGATGCTACATTGGTATTCCCTGCTCAGCAGATCTATTTCTCTACGGCACGTACCATCAAGAAGATCAGCCGTCAGATTGCCAGGGAACTGAACATTTCAGGTCCGTTCAATATCCAGTATCTGGCTAAGGGCAACCAGGTGAAGGTGATCGAATGTAACCTTCGTGCTTCCCGCAGCTTCCCGTTTGTATCCAAGATCTTGAAGCGCAACTTTATTGAGACCGCAACGAAGATCATGCTTGACGCACCATACAGCCGTCCGGACAAATCAGCGTTTGATATTGACCGCATCGGTGTGAAGGCTTCACAGTTCTCATTTGCCCGTTTGCAGAATGCCGATCCGGTTTTGGGTGTAGACATGTCTTCTACCGGTGAGGTTGGTTGTCTCGGTGATGATTTCAATGAAGCTTTGTTGAATTCGCTTATTGCTACTGGTTACAAGATTCCGCAGAAGTCAGTTATGTTCTCTTCAGGACCGGCCAAGTCAAAGGTTGATCTTCTGGATGCCAGCCGCATGTTGCAGGCCAAGGGATATGAGATCTATGCAACTCCGGGTACGGCCAAGTTCCTCAATGAGAATGGAGTTGAGGCTGTCACAGTACACTGGCCGGATGAAAATACTTCTGCAGAGAATAATGTGATGAAGATGATTGCTGATCACAAGTTTGATCTGATCGTCAATATCCCGAAAAACCACAGTAGCCGTGAGTTGACTAACGGTTATAGAATCCGTCGTGGAGCTATTGATCATAATATTCCATTGATGACCAATGCCCGACTGGCGAAAGC
Source organism: uncultured Paraprevotella sp. (assembly GCA_900546665.1). Lineage (GTDB taxonomy): Bacteria > Bacteroidota > Bacteroidia > Bacteroidales > Bacteroidaceae > Paraprevotella > Paraprevotella stercorigallinarum. Next base: position 30,173 of record URDY01000017.1, on the reverse strand, counting down.
TTTCATCGAGGCATTCTGTCAGATGGAGCAGAAGGATATTCAGATCAAGAGCTGGCAGGAATATAAATAATGCCCTAAGTTTCCGTATATCAGAATAAATTTAAAAGAGTCGGCTGAACTTTAAAGGTTCTGCCGGCTCTTTGTTGTTTTTGTTCCGCATCGGAACTGACCGGGCAGCTTTGGACAGTTGGTGAAAGGTGTATTCCTGTCTTATGAAGAGTATGAAGGTCGTGATGGTCTGAGAAGAGGTTGTAAAAGAGAACTTTAGATGAACAAGGGAGGGGTATTTGTCTGTGATCTTTCCGTCTTATGCTCACTTTGGGGGGTATATCAAAAATATAAGGTTCTCTCCCGAGAACCCTATACTCAACTTAAATCCAAAACGATATAAAGAAATTGTATGAAAAGTGGTTATTATGATCAATCATTGAATCCGGCACGTCTGCAGAACCGTTCACACTGTACGCAGATGTCGTAGCCTAATAAGGTTCCCAAAATAAAATCCTGCTCAGGGCTGAGCTGATGCAAAGGTTGGGTGATCATTTTGCGCACAACCCTGATACATTCCGGTCTTCCAAAAAAAATATTTGTACGTCCGTTACCGACTTCCTGCAGTTCAAAACAGATTTGTTCGTGATGCAGACGGCGGATAACTGATTCAACGTAGCGGTCGTTGACGGTAAAGAGAACCATGCGTCTGATGCCTTTCTTGTATTCGTAAAGATGGTTGGCAAATACCATCATGGCTGACGGTCCTGTTCCGTTCTGTAAAGAGGTTGTGCGTACTTCCATTTGTCTTTATCTTTTATTTCACCTGCAAAATTATAATATATACAGATATGGCGCAATCGCCAAATCTGATGATTTCCAGATACGCAGTTTGTTTCGATTATAACTGTTTTCAGGTATTGGAATTTTATTTCAGGTATGGTTTGAGTTGTTGCGCCCACCTGGCGATCCGTTCAGCTGTGAGATGACTCTCATTGACCTCGTCCAAGGCCAGTCCGATGAAATGACCGTCTTCGACAGCTTCCGATGCAGAGAAGCGATAATCTTCAGCCGGTACTTCTCCGATAAAGTGACAGCCGCTTCCGAGAACAGCCTGACGGATGTGGGCCATGGCTTCACAAAACGTATCACCATACGATTCGGCATCTCCACAGCTGAATAAGGCTATTGTCTTGTTGTTCAGATCTGCCTTTTTAAGGATTTCCACACCGTCATACCAGTCATCCTGCAAATCGCCACACCCCCATGTGGCAGACCCTAAGATCAGTACGTCGTAAGTTCCGGTTTTTTCTGCCGTAAGTTCCGTTACATTGTATACATGTTTCCGTTCTACACCTAGTGCATCGGCTATTTCATAAGCCATGCTTTCGCAGGTTCCTGTAGTGGAACCGAAGTAGATTGCAACTTTTTTCATATTCTTTATTTTATGGTTAGATTGATGATAGTCGTTTCTGAAACTGACCATGCAAAGTTAGAACGGCAAACGGGATTCCGCAATCGCCATATAAGGTGATTTTGCAGAATCCCGTTTTACTGGTTTCAAGTGATGGCTACCGTTTTATTGGTAGTCCGTATTTGTATCTATAGTCTGATCTTAAGGATCTTGCCGCCGTATGCCGGTACATCGGTCATTACGCTTTGTCCGCTGTTAAAGGCAATACATTCCTTTTCGTTTGTGATCAGATCACAGGCTATTACTTCTTCTTTTTCTGTCATACCGAAAAATTCGAAAAGATGTTTGGGCAGATTGATTGCCATGTGTCGGTCTACTTCTTCAAAGTTGACAATGAAGAGCAACAGATCCTTGTCTTTCTTGCGGACGAATGTATAGGCGCGATCTGCATTGAAGAGATCACATCCCTGGTTGACATACATAAGGTCATAGAAATCACCCATACGGATGGCTTTTTCTTTCTGACAGATAGCCAAAATGCGAGTATAGTAAGCCTTGAGCATGATTTCTTTGGCGGTTAGCTGTCGTCCGTCGAACTTGCCTCTGTTTCGCCAGCGTCTGACCGTATCTACACTCCAATAGTCAAAAATGGTTGTTCGTCCGTCCAGGCCACTGAAACCTTCAGCGTCCATACCGCGTTCGCCAAGTTCCTGTCCGAAGTAAATCATCATCGGACATTTGCTCATGCAGGCACTGACGATCAGTCCGGGTTTGCCTTTTTCCGGTTCTCCTGCAAAGAAATCCGAGGCCAGACGTTGTTCATCATGATTTTCCAGGAAGTTGAGCATACGGTCCTTGATATCGTCTATACTTTGCCAGCATCCTGTAATCTGGCGTGCGGAAGTATAGCCGCAGATCACACCACGCAATGTATCGTAAAGTCCGACCTTGTCGTAAAGGTAGTCAAAACGTCCCTGGTAGATATAGTTACGGTATTCGTTGGGGTTATATACCTCGGCTATGAAAATGATTTCCGGATGGTGGTTCTTGATTTGTGGAATGACCCATCCCCAGAATTCTACCGGAACCATTTCTGCCATGTCACAACGGAAACCGTCGACGCCTTTACCCGACCAGAACAGCAGGATGTCCCGCATTTTATACCACGTGTCGGGTATAGGATCGAAACATTTTCTGTGTCCGCCGCAATAGTCTACACCATAATTCAGCTTGACTGTTTCATACCAGTCGTTGCAACTTGGACTGGCACTGAAATTATCATTACCGGTTGCTTTGGCCGGATATTCTTCATAAGGAGTTTCTGCTCCTTGAGAAAGGTCGAATTGAGGATGAAACGCTTCGCCGGGAATATAGTAGAAATTGTTCTGCGGATCGAATGCCCGGTCTGTATGATCTGTTTCTCCCAAGTCCATAACATCTTCAGGTTTACGGTCAGAATGATACTGGCGTGCGACATGGTTGGGGACAAAGTCAATAATTATCTTCAGGCCGGCCTTATGGGTCCGGCTTACGAGATTCTGGAATTCTTTCATCCTTTCATTAGGTTTGCCAGCCAGATCAGGATCGACATCATAATAATCCTTAATGGCATAAGGAGAACCTGCTTTGCCTTTTACAATGGCCGGATGGTCTGGATGTATGCCGAATTCTTCGTAGCCGGTCTGCGTGGCATGTTCAATAATGCCGGTATACCAGATATGTGTGGCACCGAGGGCTTTAATATCCAATAATGCTTTCTGGGTGAAGTCGGAAAATCTTCCGCAGCCGTTTTCTGCTTTACTGCCATTAGGACGGCAGTTGGAGGTGTCATTGCCAAACAGACGCGTGAACACCTGATAGATAATTATTTTGTTGGTCATATTCGTGTCGGATTATAGAAATCCCCTTGTCTTCGTGTAGTCAGAACAGACAAGGGGACTGTTTGTTTTTCAGAATTAAGCCTGTACGCCATGTACGCTTACGGCTTCATTACCTTTGGCAATCTTGCCGATCATGCCTTGAAGGGCCTTTCCTGGGCCACATTCAGTGAAGTCTGTTGCGCCGGCAGCAATCATATTCTGTACTTCCTGTGTCCAACGTACAGAAGCAGTGAGCTGTGCAATCAGGTTGGCTTTGATTTCGGCAGCATCAGTGTGAGCCTGGGCGTCTACATTCTGGTATACTGCGCACTTTGGTGTGCTGAAAGTTGTTGCTTCAATAGCAGCCTGAAGTTCATCCTTGGCCGGCTGCATCAATGGAGAATGGAAAGCACCGCCTACAGGAAGAACAAGTGCACGTTTGGCACCTGCAGCCTTCAACTTTTCGCAAGCTGCCTTTACAGCTTCTACGTTACCGCTTATAACCAGCTGTCCGGGACAGTTATAGTTGGCTGGGACTACGATATTGCCTTCTGAACTTACTTCCTTACATACATTCTCTATGGTAGCGTCATCAAGACCTACGATAGCAGCCATGGTTGAAGGAGCAGCTTCGCAGGCTTTTTGCATTGCCATGGCACGTGCATAAACCAATTTGAGACCATCTTCAAAACTGAGGGCACCTCCGGCTACAAGAGCAGAAAACTCTCCCAAAGAGTGACCTGCTACCATATCGGGCTGGAAGGCATCACCCATGCATAATGCAGTAATTACAGAATGCAGGAATACTGCAGGTTGAGTCACTTTGGTCTGTTTAAGTTCCTCATCAGTACCGCTGAACATGATGTCAGTAATACGGTAACCCAAAATATCGTTAGCTTTTTCGAAAAGTTCTTTGGCTAGTGGATTGTTTTCGTACAGGTCTTTACCCATACCAACAAATTGTGCGCCCTGTCCGGGGAATACAAATGCTTTCATACTTTTTTATGGTTAAATAAATATATTAGTATTACGTTATGTCTGCAAATTTATAAAAAAATTACCTAACTATTAATTTTTTGGGATTAAAAAAGTGGTTTAATGGGCCGTGACCATGTCCTATTTGAAGATTTTGTGCACCAGCCAGTGCTTCTGTAAGGTATATTTTACCTTTAGCTACTGCTTCGGGTACAGAAAATCCCTGAGCCAACCATGCTGCTATGGCAGATGAAAGGGTACAGCCGGTTCCGTGTGAATTGTTTGTGTGAATTTCAGGTGCTTCGTATGTCTGAGATAATTCACCGTTCATACCATGAATCAGCACATCCGTTTTGGCACTTCCATTCAGATGACCGCCTTTTACCAGTACGGCTTTACAACCTGACTGTAGAATTTTTCGTCCGGCATCATGCATATCTGTAACATTCTTTATGGTATGGTGACTCAGTACTTCAGTTTCTGGGATATTGGGAGTAAGCAGCGTGCAGCATGGTAGCAGAGATTCGTACATGGTATTGATCGCTTCTGGTTGCATTAGCGGATAACCGCTGCTTGAAATCAGAACAGGATCGAATACAACCGGGATAGGGGCTTGTTGCAGAATCTCGGCCAGCATGCGGATGACGGTGCAGTCAGTCACCATACCTATTTTGATGGCATCTATTTGGATGTCATTCATGACAGATTCAATTTGAGCCTTGATGATTTCTGTCGGAACGGGAAATACGTTTTCTACACCGCAGGTGTTTTGTACCGTTACGGCAGTGATAACTGTGGCAGCATAACAACCCAATGCGGAGATGGTTTTCAAGTCGGCCTGAATGCCGGCCCCTCCGCTGCAGTCGGAGCCTGCAATGGATAAAACAGTATAGGGTTTCATCTTTTTATTTTTATTTTACGTCTATTTATGCAAAAATATTTTTTATCACGTAAATATTCAAATAAAAATGATAACTTTACGGACATTTAAAAAAATAAGCCTATTTTTGCATATATTTAAAAAAGAGGAACAATATTATATGGGAGAGAAGAATAACCATTTAGTGATTATGGCAGGTGGTATCGGCAGTCGGTTTTGGCCGATGAGCACGCCAGAATGTCCTAAACAGTTTATTGATGTTTTAGGATGCGGACGGACTTTGTTGCAACTGACTGTGGACCGTTTCAAAGGATTGTGTCCTCAGGAGAATATTTGGGTTGTCACTTCGGAACAGTATGCTGATCTGGTACGTGAGCAACTTCCCGATGTGCCGGCATCCAATATCCTCCGCGAGCCATGCCGTCGTAATACGGCCCCTTGTATAGCCTATGTGAGCTGGAGAATAAAGAAATTGAATCCCAAGGCCAATATCGTCGTAACTCCAAGTGATCATGTGGTAATGAATGTGTCTGAATTCCAGCGCGTAATTGCCTCTTGTCTTTCATTTACGGCTGAGAGTGACGCCATTGTGACCTTGGGCATGAAACCGACAAGACCCGAAACCGGTTACGGTTACATACAGGCTGATCTGAGTATTTCATCTGCACGCAACAAGGAAGTATACAGAGTGGATTCTTTTAAGGAGAAACCGGATTTGGCGACCGCGCAGAAATATATTAAACGTAATAATTATTTTTGGAATGCAGGTATATTTATATGGAGCGTGAGCACGATTGTCAATGCATTCAGAGTATATCAGCCGGCTATTTCTAAAATATTCGAAGGTATGCAGGATGTTTATGGTACGGACAAGGAGCAGGAAGCCATCAACAGAGAGTTTCCTTTGTGCGAAAGCATATCTGTAGATTATGCCATTATGGAGAAGGTAGAGGAAATTTTTGTATTCCCGGCTGATTTCGGTTGGAGTGATCTGGGTACCTGGGGAGCATTACATGAGCGTACGATGAAGGATGCTTATGGTAACGCCTGCATTGGTCAGAATATCACTTTATATGAAACACGTAACTGCATGATTCATACTACACAGGAAAAGAAAGTCGTTGTGCAGGGACTTGATGGCTTCATTGTAGCTGAGAAAAATGATACCTTGTTGATATGCAAACTGTCAGAGGAGCAACGCATTAAACAATTCAGCGAATAGAGGTAGAACAGGTTAAAGGAAGAAGGGTGTCTTCTTTCTTCTTGCCGATAATATAAAAAAAGGATGTCCTGAAAACTTTTTCAGGACATCCTTTTTTTATAGAGGTGAAAAATTAATTCTGCTCAGCAGGTGTTATATCCGACTGCTCATCACTAATGAACTGTTCTGGATGAAGCAATACATACTGATAGAATTTTGTCGGTTCTACTTCGTTTGGAATAAAGCGTCCTATTGTAATTTCCAGATAAGGGTCATTACATTCGCATGCCAGTTTCAGGTATTGCAGAAAATCCGATGTATGATGTTGCATCATAGCGCAGAGAGACAGATAACTGAAAATCTTTCCACTGAATCCTTCTGTTTGTTTGTCATTTTCCAGAATATAACGGAAGTGGTCTTCCGCCTTGGCATACTGGCTGTTTTCCGTCAGTGAAACCCCAATGAGGAAATGGTTTTTGAGCAAGGTGTCCGGATCCTTTTCTTCCATAGCTTTGGCAAAGCAGGCATACGCTTGATCCTGCAGGCCGTTTTCGAGCAGCATATTACCTTTGCAGATGTCTACATTGTAATCAAGTGTATGTATCTGACAGGCTTTTTCGATATAGTCGAATGCCTTGTCAAGCATGCCTTTTTTGCTGTATGCCAGTGAAAGTTGCTGGTACAGATGAAAACGTTCCGTAGATTGCTCACCGGACAAACTGACACCTTGTTCCAACTGACTGATGGCTTCATCGTAAGCCTGAAGATTGAGCAGGGATACTCCGTCATACATATAACTGATTTCATCCGATTTGAATTCTTCGAAATACAATGAGTAGTAACGGTGTGCTTCTTTATAGTTGCCTTGATAAAACAGGCAGTTGGCTTTCAGTTGCAGACCATGATAGTCTTTTTCATTGATGGCCAGGGCGAAATCTACTGTCTCTATGGCTTTGGCAAAATCGTTCAGTTGCATGTATGCTTCAGTCATAGAGTGCCATGCAAAGATATTATAAGGGTTTATGTCGAGCGCCTGATTCAGAATCGCAATGGCTTCTGTCGTCTGATTCAGCCCAATCAGGACTTCAGCTTTCAATTTCAGATTCCTGTCACTTTCCGGATGGAAAGACAGCGCTTTGTCCGCCCATATCCGGGCCATGTCGTAAATGTTATAGTCTAAATAGACACATGCTACATCGTAGGCGAATTCCTCCGCATCATCGTTTAAGTCTTCAGAAATTTGCGCCAGATAGTTTTCTGCTTCCTGTCTTTTATCCTGATGCAGATATAATTCAAGATTGAAAAAGATTACCTCACGATCCTGCTGATCAGTAATCTGGTTGCGTATGGCTATGGCTTCATCCAACTTGTCGGCAAACATTTTCTGTCGGGCCAGGAAAATAAGAGGGTCAACGCTCCCCGGGTGTAGCTTCAAAGCATAATGAATGCAGTCATAAGCTTTTTCCGACAATCCTTTCATCAGATAATATTCAGCAATGTCAGTCAGTTCATCTGCTTCCATATAAGCAGACGAACCGTCCTTGAGCATCGCTTCATAGATGGCGAGATTTTTTTTGAATTCTTCTTCTCCAAAGTAGGAGAGATCTTCGTATGACATTTTTATTTGTTGATCTTTTTCCAGGTGTCTTTGAGTCCGACCGTACGGTTGAATATCAAGTGTTCGCTGGTACTGTCCTTGTCCATTGTGAAATAACCGATTCGCTGGAACTGCAGATAATCAAGCGGTTTCTTGGTTGCCAGATATTTTTCTACATAACAGTTGGTCAGAACCTGCAGGGAGTCCGGATTGAGTAATTCGCGGAAATCGCGTTCGTCCGCACCCGGATTTTCTACAGTGAACAGGCGGTCATACAACCTTACTCCAGCCGGCAGACAGTGAGCGCAGCTGAGCCAGTGTATGGTGCCTTTAACCTTGCGGTCAGCTCCCGGCATGCCGCTCTTGGACTGTGGATCATATTCACAATATACTTCTGTTACGCGTCCTTCGTTATCTTTCTTGCAGCCTGTGCATTTTACGATATAGGCATTCTTCAGACGGACTTCGTTACCCGGTGTCAGGCGGAAATATTTTTTAGGTGCATTTTCCATGAAATCCTCTTCCTCGATCCAAAGTTCACGGCTGAATTCAATGGTATGGCTGCCTTCTGCCAGATTTTCCGGATTATTGATGGCTTCAAGTGTTTCGACTTGTCCTTCCGGATAATTGGTAATGATCAGCTTGATCGGGTGGAGAACAGCTGATACGCGGGTTGCGCGTGCGTTGAGATCTTCGCGTACGGCAGCCTCCAGCATGGCAAAATCGTTGAGGGCATCAAATTTGGTATAGCCGATCATATCGATGAATTTGCGGATGGCCTCCGGTGAATAACCGCGGCGGCGATATCCGCAGAGAGTCGGCATACGGGGATCGTCCCAACCGTTGACCAGGCCTTCTTTAACCAGAGCAAGAAGTTTACGTTTGCTCATAACCGTATATGTCAGATTCAGACGGTTGAACTCAATCTGGCGTGGACGGTGATCTTCCAGATCTTTACCTTCCTTAAGTTCGTCAATGAAGTGGTCGTACAACGGACGGTGAGGAACGAATTCGAGGGTACAGATAGAGTGTGTCACACCTTCAAAATAGTCACTTTGTCCATGTGCGAAATCATACATGGGGTAAGCTTTCCACTTGTTTCCGGTACGATGATGTTCCTTGTTGATTATGCGGTAGATGATCGGATCTCTGAAGTGCATGTTAGGGCTTGCCATATCCAGTTTGGCACGGAGTACCATGGAACCTTCTTCTGCTTCTCCGCTGTTCATTTTGTTAAACAGAGCCAGATTCTCTTCGATCGGACGGTCGCGGTAAGGACTGGCTACACCCGGTTGTGTCGGGGTACCCTTCTGTGCGGCAATTTCTTCACTGGTTTGTTCGTCTATGTAAGCTTTACCTTCTTTGATCAGGCGTACGGCAAAATCCCAAAGCTGTTGGAAATAATCTGAGGCATGGTAGATTTCACCCCATTTGAAGCCTAGCCATTGGATATCTTCTTTAATGGCTTCTACATATTCCGTGTCTTCCTTTACTGGGTTGGTATCATCAAGACGGAGGTTGCAGACACCACCATATTTTTGTGCAATACCGAAGTCCATGCAGATTGCTTTGGCATGACCGATATGCAGGTAACCGTTAGGTTCTGGCGGGAAACGGGTTTGCAATCTGCCATCGTTTTTGCCGGCAGCCAGATCAGCTGATACAATTTCTTCAACGAAGTTCAGTCCTTTTTTTTCTACAGGTTCTTCATTATTTGTTGTTGCCATGATTCGAATTACATTTATGTTGTTTAATTATCTTGCAAAGATACGATTTAATTTGAATGCTTTTTATAAAATATCCCAATTTGTCGGGTCGATCAGCCTTCTTTTTTGGAAAAAACCGATTTATATGCTAAGAAACATGAAAAAATGTTTTGTTCGATGAAATGAAAGGCCGATATTTGCATCAGTTATTCTGAAAACAATCTTTTTACCTTAAAAACTAATACCTATTGAAATTAGGAGATGTGGTATGTCGTGAGACATGCCACATCTATTTTTATACCCGTGTGATTTAGTTGAAGTCTTGTTTCGTGATAATGCCATAGGGGATTTTTCGTGTCAGGTTATAATAAGGATTTTCTTGAAACCAAAAAAGGAGGAGACTGAAAAAAATATATAGTTGTTTCATTTAGCCGTAATATATCGTCATGAAGAAATTAGTTTTCATGTTGGCACTGTTATGTAGTGTTTCATTTGTCAATGCACAAATTTTGCGTACTGAAGAATTGGAAAAATATGTCAAGGAAAGGTATGGAAAAGAATGGGAGAATGCTGCCAGTAATCTGGCTAGTCAGATCCAACTGGACAAGAATAATGCTCTTACTTTTGTTCAGGTCATTCAGGCTCCCGGTAAGACCAAGGATCAGCTTTATGTGTTGCTGAACTATTGGTTTTCTGTCACGTTTAATGATGCAAACTCGGTAATCCAGCTTAAAGACAAGGAACTGGGTACCATAATTGCTCAGACTTACATGGAGGATATTGCGCAACACATGGGTGGTATGAATGCGTATAGAGTGAATATTAAGCCTGTCATTAAATGTGACATCAAAGACGATAAGATTCGTGTAACATATACGGTACCTTATTATTCTGTGGTTCGTATGTCTGGAGGTGGTTGGGTAGGTGCCATAGATGGTACCATGCCGGTACGTCAGGATGAGAATTGGGTGCTTGACAAGTGCTTTCCTTTTACTGCAGAAAAGGATCCTCACAAGAAAACTTCCAGTAAGGCCCTTGTAATGTCATACGCTTATTCCAATGTAGTGCTGGATAAGATTGAGGAATGTATTAAGAATGGTCTGGTTGGTAATGAGGATGATAATTGGTAAATAATCTTGTAAGAGCAGGAAGAGTATGTAATTCAACGATAATTGAGATTACATGCTCTTTTTTTTGTTTGTAATTAGTAGTAGGAGAACTATTGAATTGTGTCTATTACAGTATGAACAGAATTGTGTCAAGATAATAAAATGATTAAATTTCCTTCGATATACCGTTTCTGTGCAGATCTCAAATTAATGTTAATTCGTGGAGTAGTGTTGCCTATTAGAGTCATTCGGGACTATCCGGGAAACATAAAATTGACTATTTTTGTGGAAAATAAACTCATGTAACTTATGAAACACAGAATACTTCCCGTTGCTGTATTTCTGACGCTGATGCTGACTTCGCTGTGGGCCGGGCATCATAATTACTGCACTACTTATCATGATATCACGGCAGATCTGAATCAGGCCTTGTTGCTGACTCTGGAGGAGGAGAAAAACCAGATCGTGACGCAGGACACGATCAGAACCTATAAGCAGCTGCGGCAGGCTTCGGGCGGACCGGTCCTGATCGCCGTGTCGGATGAGCGCTTTTGCCGTCATCTGAAAAATCCGCGGCTGAAAGAGGCGGCTTTCCTCACGTTCGATATTATGGACGAGCATTATCGGGGGAGTCTGGCAGATCATCACGCGATCTGCAGCGATACGCTGGTCATTCCGAACGGACAGGCGGGTGAGGCACTGGCGTTGAAAGGTTATGCCCGTTTGTCGGCCGCATCAGTATTTTGTATGTCCGACCAGCGTCTTCCGGTCAGTCTGATGGTTGCCGCCATCCTTTGGGCCATAGGGTCGGTCGTTTATACGCGGAAGAATAGGCGGAATGACCTGGTCTGCCAGCTTGAGGCCGGTTACGGCGGGCTGGTCTATTCTGAAACCGATAACCGTTTCTATAGCGAGGATCGTACGCCTATCCGTTTCACCCCCATGCAGCAGCAGTTAATGCAACTGTTCTGGCAGGCTCCCTCGCATTCGCTTTCGAAAGAGGAGATCTGTGCGGCGTTATGGCCAAAGAAGGAGGATGCCAACGATACGCTTTATACTCTTATACGCCGGCTGAAACCCATAGTGGAGGAACATACCCGTCTGAAAATCGTCACGGAAAGAGGACGTCATTATTCTTTGGAAATCAAGGAGATGAAAGTTTGACAGTGAATTGTCAGGTAAATGTCAGTGTCTGTTCTTGACGCTTCTGCAGACGTATCCTACTTTTGTTCCTGAAACAAATAAAGGAACAAATGAAAACACTTGCATTATTTTTTCATGAGGTCGTTAGGGACACTCTGCCTTCGGTATCCGTTTTCCGGAGGATTGTCCGGCACGCCGTTGTCGGGGGCGTCGTAGGGTTGATGTCCTTTCCGGTGCTTGCACAGGATTCCAAACCTGCTGTCAAGCTGAATGAGGTGGAAGTCAAGGCAGACCGGATTGTTTATAAGGCAGACGGAATGTGGCTTTATCCGACCAGTCGGCAGAAAGCTGCTGCGGGTTCGGGGTATAGTCTGCTTCAGCAGTTTACCCTTCCCAATATCCGTGTGGATGAGGTGGGTCATAGTGTATCGGCCATTGACCACAGGGGCAGCGTGCAGATCCGTATTAATGATATCATAGCGGGCAAGGCGGAGCTGTTGCCGCTTGATCCCCAAAGCGTGCGTTCGATTGAATTTATCGACAGTCCCGGTGTCCGCTATGGGGACGGCATAGCTTATGTCATCAATATTATCACCAGGCGGGCGGATAACGGCTATACTCTGGGGAGTTCGCTTACTCAGGCGCTGACGGCCCGTAACGGTGACTATACGGTATATGGCAAATGGAACAAGGGAAAGAGTGAGTTGTCGTTGAACTACAGTTTGGGTTACCGGAATTTCAAAGGATTGCGGGAGGAGGAAACGGCCGATTACCATCTGATAGATGGTACCGTTTATACGATCCGGCGCAACGATGTTGCTTCCCGTAACCGGAATCAGGGTCACCAGATGAAGTTGACCTATAATCTGGCTGATTCCAGCCGCTACGTGTTTCAGGCCTCGTTGAGCGGTGATTTCAGTCGTGTGCCGGATCATTCCAGCCGGAAACAGATTCAGGACGGTGAGCAGACGTATACGGCTTTTGAACAGGAAAAGAGCCGGACCGGCAGTCCGGTGCTCGATCTCTACTACTTTCATCAGTTGACGTCCCGGCAGTCCTTGACCCTCAATGCTGTAGGGACATACATTGACACCCGTTCATCTGACAGCTATGATGAAGGATCGCCTTACCGTTATGAGGTTGACGGCGAGACCGGTTCTTTTCTGAGTGAGGCCATTTATGAAAACAAACTTAAACCGTTCATTTTCTCCGCCGGTCTCAATTACAGTCAGAAGTATACCCATAATGAATATTCGGGGGATGTGTCTGCTGTGACTCCCATGCACCACAACCGTGTGTATCTGTTCTCTGAGATCAAGGGGCTATGGGAGAATGTCCGTTATTCGGCTGGAGTCGGAGCAAGTTATCTGCATTATCGTCAGCTGTCCCATTCTTATGATTATCTGACCTTCTGTCCCAAAGTCGCACTGAGCTACAACTTTACCCGTTCCTTGCAGCTGAGCTATAATTTTCAGTCGGGTGAAAGGACATCCCGTGTGGCCATGATCAGCGACGCTGCCATACGTACCAACCGCATGGAGTGGACGGTGGGAAGTCCTGACCTCAAGCCCAACCGTGAGGCTTATCACAAGCTTCAGTTCTCGTATACCGGTTCGCGTCTGCAGGCCAATCTTCAAGGGTTCTATAAGATGTGCCGCCGTCCCAATATGGCGGTGTATGAACGCACAGCCGACAACCGGTTTGTCTATACCCAGCGCAACCAGAAAGAGATAGATGCCTTACTCCTTATGGCCTATGCCAGCTATTGGCTGTTTCCTGAGAAACTGTCTTTCACGGCCTATGGCGGCTTGTTCCGTTGCTTTAATTTCGGTGATGACTATACGCATTGCTACACGTCCTATTTTGCGACGGGCAGCCTTAACGCTTATTTGGGGCCGGTTTCACTTTATCTGTATGCCGACAATGGCTCACGCTTTCTGGAAGGGGAAACGAAAGGATATAGTGGGGGAGACATAGTCTTGAAAGCGGCCTACACCTACAGGGACTGGCAGTTTGTCCTCATCTGGCAACAGCCTTTACAGAGCCGGTATAAAATGTATGAGACGGAGATCCTGAACCGCAATCTTCATAAGAAAACGGCTCTTTACAGTACGGATTCCTGCAACCTCGTCAGTCTGACCGTGACATGGCGTCTGAACAAGGGACGCAGGTTCCGTGAGATCAACAGATCCATTGAACTGAAGGATAATGATACGGGTATTATCCAATAAGAGGATGGAAATAACGGGCAAAGGTGAACATTAAATGTTCTTATGCTGTGTTTTGGCATAACCATACGCTTGCTTTGTACTTAAAAACGTATGGATATGAAAAAGAAAAATAGTTTTTATGCAGTGATCACGGCTTGTATGGGACTTGCCGTGTTTTTAGAAGGTCAGACAGTGGCGATGTGGATAGCCATGCAGGGTATGGCATCCGCAAGAACACCTATCAGTATGTTGACCGGCGAGGCTTGTATCAATGCGGCTGTCGCGTGGTTGGGAGGCGGCTCTGTGGTCAGTGGTGGCGGAGGCATAGTGGTGGGGAGATTCATCTTGGCCGTGATTCCGATTATTGGTGCGGTGATGATGGTTTCAGCATTGGGATATATCGTCTTGCAACGGATCAAGAATAGTGATAATGGCATTCATCAGAGGTGGTAAAGCCAATATATAGAAAAGCAGACCGCGGACAAGGCTAGTGGCCTTTGATAGTAAAGTGAATTGAGTTTGTAAGTTCCCAATTTGTTTTTCTGTTCTGATTTCATTATTTTTGAAAACTGTCATTATGCGGAAACATGAACAGTTTATGTCAGTGAGGAGTGAGTTATGAAGAAATATTTTTTCATCCCAAGGATCGGGGAAAATTATGAAACGGGATTTCATGGCATGAAGACTTTAATTTTGGGTTCCCATTTTTATTGTCCGTATGCGGATTGCAGACATTTGAAGGAAGAATGTGCTTCGAGTGCCCGAATAAGATGTATGGATAGAGCCTGTCCGTGCTATATAGACAAAAATGACCAGTCGTATTATAAGCTGTCCAATAGTGACACGATAGAGATAGAATCTTATCTGGAAGGTTTTCCGTATCCTTCTTACGATGCCTTTACTTATCTCATGTTGAACAAGCGTGATTATCTTTCGGAAGATGAAAAACGGTCGTTTTGGGCGCAGGTGGCGTTTACCAATTACATCCAGCATTACTGGCCGGATGGATATACCCCTCCGTATACGGAAAACGAAAGTCTTTTCGATGCCGATTATGAAGCCTTTCAGGACGTGCTGAACGAACTTCAGCCGCGAGTGGTGGTAGCTTGGAATAAAGCCGTGAAAGATTGTTTGCTGGCTCATGGTGACCTTCAATTTATTGGCATGATAGACATTCCGGTCATTTCTGCATTTCTCTTTGTCAATGAGGGGGTGGAGCCGAAGCTTTCTCCGAAACAGCGGAAAACGCTGGTGGAAAAATACGCTGTCATATCGGATAAACCGGATGCAGGATGGCTGCGTAAACTGATTGAAAAAAGTTTTAATGATCCACATGCGGTGGAGTCCTTCAGATTGAAAATGGAATATGTTGACCATAACAGATTGAGCGTGCCGTTGAAACAAGACGGTGCGGGTATCAAGGATATTGTGACATTGCTGAAACGTTGCGCCAAGCAAAAGCTGATTGTCCGGATGGGGGATAAGCTTGATTTCGGTCCGGGTATGTTGCGAATGCATAGGGAAATATTCCTGAAGCTGATCAAGGAACATTTTGACGTCCCTACGAAAGGTATTAATGCAGGATTTTCCCGAATGTTCGGTTATGAGTTCAGTCATTGCCAGATACCGGAAAAGGCAGACGACAGTAAAATCCGGCTGATGAGATCCATATTCAGTCAGGTCCGGAAAAAGGTGATGGTAAGCCCATCTCATGACTCTCACGGAGGCTGATTGAGGGTATGGATATTTTCTCTGTTAGTAGGATTTTAGTAACAGATATTTTGCATGATATTTATATTCAGCTATTTATGAATATTATTGGCGAAATAAATGAAGAACTTGCTGTTTGGCTTTAATTCCCGGTATTTATCGTTTATCTTTGCCATGCAAGTTTCTGTGAAAAGCAGGTTTGAGCAGGGGCTTTTCCCTTTGCTCAAAGCCTGAATGAATAACAAAAGTGTCATTTCAAATAAGGGTATCTATGAAAAGCAAAGTATCTCTTTTTTTATGGTGTGTGTCTTTGTCGGTTTTATGTTTGTCCTTTACTTCGTTTAAAGGAAATGAGAAGAATCAAGATATGGAAAAGAAAAATTTTTATTGTGAATATTGTGGTAAACGTTTTCCCGATATCCGCCAGTTGACTTCCGCTACCTGTACCCGGCATCCGGATGGCAGTCACAAAGGACGTCATAAACTTTATGAAGGCAGTGAAAAACGTGAATATACCTGTAAGTATTGTGGAAAAAAGTTTCCTTCCATTATGGTCATGACAGGAGGGCAGTGCGTCAATCATCCAAAGGGTATGAATAAAGGCGCTCATGCACCTGCGCTTTAGGAAAGAAGATGAATATAGTGGATAATCAGAAAGGACGAAAATGAAGGATAATTTAAAGATTTATCAGAAAATTCGGGATCTGGCCCATCAGGGAGATTTGGTCTATACGAGGGCGGATCTGGCTTACGACTTGCAGGAACTGGGGATTCCAAACGATTGCCTTGAGGTCGGACTGCTGGTGTGGGAGAGTTATCGCCATTTCAATCAGGATGAAAAGATCAGAACTTTTTTCTATGATAATGAGCGGAAAGGGTTCCTGGTAGATGAATACCAGACCGACGGACTGATTGCGGAAAATGCTACCGACCGTCTCTTTGAAGTGGAGAGACAGCGATTGGCGGACTGGAATCGGGCTGTGGCTACGGTGGAGCAATCAGTGACGGACGTGATGCACGGGGAAGTACTCCGAGCGGGTAATCAATTAGCCGGTACCATTATCGGTACAAGGGGCGTAGAACGGGTCAGACAGGAAGCCACTACGGTCTTTAACCGTTATTCTACGCTGGTTGGCCATTATGATGAAGCCAGGCAGCAGATTCAGACACTGATAGCCGATTTTGTAAAATTTCGTGCTTATATCTGTGATATTTATAGCCGGTATGCCCGGATTCTTGTGGATGTATTCGGTGATGCCATAAAGGTGGTTGCTCCCGAACTTTTCGATTTTGAGACAATCGGTTATCTGAACGTGCATGAAATGATGCAGCAGGTGCAATTGGATTACAACAAGATCAATGAGAAATGTGCCGTGCTGATGTCTGATATTTCGGATAGCTTTGCCCAGTCTCTTAAAGCGGCCAGTGTTTCTTACAAGGCCGCGGGCAGTAAGCAGGCCGGTCTGGTACTGGCCGGTCTGAATATGCTTTCACATTATATGGAAACGGGGGAGAAGGTGGCGAACCTGAAGCAGGAACTGCTTTTATTGAAGAACAGTGTGAATCATGACGTTTCATTGATTGAAGGAGATCTGGGGCGGTTATGTGTCATTTACAAGTCATTGAACGACGTGGCCATTCCGCAAGCTGAAGCTTTCTGCCGTTTTGCCGGTCAGGTACTTACAGATGAGTGGGAGCAGCTTGTCGCTTCGTTTTATGATAACGAGGAAATCAGAGGACTGAAAGAAGAACGTGATGTCCTGTTGGACAAACTGAAAAGTACGGAGCAGGAAATGAGCGACGAAGAGATCAATATCGGTTATTATTCTACACGCATAGAGGAATGCAGGCAGTTGTTGGACAGCATGCAGGCACAGTATCAGGAAGCCATGCGAGCCAAGCCGTCAAAGCCGTTCTTCTTGGTTAATCTGTTGACTTTCGGGGCTTCAGGCAGAACATACAACCGGAATATCTACGAATGGAATAAAGCCTGTCAGCCTGTCATTACACAATATGAGAATCTGCAGGTGGATGTAAAGCTTGACAGTGATGAACTGGCCCGGCAACAGGCGGCCTTGAAGGGACATCAGGCGGAACGTGGCCGGCTTAAGCAGGCTTTGTGCCGACAGAACGAGGTGATCATGAAACATCTCCGTGTTGACCAGAATATTCGTATCAGGATGCTTCCTCATCTGGAGGCCATGGTCAGTTTGCTGCGTTTGGGACGGCAGATGGCAAGTACTCGATTGGACCGTTCGTTGACCGTTCCGGTGACGGTCACCCGGCAGGATATCCGGTTACCGGAAGAAGTGAGCCGAAAGATTGGTGTTTTTGCTCAGGCTGTCAGGGAGAATGCGAATGTGTCTCCCATATTGGTGCGGCACATGATGACTTCAGTTGAATCATCACAGCATGAGACGGCTATGGCGGATTGGCATGATCAGGCTATTGGTGGCGAACCTGCAACGGCTGCAGAATCAAACGGACACGATATGTCCGGGGCGGATCAGGATCATCTGGCTGCATCGAGTAACCGGGCTGTCCAGGACACGGCGGCTTTTCTGGAAGCTGCGGTCCGACTGGAGGCCATGAAAGTCCAAAACCGCATTGCGGAGAAAAAGTATAATCAGGAACTCCTTTCGTTGCAGAGCCGTTTCCGGGAGTATCTGGCACGCATAGATGACAGAAGTTCTGTACTCAGGAAGAGTTTGCAACAGGTCAATACAGCTCGGAATCATGAAGAGTTGAAGAAAGGACTGCTGTCGTTGATGGACAATGACAGTCATCTGATTAGTAAAGAAGAATTGGAAGATTTTATAAACGGAAACAGAATCATAGAGTTATGAGTGAGATGCAGAGTAACAGAAGACGTCAGGCCATGCAGGATTTAGGTCTTGACCATGCAGAAGAAAAACAGCAAATGGAACAGGCCATGAGGAAAGAAGAGCAGCGGCAGCTCAAAAAGCAGCAACGCCGGAAGGAAATAGAACAGTCATCATCCTATAAAGCCTCCAAAAACATTGCCAAATGGATGGACAAACTGTATCTTGATCCGATCATCGGATTTATAGTGCCGGGATTTGGTGATGCACTGACATCGTTTTTCGTTTTTCCGTTTCTTTATCTGGCGGCATTCAAAGTCCGTTCATTGCCTTTGACCCTGGCGATCATATTCAATGTGCTTCGGGATATGGCAATAGGTCTGATACCTTTCTGTATTGGTAATATTCTGGATTTTTTCAATCGGTCTTATTTGAAGAATTTCGAGCTGATTGTCGGTTTTGTGGAAGATGACAAGGACGTGATTCACGAAGTGAACCGGAAAGCAGTCTGGACAGGTATCATGATTATGGTATTCTGTGTGATTATTTATTATCTGGTGAAGCTTGTCGTCTACTTCAGTACGGTCGTTATTGATTTTTTCAGTAATCTGTTTACTTATTTTCAATCCTTGTTTTAACTGGATATGGAATTTTTACGGATTTGGATGATGAAAAGTGTGTAACAACAGACTTGATTATAAAAAACAAAAAAATTAAACATTTGTAATATCAGAACAACATGAAAACGTTCAGACAGCAACTCCAACAGAAGACCGGATGGTCAGCTGCTATTGTCAATGCCATTCAAAGTGAAAAGGAGGCTGCTATATATCTCAGTGCCGGACTGGAAGAAGCTCTTGTTAATGGGAAGCCGGCCTTAATCCAGCCTCAGATTGATCCGGATTACCTGATGCCGGAATGGTGGATAAAAGAATATGGTGAAAATTGGCGAGGCTGGAGTAATCGTGACCTGATGGGAGAAGGTTATCCGCCACATGACAAGAACGGTGATCCGTATGAATTGCATCATATTGGACAACTGACGGATTCTCCTTTGGCGGAATTAACCTGGGCACAACATCACGACGGAGGGAATTACTCTGTTCTTCATACACTGGAAGATTATTCCGACATCGACCGTGGAGATTTTGAAAAAGAGAAGTCCGCTTATTGGATGGCCAGGTATCGTATGCTTTGATAAATCAAAAGTGGATTTGTCTTATAAAAGCCTTTGGTGGTAAAATAACTTTTGAATAAAATGTAATTTAAAGACGCATAAAAAGTAGATTTATGCGTCTTTTGCTTTATAAATATTGTGTGCTTTGATAGTCCGGAACATCAATTGCAAATAGGAATAATATACAAAAGTATATAATTCATAATAAAAAGGTTGTAACTATTGTATGTATAAAATATTTCTCTTAACTTGGTAGCGGAAAATATAATTTGTTTTGTTGAACTTTGTCATAGTGCGATTGAAATAGTTCTCTGTTTGAGTGTAAATTTTAAATTGGTATCTTATGAAAGGCATTTGTATGAAATTAAAGTTTTTACTGGCGTTATGGGTATGTGGGAGTATTCATGCCAACGCTACTTTGTTGAATGGCGGATTACAGGACGGTGACCGTAAATGGGTAACGGATAAAAATGATGAATGTGGTTTTCAAACTGATCTGCAATTTAACCAGTCCTGTTGTGCGATGTTGCTGAATAATGTGTTTATTAAAAGTGATATTGGCATAGATCTGTATAAAGTGGAAAAAAAAGAGTTCCCATTTGAATATATCAAACGCGAGCATAAACCATTTGTTATTCGAGGTGTAGGAGAGGCAGGCCAGGATTCTATTGTGATGTCTAAGGATCTTTCTTTAGGTGATAAAATAGAAATAAATGGAGAATCTTATATTTTTGTACAAAATCTGATTTCTTCCCAAAAGTTTGATTTGGTTTCGCTGGAGGAGATTAAAAAATCTTTCTGTCCGGATGTGACGGGGCCATGCTTGTATATGATTAACAAATTCTTTATTACGAGGGATGTGGAATCGTATAAGGTGGACAAGAACTTTGTATATAAGGTAGAGACATTACCTTCTTCCGAGATTGATTTTTTCAAGGATAAGGAACCTTTTACCATCATACGTATATTTACCGATACGCCGGCCAATCACTATCCTCCAAGAATAGGGTAAGTAAGGATATAAGAAATTTTATTCACTTTGATTTTGCTTGATAATATGAGTAAAATAAGTGATGATCATATTATTTTGTTAAAATAAGAAAGGAATGGAGGATAGCTTTTTTGACTCATCCTCCATTCCTTTCTTAACTCTTAAATTCTACACCTGTTTTCATCTTATGCATTGTGCATTCATTCTTATTGATCATTAGGAAACATTATTCGTTTGGGCTTTTGATGATTTCGCAGCTCCATCAATCATAAGTATGCAAACTTGCGTTCTGTTATTCGTATTCATATAATTTCACATGCAGAATTTTATACTCACCAACTCCTATGCGGACATGACGTCCCTGGTGTGTCTGGTCGCCATTCAGCCGGCGGACGTATTCGAAACTTCCGTCATCATTGATCCTTATTTCATCAACAGAGCCTAAACCGCAACGCTTACCCGTAAATTTTCTGAGTTTGTCATTATTACCAGGGGAATTTTCACCTTGCAATTTGAATCCGTCTTCGCCTAAAAGTTCTTTGGCACTTATGGACGATTTCTCGGTCTTTTTAGCAAAATCCAATACGATTCCACTGCCCGCCACAATGTATTCCCGATTGTTTAACCTGAGCAGAATACCGCCGCCTTCCGGCCATTTGCTTCCGTCTGTGGCTCTAGGATCCCATGGCAAGGTGAAGTAATGGCGGCACGTAATGGTCAGGTCACCGTCCTGCAGGATGCGTTCTTTATTTTCTTCGTCAAACAGCAGCCCCTTCATGGCGTCTTTGCCTTGATATCTGGTAATCAGAGGCATCATTTCTTTCAGCTTGCCATAACTTTGTACCAGCGATGCTTGGGGCGAGTCACTTCCGTTTTCGATGGAGAATGGGCTGAAACCGATGGCGTCGTGCTCGCCGAATACGTAAAAGGCTCTTACACCGTTGTTGTCGGTTAAGCGGATTTCGGGAATGAAGAGCGGATTGTTGTGCAGATGGTATTGTGCGACCCAGTCCTGGAATCCATTGTCGTAAAGGTCGGGTGCCAGAATATCTACTGATGGGGCTCCACAATGCCAAATGTCAATAAGGTGTGCCAATGGTCCGGCTGAAGGATATTCACCGGGTTTACGCCCACGACTGTTCATGGCAGCATTGACATAAAGCGGTACATTATAAATGGAACGGGCTGTTTGTGCCAGCTTTTCTACATAGACGGCATAGTGCCATGCCATGAAAATCTCATCCGTGTAGATGTCATTTCCGAATACTTCCTGCCACGTGCCTTCTGTGGGGCATCCTTGAGTTTCCCATTTTTCCAGCATTTTAGGGTGAAGTTTTTTCTTGTTTTTCCGGAGATACGTCATCAGCTGTTCCGGTACTGCTTTCTGAAAGGCTCGGTTGGCTTCCGGAGAGTAGTCACGCGCATTCTCAAGCATGCCTATTTCATTTTCAATTTGAATCATGATGACGGTACCGGTTTTCTTGTCTGTTTCTGCTATATGCTTTATCCACTGTGTGAAAGCCCGGTTGTCAGCCTGAAGAACATGGTCGGAAAAAGCACTGGCTATCTCCAGCGGTTTCCCGTTTTGAGTCATGGCACGCGGGTATTTCCGATAATCGGTCTTGAACCAAAGAGGCGTGTAACAACTCATGGAGTTTTTCCATGCGCCGAACCACAGGAAGATAATTTTAAGGTGATTCTTCCGGGCTTCTTCAATGGCTTTATCGGTTAGGGTAAAGTCGAACTTTCCTTCTTCCGGTTCTGTTAAATCCCAATAGGCCGGTACGAGTACGGTATTCAGTCCCATTCGCCGGAGTTTGGGAAAGATCTGTTCGATATCCTTTGTACATGCCGCAGAGGAGTTTCCTAATTCTCCTCCCAATACGATGAAGGGATTTCCGTCAACGACGAGTCGGGTGGTCTGGTCTTCCTTTTGCAGTAAACTTGTTTGAGCGGATATCGGAAAGCTCAGAAGTGCCGAGGTTACGAGTATGATCATTCTTTTCATGGCAATAGCTGTTTTAGTCAGAAAGGTTTGTTGTTTTCCAACAAAGATACAAATCCGTTCCGTTACTTATTCCAAAAATATGTATCATAAATCTTTCTGTAGGTAACATGAATGTTTTTTGTGCACATAATCTTGGCAAGTCAGAAGATCCTTCCGTATATAGGTTAAGAATAGGGAGGCATAAATCACTAATGTAAGGTACCCGAGAGTGAAATCTGCGTGTTGGATCTTGCTAAAAATTAAGAAACTGTTTTGAATTTCTACAAAAAGTTTTTTTCCTGCTTGATGTACTCGTTTTCGTGTGTGCTTTGGGCGATTTTCCGGCCTGTTTCGCTTCTGTTCTTCGTCAGATAGCTCGCTATCTTCCTCATCACGGAAGCAAAACTGACTCGAAAACTCATCCCAAATCATCGCACGATAAATTCAAAACAGTTTCTAAATGATCCCTTCTTGGGTTACTTCCTTGATGTTACTTTGGTGTGAACCGGAGTGAATGGAGATATGATTGCCGGGTTCAGTAAGGAGTATCGTAATTGTAGAAACGGTTATTATTATCCCTTATCGTTGATGATTGTGTGATAGTTTAATATAGTAACCCCTCTCACAGTCCATATCGAGATTTCTTCCTGTGTTTTGATATATATGCGGCATTATCTAATGACCAAGTTATGAGGTTATTTAATATAGGAATCAAACTTTGGCCCACCTCAGTCAAGGAGTATTCCACTCTTGGTGGTATCTCGGCATATAATTTTCTTTTCACCAGTCCGTCGGCTTCAAGAGCCTTTAATGTTTCGGTAAGAACCTTAGGAGAAATATCCGGAATAGCCTTACTGATAATATTAAAGCGCGTTGCTTCGTTTTCAGAAAGTACGCATAATATGAGCATAGCCCATTTACTGGAAAACCGTGACAAGACATTCCGGATAGGGCATTCTTCTATACGTGTATATTTTTTTAGATTTTCTTGCAATTGTAAGCTGTTCATTTTCAATAATAATTACCTTGAAGTAAGTGGGTTACTTTTGTGTAACTTCTTGTTTGTCAGTATAAAAAGCATTAACTTTGCACTATCTAAACGATAGTAAGTTTGGAATACAAAGTTAATTAATTCTTATAAAAACAGAAAATATGAGTAACATTAAAATTATGAACAAGGGCGAAAAATACGCTCACGCAACAGTAGGTTGCATCAAGGATTTTGAAGGTAAGCAGTTTGTGAAAGAGGCTACAGAGGCTACTTCATGTGAGGTTTCATTTGGTACATTGCCGACAGGGGCGTCTGTTCCGTTTTTTCATAATCATAAGGCTAATGAAGAAAACTACATCATTCTATCAGGAGCTGGTAAGTTTCAGGTGAATGATGACGTTTTCGAAATCGGTGAAGGGTCAATCATTCGTGTATCTCCGGGATGTGACCGAAACTTGAAATGTACTTCTGTTGAGCCTATGATTTATATCTGTATTCAGGCAAAGGATGGAAGTCTGGAAGGCTATACAATGACTGATGCTGAAATAACGGAACATGAGAATCTTTTATAATTCTTGTTTATTATTTGAGTAAGACAATAATCTTTATTCTTCTGGAAGTAAAAGATAAAAGTTTGAAAATATCATCGGTTCACCGCTATGAAAGGTGAAATGGATGTCCATTATTGTGATTAAATTAAGAAGAGACGTTTGAACTCGTCGGGATGGGGGGGCGCTCTTTGGCACGCGGTTGCTCCCAGACCGATGGGTATTTAGGTATAGATAGAAAGTCAGGTTGAAGAAATAACCTCATATAATCGGACTGATGAATATTGTTTCATATTTGGGATTTGGTCCGGATGAAGCGATGGCTTTCGGTGACGGTGGAAATGATATACCGATGATTCAAAGAGCAGGAATAGGCATTGCTATGGGGAACGGCAATCAAGGGTTGAAGAATGTGGCTGACTATGTCACGGCTTCCGTCGATGATGATGGCGTATACAGAGCACTAAAACATTTTATTGTATAAGGATCAGTAGTACGCACCGGATACCGGCTGTTTTTAAATGAGATGATTTTGTTGAAATATTACTACTGTTTTTGAGTTCTCATGTATGGCTTGTTATCTTATCATAATTGATTTGCCGTTTTACTCCTTCACCCCTTCACATCCCAGATTTTATGCGGGTTTCAGGGTGAAGGATATCCTTCACTGGTCTTTCACTTCTCCTTCACGTGGCTGTTTCGGTTGATAAAACTGTTTTGTGTAGAAAATTTATTTTTTAATCAAAATTCTTAAATCATGACATTTTCAAAAAAGTAAGCTTTACTTTTTAAAAAGTAAAGCTTACTTTTTTGAAAGTAAACCGAGTTTTTCAGAAGATCTCCTGTTGCTTTCGGTAGCGGATAGCCCTTATTGACTTATTTAAAAGTTGCCGCTGAATTAGGCCTGCCGGATATGTTTTGATGGCCTCTGTTGAAGGTATTTTTTAGAGCTTTTTTCAGTGGGAAAAGGTGGGATAATGGCTTAGGGTTAGCCTAAATAAGCGAGAAGGGCAGTGAAAGAGGTGAAGGTTGATAATTCATACTATAAGTAATTAGCATATAGCTGTTTAGAATATACGGTGAAGGGGTGAAGGTAAAGTAGGAAAAAATCACTTTTAGGGAAATTACAGGGCACACGCGTGAGATGTTTCACTGATATGGGCGCTAATTTGGGAGTAGAATCGTGTGTTGTGGAAGGTTTCTTTTGGGAATATCAGCTGCAGATAAGGGCGGTATTTTGTAAATATGGCTTTAAATGACAGGAAATGACTATTATGCGCATAAATGGTTTAAAAGTGACCAGGAGGTAAACGGCATGTATTATCTTTGCTGATGATGTCAAACCCTAGTCATGAATAAATCTGATCAAGATGGAAACAATGTTTGTAAAATGGATCTTAGCCTGTATCTGTTGCCTGATTTTGTTCTCAGGTCGGACAATAGGTAAGAAGAGATCGGCTGCTTGTCTTTATTTATGTGCTTGTAAAATATTTACAATAGATAAGGCGCTTCCATATTATTTTTCTTTTTCTCCGTATTTTCTTTTGAGGACTTCCGAATTGCGGCTACCCATACAATCATGGGTGTCTGTGATCGGTATGACGGATTGGATTTTTTCCTTGCGACGTGGAGTGCCGGTGATATGGAAGACTGGATGATCATATTCTGGTGTGACGGATAGTAATGTGCTTGTTTTTATGGATATTACTTTAAAAACTGTAATTATGGTCAGACGGTATGCGATGAATCCGTAATCTGTATACAGTTTCTGGTGATTGTAATCATTAAATTTGCAATATATAAAGATAAATTGTATTGATGAAACATTTCCTTTTAAGTCTGTGCCTGATGTCTGCAGCAATGGGTAGTTCAGGCCTCCTTTATTCAGAGAATGTTCTGAAAAATGAAAAATCTGCAAATCAAAGTTCAAGGATTATGGTACAAGAATTGAAATTAACACAAGAGTGGGACAAAGTGTTTCCGCAAAGTGAGAAGGTCGGTCATTCCAAAGTGATATTTCATAACCGTTATGGTATAACGTTGGCTGCTGATCTGTATGTTCCCAAGGGAGTAGAGGGACGACTTCCGGCTATTGCGGTATGTGGTCCTTTTGGAGCGGTCAAGGAGCAGTCTTCCGGTCTTTACGCTCAGACATTGGCTGAAAGGGGATTCCTGACCATAGCTTTCGATCCTTCGTATACTGGCGAAAGTGGTGGCGAACCGCGTTACGTGGCTTCACCGGATATCAATACGGAGGACTTCTGTGCGGCAGTGGATTATCTGAGTTCTCGTGCGGATGTAGATGCTGAATCTATTGGTATTATCGGAATCTGTGGTTGGGGTGGTATGGCACTTAATGCTGCTGCAATCGATACGCGGATCAAGGCCACCGTGACCAGTACGATGTATGACATGAGTCGTGTGAATGCCAATGGCTATTTTGATGCCATGGGAGAAGATGAACGTTATGAATTGAGAAAGCAGCTTAACAGACAGCGTACGGAGGATTATATCAGTGGTACTTACGCTTTGGCAGGCGGGGTAGTGGATCCGTTGCCGGATGATGCACCTCAGTTTGTGAAAGATTATTATGCCTATTATAAGACGCCTAGAGGTTATCACGAACGTTCTCTTAACTCAAACGGAGGATGGAACAAAACTTCTTCCTTGTCCTTTATGAACATGCCAATCCTGGCATATAGTAGTGAAATACGCAGTGCCGTACTGATGATTCATGGTGAGAAAGCTCATTCGCGTTACTTCAGTGAGGATGCGTTTAAAAAACTTAAGGGTGACAATAAGGAATTGTTGATTATTCCCGGTGCCAGCCATGTGGATTTATACGATAATTTCAATGCTATTCCGTTTGATCGGATAGAACAGTTTATGAAGCAATATCTAAAGTAAGATCTGATGCCCGCAGTAGGGTGCGGGCATTTTTTTTGTTGATTGAGAATTGTTTGAGAGTGAAGAGCGCATATCTGAAGTTTTGCTGCTGTTTACAGGGGAATATATTGGGCTTAAATCAGAAATTAGCTGGATGCGGTGTTACGCTGCTGGTTAAATGCAAGTGTCCGTTAGGATAATGATGTATAATAAAAACAATCAGGCTGATGACTTATTATGGTCAACCTGATTGTTTTTTTTGTAAAAATACGTAATTTTTATATTTTCTGAATTTTGAAGATACTTTGTCTTCGATTAAGGTTAGGGGGATAAGTTCCTCTTATTCCAGTGACAGGGTTACTGTAATGCGACTGTCTGTTCCTAGCAACTTCAGCATTTCTTCACGTGTAGAAACACCGTCCACCTTCCCTAAAGGAGTGTAGCTCCATGAGTTGGAACCATAAAATATAACAATGGAATTACCTTGATACAGGACGATATCGCCGGCGCTGGTCGTCATAGATCTGTCGGTTCTGGGAAGGGAGAAACCTAAGGAGCCTACCTTTTCCATATTGCCGTAATCATTCATCTGAATGTTTATGCTACCTTGTGACAGACGGGCTTTTAGGGCTTCGGTAGCAGGGTTGTCTGCCAGAGTCGCTGTGAATGTATTCTGCCCGATGGACAGTTTGATCTGATTGCTGTTCATGATATTTTCGTTGTTGTTGTCTTCTTTTTGGTGAAAAATTTCATTTATCCACGAATCGATGAGATCTTCTGCCTGAGGCAGATCTGATGCAGTGAGCAGGAGAGGTTGATCGAGAAATTCAGCTTGTGGACAGAGGCTGGTTGCTTCTGTCTGGGACTGGTTTATTCCGCTACTGCCGCTGGTGGCAAACAATGCAATATGTTTTCCTGAAAGTTCTCTGGAGTGAAGATGCAGAAAAGCTTGCATGGGAGTGGCCATCGATCCGAACCAGATAGGATATCCGATAAAAAGGGTGTCATATTCATTGAGATCAATGCTATGGGCAGATAGTGTCGGGAATATTCCTTGCTGTATATCGGCAAGTTCTTCTCTGGCCCGGTCGAGCATGCTGGTATAATCTTCGTCATAAGGCTTTTCTGGATTGATCTCCATTATATGACAATTTAATTGGTTTTGTATCAGACTGGCCACTTGTCTGGTATTTCCGCTTCGGGAACAAAACAGTACCAGATTGTGCTTGTCACTTCCGGCAGACGTAGTGTCGGAGGCGTTGGGCTCGTCTGTACTTTCTTCAGACTCCTCCGGTGCTTGCGACTGTTCCGGAGGAGAGGTGTCCTGGTCTGATTGATCGCATGCGGACCAGGACACAAATAAAAGGAACAGCAAGGGAGTTGTTATGTATTTTTTCATGGAAATGCTGTTGTTGAAAGCCAATGATATTGGCTCGCTGTGTCTATTTCAGATTGAGGTAAGTTTCGTCAGCAACAGGTTCCAGCCATTCGTTTGAAGCGTTTTCTCCTTCTATCTCGAAGGCAAGATGAGCGAACCAACTGTCTGCTGCGGCGCCGTGCCAGTGCTTGACATTAGCTGGAATATGAATGACAGTGCCGGGCAATATCTGTATAGCCGGTTTGCCTTCTTCCTGATACCAGCCACGTCCGGCTACTCCGATAAGCATCTGACCGCCACCTTTTGTTGCGTGGTGAATATGCCAGTTATTGCGGCAGCCTGGCTCAAAAGTGACATTGGCAATTGGTACTTGTTCTTTGGATATTGGTGCAAGGTAACTGTTGCCAACGAAATATTGGGCGTATGCCGTGTTGGGTTCGCCGATCGGGAAGATCATTTCACGTTGGAAAGCAGCTTTGGCATCATCGGTGTTTGTGCTTTCTGCCCATACATCTTTTGCCAGACGGAAGGCAGCCCATGCTTTGGGCCAACCGGCATAGAATCCTATTTGGGTGAGAATCTCTGCAATTTCGGTGCGGGTGATTCCGTTTTGTCTGGCTGTCTGAAGATGATACGTAAGTGAACTGTCGGTAATGCCTTGGCTGATGAGTGAGGTGATAGTGACCAGGCTGCGGTCGCGTAATCCGAGTTTGTCCGTCCGGCTCCATACTTCTCCGAATAATACATCGTCATTGAGTTCTGCGAATTTGGGAGCGAAGTCCCCGAGTTGGTCGCGTCCTGCTGTTTGCTTGATTTTTTCTTGTGCCATAATTGTTGTACTGTTTATAGTCAATGCGACGAGCGCAATGATGGTTTTAAAATTCATACTGATATTAATTTATTGATTCACGTTGCAAAATAACTTCTTTTATTCCTAATATTTTGTATATGATTTACTGATGTTTTTACCCAAAAAACGGATATTTGGACAGATGGTGTCAGAATGTAATGTGGTTTCAGTCGTTTGTTGTTTTATAAAAGTTTTGAATTCATGTTCTTCTGAGAATAGGGGCTTTTACTTTCGGATAAAGCAGGTCGTGAAGGGCTCTATTATGTATTATATATGTACTGGGGTAGCAAAAAGAATATTTTCATATAATAAGGTACGCGTAAGGTCATAATTGCGTTGTTTTATGTGTTGTTTTCCTGTTTCTTTGTCTTTTGGCTGTGTATGGGTTTCCTGTTTTGGAAGGTTATGGCGAACATTCGGTTGAAATTCCAGTGATAGTGGGGTAGGAAACGACCTTTTTCTGAATGTTGTTTTTTATCAGGTTTGGCTTTTAGGCCTGTTTTTAGATCCTGTTCTTTATGAAAATGCAATTTCCCCAAAAAATTTCTTCCTTTTTTCACTTTTTTGTCCGCCGTTCAAATAATATGTTTTTCAGCATATTACTTGGTTATATCAGATAAATTTGCTAATTTTGGAAAAGTTTTCCGCGAAATTTTTTCGCCTGAAAATTTGGAGGGAAAGAAAAAAGTCCCTACCTTTGCACCCGCAATCGAGAAACAAACGGTTCTGCGGTTGCAAGACAAGAAAGAGT
>URDY01000016.1 GCA_900546665.1 uncultured Paraprevotella sp. | reverse complement strand
CCCGCCCCGGACAAGGACGCTTTCTCATTGACTCTGTAATACATCGAAATGGTGTAATTGTCTGTCTGGCGGAACAGATCGCCGGCCTTTTCCGTCAGATCCAGATAACCGGTGTTGTTACCCAGATTCAGGATATGGAATTTTCCCATCTGGTCCACACTGGCATCGTTCATCAGAGTGGCCGAAATGCCGGAATGATCCGGGTCGGATACCGTCCTGCCGTCGGTGTGTTCAAAATCGAAATGCATGCATAAGTTTTCTGTTTGTGCATAAAGTGCATGTCCGCTTAACAGCAGGCAAAAGAGTGCCAGGAACTCTTTGATTCGTCTTTTGTGTTTTTTCATGATGCAATTTGTTTAAAACTATGGTTCATAATGATCTGCAAAAATGTAGTTGATGATAACGTCGCAAATTTAGGCTATAGTTTTATAGGGCAATTTGACAAAACAGACATCTTTTGAGTCAATTTGAACCAATCAGCAGACAGGACGGTTTAAAAAGGAAGTGGCAGCATATTAAAGTGAGAAAAAAAGCGGTGATGCAACAAATTATCCTGTTTTGTGTATAAAATGACTTAATGCCTCCGTTGAAAAAGTGCTATTTTTAAAAGAAATATTGTATATTTAACAATCAAATCAATTCAATACCATGAAATATACTGCAAACCGATGGAGAACGGTCATTTCCTTTCTGATCCTTTTTATGGGACAGTTCGTTTCTTCATCAGCTCAGGAAAGACAATATGTATTCAGGCTTATCGATGCTTCTGCCGGCCTTTCGGATAGTCAGATCCGTAGTCTGACCATGACGGCAGACGGATGTCTGGCAGTCAAGACCGGCTTTATTCTCAATCTCTACAATGGGGCTACTTTCGATAAGTTTGAGTATGACAAGAAGCGTAAGTATGTGTGGGACTACAACCGTCCTCCCAAGGAATATTACGACAGTAAAGGGCGGATGTGGCTGAAGGAACTGGGCTATTTGCTTTTGCTGGATCTGCAGACCGGTCAGTACGATTATGATATTACGGAAGAACTCGCATCAATGGGCATCCGGCAGCGGATCAAGAATCTGTTTATCGATCAGCGGAAGAATTACTGGTTTGTCACGGAAGATAATACCGTTTATCTGTATCACACCGGTACGGGAAACCTGCAGGTCGTTGAGAAAGGTAACAGTGCATTTACCCGCCGGTACGGCATACCGGTAGAGATGGCTCAGTACAAGAATCTGTGCTGGATTGTGTATGACAGTGGACTGATCCGTTATTGGGACTATTCATCATCCGAATTCGTATTTCAGGAAAGCGGTTTTCTAAATCAGATCAACCGGTATACGGACCGTGTCTGCCTTCATCCGGATAAGGACGGTGATATCTGGCTGATGTACAACCAGGGTGTTTATTTTTTCAATCGGATGGAACGCACCTGGCGGAAGGTGGCCGGTATTTCCGGATATTCCAATTTCTTCACGGCCATGGATATGGATGCAGAAGGAAACGTGTGGGCCGGAACTTCGAGATCCGGTCTGCGTGTCATTGATGCCAAAACCTTTCAGGTAACCTCCTTGCCTTCCATTTCACTGACCAACGGAGGTTCTTTGGTCAATGACATCTCCGCGGTGTTTGCCGACGATAACGGAGGAGTCTGGGTCGGCACGCTTTTTCAGGGACTTTGCTATTATCATCCCAGCATGCGTAAGTTCATGCTGGGGCATACTGCGGACCATCTTTCTACAATTACCAACGAAAATATCCGCTGTTTTGATGAAGATACCGATGGCACACTGTATATAGGCGGAGCCAATGGCGTATTCCGTTTTGATCCGGTTACCGGAAATATGGAGAAGATCTTTGCGCTTCAGCCCAATGACATTTGTCTTTCCGTTTTGAAGGACCATACCGGCAATCTCTGGATCGGGACATTCCTTCATGGCTTTTATTGTATCAATGGCGGCAAGATAAGGAATTATCTGCATTCAACGGAAAATCTCACGTCCGACCCCAATCAGAACATATCCAGAGTGATGTATGAAGATCCCGAAGGACGATTCTGGGTCAGTGTGACGGAAGGAGTCGGTTATTTCAATCCGCGCACCGGTCAGATTGAATACATGTTGAGCGACCGGCATCCGGAACTGAAACCTTATCAGGTCGTCCATGCCATTTATCCGTTGGATTCCCATTCTTTTGTGGCATTGGGTAACAGCGGACTGTACTGTTATGATGTGGAAAAAGACAGTGTGTGGATACCGTCCGGATTGAAAGAGCAAGGCTATGCGGAAACCAAGTATTTCTGTATGTTGAGAGACAGCCGGGGCAAGGAATGGTACGGCACGGAAGATGGCCTGATCATTCTCGACGGCAACGGGAAAGCGAGTCTGAGATTGACGGAAGCGGACGGACTTCCCAATAATGCGGTGACTGCCTTGCTGGAGGATCGTCACGGTGTGGTATGGGCTTCAACGCTGAATGGAATCTGTAAGGTAGAAAAACGGAAAGACAACCGCGGTACGGGCTATTCAGTCACCGGTTATAGTGTGGCTGACGGCTTGCAGAGCGGGAAGTTTTATGAGAATACGGCGATAAAGACCCGTAGTGGCCTGCTGTTCTTCGGTGGTGTTCATGGCTTTAATTATTTTGATCCGTCCCGGATTGTTTATGATAAAAGTGAGAACAAACCGGTTTTTACCCAATTCTGTTTGTTTAATACCCCCCTGAAGGCAAATGAGGCCTATGACGGACATGTCATTCTGGAAAAGCATATCAACAGAACGTCTGAAATCCGTTTGAGATACAACGAGAACTTCATTACACTGTTCTTCTCCGGACTGAACTATGTCAACCCGGCGCGTTCCTACTATCGCTATAAGCTCGAAAGTTATGACAAGGACTGGAATGAAGTGGCGACTGATGGAGCCGGACAGGCCACGTACACCGGCTTGCGACCCGGCAAATACCTGTTTAAGGTCTATTCGGCAAACAGTGACCGTAAGTGGAGCAAGGTTCCTGCGGAGCTGACCATTGTGGTGATGCCGCCGTTCTGGGCTACTCCGTGGGCCTGGACGGTATATGTATTGCTTGCCATTGCAGGGGTAGTTTATATAGTGATGCGTTGGAAAAAGAAAATGCGTGTCCGTCAGCAAAAGGCGGAAGAAGAAAGTGCCCGGAAACAACGCGAAGAACTCGACCGGATGAAGCTTTCTTTCTTTACCAATATCAGTCACGAACTCCGGACCCCCTTGACGCTGGTTCTCACCCCGTTGGACACTTTGATTCGTGAAACGGAAAATTCACCGGTCAGAAAAAAACTGGAACTGATCTATCGTAATGCCGGCCGTTTGCTCGATCTGGTTAACCAGTTGCTTGATTTCCGTAAGTTGGAGATGGGGGGCGAGAAACTGGATCTGAAGAAAAACGATCTGTCTTCCTTTGTAGAAAATGTGGTCCGGCAGTTCGACAGTCTGGCGGTGGAAAAGGAAATAGAACTGGTCTTTGAATCGGAGACCGAGCATTGGCAGGTCTGCTATGATTATGAAAAAATCTACAAGGTGCTGAGCAACCTGTTATCCAATGCTTTTAAGTTTACGTCACCGCACGGCCAGATTAAAGTGATTCTGGAGAAAGCCGGTGACAGTCAGCATGCAGAAGCCGTGATCAAGGTCTGTGATACCGGTTGCGGCATTGCCACGAAGGATCTTCCTTTTGTATTCAACCGTTTCTATCAGGCCGACAGACCTTATGATGGAAAAAATCCCGGTAGCGGAATCGGTCTGCATCTGGTTAAGGAGTATGTGAAGATGCACGGTGGAAGAGTGGAGGTTGAGAGTACACCGGGTAAGGGAACCCGCTTTACGTTGTATCTGCCGGCTGATTTACAGACAGAAGAGAAAGAAACGGAACCCGTGACGGAAAACGACCCCCAACTGTTGGAGGATCCTGCCCGGAATGAAATCTCCAAAGAGAAAAAGATCCTGATTGTGGAAGACAACGAGGAGTTCCGTCAGTTCCTGGCAGAAGAACTCGGTCACCGTTTCCGGATTCTGACAGCCCGGAACGGAATCGAAGGGGAGAAGGTCGTTACGGAAGAGTTTCCTGATCTGGTCGTGTCCGACCTGATGATGCCGGAACGGGACGGAGCGGAATTTTGCCGTCGTCTGAGAAGCAATATCCAGACCTCCCACATACCTTTTATCCTGCTGACGGCCAGAAATTCAGACAAGGCACGTGTGGAGGGATATGAAGCCGGGGTAGATTCCTATATATCCAAACCCTTTAGTCTGGATGTGCTTTTGGCGCGTATCGATCAGCTTATAGCCCAGCAGAGCAAGAGGCAGAAGCAGTTCCGGAATTCGCTCGAAATTTCTTTCGAGGAGATTACCACGACGTCATTGGATGAGAAACTGATGCAGAAAGCCCTGGATTCAGTCAAGAAGAATATGGATAATCCGGATTATTCCATTGCGGACCTGAGCGAGGATGTCGGGATGAGCCGTACGCAGCTGAACCGTAAATTGCAGTACATTGTCAATATGACCCCTTTGCAGTTCATCCGTTCGGTCAGACTGAAACGGGCAGGCCAGCTGTTGCGTACCACCAAGCTTGGCGTGAGTGAGATTGCCGATCTGACCGGCTTCAATACGATTAAGTATTTCAATCAGCATTTCAAGGAAGAGTTTGGAATGACACCGACACAATTCAGGGAAGAAGGCGCAAATGAGCAGAAATGACCCAATATCCGCATTAAATTGCCCTATTGCAGGAAAGGGTAGAGAATTAATTTTGCAACATGATATTAATGCTAAGCTGATATGAGAAAGTATTTTTTAATTTTGTTTTACTGGTGTTTGGTGGGAGTGGTTTATGCGGACCATTATCCCAAAGTAGTGTTGAAAGGGGATTATCCCGATCCCACAATCTTGCGGGAAGGGGAAGATTATTATATGACCCATTCTCCGTTTTATTATTCTCCGGGTTTCCTGATCTGGCATTCCCGTGATCTGGAACATTGGGAACCGGTATGTCGGGCCATTACCGAATGGGAAGGTTCGGCCATGGCGCCCGATCTGGTCAAGCACAAGGGACGCTATTACATTTATTATCCGGCGGCAGGAACGAACTGGGTGATATGGGCGGATCAGATACAGGGACCGTGGAGCGAGCCGATAGATCTGAAAGTCGGTGGTATTGATCCCGGACATATCGTCGACAAGGACGGAAACCGTTATCTCTATTTGTCGGAAGGCAAGGTCGTGGCTTTGTCTGAGGACGGTCTTTCTGTCAGAGGTGAGGTAAAAAAGGTGTATGACGGCTGGCCTATTCCGCGGCATTGGAAAACGGAGGGCATGTATCTGGAGTCACCCAAACTGTTTTTCCATGAGGGCTACTATTATCTGGTTTCTGCCGAAGGCGGAACTGCCGGTCCGGCTACCAGTCACATGGTTGTGATGGCCCGTTCGAAGAATGTGTTGGGACCGTGGGAAAATTCGCCATATAATCCATTGGTACATACCTACAGTGTCAGGGATAGCTGGTGGTCAAAAGGTCATGGCACACTGATTGACGACGTGAACGGCCGTTGGTGGGTGGTATATCACGCTTACGCCAATGGGTATTACACGCTCGGACGCCAGACCCTTATCGAACCGGTGGAATGGACGTCGGACGGCTGGTGCCGTACCCTATCGGAAGCTGATCCCGTCAATGCAGGAGAATATAAGGCTCAAGGCCTGGAACTCTCAGATGATTTTTCGGATAAGGAATTGGGATTGCAGTGGATGTTCTGGAAAGAATATGCTCAAAAGGCCGTGACGATCAAGGATAACACCTTATGGATGAAAGCAAAGGGACAGTCACCGGCTGACGGTCGTCTGCTGATGGTTACGGCTGAAGACAAGAATTACGTGGCAGAAGTTGATGTGCAGGTTACGAAAGGCAACAAGGCCGGTTTGCTGCTGTATTACAATGAAAAAGCCTTTGCCGGGCTGATGTCCGACGGAAAGACGTTCGAGATTTACCGCCATGCCGGACAAAAGACGGAGAAACCCAATACCATTGGCCGGAATTTTACGGTCAGGATCAAGAACCAGGGTAACCGCGCTTCAATATGGGTGAGTGAAGACCGACTTTCGTGGACTCTTCTGGCCGAAAACATAGACGTGTCCGGTATGCATCATAACGCTTATAAGGGCTTTTTCGCCCTTCGTGTAGCTCTTGTCAGTGCAGGTAAGGGAAAGGCCGGATTCAGCCGTTTCCGTTATAAGAATGCCGTACCTCAGGAAAAGGACATGAGCGCTTATCTGATGGTATTCCATAAGGACGAAACGCATGGCCTGTATATGGCGGTCAGCCGTGACGGTTATTCCTTTACGGCCGTGAATGACGGAGAACCGGTTCTGGCCGGTGATACCATTGCCAACCAGCATGGTATTCGTGATCCGTATATTTACCGCGGTCCGGACGGCGCTTTCTATCTGGCCATGACCGATTTGCATGTATTTGCCCAAAGAGACGGCTATCGGAAAACGGAATGGGAGCGCGACGGCAAAGCCTACGGATGGGGCAACAACAAAGGACTGGTCCTGATGAAGTCATGGGATCTCATACACTGGAACCGTGCGAACATCAATTTCAGCGAACTGACCGCCGGACTGTCGGAAATCGGATGTGCGTGGGCGCCGGAGATCGGCTATGACGAGAAGAAAGGAAAACTGATGATATACTATACCATGCGCTTCCGTAATGAAAGGAATAAATTATACTATGTGTATGTCAATGATGATTTCAACCGCATTGAAAGTCTGCCCCAGCTGCTGTTCGAGTATCCCGATGAGAATGTTTCTGCCATCGATGGTGATATCACGCGGGTAGGTAACAAGTATCACCTCTTTTATGTCGCACATGACGGCACGCCGGGTATCAAGCAGGCCGTTTCCGACAGAATGAGCGGAGATTATGTATACGATCCCAAATGGTATGATTTCGAGCCGAAAGCTTGCGAAGCGCCCACCGTGTGGAAACGTATAGGCGAGGACCGCTGGGTATTGATGTATGATGTCTATAGTGTGACCCCGCATAATTTCGGATTTACGGAGACCACCGACTTCATGACCTTTAAGGACCTGGGACGGTTTAATGACGGCGTCATGAAGTCTACCAACTTCAATGCCCCCAAGCACGGTGCCGTCATTCATCTGACTGCGGATGAGGCCGACCGTCTGGAGCAGTATTGGCAGGCCAACAAGAGAAAATATGTGCCGGATGCCCGGTATAAGATTAACTGAATACACTAAAAACAGATCAGACACATGAAAACGAAAAAATGGATGCTGACGGGATTGCTTCTTTGGTCATCCCAAATGTATATAGGCGCTGCACAGCCTGATTCTGTCTACATCATGCCATACGCTACGGCTCATGATCAGGGACGCAGCGGGCTCAGGTTCCTTTGGAGCCAGGACGGGACGGACTGGCATGACCTGGCAGGAGGAGCAGCCTTGGTCAGATGCGATTTCAATCCGGTGAAGAGAATCTATAAACCCTATTTGACAGGAAATGCAGGAGACAACGTCCTTCACCTGTTCTGGAATCTGGATGAGGAGGGAACGGCTATGGCCTATACCTCTACACCGGATCTCATCAGTTGGAAACCGCAGGATTTTTTTGACAAGGCCGAGCTGTCGCGTTATCAGGATGCGGGTGAGAGAAAGGCCGTTCCCGAAACAGTCCGCTGGGGAGAAGGAACCATCGAAGGCTATGCCCTGAAAATACCTTATCAGATGATAGAACATCTGGAACAGTACAGGGATTACCGTGCCTATAAGGGCATGTTCCATGGTGAAAGGGCTGAACACGACCAGACGCGGTTTGCCACATTGGATACCGTAAAAGCCCGGATCAAAGTGACAGGCGAACAGGCCTATCCCATCAGCGAGAACCTGATCGGCGTGTTTTTTGAAGACCTGAATTACGCTGCCGACGGCGGACTTTATGCCGAACTCGTACAGAACCGTGATTTTGAATATTCGGCATCCGACGGCAACAGGGACAAGAACTGGAACAGCCGTTATGCATGGCAGATCGACGGAGAGGGAATGAGTATGGATATTGCGACCGACCAGCCATTGCATCAGAACAATCCGCATTATGCGGTTCTGAAAGTGGTGCAGCCCGGTGCCAGCCTGGTCAATGTCGGATTTGACGGTATGGCTGTGAAGAAAGGCGAAAAATATGACCTTTCTGTATTTGCCAGAAATATGGAGGGAAAAGGTAAGAGCAAATGGAACGTACAACTGGTGGGACCGGATGGAACGGTTCTGGCTTCTTCCCGTCTGACCGTGTCGTCTTCTGACTGGAAAAAGTGCGGGCTGACCCTGACATCCAAAGCCGACGAGCCCAAGGCCAGACTGGTGATACAGCCTCTGACATCCGGTAGCTATGCGCTCGACATGATTTCCCTCTTTCCGCAAAAAACATTCAAGGGACGTCAAAACGGTCTGAGAGCCGATCTGGCACAGGCCATAGCGGATATTCACCCCCGTTTTGTCCGTTTCCCCGGAGGATGTCTGGCACATGGCGACGGCCTGGATAATATCTATCACTGGAAAGAAACCATCGGACCGCTTGAGGCCCGTAAGCCGGCACCCAATATCTGGCGTTATCATCAGACCCGTGGCTTGGGCTATTTTGAATATTTCCAGTTCTGTGAGGATATCGGTGCGGAGCCGCTTCCTGTGGTGGCAGCCGGTGTTCCATGTCAGAATTCCACCCGAAAGAGTCGTTATTCCAGGGATCTGGTGACGACCCACGGCCAGCAGGGAGGTATTCCAATGGATGAGATGGATCAGTATGTGCAGGATGTACT
This sequence comes from uncultured Paraprevotella sp., assembly GCA_900546665.1. Lineage (GTDB taxonomy): Bacteria > Bacteroidota > Bacteroidia > Bacteroidales > Bacteroidaceae > Paraprevotella > Paraprevotella stercorigallinarum. The sequence continues at coordinate 56,395 of URDY01000016.1, read as the reverse complement.
GGATCTGATAGAATATGCCAACGGCGATCCCCGTACGACCAGGTGGGGCCGTGAGCGTGCCAAGGCCGGTCATCCCGAACCGTTCAACCTGAAGTATATTGGTTTGGGCAATGAAGATCTGATTACACGGGTATTCAAGGAACGTTTCCGGATGATATACGATGCCGTCAAAAAGCACTATCCCGATATTACCGTGATAGGTACGTCAGGTCCTTTCTGTGAAGGGGCAGATTATGATGAGGGATGGAAGTTTGCAGACGAGTTGGATTTGCCTATGGTGGATGAGCATAATTACAATTCTCCGGGCTGGTTTATTTACAATCAGGATTATTACGACCGTTACGACCGCACCAAATCCAAAGTCTATTTGGGTGAGTATGCGGCTCATGCACCCGGTCGGGTCAACAATATGGAGACTGCACTTTCTACCGCCCTGTTCCTGACTTCTGTTGAGCGTAACGGTGATGTGGTCTGCATGACCTCCTATGCGCCGCTTCTGGCCAAGGACGGTTATACGCAGTGGCGTCCTGATCTGATCTATTTCACCAATACAGAGGTCAGACTGACCACCGATTATTATGTCCAGCAGATGTTCGGACAGAATTCGGGCAGTGACTATCTGCCGTCCGAACTGACCCTCGAAGGACGTTATGGTCAGAATGTACACAAGCGTATAGCCGTGTCTGTGGTGAAGGATAAGAAGAGCGGCGATGTGATACTGAAGCTAGTCAATATGCTTCCGGTGAGTGTCAAGGCCGGTCTGGATATGGCTTTCCTTGCTGACCGGTCTTCAGATGCGGAAGTGACGGTTCTGTCCGGAAAACCCGATGAAACAGCCGTCAGCCCTTCGGTGACGACGACGACGGTAAGTCGTGATTTCCAGTATGAAATGTCACCATATTCATTTACGGTTATCCGGGTAAAGCCGTGATGACAGGCCGATTCCATTGTCGGAAATAAGATAATCAGACAGGATAAGATTGTTTTTTCAGGTTTAGTAAAATGAATCGTATCGGAACATCAGGTGAGATACGATTCATTTTTTATTTGTATGGCAAACCGTATCAGAAGTGGCGCGACACGGCACTTTTCTATGCCGCTGTATGCCAGATTCTTGTATGTGCGCATCTGTTCGGCCATAAGTTCCGTATTGATACTTCCGTGTCCGGAAAACAGATACGGACTGCTCCGTCCTCATTCATTTTTTGGAGGGCGGTATGCCGTAAATTCCTAAAAATCCTCTTATCTTTGCAGTCCGCCAAAAGGCGGATTTTATTAATTATTTAATTATTTTTGTTATTTTATGTACAAGAAACAAACATTACCGCGTCCGGTATTTCGTTTCAAGCACTTCAGTAACAAATCTTATTCATTGTTTAACTGCCTGTTCAAGGAAGTGAACATCGGTGTGTTGAGCGTGGCTACATTGACTTTTGCCAATGCAGGAAGCATCAGCGCGCAGACCGAGTCCAAGACAGTCAGTCATGAATATATGATGGACAACGTGGAAGTGATGGGAAGCCGGGTGCCGCTTACGCAAGCCGAAGCGGCGAGGTTAGTGACTGTACTGGATCGCAAGACCATTGAGAATGCGCCTGTACAGAGTGTGAATGATTTATTGAAGTATGCGGCTGGCATAGATGTGCGCCAGCGGGGAAGTATGGGTATACAGACCGATATTTCCATCCGTGGCGGTACTTTTGACCAGATTACGATTCTGCTTAACGGGGTCAATATCAGCAATCCGCATACGGGCCATCTGGCAGCAGACTTTCCGGTGGCTTTGGAAGACATCGAGCGGATTGAAATACTTGAAGGTCCGGCCGCCCGAGTCTTTGGTACCTCGGCTTTCAGTGGAGCCATTAATATCGTGACCTTTGCCGAATCACAGAAATTTGTTCAAGCAGACGTTACCGGCGGTTCTTACGGACTGGGGGGTGGAGGATTGCGCCTTAACCTGTCGGAAGGAAAGTGGAAGAACCAGATGTCGGGCAGTTTTCTCCGTTCGGACGGAGCCACGTTGAACAGCGATTTTGATGTGTGGCGCGGCTATTATCAGGGTAGTTACACCACACCCGAGGCCATAGTCAGATGGCAAGTCGGCTATAGCCAGCAGAAGTATGGTGCGAACACCTTCTATTCAGCCCTTTATAATGATCAGTATGAGGAGACAGGGCGTTATCTGGCTTCCGTGCAGGCCGAGACCCGTGTGGGATGGCTGCATCTTGCGCCGACCGTCTACTGGAACCGCTCTCTTGATCATTTTCAGTTAATACGCCATACGGACACCGGTGAGAATTTTCACCGTACGGATGTGTATGGCACCAATATCAATGCTTATTTTACGACCGTAGCCGGAAAGACCTCATTCGGTGCTGAGTTTCGTAACGAGGGTATTTTCAGTACCAGTCTGGGGCGTCCGATGGATCCGGCCCAGTATGTGGATGTACCCTGGCACGACGGACGCCAGTATCGGATGAAGGACAGCCGTACGAACGTAAGCTATTATCTGGAGCATAACGTGTTGTTACCCAAAGCCACCTTCTCCCTGGGTGTCATGGCCAACAAGAATACGGCCTACGACGACCGTTACCATTTCTATCCCGGTGTAGACATATCATGGAGGCCGCAGCGTGAATGGAAACTGTTTGCTTCCTGGAATATGGCTTTGCGTATGCCTACGTTTACGGATCTTTATTATAAAAGTCCCACTCAGGAAGGCAATGTCGGTCTGAAGCCCGAGGAAACGCAGGCCTTCAGTGTCGGCGGCAAGTACCGTCGTCCCGGACTCAATATGGAAGTGACCGGTTTCTACCACAAAGGGAAGAACATGATAGACTGGGTCATGTACAAGGCCGACGACGTGTATCATTCAGCCAACTTCAAGTTGGACAATTATGGCGTGGAGACCAATGCGGCCCTGATGTTCCGTGAATGGTTCGGCGAAACCTTCCTGCTGGACCGTCTGTCTTTGGGTTATACCTATATTTATCAGAAACGGCATGATGCAGTGGAGATCTACAAGTCCAATTATGCGTTGGAGTATTTGCGACATAAGCTGGTGGCCACACTCGACCATCGTATCTGGCGGCAGCTGACTGCTACATGGGCATTCAGATGGCAGGACCGCATGGGAAGCTACATCAAATATGCTTCTGTCAACGATGTGGGCACCTTGGTGGACTATGAGCCGTATGCCCTGCTTGATTTGCGTCTGCAATGGACTGCTCCCCGTTACCGGATTTATCTGGAAGGTAACAATCTGACGAACCACACCTATTATGATTTGGGTAATATTCCCCAACCGGGTTTCTGTTTCAAGGTCGGGGCCAGTATCCGTCTGAATCTGTAACGGAAAACGGATAGGATAGAATTTCGGGCGGCGCACTCTTGTTCAGGGTGCGCCGCCTTTTGTTTCCTTATGGGCGAGGGTCATTCTTAATGGTTGTGTCAGAGAAAGTGTCTTAGATTTTATTTGTAAATATTATTGAATTTGTCCCTGCGTTTTTCCTTATTTTGGTTTTTTTGTCGGATAAAGACAGTGACAAACCCGAATCCGGTACCCCGTTTTCCTTTGAAATGACCTGCTCCCAAGGAGTGATTTCGTAAAAAATGGCTCACCTCTTCATTTTGTATTGTAATATACTGATATTTAACATATTACAGGTGAATACCCATCCTTCACCTTACTCTATGCTTCTTACATCCTTTGAAATGTTAATTTGTAAAGATACATAAAATTATGCTTTTTCAAGACTTCGGCATCTTTTGAAAAAAGTAAGCTTTACTTTCCAAAAAGTAAACCTTACTTTTTTTAAAGTAAAGCTTACTTTTTGGAAAGTCTCCTATTCTGTCTGGACAGAAAAACTACCTTTTTTGACTCAAAATCCCGTTTGAAGGGCAAGGTGAAGGGGTGGTGAAGGACTTTCTTCGAGTTTTTGTGAATTGCAGGTCAGGTGAAGGGGTTATCGTGAAAGGTGAAGGATATCCTTCACCTTTTAATGTATTATGGATTAATGGATTAAGTGGTATGGTGAAGGGGTGAAGGATGTTTTGGAAAAAGGATAGTATGGGGAGATGGTTTTGAAAGAATTTAATTGATTTTATGACAGATAGGTAGTTTCCTTTACTATGTTTTTATTTTCCTTTTTATGTAAATAGTAAATGAATTACTAAGAAAAATAAAAATAAATTTGGCATGTAAAAAAGAAATGCTATCTTTGCGATATAAAATTAAAGTAATATGATTACTAAGAAAAAAATAAGTCTGAGTGGGCTTGCAGATATTTTGTCTGGCGTATACGCTAAAACAGATCCGGATGGAGAGGTGGCTTATATTCAGACTAAGGATTGTGCGGATGTGATAGTCACACGGTTTGCTTCACGGGTACTTTTTACCTCAAAGATGCAGAAGAATTTGTTAAAAGAAGGTGATATCCTTTTTGCATCCAAGGGGGTGAATTATTTCAGTGTGGTGTTTCGTCAGCAAGAAAAAGCAGTGGCTTCCACTTCCTTTTTTGTGATCCGATTGAAATCCTCCTTGGTTACGCCTGAATATCTTTGTTGGTTTCTGCGTCAGCCTTCGGTAGAAGCGTATTTTAAGACATATCAGGCGGGTAGTGCAACGCCATTGATCCATAAACCGGCTGTGGAAAACCTGGAGGTACCTGTTCCTTCATTGCCGGAACAGGAAATTATCGTAAATATAGCACATTTATCTCAAAGGGAAAAAGAACTGCAGCAGGCTATTATTGAAAAGAAACAGACTATTATACAACAATTATTAATGAATAAAATAAAGTAATCAATATATGGAAGTTCAACAGAAAACAGACCAGTCACAAATCAATCGTGTAGTTTGGAAAGCTTGTGACACTTTCCGTGGAGTGATAGATCCTAGTCAATATAAAGATTATATCCTGACTATGCTTTTCTTAAAATATGTCAGTGATGTGTATAAAGCCAAATATTCAGAATATTTAAACAGATACGAAGGAGATAAAGAGCGGGCGGCCCGCTCCATGCGTCATGAGCGTTTTGTCATTCCAGAAACAAGCTCATTTGATTATTTATATCAACACCGCACGGCGGATAATATCGGAGAATTGATTGATATGGCGTTGGCTGACATTGAGGATGCCAATCGGGAGAAAATGAGCAGTGAAGATGGCAGCAGTATTTTCCGCAATATCAGTTTTAATTCTGCAAATCTGGGCGAGCCGAAAGAAAAGAATGCCAGACTGAAGAACCTGCTGGTTGATTTCAGCGAACTGGAATTGGATGAATCTCATTTGGAAAATAATGATATTATAGGAGATGCTTATATGTATCTTGTATCCACGTTTGCCAGTGAGTCGGGGAAGAAAGCTGGAGAATTCTTTACACCGGCCGAAGTTTCAACCTTGTTGGCCAAACTGACAAAGAGTAAACCGGGTGCGCGTATCTGCGATCCGACTTGCGGTTCCGGTTCTCTGCTGATTAAGGCCGGTAAGGAAGTGGGCAACAATAATTTCTCACTTTACGGTCAGGAAGTGAATGGCAGCACTTGGGCGTTGGCCATGATGAACATGTTCCTCCACGGCTTTGACAATGCGGTGATTCGTTGGGGAGATACGTTGCGTAATCCGAAGCTGAAGGAGGATGATAAGCTGATGAAATTCGACACAGTGATTGCCAATCCTCCATTTTCTTTGGATAAATGGGGAGCGGAAGAAGCGGCTCACGATGCCTATAACCGTTTTTGGAGAGGTGTTCCACCAAAGAGCAAAGGCGACTGGGCTTTTATTTCCCACATGATAGAAGCTGCTCAGGAAGGTAGCGGTAAGGTCGGTGTAGTAATTCCACACGGTGTACTGTTCCGCGGAGCAAGCGAAGGCAAAATCCGCAAGCAGGTGATAGATGAAAATCTGTTGGAAGCAGTCATTGGATTGCCAGCCAATTTGTTTTTCGGAACAGGTATTCCGGCAGCCATAGCTATTTTCAACAAAGGGAAAGAGACAGATCATGTCCTGTTTATTGATGCCAGCAGAGAGTATGAAAACGGAAAGAACCAGAACAAGTTACGTCCGGAAGATATCAATCATATTGTTTCTGTCTACCAAAAATTTACCTCTGGACAGCTTGAACCAGGTGTAGCGGAAGAGAAATATGCTTTTGTGGCCACTCCTGCCGATATACAGGAAAATGACTATAACCTGAACATTCCCCGTTATGTGGATACTTTTGAGGAAGAAGCAGAAGTGGATATTCCGGCCGTACAGAAAGAAATTGATGCATTGGAGGCTGAATTAGCAGAGGTGCAGGCTAAGATGAGAGATTATTTAAAGGAATTGGGATATTAAGATTTGGAATATATGACTCACATTGATCAACTATATAATGAATGGCTGTCCTTACAGCCATTAAAGCCCGAAGATAAGAACAGGCTGGACCGCAAATTCATGTTGGAGTTCAATTATAACTCCAATCACATCGAAGGCAATACTTTGACTTATGGGCAGACTGAATTGTTGCTGCTTTTTGGAAAGGTCGTAGACGAAGCTAACATGAAGGATCTTGAAGAGATGAAAGCTCATAATGTCTGCCTGAAAATGGTACAGGAAGAGGCTGACGATAAAAGCCATCCTTTGACGGAGACTTTTATCCGTCAACTGCATCATACCTTGCTCCGTGAAGATTATACCATGTACCGTCAGTTGCCGGATGGAACCACCACTTCCTATGTTATCCATGCAGGAGTGTACAAAACCCGCCCCAACTCGGTAATAACGGTGACTGGCGAACGTTTTGAATATGCTTCACCCGAAGAAACGCCTGCTTTGATGACCGACTTGGTGGAATGGTACAATATTGAAGAACAGAAAGCTGAGTTGTCTCCCATAGAACTGGCTGCTGTCTTTCACTACCGTTACATTCGCATTCATCCCTTTGAGGATGGTAACGGTCGCATTGCCCGTCTGTTGGTGAATTACATTCTTACACGTCATCACTATCCGATGATTGTGGTGAAAAGCAAAGATAAAGACCGTTACCTGACGGCCCTTAACCGTTGCGATGTGCAGGTTGGGTCTACCCCCTCCGTAGGAGCTCATGCGGAACCGGCACAACTGGTGCCTTTTATAGAGTATATGACCCAGTGTCTGGAGGCTGCATTGACAGTCTGTATCAAGGCAGCCAAAGGAGAAAGCATTGAAGAGGAAGATGATTTTCAGAAACAGATCAAATTGTTGCAGCAGTTGGCTGGGAAAAAGGGAGATAACTCGCTTCGGTCTGATACTGTAGAAAATAAGATTGATTTGTATAATAGATTGTTACTTCCGTATTCACAGAAAATGAAAGAAGAAATATTGCCCGCGTTTGATTTCTTTGAAAATATAGAATACAAATATTCTATAGCTTTTAAGAATTCGAGTAGAGTTTACAGTTATCAAAATAAGCCATTGGATTCTGAATTACTGTCCACTAAAGATAAGAATATATGGACTGAAGTAAAATCAATTAGTTTCCTTATTTCATTTAGTAAGCTGAAACCTGATTATGCGATGCAAAATGTTTCCCCTGCTCTTATTGCCAATGTGCAATTCCTTGCACAAGATTATATGTTTCAAGCAAAAAAATATGCTTACGGTACATATCCTAGTGTGGACGATATAAATAGGGCGTTAGACGGGCATAAGCAGACCTTGATTGGTATTATTGAAAAGGCAATAAAAGATTATAACCCTGAAAATTAAGAGATATGGCAGATTGTATTATTCCAGAAGGTTATAAAAAGACATCACTTGGAGTCATTCCTAAAGAATGGGAGGTGAAAAGATTAGGTGATCTTCTTTTAAGATGTGCAAATGGGCTTACATATGATGTTTCTATGACCCACGGTATTTCTGTGACTCGTATTGAAACTATTTCTACGGGAAAAATTAATTATCAGAAAGTTGGATTTATTCCTAATGAAATTGGATATGAAAATTTTAAAATGGAGCAAGGAGATATTCTGTATAGTCATATAAATAGCCTATCTCAAATTGGTAAAGTTGCATATTATAATGGCGATAAGAAGCTTTATCACGGAATGAATCTACTTTTACTTAGAGCTAATATGTACGTAAGTCAGCAATATTTGTATTATGTATTGCTAACAGAATATATGCGCCATATGGCTCAAATTATAGCAAAACCTGCTGTAAATCAGGCAAGCATTAGTACTGGAGATTTAAAAAAAATAAGAATTCTAGTTCCTCCTTTGGAAGAACAACAGAAGATCTCAGAAGTGTTAAGTGTATGGGACAAAGTCATTGAGAAGCAAACGCAGCTCATTGAGAAACTTGAATTGCGCAAAAAAGGGTTGATGCAACAATTACTCACAGGGAAGAAACGTTTGCCGGGGTTTAGTGGAGAGTGGAAGAAAGTAAAGGCAGGTTTACTTTTTGGAAGTTCTTCTATTCGCTCTAATAAGTTAGAGCCTCTTTTATCTGTTACCCAAGATAAAGGAGTCGTTCCAAGAGATATGTTGGAAACAAGAGTCACTATGCCAAATGGTGATCTTTCATCTTTTAAACTTGTTGATGTAGGGGACTTCGTGATTAGTTTAAGATCATTTGAAGGTGGGCTTGAATATTCAAAATATCGCGGTATTGTAAGTCCGGCATATACAGTCTTAAAAAAGAAGACAGACCTAAGTGATGTTTTTTATAAAGTTTACTTTAAGAGTAATGATTTCATTCAACGCTTGGCTGTTGCAGTAATTGGTATAAGAGACGGTAAACAAATCAGTTATTCGGATTTTTGTTATATAAAAATACCATATCCTTCCTTACAAGAACAAAATGCAATAGCTAATGTCTTTGTATCTTGTGACGATGAGATTCTCTTAGCCAAACAAAAGCTGAATCACTTTCAACAACAGAAGAAAGGTTTGATGCAAGTATTATTAACAGGTAAAAAACGAGTAACACAATAATTATGACAAAGAAAAGACCTACTGTAGCACTTATATACGATTTTGACGGGACACTATCTCCCGGTAACATGCAGGAATTTGGCTTTATACAAGCTATAGGAAAAGATAAGTCTGAATTTTGGGCAAAAAATAAACAACTGTCTGAAGATAATGATGCCAATGGCATCCTGACTTATATGTATCTGATGATACAGGCCGCAAAGAACAATGGTATTTCTTTACGTAGGGAGTCGTTCAAAAAATTTGGAGAGAACGTAGAATTGTTTGATGGAGTGAAGGAATGGTTTGCATTGGTCAATGGCTATGGAAGGAGCATAGGATTAGACGTTAAGCATTATATCAATTCTTCAGGGCTGAAAGAGATGATAGAGGGAACGCCTATTGCAAAAGAGTTTGAGAATATCTACGCCTGTTCTTTTCTTTACGATGTGGACGGTATTGCCTATTGGCCAGCTGTTGCCATTGATTATACGGCGAAGACCCAATTCTTGTTTAAAATCAATAAGGGGATTAAAGAAGTAAGTGATAATAAGAAAATCAATCAATACATACCGGAAAAAGAACGTCCTATCCCATTTGAACGTATGATTTATTTTGGAGACGGAGATACGGACATTCCTTGCATGAAGATGATCAAGGAACATGGAGGACATTCTATTGCGGTTTATGCCAACGGCAACAGTGCAAAGAAAGCAACTGCACTTCAGCTGATAAAGGATAATCGTGTGAACTTTGTATGTCCGGCAGATTACCGTGCAGGGAAAGAAATTAATATGGTGGTTAAAAGAATCTTGGATAAGATAAAGGCTGATTATGAATTTCAGCGTCTGCTGGATTGGCACCACAATAAAGCTAAAAAATAATGATGTAAACGACATGTGTTATGGAACAAATCTCAAACTATTATTTGTATTTAGATGAATGCGGAGACCAGAATCTGGCCAATTTTGATCCTTCATTTCCTATCTTTACTTTGTGTGGTGTGATTGTTTCCGAAGAAAAATTGAAAGAACTTGAGGCGCAAATTAATGATCTTAAACAAAGAATCTGGAATAACACTCATATCATTTTGCATTCAAGAGATATCAGAAAATGCCAAAATGGTTTTGAAAAGTTATTTGACCTTTCAGTAAAAGAAGACTTTTATGTGTCGGTTAACAGAATTCTTGGTCAGAACATATATGTCATCATTTGCTGTGGTATTCTGAAAGAACCTTATATCAGGCAATATGGGAAAATGAATGACGTTCATGGTTTGTCTTTGTCGTTCATTATGGAACGGACAATTTTTTATTTGGATGATTTGAAGGATAAGAATATATTTTTGACTACAATTATCGAACGAAGAGGCAAGAAAGAAGATAAAGCCTTGTTTGATTATTATAACAGAATACTTGATACAGGAACTTATTGGGTGAAATCGGAGAGGATAAAAAAGTATTTCAGACGATTTGAAATGAAATGGAAAAAAGAAAATATTGTAGGTCTGCAGATTGCTGACCTTATTGCCTATCCTATGACAAGATATATATTAAACAATGAAGGGGTGAATTATGCGTATGATGTAATAAAAAGTAATATCTATCAAAAGGATGGTAAATTGTATGGGTTAAAGGTATTCCCTATAAAATAAAAAAGAGTTATCCAAAAGAATAACCCTTTTCCGACCGGGGACACCCCAATCCCAATCTGAATAAATCAGATTTCATTGACAAAGGTAATAAATTGTTGGAATAAAAAAAAGAATAAAGTTATAATAAGGGAATAATTAACAGTTATTTATTCAAGAAGATGGATTCCCTTGGGGGTATAGCTTAAAACGAAAATCATGTATATGCAAGGAATATCATTTAAAGAAGACCATATCAGTCAGATACCCGCTTTGCAGCTTTTGCAGAAGTTGGGATATACGTATCTTACTCCTGACGAAGCATTGGCCATGCGTGGCGGGAAAACATCGAATGTACTGTTGGAAGATGTACTTCGTAGTCAGTTACGTCGCATCAATTCCATTCGGGTGAACCGAAATAAGGAGGAACTGTTTTCAGAACAAAATATTGAAAACGGTGTATTGGCTATGCGCAATATCCCGATGGAAGGTGGGTACTTGAGCGGGAATGAAGCCGTTTACAATCTATTGACACTGGGTAAGGCGTTTGAACAAAGTATTGATGGTGACAAGAAAAGCTATACCATGCGCTTTATCGACTGGGAGCGTCCGGAAAGGAATGTGTTTCATGTAACGGAAGAATTTGCAGTAACCCGTACCGGGATGGCCGATACGTACCGTCCTGATATTGTGCTGTTTGTCAATGGCATTCCTCTTGTGGTGATAGAGTGTAAGCGTCCGGATATCAAAGGGGCACTTGACCAGGCTATATCCCAACATTTACGTAATCAGAAGGATGACGGTATTCGAGGCCTTTACCTGTATAGTGCTTTGCTGCTCAGCATAGGAAACAGTTATGGAGCGTATGCCACTACCGGAACACCGGCCAAATTCTGGACGAAGTGGAAGGAGATGTTCGTTACAGAAAAAGAAGAGGCGGAATATACACAGCAGTTGGACTGTCTGGTCAATACGCCGCTGGATGAAAAGCGGAAGGCACACCTGTTCTGTGACCGTTTCCGTTATGTGCGGGCGTATTTCGATGCCATGGAACAGGAAAATGTGTTGCCTACCGAGCAGGATCAGTATCTGTTTAGCCTTTGCCGTCCGGAGAGGTTGCTTGACTTGATTCATAATTTTACCATCTATGATGGGGGAATCAAAAAACTGGCCCGCTATCAACAGTATTTCACGGTAAAGGAGATAACGGAACGGGTCAAGACGTTGGACCATGGGAAACGGCGAGGAGGTGTAGTATGGCATACGCAGGGCAGTGGAAAATCGCTTACAATGGTATTGCTGGCGCAGGCTATAGCCCAAACCAAAGAAATACTTAATCCAAGAATTGTGATGGTGACCGATCGTACGGATCTGGACAGTCAGATTACCAATACGTTCAAGAAATGTGGGCGGGAGGTAATGAACGCCACAACTGGTACCCATTTGGTGGAACTGTTGGAAAGTAAGACGGATGCTATTATCACTACCATTATTAACAAGTTTGAGACGGCGGTCAAGCGGATGAAACATCCGCTGACAGATCCCAATATCTTTATTCTGATCGATGAGGCCCATCGTAGCCAATACAAGGAAATGGCTATCAAGATGGACCGGGTATTGCCTAATGCCTGCAAGATAGCTTTCACCGGTACGCCGCTGATGAAAAAGGAAAAGAATACGGCCAACACGTTCGGTGGTATCATCCGTCCTGTATATACCGTGCGTCAGGCGGTGGAAGACGGTGCGGTGGTTCCTTTGCTCTACGAAGGGCGTATTGTGCCTCAACATGTACACGAAGGGCCCATAGACGATTTTTTTACCAAGGTTTGTGAAGGGCTGAATGAATATCAGACAGCCGACTTAAAGAAAAAATATTCACGTACTGATTTTGTGAATCAGACCGATCAGCGGGTGTATTCCATTGCCTGGAATATCTCTGAGCATTTCCGTGACAACTGGCAAGGGACGAAATTCAAGGCTATGTTGGTTACGCCACGGAAGTCTATTGCTGTGTTGTATAAAAAATATTTGGATGAAATCGGTATGGTATCTTCAGAGGTGCTTATTACTGCTCCCGATACGCGCGAAGGTGAGGAATCGTCCTACGGCGAAACTTCGGAAGAAGTAAAGGCATACTGGAAGAAAATGATGGATGAGCATGGGACACCTAAGAAGTATCAGGATAATCTGATATCCCGTTTCAAGAATCAGGAACAGCCGGAAATCATGATTGTGGTGGACAAATTGCTGACCGGATTTGATGAGCCGAAGGTGGTAGTCATGTATCTGGATCGCAAACTGAACGGACATACTTTATTACAGGCTGTGGCACGTGTCAATCGGGTTTGCGACGACAAGGAGTTTGGCTATATCATTGATTATTATGGTGTGTTGAAAGAGCTGGACGAAGCCTTGGAACTGTATTCCAATTATGATGAAGAAGAGCAGGCGGCTTTTTGGGAAACTTTGGAATCTGTAGAGACGGAAATCGCAAAATTGCCGCAGAAGTATTCGGATCTTTGGGATTTGTTCAAATCTATCCCCAACAAACGGGATTTGGAGGCATACGCCCAGTCATTACGTGAGGAAGACAGGAGACAGGAATTTTATGAGAGACTGACAGCCTATGCATCTTGTCTGAGAATAGCCCTTTCTACACGGGATTTTCATACACAAACTCCGGAAGAAGAAATCAAACGTTATAAAGACGATTTGAATATGTTCGTCAAATTGCGCTCTGCCGTTCAGTTGCGTTATTCTGATACCATTGATTACAAGCAATATGAGAGTCAGATCCAGAAATTGATAAACCGTCATGTGGAGAGTGGTGCGGTAAAGCCAATCACGGAATTGGTGAATATCTTTGATACAGAAGCCTTCGAGCAGGAAGTGGAAAAGATCGTAGGAACAGCTGCTAAAGCAGATACCATAGCATCACGTACCAGTAAATTCATTTCAGAAAATATGGATACTGATCCGGCGTTTTATAAGAAATTCTCTCAATTATTGAAAGAGACTATTGCCGCTTATGAACAAGGCCGAATCGATGAGCTGGAGTATTTGAAACGGGTCCTGAAATACAAGGACGATATATTGGCTCATACGGATAATGAATTGCCGGAAGAGTTGCAGCAAAATAATGCAGCAAAGGCTTATTACGGATTAGCATTGGAAACCTATCAGCGCATATTTGGTGACGCACAGGTTGACTTAAAGAAATTGGCATTAGAAACTGCTATGACTTTTGATGGAATTATAAACCGTACATTGATTGTGGACGGGAGTGTGTTGGTCGACTGGCAACAGAAATCGGATATTATTGGTCGTATGAAAATAGAATTGGAAGATTATCTGATAGATGATGTGAAACGGAAGTATGGGCTTGACTTTTCTTTTAATGATATGGATACGATTATTGACGGCTGTGTAGATGTGGCAAAGTTATGGATCAAATAAAAGACTGTATAGAATATGGCTCAGTTGTCATGGAGTATGCAGTGGAATACAGAGCCAGAAAGACTTTGGGTATCTGTGTGCATCCGGATGGCAGTGTAGAAGTAAAGGCTCCCATGGAAGCACCACTGGAACAAATCAGAAAACACGTTCATCGCCGTGCTCCATGGATTTACAAACAGCAACGCTATTTTTCTTCTTTTGGTATACATACGCCGGAGCGAAAATATGTCAGTGGAGAATCCCACCTGTATTTAGGCAGACAGTATATGCTGCGTGTGGTCGACAGTGAACGTAATGAAGTACATTACAAAGGGAATATCCTGGAGGTAGAGTGCAGGCATCGCAAGGATGTACGCTCTTTACTTATGGCTTGGTATAGAAAACGTGCTGAAATAAAGTTTGAAGAGTACGCGGCTCCGTTAATAGCACGTTTCAATCGTTATCAGGTCAAACCTTCTGCCATCAAACTGAAAGAAATGGCAACCCGTTGGGGAAGTTGTACTGCTACGGGGCAAATTTTGCTCAATCCACGATTAGTCTGTGCTCCGCGTATTTGTATAGAGTATGTTATCATACACGAACTTTGTCATCTTGTTCATCGTAATCATACCAAAGACTTTTATGAGTTGTTGACTCAGGAAATGCCGGATTGGAAAAAATGGAAAATGAAATTGGAGAAGTTAATGATTTAGAAATCAAGATTTTAGAATTTAACGAAATACAGAGTAAAGATTACTAAAGAACTTGGCAAACATGAAACACTTAACCTGACAGCCATAAGCATTGATGATGCAAAAGAACTTGCAATGAAACTTGTGTCAGAGAGGATGCTTGGACTTAATGGCCGTACTTGTGTGACAATAGAAGTGATGAAAGCAGAAGGATAAGCAGATGCAAAAGACTATCAAAGGAATGAAATACTATCTTCCAGGCAATTTAACTTCGGAACAAGAGGCAATTTATGTTCATATCATAGAGTGGAAACGTAAAAACATTATCCAATGAGCAAAATGCTTTTTAGCCCTTTATCAAATGCAGGAGGGCTTTGTTGATATGCCCGTCAATTGTTGCATCCTTCATGTTCTCTACCATATTGGAAGCGGGTTTGAATTCGCCGCAAACATCAATTCCCAAAACTGCATGTTGTTGAATGATGATATGAAGTAACTTTTCCAATTCTTCCAGACTCATTGAGCCTTGGTCCCAGTTTGTGACTGCATATTCAGGAGACAGTACATCCTTGTCAATGGAGATGTATACTGGATCTGAAATGTGTTCTTTGGAAAAGTTTTTCCAGCTTTCTTCATGATTGAGATCATTGTCACTATAGAAATGAACTTTGCCTTCATAGCCATGAGGAACAGAACTGATGAGTTTGTCAGAAGCTCCTACGATAATGACTTTACGGCAGTTTGCGTTACTGTCGAGAATATCTTTTACCCAGCTGCCACAGGAAAGAATATTCTCAAAAAGCGAAGGTTGCATGTCCGGATGATGATCAAATACGATTAATACAAAGGGGTTGTCAATCCTGTCAGTCCAGAACTTGGTGACATAATGATAATTGCCGGAATCTATAAAGTGAATTCCATTGACAGGGTAGTGACTGATGATTTCTTGCAAGGCTTTTTTTCCGTCTTCATCACAATAGCAGTCTGTTCCAGAGAGATGCCGGCAGTTCACCCATTTGTATTTGTTGCCGTGGGGTAAACTTTCCATATCATATACTCCTGAAAAATTCATGATCATTACATCATGGGACAGTAGTCCGTTCTTTTTATCTTCTTTTGTTGTCATACGGATTGATTTATAAAATTGACCTGTACACAGAGGAATGGAAGCTCTATGGCAAGCGTCTTATGGCTTTTATTACCTGTCAATGTACAGACAAAATCCGTGCCTTTTCAGGTCGGGCAGCAGGGAATAGATGTATTTTTAACCAGTATTATACTTTTATATTGCAAAATTAAAGGAATGTGGATCTACATGATGGAACGATGGCTTCCGGGCTTATTCCTTTACTGGCCACGGATGACTGGGTGGATCCTGTCTGTCGGGCTGAATGAATCCGGGAATCTGGATTTTTATTCGATAGGAAAAGACAGTTTGAATTAATAATTCCTCATAATTTTGAGATTTTCGATTTATATCAACGTTTCCTGTTATCTTTGCAGTATGAATTATCTTGAACTGTTTGGTACCCTTGTGGGGTTAGTCTATTTGTGGCTTGAATACCGTGCCAGCATTTATCTGTGGCTGGCTTGCATCGTCATGCCGGCCATTTATCTGGTGGTGTATTACCAGGCCGGACTTTATGCTGATTTTGGAATCAATGTCTATTACCTGATTGCTTCGGTCTACGGTTGGATAGCCTGGAGCAGAGGCCGGAAAAAGAATGAGGCCAGGCAGGAGGAGACGGAGATACCTATTACTGCAATGCCGTTAAAGCGGTATTTGCCCCTGACTGTTGTATTCATCCTGTGCTGGCTTTTTATGGCATGGATACTGATAGCCTGGACGGACAGCAGTGTGCCCTGGACGGACAGTTTCACGACGGCGTTGAGCGTGATAGCCATGTGGATGCTGGCGCGTAAGTACGTGGAACAGTGGTGGGCGTGGATGATTGTGGACTGGGTGTGTTGCGCACTTTATATTTACAAGGGACTGTATTTCACTTCGGCTTTGTACGGATTGTATGCGATAGTCGCTTTCTTCGGATGGAGAAAATGGCTGGTACTGATGAGAAGTGAGTCAGGTCGTCATAACCAGATGAAAGGATAGAATGATGGAGAATAAATGGATAATGAATGAATTTGAAGCCGTTGTTGTGGGTAACGGTGAGTTTCCTGTACACCCCTTCCCGTTGACTGTTCTGGATCAGTCACCCTGTGTGGTGTGTTGTGATGGAGGGACGAATGCACTGGTGGAAAGCGGACGTCTGCCTGACTGGATAGTCGGGGATGGTGATTCCCTTTCGGAAGAGAACAGGCTGCGTTTTCAGGACCGCATTTACCGTAATCCGGATCAGGAAACCAATGATCAGACCAAGGCTGTTTCTTTTCTGGCTTCGAGAGGTATACGCCGGATTGCCATTTTGGGGGCTACCGGTAAGCGGGAGGATCATACGTTGGGCAATATCAGTCTGCTTATGGAGTATCAGCGGATGGGGCTGGAAGTGGTGATGCTGACGGATTATGGTTTCTTTGTTCCGGCTGTGGATACGCAGGAGTTTATGGGATTTCCCCGCCAGCAGGTATCCGTTTTCAATTTTGATGCGGTGGATTTGAAAAGTGAAGGATTGAGATATCCTGTCTATGACTTCTGTTACTGGTGGCAGGGTACGCTCAATGAGGTGGAAGGGGATTCCTTTAGGATCATGGCCAAAGGTCATTATCTGGTATATTGTACATACGAGCCGAAAGAATAGCAGATAGAGGAGGGGATAAGTCTGAAGCGGATTGGTGTTCAGACCGCAATACAAGGTGATAAAAAAAGAGCCGGCCTTTCATTTAATTCTGATCAGCCGGCTCCTCGTCAAATTATGTTATGGTAAATTCGTTTGAATCATTTACAAGGTACGTTTGTAATGAACCATTTTGATGGCGGTAACTGCACATTCGTCGCCTTTGTTGCCTAGTATGCCGCCTGCACGATCCTGTGCCTGTTGCAGGTTGTTGCATGTCAGAAGACCGTAAATGACCGGCACGTCACCGTGAGTGTTCAGATCGGCAAGTCCCTGAGTCGCTCCCTGACAGATATAGTCGAAGTGAGGTGTATCACCGCGGATGACGCATCCTATGGCGATGACTGCATCTACCTTGCCGCTTTTGGCCATTTGGGCAGAACCATATACGAGTTCAAAACTTCCCGGTACGGTCATGACCACAATGTCGTCTTCCTTTACGCCGTTTTTCAGAAGCGTGGCGTGTGCACCTTCCAGAAGCGCTCCCGTAATGTTGTGGTTCCATTCGCTTACCACAATGCCGAAACGCATGCCTTCGGCCGGTGGAACGGAAGCCATGTCATATTCAGAGAGATTATGCAATGCTGTAGCCATACGTCGTCCGATTATTTGCTTACGCGTTCGATGTACTTGTCAATGTCGCTGTACTGCATGGAATTGACATATTTCTTTTTGATCTGCTCGTAGCATGCCAAAGCCTTGTCGTTCTTGCCCTGTGACTCATAGATTTCTCCTGCCTGAATCAGATAAATGGGGCTGAGGCTGTTGTTGTCAGCCAACTTGGCAGCTTTTTCGAGTGTTTCTGTAGCCTTGTCCAACTGGTTCAGTTCTGCATAGCAGTTGCCGAGTGCGCCAAGGGCAGCCGGTGAGATCATGGCGTCCTTGCACTGGCTGAAATCTTCCAGATACTGGACTGCTTCATTGTATTTGTTCTGCTGTGCATAGCTCAGACCTGCATAAAGCTTGGCCAGGTTGCCGGATTTGGTGCTGCTGTAGTCATTGGCGATGCTGATGAAGCCCGGATAACCCTGTCCGTCGCCGTTAAGAGCCTTGTCATACTGGTCGATGGCGAAATACTGCTGGCCTTTGAACATCAGCTGCTCGGCTTCCTGCTCATGAGGAACAGCTACGAAATGATGATAAAGGAAATAACCGCCAACGATAATGACAATGGCAGCCAGACCATACAGAATGGGGTTTCTGTATTTATTGATAATAGCCTCGGATGAATTCAACGACTGTTCTACGTTGAGTGCATTTTCATGTGATTTGTTGTTCGTCATTTTATTTTATTTTTTATTATTATTTCCTGTCGAGTTTGATATACGTCATTGTCGGTGAACGCATAAAGCGGAGCAAAAGTAGCTAAATTATCCCGTTTGATAAAATTTATAAGCTATTTTTTTCGCGATTAACCGATAAACCTTACTTTTGCAGGAAAATATAAAGGAAAACGGCCGATGATATTGAAGAAGATCTCAGTGATGAATTATAAGAACATAATGCAGGCAGAATTGGAATTCTCTCCTAAAATGAATTGTTTCATAGGGCATAACGGGGAGGGAAAGACCAATATGCTGGATGCCGTGTATTTCTTGTCCTTTTGTAAAAGTGCAACCAGTCCGGTAGATTCGCAGAACATACGGCATGGAGAGGATTTTTTTATGATTCAGGGAGAATATGTGCATGAATCGGGGGAGCCGGAAGAAATCTATTGTGGACTGAAGCGCCGGCAGAAGAAACGTTTCAGACGGAATAAAAAGGATTACCGCAGACTGGCCGAGCATATCGGACTGATACCTCTTGTTCTGGTTTCACCCGCTGATGCGGAGCTGATTGCCGGAGGAAGTGAAGAGCGTCGCCGGTTCATGGATATGGTCATTTCGCAGTGCGATCATGAATATCTGGATGCTTTGTTGCGTTATAACAAGGCTTTGCAACAGAGGAATGTTCTGCTGAAGATGGAAGAAGAGCCGGATGAGGCCCTGATGTCGTTGTGGGAAGAACAGATGGCCGTGGAAGGTGAGCGGATTTACAGAAAACGTAAGGAGTATATAGAGGAATTCATACCGGTGTTCCAGAATTTTTATGATATGATATCACGTTCGCGCGAGACGGTCGGATTAAGTTATGTGTCGCATTGCCAGCGTGGTCCTTTATTGGAGGTGATCCGCAAGGACAGGGCGAAGGACCGTATCATGGGCTATTCGCTCCACGGCGTGCATAAGGATGAACTGGAAATGACCCTGTCGGGGTATCCCATCAAAAGGGAAGGATCGCAGGGACAAAACAAGACTTATCTGATCGCCTTGAAACTGGCCCAGTTCGATTTTCTCAAGCGCACCGGAAGCCATACGACACCCATACTCCTGTTGGACGACATTTTCGACAAACTGGATGCCGACCGGGTGGAGCAGATCGTCAAACTGGTTTCGGGTGACCAGTTCGGACAGATTTTCATCACGGATACCAACAGGGATCATCTGGACCAGATACTGGAAAAGGCCGGAAAGGATTACAAGTTGTTTTATGTAGAGAAAGGAGCCGTGAAGTATGAGAAGGTGTAAGGCTGAAACCATCGGTGATATGATCCGCCAGTTCCTGCGGAGAGAAGGACTGGAAACGCCGCTTAACGAACGGCGGATAGTGGCTGCCTGGCCGGAAGTGATGGGCGAAGGTATAGCCCGTTATACGGGTGGGGCCTTTGTCCGTAATGAAGTGTTGTACGTCCAGATAAAGTCTCCGGCTTTGCGGGCTAACCTGATGATGAACCGTGAGGCTCTGGTGGCACGGCTCAACAATCATGTGGGGGCTCAGGTAATCCGTAATATTATTTTCCGCTGACTGTGTGGAGGGTGATCACCTCGTCTACGGGAATGTCGTGCGGTTCGGTCGGAATATGGTCGAGGAACTGGAAGTCGAAACATATTCCTATCTTATAAATGGTGCAGTCGCGCAGTTGCTGAAGCAGTCTGTCGTAATATCCTTTGCCGCGTCCCAGGCGGTTTCCTTCTTTGTCAAAAGCCATGCCGGGTATGATGGCCAGATCTATTTTTTCCAGTTCCGTAAAATCCTTTCCTTGAGGTTCCATAATGCCATAACTGCCGTCGCTCAGTGTCGTTTCGTTCAGATATGGCCTTAGGAGCAGGTGGTCACCGGTAACTACCGGAAGAAGAATCTGTTTTTTTTCACTCCATTCCTGTATGAACTGACGGGTGTCGACTTCGTCCGGCAGTGCGTGGTAGAGCAGTACGGTGCGGGCTCTGACAAATTGGGGATGTCCGGCCAGATGTGCCATGAGCTGTTGTGACTGTAAGGCACGTGTCCGGGGATCCATCTTGTTTTTGTATTGTCTGATCTGTTGTCGTAATGCTTTTTTGTCCATAGGTAATAGTCTGGTTTGTGACTGTTTGAAATGAAAATATCCCGCACTTTTGAGGGTGCGGGATGGAAGATTATTTTTTGTTCTTTGCCGGAGCTTTCTTTTCTGGAGCTTTGGGAAATGCTTCTCCCTTTTCCATTATCTCCACGGCTTTGAGGATGGCCGGATCATCACTGTTGAGGAACTCAAAGAAATCGTTCGTCTCCATAATGTTGTTGATGATGGCACCGTAAATGTTGCGCTCAAAGAGTTTGCGTGAAGTATACAGCATCAGGTTACGCCGTTTGAGTCCGCGTTTCTGTGCGAAATTGGCGAATTTTTCCAGAATGTATTGTTGACGGAGGTATTTCACCAGTTCTTCCAGTGTCATGGACTGGAGGGTTGC
The DNA here is from genome assembly GCA_900546665.1 of uncultured Paraprevotella sp. GTDB lineage: Bacteria > Bacteroidota > Bacteroidia > Bacteroidales > Bacteroidaceae > Paraprevotella > Paraprevotella stercorigallinarum. The sequence continues at coordinate 35,141 of URDY01000016.1, read as the reverse complement.
CCTGTTCTTGTCGGCGTAGTCGAAAGCAAACTGGTAGACCAGACCGCTCATGAGGGCTTCCTTGTAATAAGAGGTTACTCCGCTGGTGTCCTCAGGAATGAAGATGTCGGGCATGATACCACCGTTGCCGTAAACGACACGTCCCAGACCGGTATGGTATTCCGGTCCGCTCTGGTGTATGCTATCCTGTGAGAAGAATTCACCTCTTGCATAGCGTTCGAGCAGATCTTTCTCGTACGCATCGCTGTGTCCCTTCTCATAAGGTTTCTGTATGCACCGGCCTGACGGTGTGTAGTATCGGGCAATGGTCAGTCGGATGATGCTGCCGTCGCGGAATTCGATTGGTTGTTGTACCAGGCCTTTTCCGAATGAGCGGCGGCCGATGATGGTTCCGCGGTCATTGTCCTGAATGGCGCCTGCAAAGATTTCGCTTGCTGAAGCTGATCCTTCGTCAACCAATACGACCAGAGGCAGCTGCTGGAATGTTCCGCGGCCGTCGCTGCGGTATTCTTCACGTGGTGATTTTCTTCCTTCCGTATAGACAATCAGCTTGTTCTTGGGCAAGAATACGTTGACCATCTGGATGGCAGAGTGCATGTAACCGCCTTCATTGCCGCGCAAGTCGATGACCAGGTTCTTGAATCCTTCCTGACCTAACTGGGCCAGGGCTACAAGAAGTTCGGGATAGCTGGTCTCACCGAATTTGTTGATCTTGATGTAACCGGTGGTCGGTGTCAGCATGTAGGTAGCCTCTACGGTGTGTACCGGAATATCGCCGCGTGTGACCGTGAAGTTGAGCAGTTTGTTTTCGCCCATACGCTTGATACCCAGTTTGACCTTGGTGTTTTTTTCACCTTTGAGTCTTTTCATCGCACCGTCATTGGAGATTTCCTTTCCTACGTAGGGTTTGCCGTCGATGGTGACGATACGGTCACCGGCCAGAAGGCCGATCTTCTCGGACGGACCGCCCTTGATGACGCTGATGATATGTATGGTGTCGTTCTGAATGGTGAAGGATACGCCGATGCCGGAGAAGCTGCCTTTCAGATCTTCAATGGATGCCTGTGCGTCTTTGGCGCTGATATAGGCTGAATGGGGATCCAGTTCCGACAGAATCAGTGGCATGGCCTTTTCTACCATGTCGCTCATGTTGACGGTATCTACATACTGGTCGTCGATGATCCTGAGCAGATCATTGATTTTATTGGACGAGGTATTGATAATATTGAGTCGGTTACCGGAAAAGTGATTGGTGTAGAATACACCTATCAGTATGCCGGCTACCAGGCAAATTGCCAATAATAATGGCATGAATCGTGAAGAATTGCGCATACTCTTATTATTTTAAAAGGTTGGGATTCTCTTTACATGTCCAAAGGCATAAAGCAGACTTCAATGCCGGCCCGTTTCAGCAGGTCGGTGCCGTCTGTCAGGCGGTATTGCCGGGAATAGATGACCTTCTTGATACCGGCCTGGATGATCAGTTTGGCGCATTCGATGCAGGGCGCATCCGTGACGTACATGGTCGCTCCTTCGCTGTTGTTGTTGGAGCGGGCAATTTTGGTGATCGCATTGGCTTCGGCATGGAGAACGTAGGGCTTGGTGAGATTGTTCTCATCTTCGCACACGTTTTCGAATCCGGCCGGGGTGCCGTTGTAACCGTCAGAAATGATCATTTTGTTCTTGACGATCAGGGCGCCTACCTGTCTTCTCTGGCAGTAACTGTTTTCTGCCCATATATTGGCCATCCGCAGATAGCGGAGGTCCAGTTCTTTTTGTTTGTCTTCCTGGCTTTTCATTGTCGTCAGTTTTGTGGTGTTGTTCTGGTAATTCCGTTACGTTTAAGCAAAGCGTCAATTTTCGGTTCTCTTCCTCTGAAACGCTTGTAGAGGGTCATAGGTGCTTCCGTTCCGCCTTTCGAAAGGATTTCGTCTCTGAAGTGCTGTGCGGTTTCAGTATTGAAGATTCCTTTTTCTTTAAACAGGGAGAATGCGTCGGCATCAAGCACTTCAGCCCATTTGTAGCTGTAATAACCGGCTGCATAGCCGCCTGCCATGATATGTTCGAACTGTACGCTCATACAGGTGTCTGCCAGTTGGGGCAGGATCTGGGCTTTCTGCCAGGCTTGTTTCTCAAAGGATTTGACATCTTCAGTGAATGGCTTGTCCTGTGTGTAGTAGGCCATATCAAGAAGTCCGAAGCTGACTTGGCGTATGCAGGCATAGGCTACGTTGAAGTTGCGGCTCTTGACAATACGGTCGATGAGTTCCTGAGGCAGAGGCTCTCCGGTCTGATAGTGACGGGCAAAGGTATTTAAAAAATCCCGTTCTACTGCAAAGTTTTCCATGATTTGTGAAGGCAGTTCCACAAAGTCCCAGTAAACATTGGTGCAGCTCAGGCTTTCGAAGCGGGTGCGTGAGAATATGGCATGAAGGGCATGGCCGAATTCGTGCAGGAATGTTTCCACTTCTCCTAATGTCAGAAGAGCCGGTTTCTGTTCTGTAGGCTTGGTCAGATTCATGACGATGGATACATGCGGACGGCTGTCGCCTTCCTTGTCGTCAATCCACTGCTCTTTGTAAGTGGTCATCCAGGCGCCGCTTTGTTTGCCTGCGCGCGGATGGAAGTCGGCATAAAGTACTGCGAGGAAACTGCCGTCCTTGTCGAATACTTCGTATGCACAGACATCCGGATGATAAACCGGAATTTCCTTGTTTTCCTTGAAGGTGATGCCGTAAAGTCTGCTGGCAAGGCCGAATACACCTTCCTTGACGCGAGACAGTTCGAAATACGGACGCAACATTTCTGCATCCAGGTTGTATTTTTCCAACTGGAGCTTGTGGGCATAATAGCCGAAATCCCACGGCTGGATCTCGAAGTTTTCTCCTTCGGTCTTTCTGGCCAGTTCTCTGATTTCGTCAACTTCGTTTTCGGCCGTAGGCATGTAAGCATCCAGAAGGTCGTTCAGGAGCTGATAGACGTTCTGGCTGTTTTCGGCCATTCTTTTCTTAAGTGCAAAATCGGCAAAGGTCCGGTAACCGAGCAGTTGGGCTCTTTCGCGACGCAGATTGACTATGCGGGCCACGATGTCGAGATTGTTGTATTCATTGGCTTGGGTACAGATCGTATTCTTGGCCATGTATAGCCGGTGCCGTAATTCACGGTTGTCTGCATAGGTCATGAAAGGATTGTAGCTGGGACCGTGCAAAGTGAATACCCAACCCGATTTGTTCTTTTCCTTGGCTGCCAGGGCAGCAGCTTCAACAGCTGTTTCCGGCAGCCCTTTCAGATCGTCCTCATTGGTGAGATGAAGTTCGTAATTATTGATTTCCTTGAGGACATTCTGAGAGAACTGGAGCGTTAGTTTGCTTAATTCCTTGTTCAGTTCACGAAGTTGCTCTTTTTTGTCATCAGTCAGGTTGGCACCGTTTCTGACAAAGCTTTCGTAAGTCTTGTCCAACAGTGTCTGTTCTTCTGTGGTCAGTTCCCTGTGGTGTTCATATACGGTCTTGATTCTTGCGAATAGTGCTTGGTTGAACAGTATGTTGTTGGAATGTTCGGTCAGGATGGGTGACATCTTTTGTGCCAGTTCGTCCATTTCGTCATTGGTTTCGGCACTGAGCAGATTAAAGAACGCATTGCTGACCCGGCTGAGCAGATTGTCAGGTACGGAATAGGCTATCGTATTGTCGAATGTCGGTTCTTCCGGATTGTTGATAATGCTTTCTATCAGTTCATTGTCTTGCTTGATTCCTTCCATGAATGCAGGTTCATAGTCTGCGATATTGATCTCATTGAAAGGAATCGTCTGATGAGGTGTCTGATAGGTTTTCTCAAAAAACGGATTGTTATGTTTGCTGTTTTGTTCGTTTGTTGTCATAATTTGATTTATGATAGAGATATTGATTTGATTAATTTGTCAAAAAGCGGAATGATGATGCGCTTTCTTTTTTGCAGTATGAGCTGTCTGTTCTGCCAGTCGTTCAAGGTCTGTGATACGTTGTTGCGGGTATCATTGATTTGTGCGGCCAGACAAGCCATGCTGATGTGGATGGTCTTTTCGCCTGCCGGATAGAGACAGCGTGACTGGAGAAAACTGATCAGCCGTCGTGCCGTCGTGCCGGAATAGTCACGCCACAACCATTTCTCATTCCGGTAAATCCGGCTGGCAAACATGTTGATGACATTCAGTCTGAATACTTCTACTTCCTCGAACAGCCTGGTCACATTGTCTTTCGAAAAACAAAGGGCGCTGACTTCCGTCTGAGCCTGGAATGTACGGGTGAAACAGGGAGATATACCGTAAAGTGCTTCCGGCTGTATGGGAATAGGAGATTGCAGACGTTCCGTAATCATGTACTTTTTGTCGGCAGACCACGTGTGCATGAGAATGGTGCCTTTGAACGGAATGATCAGTTGGGTGCACGGTGAGTCCTGTTGGGCCATTATTTCCCCTTCTTTGTAATCATGGATTTCAAGAGAAAACCTTTTTTCAAGATTTTCCATATCTCTGTATCCTACTCCTTGGAATAGGGGCAGATGGGGTAATATGTCCATGATATGACTGCGCATCTCAATTGTCAGTCTGGTCGATCATCTTCTTTAAACCTTCTGTCATGAAAATCTGGTTTTTGCCGTTTTCATCAGCATAGATGAAATAAGCATCTATCTCCGGATGATCGTTGAGTACTTTTTGTGCTTCTTCAAGCCCCAGTACCATAAATGCCGTAGCGTATGCGTCAGCTGTTGCACAATTGTCTGCCAGTACGGTAGATGAAAGTATGGAGTGCTGCACGGGGTAACCGCTTATGGGATTGATGGTGTGGGCGTATTTTTTGCCGTCCTTATAGTAGAAATTCCTGTAGTTTCCGGAAGTGGCCATGGCCTTGTCCTTAATCTTGAGGATGGTCTGCAGTTCTTGGTTGGTATTGAGTGAATCGTCAGTAGGCTTGTGTATGCCGACGTGCCATTCTTTCTGTTTGGGATTGCTTCCTTTGACTACCACTTCACCTCCAATCTCGACCATGTAGTTCTTGATTCCTTTGCGGTCGAACAGTCTGGCAACCTGATCTACGCCAAATCCTTTGGCTACTGCGCTGCAGTCGAGTATCACTCTCGGATCGGATTTGATGATCTCTCCGTTCTTCAAGGTTATGTTCCGGTAACCGACGAACTGGAGAAGACTGTCGATGACAGCCGGTGTGATATTGGTGCTGTTCGTGAACCCGAAGCCCCAGGCATTGACCAGAGGGGCGACGGTAATGTCGAATGCTCCGTTGGTGTTCTGACTTATTGTTTCGGATAGCCGGAATACCTGTGTGAAAAGAGAATCCGGCCGGGTCGTCTCATTGCGGTTGATCTTACTGATGACAGAATTCTTGTTGAACGGCGAAAGTGAGTTGTCTACAGCGCGTAGCTCGTTCATGATGTCATTCTGTAGGCTTGAGTCACACTGATAGGTGACATGGTAGATCGTGCCGAAGACAGTGCCTTCTTCTTTCTGAAATGGTATCTGGCGTTGTGTCTTGATCACATATATGCTTCCGATAATCAAAAAAACGAGAAACGGAATCTGCCAGTGTAGTTTTTTCTTTTCTTTATCCATAATTTAGCTTAAATGTTCGATTAAAATCTTTATACCGATGGAAATCAGAATAAGTCCTCCAACGGGAGAAAGGTTGAATGGTATTTTCTTGCCTGCTGCAATGCCTAGAGCAAGACCGCAAATGGTGAGCAGGGAAGAGATCAGGGCTATGAGTACGGAGGGTTTGACAATGGCTTCCCATGTGTTCAGCCCCATAAAAGCCAGTGAAACACCTACAGCCATGGCATCGATACTTGTTGCAACGGCTAAAGTGAATATGACTTTATAGTTTAACGGATTGAATTTCTGTTCTTCTTCTTTCTTGAAACCTTCATAGATCATTCGGGCGCCAAGATAAGCCAAAAGTACAAATGCTACCCAATGGTCGACTGATTCCAGATATAGACTGAACATCTTGCTGACACTCCATCCCAGCCAGGTCATGCCACCCTGAAACAGACCAAACAGTCCCACCATACACCACATGGGGCGGAGGACAACCCGTTTGACCAGTGTTCCACTTGTCAGACTGACAGTGAAGCAGTCCATACCTAATGCAATTCCAATAAGGATAATTTCTGTTAGAGTCATCTTTTGTGTTTTATCTGTTTGGTTATCGTGTTTGTTTGATGAATTTTATTATATGTCAAAGATAGCCCGGAACGAACCTCCAAGGCAAGTGGAACCGAATTTTCCGAAACCTGGTACGTACCACGGCGAGCCTATGCTGCTTTCACTGTGGGATATTCTCACTTTATACCGGACATCCCAGCCCAAACGGAATATGCTCCACAGTCTGGTTTCCAATCCGAAAATCAGTTCTCCCCAATGTGAATTGGCATGTAAACCCTTGAAATTAAAGTTGTATTCCTGATTCCATACCGGATCGGAAAAACCGGGTGAGGCAATGTCGTAATTGAATGAAGTGAAAGCATACCTTATTCCGGCAAATAGTCTGCTTCCGGAGCGCCAGTTTTTCTTGAAGTTATAGTCCATACCTATTCTGAAATAAGGTGCTTTGGTACGATAGGTGTTGTTGGTCTCTTCGTGCTGATAATCGCTTTCGCCATATCCCAGTTCGAAAACAGGAAAGTATTTCTCTTTGAAATTGAGCCGTGCAGACACTTCCAGTGGAACGTAATTATGATTGGCCAGTTTCATATAGATACCGACAAGATCCGCCGATACGGCTACACCTGCAAATACAGGTGCGGGCTTGTCGGTCAGTTCTTCTTCCGCTTTCTTCTGCACTTCGTTTTCCTGTGCAAAGGTTTTTGTGAAAGGCAGGAAAAACAAACTAAAGAGCAGAACGGAAATAGATTTTAAAATTCTCGGATGCATTGTAGTTTAAATTCGGGTTGACAACAAGAACAGAATCTATGAGATTCCTGGTATGGCGGATGCTTGTAACCACATGAAACATGGATGCCGGACATTCCGGAGATTCGTAATGGGGATAGTTCTCCTTGTCCAGCCAGATGGTGTCCCTACGCAACAGACCGTCTGTATTGGTAAATTCAAAACACAGAGTATCTGTCGGTGCGTTATAGCTGATAGGGAGTTCTATCTTGTTTTGGCTTGTAAGGCGGTTGATCAGAATTGAGTCTGTTCCGGATGCCTTGACAGTCAGTGTATCCTGTATCTGCACGGCTTCTTCTTTTCCATCGATGATGGCGTAGAAACCGTATGTGCTGTATACCGTATTGTTGAGCGGGCAATTTGTTGAGTTGCATGATACGGTGACGGCTATATTTCCTCCAATGAAGAGCAGATATAACAGAACTCTGACGAGTTTGCTTGTTTTCATGTTATTTTGCCTTGTTCGTTATAATTCTTTCTCTATCTTGTAGTTGTTGCGTTCTGGTGCGTTTCTGCTGATAAGTTCACCCAGGAATCCGGCTACAAACAGCTGGGTTCCCAAAATCATAGTGGTCAGCGCGATGTAAAAATACGGAGAATCCGTGATGAGCCGGTAATCCTGTCCGTTTGACATGGCATATATTTTGGCAGCCCCCACAATGATCACGGCAATAAATCCGATAAAAAACATCAATGATCCCAAAAGACCGAAAACATGCATCGGCTTTAAACCGAAGCTGCTCAGGAACCATAATGAAATAAGATCGAGATAACCATTGAAGAAACGGTTCCAGCCACCGAATTTTGTGCTTCCGAATTTCCGGGCCTGATGATGGACTACTTTTTCACCTATTTTCTTGAATCCGGCGTTTTTGGCAAGATAAGGTATGTAGCGATGCATTTCACCATATACTTCAATATTTTTGACTACTTCCTTGCGATAAGCTTTCAGACCGCAATTGAAGTCGTGCAGATTATGAATTCCACTGACTTTTCTTGCCGTAGCATTGAATAGTTTGGTCGGGATGGTTTTGGAGAGCGGATCGTATCTTTTCTTTTTATAACCGGATACCAGGTCGTAGCCTTCCTCGGTGATCATGCGATAGAGTTCAGGTATCTCATCCGGAGAATCCTGCAGGTCGGCATCCATGGTGATGACTACATCGCCTTCAGCCCGTTTGAATCCGCAATACAAAGCCGGGCTTTTACCGTAATTGCGGCGGAACTTGATACCTTTCACTGCCGGATTCTGGGCTGCCAGACCTTCAATGACATCCCAGGAATGGTCTGTGCTTCCATCATTGACAAATATGATCTCATAGCTGAATCCATGAGCTTTCATCACTCTTTCTATCCAGGCGTAAAGTTCTGGAAGAGACTCTTCTTCATTATAAAGTGGAACGATAACAGATATATCCATAGTCAGTTTATTGTTTGATGTTTTTCTGATGGTTTCCGCTATTGCCTATCCAAGCTGCCGGTATGGATAGCAACAGACTAAGAATGATATTGTAAACTAAAAAATTAATGGTAATTTCAATAGGGGTAATGTACTGTAGCAGTTCAATGGTTCTTGTAGTAACGGCCTGTACGTCATCTCCGGGCATCATGGCTTCCAGAAGCTGGCGTGATTCCGGTTGCTTGAGCAACTCTGCGTAGGTGTTGGCCAGCATACCCTGATCTATGTATCTGAAATAGATGAATTGGGCTGCTGCAAGAAGCAATGAAGCATACGTAAAGATGAGCAGAGACATTCTCCAACTCGGCAAGAACTTGAAATCAAAAACATTTCGTCTGAAGTGGCGGATAAGATATCCGGCTACAAAAATAGAGCAGATGCCGAAAAGAAATCCTAAATTGGCAACCAACGGATGTCCAAGTCCGATGATATAGCAGGAAAAACTCAGAATCCAGAATAATCCTACTATCGTGCCATATTGAGCCGAAAAAGCGCGGAATTGTTTGGCTTTTATTATATCCATAATTCTTTTTTTAAATAATTCTACAAAAATACAAAAATAAGCGGAATATTCTAAAAAATATCGTGATGCTTAATTCAATTTTATATATTATTTGATTTTGATGGTGATCTTATAATGAGGTAATCTGTTCGGATTGTCTTTTTTATATCTGAAAAACGATCGGTAGGGTATGCGCAGTGTTGAAAAAACATAGGGTGAGATTTGTTATTGTTCTTTAATGGTGTTTTAGAATGAAATATTGAAAAAAACGCTGATCTATTGTTTTTTGGCAGAGAAAGTTGTGCGTTTTTGAATTATGTATTATTTTTGCATCCACTAACAGATAATATTTTTTTAGAATGCAAGAAGAAAGAGTTTTTCAAGGCGAAAATGAATCTGAGGGATTTAATGTTTATGGCTTGATAGAGAAGTATCTTGTTTATTGGCCATGGTTTGTTGCTAGTGTCGTATTGTGTGTGGTGGCCTGTTTTGTTTATTTGCGTTTTCAGGTTCCGGTTTACAGCGTAAATGCATCTGTCCTGATCATAGAAAATGACAAGAAAACATCACGTCAGAACCAATTTGCCATTAGCTATGCAGGATTTGGGAATGTTTTCCTTGAGTAAGAATTTTGACAATGAATTGGAGATATTGATGTCCAGAAACTTGAATCGTAAGGTTGTCAATAGCTTAAATCTTTATTCGAATACTTATCTGGTGAGGAACTTTGGTTACAATATACCGCAGTACAAGAATATTCCTGTCGAAATTCATATTACTCCGGAAGAAGCAGAAAAATTAAAATCATCTGTTGTGTTTAATATGGATGTGGAATCTGACGGTCATCTTGTGGTTAAAGCTAAATACAGTGTGGAAGGTCAAAAGGAGGAAGTAACACAGGAATTTACCAAATTGCCTGCTGTTTTTCAGACAAAAGCCGGAGCTTTTACCATTATTCGTCATGATTCAATAGCATTGCCGGAAGATGGTGCCTCTTATATTACGGTGGTGAACAATCCTAGTCTGGTAGCTGAATCTTATCGAAACAGGCTTACTGTTGAGCCGTCTTCCAAAACGACAACTGTTGCACAGATTTCGATAAAGGATAATGTGAAGGAACGTGGAATTGATTATATCAATTGTCTGGTTAAGATGTATAACCAGGATACCAATGATGCTAAAAATGAAGTAGCCAACAAAACTGCGGAGTTCATAGAAGAGCGTATCAGTCTTATTACTCATGAATTGGCTGGTACAGAAAATGAATTGGCTTCTTTTAAACAACGGTCAGGACTTACTGATATTAGTAGTGATGCTGCGCGGACGTTGCAGGAAAGTTCTCGTTATGAACAACAGCGTATAGAAAATCAGACTCAGATCAGATTGATAGAGTTCTTGAGGGATTATATTATTAATAACGAGAATGAGGTTATCCCTACGAATGTAGGTTTGTCGGATATGAATCTTTCAGCTCTGATTAATGAATATAACAAGTTGTTGATAGAACGTAAACGGCTAGCTTTGTCATCTTCTGATAATAACCCTGCGGTGGTTAATCTTGATGCCAAGGTGAAAGCTATGCAGAGTAGTGTAATGACAAGTGTTAATAGCGTTCTAAAGGGACTTCAGATTGCTCAAAAGGATATCGAAATCCAGTCTCGGAAGTATGAAAGCAGAATTACTGCAGCTCCGTTGCAGGAAAAGGAATTTATTAACATTTCACGTAGACAGGAAATTGTTTCTGCCCTCTATACGATGTTGTTGCAAAAAAGAGAGGAGAATGCCATTACTTTGGCTGCTACAGCTAATAATGGTCGTCTTATCGGTGATGCTATGTTTAATCCTGTTCCTGTATCTCCTAATAACAAATTGTTCCTGTTGGTAGCGTTGGTTTTAGGGTTGGCGTTGCCTGTAGGTGTGATTTATTTGAAAGAGTTGCTTCAATTCTATATTAAAAACGCAGATGATGTGCGAAAGATTACAAGTGTGCCGGTATTAGCTGAAATCCCGAAATGTGAAATGGATGGTAAGAATGGTATAGTTGTAAAAGAGAATCGAAATGGTATTGCAGAGGAAAGTTTCCGTGAAATGCGTACCAGTCTGTTCTTTATGCTTGAGGGAGATGAGAAGGTCATCATGTTTACTTCAACGCATCCTTCTGAAGGAAAATCATTCCTGGCAAGTAATATAGCTGTAAGTTTGTCATATACTGGTAAGAAAGTCGTTATTGTGGGATTGGATATACGTAAACCGCAATTATATAAAGTATTTAATTTCTCACGGAAGAATTACGGCGTAACAGATTATCTGACAAATCCTAAAGAATATGAACTGGATTCTTTGATCAGACATCTTGACCAGTATCCTAATCTGGATATACTTCATAGTGGAACTGTTCCGCCTAATCCTACAGAGTTGTTGATGAGGGATCGTTTGAAGACCTTGATAGATGAATTGAAACAACGATATGATTATGTGATTGTTGATACTGCTCCGATTGGTATAGTAACAGATACGGCCTTGGTAGGCAGATTGGCAGATATGTGTGTATATGTATGTCGTGCGGGAGAAACTTTGAAAAGTAACTTCGAATACATTAATCATTTGAAGAATGAAAAGGATTTCCCGAAACTTGCAACTGTTGTTAATGGCGTACAGATGACGCAGAAAAAATATGGTTATGGAAAGTATAATGCTAAATATGGTTATGGAGTGAAGCAGTATGGTTATGGTTATGAACAGGAAGAGAGATAATAGTTTGCCTGTTAAGTTTCAATTATAATAAGATAATCCCGATCTGAGAATCTTTAGATTTTTAGGTCGGGATTTTTAATAAGAAACAAAGTGTGTGGTAGATTGTGTCTTGGAGGTAGCGATGTGTTATGAGAATTTCCTGTAAGGTAATTCTAGGGCTGTTTCTGTATATGGTAAACGCTTTATTACTCTTTGATATTAGGAGAGGTAGCAGAAGTTATTTACGCATAGATTTTGAAAGATTCTGGCTTGTCTCCTATATCTTGTTCTGCTTTATTTGTGGTTTTTGTATAGTTTCTTAAAAGTGTGTGCATTTATTTGATAAGCTGCTTCAACTGTACGGCACGTTATTTGGGATATTTTCATACGTTTCTTTTAAAACGGTCCAGAATTCTTTAGAATAACGGGCGCTCAGGCAGATCACATCAAGCACAATTGGATGGCTGAAGCTTTTACCTGTGCGAAGATCCGTTCTTTTTTTGGCGCGGATTGTCTATATAATCTTATGGTTACGAATTGGGAAATCTGTAACTTTGGCAGGGGGTATAAAACCTTCTGGCAAGAATTGAATATTATCAGATAATTCATGTTCATTAATTCATCAAAGGAGAATATGGATCTTACTAGAAGATAGTTCGATGCATGTTATGCTAAAATAATCCAGTTTCTCAGAAGGGTGCTACAATGTGGGCTGGTACTCTTAATTAATCCATATAGTATATATAATACTGAAATTTCAATAAATCCCCATTAAATTTCTACTGCCCCCACAAAGCTATACGGATATCCCCATTAAATTTCTACTGCTCCAGAATATCCGCTGGTCCGAAATTTCTATTGTCCCTTGATAGGGGAGAGAATAAAAAAAGAGATCTTCTCATGTTTGTTTGAGAAGATCTCTTTTTGAGCCTCTTGTCGGATTCGAACCAACGACCCCGAGATTACAAATCACGTGCTCTGGCCAACTGAGCTAAAGAGGCAATAAATATGTTTTTTTCGAGCCTCTTGTCGGATTCGAACCAACGACCCCGAGATTACAAATCACGTGCTCTGGCCAACTGAGCTAAAGAGGCAGGGGTGGGAAAGCGATCTGCATCGCGCCGCTACAACCAACTACCCTTGCTGCGATCAAGCCCTGGGGGATTCGAAGGGAGCTGGCCGTACAGGACTTTCCCGTTTGCGGATGCAAAGGTATATATAATTATTGATTCTGCAAAATATTTGGTGCTTTTTTTGCAGAAAAATATGATTTATTTTTCTGTGTTATACTTTTGTTTTATTTAAATTCCTGATTACCATGTGTTTATTTGTATATCCGATCGGATGGATAAAGTATATAAAAAATGATATTTTTTATCCCTATATAAGGATGAATATAAAAGAACCGGGAAACCTCTTTATTGTGAGACGTCCCGGTTCTTGAATATCCATCATCGTGGTGAGATCTTATGTCAGTTTAGCATGCTGTATTAGTGTTCAGCTTGTTGCGGTTGAACCACATGGATGTACTTGACATAAAATAGTCGATGTTCAGTTTAGATTCTTTGTGTAGGCTAGTTAAAGCAACTACAGCAAATAAAACCAATAATACTGCTGCCATTAAACCTAATGCAAACAGTGCAATACTCATAGTTGTCATAATCCTTTTACCTTTAAATTAAACAATCCTTTTTACCTTAAATTATCTCCGTGTGACCGGAGACTTATTTTTTTATCCTTTTTACTTATGACAGTGCAAAATTAGAGCCAATGAGGAAGAATATCAAATATTACAGCCTGATTTATGTAATAAGAGCTGATTACTTGATATAAATCAAGAATTCTGATAGAATATGGTAACAAAAAGATAAATAGACATGACATGTTGTCATATAAAAGTGTCATTTATCGTACCTTGTTTTTGTAAAAATGGGGGGTAACGTATAAATTGAAATATAGCATAGAAACGATGCAAAGTAAACTGCCGACCAGATAAACTTTGCCAAACGAATATGATTCTGCTATATAGCCCCCGACAGAAATGCCCAAGCCGATGCCGACATCCCAAGCCGTTAGGTAGGTGCTGGTTGCGGTTCCTCTCTGGTTGTTAGGTGCCAGATTGACGTATAATGTATTGTAGGCCGGAAACATGATGCCAAATCCTATACCTAGCATAAATGGAATGATATAGAAAAGTATGGCCGTCAGTAGGGGATTGAATTTAATGAGGCTTTCGCAGCCGGCAAGGCAGAAAAAAGCAGTCGTTACAAGATAAAAACCATAGGAGATGGTTTGTGTGATGTAGCCCCGGTCTACGTATTTGCCAGCAAAAATTCTACTTATACCCATGCCAAGAGCCATGAGTGTAAAAAAGAATCCCGTAGGGATGTCCAGCTTGATTTGATGGGCGTATACTGCGATATAGTTTGTTGTGGCTCCATAGGGAATGGACAGTAGCAACAGGGCAATGCTGGCTGGTATGCCTTTCAGCAAAATGAAACGGTCTAATGAAATTGGTGGGCGTTTGACTGATGGCTTTCGTGGAGCCTTAATTAAAAAGGCCATGAGTAATCCCAAGGTGCAAGCGGAAAGTCCGGCTGTGAAGATAAGCTCATACGAAATGTGGGCGTCATGCAAAAAAAGTCCGGTCATTGGACCTATACTCATGGCCGTGTTATTGGTCAGGCCATAGTAGCCAAGAGCTTCCCCTCTGCGACTCGATGGGGTAATATCAATAACCAGCGTATTACCTCCAACTGTTACTGTGCCGAATGCAAACCCATGAAGGATACGCAACATGATAAATACAGTAAGAAGACTGGCCAGAAGATAGCCCACAAAAATAGAAGTAAACAGAAAATAGGCTGCCAGATAGATTGGTTTACGGGAGAAGCCGTCGTAAAGATAACCCATGAACGGGCGAATAAGCAGGGCAGAGACGGTATAACAACTTAAAACAGCTCCGATTGTGCTTTCACTGCATTGGAAACTTTCCTGTAAATAAAAGGGTAAAACAGGAACTAGCAGCCAAAATCCAAAATAAAGTAGGAAATTGGCTGCTAATATACAAATAAAGCTTCGTGTCAGTAATACATCTTTCACTGTGACGTTTTAGTTGGCTGACTGGAATTCTTCAAGGAATCTAAGATCGTTTTCAGAGAACATACGTAAATCCTTAACCTGGTACTTCAGGTTTGTGATTCGCTCGATACCCATTCCGAATGCGTATCCTGTATATACCTTGCTGTCAATGCCGTTGGCTTCAAGAACGGCTGGATCAACCATACCACATCCTAAGATTTCTACCCATCCTGTGTGTTTGCAGAAAGAGCAACCTTTACCGCCGCAGATATTGCAACTGATATCCATCTCAGCAGAAGGTTCCGTGAACGGGAAATAAGAAGGACGCAGACGAATTTTGGTTTCCTTGCCGAACATTTCTTGAGCAAAGAGTAATAATACCTGCTTTAAGTCTGTGAATGATACGTTCTTATCAATGTATAGACCTTCTACCTGATGGAAGAAGCAGTGTGCACGTGCAGAAATAGCTTCGTTACGGTATACACGTCCCGGGCAGATAACACGAATAGGTGGTTGCTGACGTTCCATAACACGTGCCTGTACGGATGAAGTATGTGAACGGAGCACAATGTCCGGATGAGCCTCAACAAAGAATGTATCCTGCATGTCGCGGGCAGGATGATCATCTGCAAAATTCATAGATGAATAGACATGCCAGTCATCTTCAATTTCAGGTCCTTCGGCCAAGGTAAATCCCAAGCGTGAGAAAATATCTACGATTTCATTCTTTACAATGGTCAGAGGATGACGGGTACCCAATTTGACAGGATAGGCCGTGCGTGTCAAGTCTATGTCCTGTGAAGAGCAGTCCTGGGTTTCTATTGCATTTTTCAGAGCTGCTATTTTCTCCTGTGTGGCATTCTTCAATTCATTGAGCTTCATGCCAACCTCTTTTTTCTGTTCGGCTGCAACATTTCTGAAATCAGCCATTAAGGCATTGAGTATGCCTTTTTTGCTGAGATATTTGATACGTAATGCTTCAACTTCCTCTGCATTAGCAGCTTGCAGACCTTCAACTTCTTCGAGAAGTGCTTGTATTTTAGCTATCATAGTTTTGAATTATATTGTTCTTGTTGAAAACCTTGCAAAGGTAAACAATTATTGGTAATTTTTATAGCTTGTTTTAAAATAAAAGCGTATTTTTGCATCAATTTAATGGGACTATGTCCAACAGTTAGTATGAAGAGAAAAGTAATTGGGGGTATGTTATTGGTCATGGTGCTGATGTCCTGTGACCATAAGAAGTCCGGTTCTGAGTCTTATTTGACGGAGGAAGTACTTTCTGATTCTTCGTGGAATGACAGTGATGAGATGGTTCTGGAACCGGAAACAGAAATTGATGTTCTGCCGGAAAATGCAGACGAGTTGTTTGATGATTTCGTTTATGAATTTGCCCAAAGTAAGAAAATTCAGTTGGGCAGAGTCCGTTTTCCGTTACCTTTGGTACGAAGCAAGGGAGATACTTTGTGGGTGTCTCAGAAAGAATGGAAACATGACTATCTTTATTTAAAACAGGATTCCTATACGGTTTTCTTTAATAATATGTCCCAAATGGATCTTGAAAAACGGACAGATCTTAACCGTGTTCTTGTGGATCATATTAACTTGAAAGAAAAAAAATACAGAACTTACCATTTTGAACGTATAGGCGGGAAATGGATGTTGACACAGGAATCATTTCACGGACTGCAAGAATCACCGTTATATGATTTCTTGAACTTTTATAATCGTTTTGCAACGGATTCTGCCTATCAGTATGCTCATATTAATGAACCAATAAAGTATACGACAGCGGATCCTGATGATGATTTTTCAACCATAGAAGGTACATTAAGTCGCGAACAATGGGCTGCATTCGGTCCTTTCTTGCCACTTAATGATCTGACTAATGTTTGTTATGGACAGGTCTACAGGAATCCTTCCCGGATGATTCTGGTCAAGAAGGGAGTTGCTAATGGAATGATGGATATACTAACATTCCAGCGCGAGAGTGGAGAATGGAGATTGTCTGCTTATGAAAATTAAAAGGCGTATGTTGAAAAAGGAATATGAATGTTCTCTCTTGCATTATAATACATTTGGTATAGCTGCAAAGGCAGCGTGCATGATGACATATAGTGATGAAGATTCATTACGGGAAGCTCTTGATGTGATTGCTCAGGAGTTTCCTCATAAACCAGTGTTGCATATTGGGGGAGGAAGTAATCTGCTTTTCTTGTCGGATTTTGATGGGGTAGTACTTCATTCGGAAATAAAAGGTATCGAGGTAAAAACGAATACGGAAGACGAAGTATTGCTTAGAGTTGGTGCGGGTACGGTATGGGATGATTTTGTAGCCTATTGTGTATCTGCAGGATATTATGGTGTGGAGAACCTTTCGTTGATTCCCGGAGAGGTGGGCGCATCAGCCGTTCAAAATATCGGTGCCTATGGGGCAGAGGCCAAAGATGTCATTGTTTCAGTAGAGACCGTGTCTTTAAAGGATGGCAGTTCAAAAGTCTTTAAAAACGAAGAATGTGGATATGGTTATCGCTTGAGCCGTTTTAAAACAGACTGGAAAGGACAATATGCCGTGACTTACGTCTGGTTCCGTCTCTCACGCCGTTTTATTCCTAATATTGAGTATGGAGGCATACGTCGGGCTTTGAATGAAAATGGAATTGATATTGAACAGGTAACTGCAGATGATGTGCGTCGCACAGTTATAGCAATACGAAAAGAAAAACTTCCAGATCCTGCAGAGTGTGGTAACGCCGGAAGCTTTTTCATGAATCCGGTTGTGAGTCGTGAGGTGTACGAACGTCTCTCAGCACGTTATGAAGGAATGCCGTATTATCAAGTTTCGTCAGAGTTGATAAAGATACCGGCTGGTTGGCTGATAGAAAAATGTGGCTGGAAAGGACGTTCATTGGGGCATGCAGCTGTGCATGACCGTCAGGCTCTTGTTTTGGTCAATAAAGGAGGAGCCACGGGAGCAGACATAATGAATTTATGTGATGCAATCAGAAAGGATGTCAAATCTGAGTTTGATATTGATATATATCCTGAGGTTAATTTTATCGGTCAGTTATGATGAAAATAACTTTTTTAGGAACGGGAACCAGTACGGGAGTACCGCAGATTGGCTGTAAATGCAAGGTGTGTACAAGTACGGATTCCAAAGACAAACGTTTACGCAGTTCAGCTCTTATAGAAACTGCATCTGCACGTATCTTGATAGATTGTGGTCCCGATTTCAGACAACAGATCCTCAAGACAGCTTTCAAGCCGCTTGATGCCGTACTTTTGACGCACGAGCATTATGATCATGTTGGCGGTATAGATGATTTGCGTCCTTTCAGTGTATTTGGTGATGTGCCTTTGTATGCGCTCGAACGTACGGCATCACATTTGCGTCAGTCTTTGCCTTATTGTTTTGTAGAGAATAAGTATCCCGGTGTACCGCGTTTGGACCTTCGTACCATTATGCCACATGAGGAGTTCAAAATAGGTGATATTCAGATTTGTCCGATAGAAATTATGCATGCCCGTCTTCCTATTTTGGGATACCGGCTTAATAATATGGCTTATATTACGGATATGAAGACTATAGCCGATGAGGAACTGGCTTATCTTCAGGATCTGGATGTATTGATCGTTAACGGATTACGTCATGAGGAGCATTATTCTCACCAGACGATAGAGGAGGCATGTGATTTTGCCCGGCAGATTGGTGCCAGACAGACTTATTTGATTCATATGGGTCACCATATTGATCTGCATGAACACGAAGATGCCCGGCTGCCTGATCATGTACGTATGGCATACGATGGAATGGTCATTACCTGCTGATTCAAAAGGTTATAATTTTTAATTTTCTTCTTGCCTGATTTTCCAAAAGAAACGCCTCATGAAAAGTATGCCGGCTGTCGTAAGGGCAACAGGAAAGGCAAACCATATACCGGCTGTTCCCCAATGGAATATAAAACCGAATATATAGCTGAGAGGCAGTGATATGACGATGTAGCTGATGAAAGCATAACGCATCAGTGGTTTGACATCAGCTGTGGCACGTAAGGCATTGGCAAAGTTTATTTGTAGACCATCCCCTAACTGATAAAGAATAAATGGAATTATGAGAGTCATGACGATGGTATTGACCTCCTGATTTTGAGTGAACAGCCCTGTAATGTGTGGACTGAATGCGGTAATACATCCGGCAATGATAATTCCCGAAGTCAGAATGAGGGAGAATCCGGCCTTAGCACTGTAGCGTACATTCGTTATGTCTTTTACTCCATAAAAATGACTGATTCTGATTGCTACTGCAGCTCCAATTCCGTAGTAGATCATAAAGCACATGGATCCTACCATACACATGATTTGGTGTGCGGCAAGGGCTGCTGTACCGATCCAACCTTGCATCACTGCGGTAAGAGAGAATGAAGCGGTTTCCATGCCCATCTGTAGACCGAGAGGCCACCCCAGGCGGTGTAGGTTCTTGTTTGCTTCATTACCAGTTTTTGTAAAGAAACCTTTATGGTACTTCTTGAATTCTTTCATTTTTAAGAAGAACGCCGTCATTGCAATCAGAAGAAAAATTCTGGAAAGTAGCGTAGAAAGTCCGGCACCGAACAGACCAAGTTCAGGGAATGGCCCTATTCCATAGATTAAGAACCAGTTACCAATGATATTTAGGGTGTTGGCAGAAATGAGAATCCACATGGGGAGTTTGGTGTTTCCTATTCCGTCCGTGAACTGTTTGAACGCATTGAATAAGGTTTGGAATGGAATGGAAAGAACGACTATGAGATAATATGGGCGGATTTCTGGAAGTAATTCGTCTGGTTGTCCCATACTTCCAAGGAAAAAATACAGTATGGTCATCATCAGTAATAGCGTCAGTCCCATAATGCCGTTGACTATGAGTCCGGATCGTAAGGTTTGGCCGGCATTGTCATATTGCGACTTGGCATGGAAAGGTCCGACTACCGGAGTTAGTGCATAAGAGTAACCTAATGCAAAGATCAGTATCAGATTCATCAGGTTGTTGACAAATCCAGCTGCAGCTAAAGATTGTGTGCTGTATTGTCCCACCATAATTGTGTCTGCCAGTCCTTGAATGATGGATCCGAGTTGCCCTACAATAATGGGTAAACCTAAAGTCAGAAGAGCCTTAAAGTGTGGAATGTATGTGCTTAAGGATGTATGACGCATAAAATGATGATTTGGATAATAAAAAATCAGTATCTTCTTGGTTTGCGTTTGTACTGTTATACGCCCTTTTTCCAGAAACTTCGTCTCGGGCGTGAAAGGTAGTTCAATAGCGCATTGAGGTGCCAGAATGGAATTTTGACCAAATAAAGATATGCAGCTATACCAGGACGGATGATACCTGTCTTTTTGCAGATATGGTTAAGTAATATGGTGATATATATGACCAGAGCCAGAAAAGAAGCTGTGAAAATACCTGTTGCTATCCATTGCTGGCGGATAACGGAAAGAGCTACAGATCCGATACAGCAAAAAAGAGAAATGACAGGCATGCTCTGAATAAAGTTAAATTTCATTCTGTACATGAATGAATGCTTAAGATGTCTTCTGGTTTCCATATAGTTGACCAGTTTTTCTTTCCAGTTCCGTTTGTTTGGAATTTCCTGTTCAATGATAGCTTCATGCTGCAGTACAACCGCAGTATTGTTTATGGTGCTATGATAATTGGCCAGAATATCGCCTGATCCTTCAACAAGTTGGAAGTCGTCCGCAAATCCTTTATGAGACATGAAAAAACTTTTTCGGTATCCCATGTTGCAGATATCTCCACGATAAGCTTTATGATCAACAGCCCAAGTCAGATACATCAATTGCTGGAAAAAACGGAAAAAGGACATTCTTCTGACACGGTATAATGAGTCGCCTGCATAATCCGTATAACCCAATACAATCTGTTTTTCCTGTTTGAATGCAGCCGTCATAGTCTGTATCCAACGGGATGTCCGTGGACGACAGTCTGCTTTCGTCAGGAGAATGAGATCATAAAGGGCAGCTTTGACTCCTATGGTAATGGCCATTCGTTCTTCGCTGATGTAACGTGAACTGGTAGGTATAAATGAATGTCGTAAGTGGGGGTACCTGCTTTCCATTTCAGCCAATACATCTGCAGTATTGTCTGTAGAAGCCATGTCAATGACAATCACTTCATAACTTTCATGATCCTGTTCAAGAATTGCAGGCAAATTCCTACGCAGGGCATCTGCTTCATTGTGTGAGAGAACGATTACTGTTACGCTCTCATTAGCAGAGCTTTCCTTGATTTCCCGACATTGCTTTTTCTGAAACTTTCTGAGCTTGACGTAATATCGGCATATAAACAACTGTACTGCCCACGTCAGTAGGAAACAGACGTAGGCAGTATTATCGGAGAAAAATCGAATCAATGTATTCATCAATCAAAATCTTCTGTCACATATCCTTTTGGTAATTCACGGCAATTATATCCGGAAGCCATTATTTCACCGTATGCACCGGCTGACCTTAAAGCAATGAGGTCACCACGATGACAGCGGTTGAGATCGTATGCCTTTGCAAAAACATCGCTGGATTCACAAATTGGGCCTACGATGTCATAGGTTTCTTTTGGTTCGTTGCTACTCAGGTTTTCTATTTCGTGTAAAGCTTGATATAACGCTGGTCGTATCAGGTCTGTCATGCCGGCATCAACAATGGCAAATTGTTTGTATGTGGCCTGTTTCACATAGAGAACCCGCGTAATGAGATTACCGCACTGGCCGACTACGGCTCTACCAAGTTCAAAATGTAGTTGCTGTTCAGGACGCAGATGCAAGTGTTTACGATATGTATTGAAGTAGTCTTTGAAATCTGGGATAGGTACTTCGTTAGGATGTTGATAATCAATTCCCAGTCCGCCGCCTACATTTATATTTTTTACTTTGATGTGGTGTCTGTCAAGCTGGTCCTGCAGTTCGTTGACACGGTTACAGAGAGCTACAAAGTCTCCCATTTCAAGAATCTGTGAACCGATGTGGAAATGTAAACCGACAAACTCCACATTTGTCATTTTCTGTGCGATTTCGATTACCTTTTCCATGTCTTCCATGGCTATGCCGAATTTGTTTTCGGCCAGGCCAGTCGTAATGTTCGCATGAGTATGAGCACCGACATTAGGATTGATACGGAATGAAACTCGCGCTATTTTGCCTTTAGAGCCGGCCAGTTGGTTGATGACTTCCAGTTCAGGAATGCTTTCTACGTTAAAATAGGCGATATCGTTTTCTATGCCAAGGTTGATTTCCCAGTCACTTTTACCAACTCCTGCATACACAATCTGATCAGCTGGAAAACCAGCTTCAAGTGCAGCCTTGATTTCACCTCCGCTGACGCAATCTGCACCGAATCCAGCTTCACTTATGATTTTGAGAATCTTGGGATTGGCGTTGGCTTTGACAGCATAGTGCAGATGAAAATTGTCATTTTTCCCCATTTCCGTTTTTATGGTATCCAAAGTTTGGCGGAGTAATGAGGTGTCGTAATAATAAAACGGAGTTTTGACGGTTTCAAATTTTGCTATGAGATGTGAACAATTCATTGTGGAGACGTTCAAATTTAGTTTTTCGTTATCATTTATATCCTTATTCTCCTGCCATAAATGAAGGTTAGAGCTTCACAATGGCAGGAGATAGGGTATAAGTTTTTGCTTTGATTTAGTTGTGATTGAAAAGTGTATCGCTGAATGCCTGGAGCGCACGTTTCTTGTCTTCTTCTTTTACAAGGAAGGAAATATTATGTTTGCTTCCTCCATAAGAGATCATGCGAACAGGAATATTCTGCAAAGCCTGTGTAGCCAGACTTTCAAAACCGATATTGTCCCAAGACAGATCGCCGACAACACAAATGATACACATATTCTCATTGACTGTTACAGTACCGTATTTCATCAGGTCTGCTACAATATCTTTCAGATATGAAGTATTGTCAATGGTAACGGATACACCAACCTCTGAAGTTGTGACCATATCAATGCTGGTCTTATAGCTTTCAAATATTTCGAAAACCTTGCGCAAGAAACCATAAGCAAGAAGCATACGGCTGGATTGTATCTGGATGGATACGATATTATCCTTGGCTGCTACAGCTTTGATTTTACCGTGCTGGATTTCGTTGTTGATAATTGTACCGGGGGCTGACGGATCCATGGTGTTCAGCAAACGTACGGGTACGCCGGCAAATTTGGCCGGTTGGATACATGTAGGATGAAGAATTTTAGCACCGAAATAAGCCAGTTCGGCTGCTTCTTCAAAGTACAGCTGACGAACCGGATCGGTATGGTCTACAATACGCGGATCGTTATTGTGCATACCGTCTATATCAGTCCATATCTGAATTTCTTCGGATTGTATGGAAGCACCGATAAGGCAGGCCGTATAGTCAGAACCACCACGCAGCAGATTGTCTACTTCGCCATAAGCATTGCGGCATATAAAACCTTGAGTCAGATAAATTTCATAACCTGGATTTGCTGCAAGCTGTTCATGCAGTTTTTCCTTGATATAGTTGATGTCAGGTTCTGCATTTTTGTCTGTACGCATAAAGTCCAAAGCAGAGAGCAGGATGGTTTTCACGCCTGATTCTTTCAGGTAGTTGGTGACCATATTGGTGCTGATGATCTCTCCTTGTGCGAGAATGATTTTTTCTTCGAATGAAGTGAATATGATTTTGGTGAAGCTTCTCAGATAATTGAATTCTTCGCGCAGGAACTGTTCCGTTTTCTGACGGTATTCTTCTGTAGAATAAAGTTCCTTAATGTGTTGGAGATACTTCATCTCCAATTGATTGATGACATTGTTGGCGCCTTCCGGATTCTTTTTGTAAAGGTAGTCTGAAATTTCAACCAAAGTATTGGTTGTACCAGACATGGCAGAAAGTACAACAATTTTAGGCTGTCCGTCTTTAGTTATCAGTTGTGCCACATCTTTCATTCTTTGAGCGGAACCGACGGATGTTCCTCCGAATTTCATTACTTTCATATTATCTATCCTTTAAAATTATGTTCATTAGCTGTTTTCTTCTATTTTTTCAGTCTGGATAACGAGTTTGTCGTTAGGGGTACAGAATTCGTCTGTGCATTCTTCAACGAGACCGTTTGCACACCGGTATACGATACCCGGAAACTCTGTGATCAGGCTTTCGTTATGGGTGCTCATGATGACAGTGGTGCCATCTTTGCTGATTTCATGGAGCAACTGTGCTGCTTTTCTGCTGTTTTCCTTGTCCAGATTGCCTGTGGCTTCATCTGCAAGTATGACTTTAGGATGGTTCAGAATGGCTCTTGCTATGCATATACGTTGTTGTTCGCCTCCTGACAGTTCGAATGGCATCTGTTGTGATTTGTCAAGCAATCCGACCTGTTCCAGAACTTCATTTATTCGTTTTTGACGTTCTTTCTTTTTTTTCATTCCGGTGGCTTTCAGCACGAAATCCAAGTTATAGTATACATTCCGGTCCATTAGCAGCTGAAAATCCTGAAAGACTATGCCAAGTTGCTTACGCAACCCCGGCAGATGTCTGGATTTCAGTTTTCTGATATTGTAATCCAGAACTGTAGCTTCGCCTTGTTTGATATCGAGCTCGCCGTAGAAGGTTTTTAACAGTGATGACTTGCCGGTACCGACTTTTCCGATGAGATAGATGAATTCCCCTTCATCAGCATCGAAATTGATATTTTTCAGCACAGGGTAGGAGCCATAGGCAATGTCTACATTTTGGTAATGGATACGCATAGCTGAGAAAACGGTTTATATTAATGTTTTTTCCATCCAGGATTGTGACGTTGTTGAAGTTCGCTGGCCATATCTTCGATACGCATACCTTTGGCAGTAAGCAGTACAATGAGATGGTAGAGCATGTCCGATCCTTCATAGATGAGTCGTTCGTTGCTGCCGTTTACAGCTTCGATTACGGCTTCCAGAGCTTCTTCACCAACTTTTTGTGCCATGCGGTTAAGTCCATCCTTGAAAAGACTGGTCGTGTAGGAACCTTCTGGCATTTCCTGATATCTTTTTTCGATGAAATCCTGAAGTTCGCTTAAGAACAGAAGTGGATTGGCTTCATTCTTTTCACCCCAGCATGTGTCAGTACCAGTGTGGCAGACAGGGCCTGTTGGGTGAACCTGAATAAGTAAAGTATCTTGATCGCAGTCGTTCTGAATGGATACTACATTCAGAAAGTTACCGCTCTGTTCTCCTTTAGTCCAGAGACGTTCCTTCGTACGGCTGTAGAACGTAACCTTTCCAGTCTCAACCGTTTTTTCATAAGCTTCTTTATTCATGAATCCCAGCATCAGGACTTTTCTTGTGGTGGCATCCTGTATGATAGCTGGTACAAGACCGTTCATTTTATCAAAGTTAATTTCCATATTATGCTAAAGAATGATTATAATCGTCTGTTTGTTTCTATTTTATATTCTCACGTTAATACCTTCTTCTTTAAGGTAATGCTTCAGATCGCGGATAGGTATTTCCCCAAAGTGGAAAACGCTGGCAGCAAGAGCTGCATCACTTTTTCCGTAGAGGAATGTATTTTTAAAATCCTCCATTTTTCCAGCTCCGCCAGAGGCTATGACCGGAATGGTCAGCATATCTGCCAATTGTGCTAAAGCTTCATTGGCATATCCTTCTTTCACTCCATCATGATCCATGGACGTGAATAGAATTTCACCGGCACCTCTGTCGCAGACTTCTCGAGCCCAATCAAAAAGCTGACGGTCTGTTCGGATCCGTCCGCCATTAAGATAGCAGTACCATTCCTTTTCTATTTCCTTGGCGTCAATGGCAACTACACATACCTGTGAGCCGAAATGGCCGGCAATTTCATTTATCAGTTCGGGACGACGGATTGCTGCGGAGTTTATGCTGACTTTGTCTGCACCTGCATTAAGCAGACGTTCAACATCAGCCAATTCATTGATACCACCGCCAACCGTAAACGGGATAGAGATCTCGGCAGCTACGTGTTCCACCATTTCCGTGAAAGTCTTGCGGCCTTCGTGGCTGGCTGTGATATCCAGATAAACCAGTTCGTCAGCGCCTTCTTCGCTATAGCGTTTACCCAGTTCAACCGGGTCACCGGCTTGACGGAGGTTGACAAAATTAGTGCCTTTTACGGTTTGTCCGTTTTTAATATCAAGGCAGGGTATGATGCGTTTTGCTAGTGCCATAGTCTATTCTGTTTTTTCAGCCCATTCAGCCAGTTCATTCAATGAGATTCTTCCTTCGTATATAGCTTTGCCGAAAACAACGGCAGGAATGCCGGCATTATTCAGGGTCTTCAGATCATCAAGACAGCTGACACCGCCGCTTGCTATGAGCTTGCATTCCGGAAAATGCTGCATGATGTCTTTGTAAAGGTCAACAGCCGGCCCTTGAAGCATTCCGTCACGGCTTATTTCCGTGCACAAAATATGCTGTATGCCATTTTTGATATTTTCTGATAAGAACGGGATAAGTTCCCGGTTACTGTTTTCTTCCCAACCATTGATGGATATCTGTCCGTTTTTGGTATCAGCTCCCAATATGATATGGTCAGAACCATAGGATTCCAGCCATTTGAGAAAAAGATCAGGATTGGTTACAGCGACACTGCCCACGGTGACCAATGTCGCGCCACAATTGAAGGCGGTGCGGATATCATCGTCTGTTTTGATGCCTCCTCCGAAGTCAATGGTCAGCGGAGTGTGCGTTGCAATTCTTTCCAGAATTTTGTGGTTGACTATATGACTGGACCGCGCTCCGTCAAGATCGACGATGTGGAGGCGGCGAAATCCGTATGAAGCAAATTCCTGAGCTACGGACAGAGGATCTTCATTATAGATTTTCTGTGTAGAATAGTCTCCTTTCGTAAGTCGTACACATTTTCCTTCAATCAAATCAATGGCAGGAATCAGTTCTATCATAATTTTAAGTCTATAAAGTTTTGTAAGATACGTTCGCCTATGCTTCCGCTTTTTTCCGGATGGAACTGGGTAGCAAAGAAGTTATCCTTTTGCAAGGAAGCGCTGAATGGAACGATATAATTTGTTGTGGCTGTCGTGTAAGGCGTAACAGGAACATAGTAACTGTGAACGAAATAGACAAAATCCTTTTCGTTAAGATCCTGAAAAAGTGGACCGGACAGATTTTCCAAAGTATTCCATCCCATGTGCGGCACTTTGTCTTCATGGCGTGATGGCTGGAATTTCTTTACATCTGTATCAAATATACCCAGACAGTCCACATTTCCTTCTTCTGAGTGACGGCACATGAGTTGCTGTCCGATACATATACCTAAAACCGGTTGTTTCAGATTACGTATCAGGTCATCTAGGTGATGGTCGCGCAAGTAAGCCATGGTGCTTTTCGCTTCGCCCTGTCCGGGAAACAGCACGCGGTCGGCTTTCATGATGTCTTCTGCCGAGTCTGTCACTTCTGGAGTTATACCCAGACGTTTGACGGCATTGACAACCGAATAAATATTACCTGCATTATATTTGATAATAGCTACGTTCATTTTTATCGATATTATGTGATATTGTCAGTCTCATTTTATGGAGACGGCCACAAAGATACAAAAATATGTAGATATTAGGTATTATTTATCATTAAAATAAAGTTTCCGCTTACATTTCGTCTTGCTATTTAGACAATGGCAAAACAAAAGTATAATTTTATCACTTATTCTTTTTAAGGAAAAGGTGATGTGTGATTACGGGCGGAAGTTCTTCTTTATAATGGGTAACCATGACGAGGGTCTTATTATCCTTTGAACAGAATTCATTGATGATGTTTCTTACCAATTCTCTGTTACGGTCATCCAAACCGTGAAGAGGTTCATCAAGAATGAGTAGCTCCGGATCCTTCACAAATGCGCGTGCCAGGAGGCAAAGGCGTTGTTCGCCGCTCGAAAGTTTGAGAAACGTACGGTCTTTTAGATGTCCGATACCGAACAGGTCCATCCACCATTCACAAGTTTGCCGTTGTTCGGGTCTGGGATGAACATATAAGCCTACGGAATCATTCAGACCACTGGCGATGATATCAATGGCAGGAAGATCTTTCAGGTAGGCACGGTGCATTTCAGGACTGACATAACCTATATGTTTTTTGATTTCCCAAATGCTTTCGCCCGATCCTCTCTTATGACCGAAAAGTTCGATGTCACAAGCATAGCTTTGGGGATTGTCTGCGCATACCAGACTGAGAAGTGTCGATTTTCCTGCACCGTTTTCGCCGCTAAGAGCCCATTTTTCACCTTTACGGACAGTCCAATCCAAATCCTTGAGAATAGTTCTGTTGCCGTATTTGATATTGACCTTATTGAATTTCAGAATGCAGCCATCTTTGTCAGTTAGGTCGGGTATATCTGTTTTTTCCGGATATTGAAGCAGTTGTTTAATGCGTTCGCTTTCCGTTTCAGACAAGTGGGTTCCCGACAAAGTTGCCAGATAGGATTCGCGCGGCTGTTTATCACCGACTGTCAGGTCGTCAACAGGGATTACATGCGTAATAAAGTCAGGAATATCATTGGTTTTGGACAGGACCAGAATGACTTGCAGACCGGTTTCAGTCGTCAGGGTACGCAGTAATTCAGACAGCTGATTCCGGGTTTCAGCGTCCAGACCGATAAACGGATTGTCCATGATGAGAATACGTGGATCGGACAGCAGTGTTTTGGTCAGCTGGAATTTTCTGAGTTCTCCGCTGGAGAGCAGAATGATGTATTTGTCTAATAATGTTTCGAGATGAAACATTTTGTATAGTTTCTCCTTGAGTGTCAGTCTCCTGATATGTGCTGTCTCCTTCTCTTTTTCATTCAGAGTGTAGTAGTTGTTCTGGTCTACTTTCAGGAATGTTTCTTCAAGAATCTGTCCGGCAGTAGGCGTGTTTTCGTCAATGTCGTGTTGGTTCCAGCGTTGCTGATAATAGTATGAACTGTCGTTGTCACCGTATGAGTCTCGGAATGAGATATATTTGATGTTATCACTTACCATTTTCAGGGGTGATGGAGTAAAGTCATAACGGACTTCATTCATTAAGAGCGGGTATCTTCCGGTGATAATGTCTACGAGCCTTGATTTGCCGCCGGCATTAGGACCAACGATGGCAATTTGTTCGTCTGCAAGGATTTCCAGATTGACCGGCTGTTTCATACGGTAATCGGGATGCCGTGTGATACCATTGATTATTTCTATCGTTTTTTGCATGATAAGCTGAATTGTTATTTTAGACCTTTTATCTTGTCTGGATTTTTGCGGATGAAATCATTCCAGCCGTGATAGCGGACATTGGTTTCCGGCCGTCCCATTTGCAGGAAATGGCAGTATGCGGCAGCCAGTCCGTCTGTGGCATCCAGAAAGGGTAATATTGATTCATGAGGGATATGCAACATCCTGATCAGCATGTTGGCTACCTGTTCCTTGCTGGCCTGTCCGTTTCCGGTGATAGCCATCTTGATTTTAAGCGGGGCGTATTCCGTGATAGGGATATCCTTATGGATAGCAGCTGCTATGGCTACACCTTGAGCCCGGCCCAATTTTAGCATACTTTGTACATTCTTGCCGTAAAAGGGTGCTTCAATTGCCATTTCGTCTGGCAAATAGGCATTGATAATACCGGAAACTCTTTCATAGATGCGTCCGAGTTTTAGATAATGGTCGGTATATTTTCTCAGGTCGATGACGCCCATGGTGATCATTTCTGCCTTTCTTTGTGTCACTTTCAGGATGCCATATCCCATAATGGTGGTTCCGGGGTCAATGCCCAGGATGATTTTTTCATTTACGTTCTGGTCGGGCATGTCGTCTTATGATTCTTCAATGATTTCCAGTAGTGTGGCAAAACCGATGGCTTTATCTTTGAAGATCTTTTCCATCTCCTCATGTAATTCTTTACCCTGTTTGTTATACCATTGGTGAAGTATGGCGGAATTTTCCACTTCGAACTGGAGTGAAAAACATTCCGAGTCTGCGTCATGGTGAGAGAGAATCTTGCAAAGACGAGGTTTGGCAAATGCGCCGTATTCCATGATTTTCGGAATATAAAACTGATGAATCCAAATAACGAAATTTTTGGCTTCTTCAAAGTTGACCTGATAAGTGGTATTGTAAACTAACATAATTCTCTTTTTACTTAAAACTGAATTGCAAAGTTAAGAAAATCGCGCATTTTGTGCTAATAAAACCTATTTTTTCATGTAAATCTGACATTATTTGGAAAAACGCCCTAACTTTGCAAGAAAATTTTAAAATTCAGTTTCTTATGAAAAAGTTATTATTACTGTCTTTTTTAGTGTTGTTTGGTATTGTTTTTACTTATGCTCAGGACAAGGCTAAAGTTGCCGACATTAAATTTGAAACAACCACTCATGATTTCGGTGAAGTGTCAACAGACAAGCCTGTCGTGAAATGTGCCTTTGAGTTTACCAATGCAGGAACAGCTCCTTTGGTGATTAATCAGGCGATTGCTTCTTGTGGTTGTACAGTACCATCATATACAAAGCAGCCTGTCATGCCGGGAGAGAAAGGAAAGATAGAAGTAACTTTTAACGCTACAGGCCGTCCCGCAGATTATTTTAAAAAGAGTATTATCGTACGTACCAATGCCAAAGATGTACGTTTATATATCAAAGGTCGTATTGTAGAATCAAAGAAATAATCGTTTTTGCTTGATATGAAACAATCTGTAAAGGCTGTTTTCTTCGATATTGACGGGACACTGGTTTCATTCAATACCCATCAGATTCCTCAGTCCACTTTGAATGCAGTTTCCGAGTTGCGGCGCAAAGGTATAAAGGTATATATTGCTACTGGGCGTCCTTTGCAATTTATTGATAATTTGGGCGATTTGGAGTATGATGGAATGATTACCGTGACCGGTGCCCACTGTTTTACCCGTGAGGGACAGGTTATTTATCACCATCCGGTAATGGAAGATGATGTAAGGCGGATCGTAGATTTCCAAAAGAAAGAAGTCGGGGCTTATCCTATCATATTTGTGGCTGAAGATGAACTGTTTGTGACAGATATTAATGATGACGTAAGGTTTATCGCAGATTTGCTGAATATCAGATTGCCTCAGATCCGTCCGGCAGATTATGCTCTTGGCAAGCCTGTTTTGCAGATTATTTCTTTCTTTAAGTCAGATCGGGAAGACGGGTTGATGAAAGAGCTTATGCCTCATTGTGTTTCAATGCGTTGGCATCCTCTTTTTACTGATGTAATCGCTTCGGGTGTCAGCAAGAGTATTGGTATAGACAAGGTTCTTGCCTATGAGGGCATATCATTGGATGAGGCAATGGCTTTTGGTGACGGAGGCAATGACCTTTCGATGGTAAAGCATGTGCCGTTTGGTATAGCAATGGGCAATGCATGTGAAGAACTGAAAGCTGTGGCCAATTATGTGACAGATGATGTTGATCACGATGGTATAGCGAAAGCATTGCTGCATTATGGTTTAATCGATCATATTTAGTTCTTGCATCATTTTCAAATAGTAAGTTGCTTTTTTGCTAAGATTCATGGGATAGGCACGTGAGCTGGACGGCATTCTGTAATGACGGATTTCACGTCCTTTATAGCTGAAGGTGTGATATTCACCTATCTTTGGAGCGGGTGTATTCCAAGTGGAACAAAATGTTTCTGTTGCCTTTTGGCCTGTTGTAACGACTGCTTTACAGGAAGGAATCTGATCAAGAAGCAAAGCTAAATCCGTAGGGATGACTATTTCCAGAAATTTGTCAGAAGCATTGTCCTGAAGTCTTTTCACAGCGTAAGCAGTGTCGTAAAGGGCAATGCCTTTTTGTGTCAGCAAATCAATGATGGTTTCCTTTTTAAAACATTTGTTGGACGTGTCTACCAGATAGTCTTTGTCATGAAAGAACAATAATCCCATGATGCGCCACATATCGTTTATGAAATTGGGGTAGAAAAAATCCATGCACCAGCGCTTTTGAGGTGGAGGGAAGCTGCCGAGCATCAGTAACTGTGCACCTTGTGGTAAAAAGGGAGCAAGAGGATGATTTTCTGTCGCGATTTCTTCTGCGGGGTTATTAGTTTGATTCATTTCTGTATTCTTTTCGTTTATTGAAATTTAGTCCTATGTAAAAGTTGAGTGTGCCAAAAGTGTTGTTGATGGACAGTTTCCGGTGCCGGTAATTATAATTGTGTATGATGAGCGATAGGCCGGCAAAATATTTGGTGTTGTTCCATACGAGCCCCAGTCTGCCGATGACGTCAAAATTGAAATCATTGAGATGAATGGGAAAGAACGGATTTGTTACCTCTGTTCCCAAAGTGCTTTCATTTTCACTTTCTGAGATAGGATCAATGTGCGTGATTTTATATCCGATTGCCGGTGATATGGAAGCGCACAACAGAAAGTTACGCTTGAAAACCCAGTTATAGGCATAACCCACACTGAAACTGAGATCGGTATATTTTAATTTGTCAAACATGAACTCCGGGCTGAGCTGATATGTTTCGTCGTGGGTCAGTTCCTCCGGCAACCCTTTGTAATTGAAATCCAATTCATGCTGTGTACAAGACAGACCGACTTTCCATGTGCCGCAACTTTTTCTTTGCACGGTACTTTGTGCAAATGCAGCGGGATAAGAGAAGCGTTTGTGATTGAATACATAATATGCGTTGATTCCGGTTACTTTGACATTAATACCCTTGCAGCTCGTACCCTCCACACTTTCAGCCTCTTCACCGAAACCTGTGACTTTACGTAGCCGGAAATCATTGCCCGTGCGGCGGTATATAAGGTCGCATCCTAGCATGGCACTATACAAGCTTAATTCCAATTCCGTTTTTCTGGAATAGGCTCCTTGACCCAATGAAGCCACTTCGAAAGTATATCCAAGGAATATCCACCTCCATCCCAGATAGGGACCTATCTTGAATGCAGGTTTTGGTGAAAAGACCAGTTGCTGGTCACGTTCTCTGCTGTGTAGTTTGTAATTCTCAAAGCTGTTGGTATTCTGTATCATAAATGCCCAATTATATTTGTTGGGCGTGATATAGGTGGTGTCAATGGCATTAAAGGCCGTGACAAATCTTTTGAAAATATTGTTTTTTTGTGGCAATGGTGTTTCTTGTGCCAAAGGCTCTATCCGGATTGACGGACTACATGTTAATGTGTCCGGCAGTTGTTGAGCCTGTACATTTGAAACAACTAACAAGCTTCCTATGATAAGATAGCCTGCTCCTTTTATCATATTCTATTGATATATTATTATATTTTTCCAAGAATCTTGTCCATAACCCAGTTGACGGAAGTTGCGCTTATGCTGTCACAGGTACAGATGGCTTGCCGTTGCAGATGTTCTACAACGTTGTGGATGAGCGGCAGTTGTACGTGTTCCGGATTAGGTATATCGAATTCTTCCCGTCCACGTTCCGTATGCAGGGCTATGGGATCATAGGTATAGACTGAAAAACAGATTTGACCTCTGTCGCCAATGATTTCTATACGGTCCGTTTTGGCGGACTCATGCGCAACAAAGCACCACGAACCTGATCCGGGAAGTCCGTCAAAAAACTGGAAGCATGCACTTACGCTGTCTTCTGTGGCATAAAGTCCCCCCCGGTTGGTACAATAACCTTGTGCTTTTACAATAGGTCCGAATATTTCTTGAAGAAGATCCAGCTGATGGGGAGCAAGGTCATAAAAATAACCTCCTCCCGCAATATCGCGTTGTACGCGCCATGGCAGATCATGACTGTTATAATCCAGATCGCGTGGCGGCACGGCAAATCTTATTTGTACATTGATGACGTTGCCAATTTCGCCATTTTTGATCAGTTCCTTGACTTTTGAAAAGTAAGGAAGATAGCGTCTGTAATAGGCAACAAAGCAAGGGACACCTGTCTGTTCGGATATTCTGTTGATACGGGCACATTCTTCATAGCTTGCCGCCAACGGTTTTTCCACATAGACAGGTTTGCCTGCCTTCATGGCCATTATGGCAAATGTGGCGTGTGAAGATGGAGGAGTGGCAATATAGATGGCGTTGACATCCGGGTCGTCAATAAGCTCCTGGGCGTCTGTGTACCATTTGGGGATATGATGCCGTTCTGCATACGAACGTGCCTTTTCCTTATTCCGGCTCATGACTGCTTCAATTTTTGAACCGGACACAGCACAAAATGCGGGTCCGCTTTTTTTCTCTGTCACTTCACCGCATCCGATAAATCCCCATCTGATTATTCCATCTTCTTCCATAGTATGTGTATAAAAAATGTTATCTCAACGCAAATGTACAAAAAATATGGTACTTTTGCATCATATAACTGATAAATCAAGAAGTAAATTATGGAAGAAAATAACGAAAAACAGGCTCAGCTTTACGAAGTGCGCAGTTATTTGTCTTGTCTGAAACAGGGCATGCGTTTGCCGACCCAAAACATATTGTTGTTAATGAAATATTTATATCCTTCTTTTATAGCCTGGGGGATTACGGCCTGTTTGTGCGGATTGTTTTTCAATCAGCTTAGTGTCGCATTGGTACAATGGTGGAATGCGACAGAACCTGTGGTACTCAATTTGCCTTTTTTTGTTCTTTTGGGATTAGGCATTCTGATCCTTTTATCAGCCAGTTTGAATTTGGGACAATTAATGCATCTGATATCTCGTTATGGTGGAAGTGGTGTCCTGCCGGTAGTATCCGTAATGAAAGAGGGCAAGTCTGTTTTCGATATGTCCATCCGAGCTTTGACATGGATTGTCATCGGAGTGTTGCTTTCGGTAGCTGTGATCTTTGTTGCGTTTAAAGGGATAGGCATTCTGAATGTATGGACATGGGTTGTGCTGAGTCTTTTTATATTGGTATTCTGGGTACCTTACACGATGGTCGGATGGGATTATATGTTAGGTCATTCTGCATCATTCTTTTCCAGTCTTCGCAAGTTTAAGGAAGGCTATCAGTTTTGGGTTGCCTTTTTCATCCTGTTGCTTTGTGGCGGATTGGTAGCTGGTATTCTGACTGTGATAAGTTGGTTGCCGACAGGAGTGCTGGCTTATTCGGGATATCTTTCAGAGATGACGATTATGCAGGGGGATCCGACGGATTTACCGGCTTATATACCCGGACTTGTTGTCGTGTTCTTCGTTGTTTCTTTCTTGTTGGCCAGTTTGTTCCAATGGTTGTTGGTTTTTCCTTTGTCTTTTCTTTATGGTAATTTGGTGACCAGAAAAAAAGAGAAGGAAGCCTTTGAAGAGGAAAGCAAAAAGTTGGATGAGATTCCAGCAACGGTGGTTGGAACTTTTAGAAAATAATAAAGAATAATATAAAGGTGGAAATTTTTTTCCACCTTTATTTATAGTTCGCCCAGCACGAACATTCTCTAATCGGTGCAAGTCCGTAACACGCCCGATAGCGGGAAGTGTATAGCC
>URDY01000015.1 GCA_900546665.1 uncultured Paraprevotella sp. | reverse complement strand
ATTAAAGAATAAGAATATTAAAAATATAGTATCATTTAAATATTCTTTAAATATAAGATTTAAATGTTCCTTTTTTTATTTTGTTAACATAATCAAGAGCCATTATGTGTGATAGTGTATTCTAAAAAAAATGGTTATTTATATTTATTGACTAGTTCATATTATAAATTATTTACATAGTATATTTGATATAAGTATATTATAGAGTAAAAACTAATAATATTATGTAATTGATTGATCTTAATATATAATATAAAATTATTCTAAAGTATATGTTGATGAATTTGTTTTATATTAAAAAATCTTATTTTAGAGTGGTATTTAATATTAAGGATAGATAAAATTACTGATTACACAAATATACCATTATATAAGAATAATAGACACAAATGATATTTATTTGAAATGATATTAGCTTATAGATTATCAAAATCCACTATTGAGCAAGAATAAGAAATGTATTGGGCTGATCCTTTTCTGTGTTAATTAGGTTCTTATGCTAAAATATTAAGGAATAGATATATTGATTATTAGTTTAGACTATATATAAAATAGAATATAAAAGTCGTTACGCTTAATATACTATATTATAATAGGGTGATATTTCAAAATATGGTGTCTTGATTTAAAAAAAACGATTTTTTTCTCAAAAAAAGACCGGTTTGCTTTGCTAATTTAATAATTATATCTACATTTGCACCGATGTTTAACGTCTCTTGTGTAGAGATGTAAACATTAAAAAATGTTACATGTTGCCTATTCTATTGTAAATAAAGAGTGTTTTTAGTTTTATTGGCGAATAAAATGAATACTTGACCTTGACTCTCTTTATTGGATTAGAATAGGCAATTGTTTTGTATCGGGAAGGTAAAAAGTAGACAGAGTATAGCGCAAATAAATATAATTTGTTAATTTTGTGTGAATTTCAATCTAACCTTTTTATTATATGAGAAACTTATTGTGGAGAATCATTGGAGTTATTGGTTTTTGTTGGTGTGTATTAGCTGGATATGCGCAACGGATTTCTGATCGTGCTGCGGTATATGAAGGAGAATGTATGGCAGATGAAGGGGCTTGGTGTTGGTTTGCTGATCCGCGTGCTATTCATTATGAAAGTCCAGCGGGAGATATAAACAGAAGTTATATTGGGTATATAGATGTGCACGGGAATATTAAAGCCGTGCAGTATGATTTCTTGTCGGGTGAACGAAAAGAAGTGTTGATTCGTTCTTACTTTCAGCCGGATGATCATAATAATCCTACTTTTTTGGTATTGCCTGACGGGCGAATTATGATTTTCTATTCGCGGCATACAGATGAACCCTGTTTTTATTATAGGATATCCCGTCTTCCTGGCGATGTTACAGTTTTGGGAGAAGAGCATAAACTGGTGACTAAGGATAATACAACATATCCTTCTCCTTTTATTCTTTCTGATGACCCCGAGCACATTTATTTGTGTTGGAGAGGGATTAACTGGCATCCGACGATTGCCAGGTTGACTATGCCGGATGAAAATGATAATGTTGAATTTGATTGGGGGCCATATCAGATGGTTCAGTCATCCGGAGCACGTCCTTATGCAAAGTATCAGTCTAATGGCAAGGATAAGATTATGTTGACCTATACAACTGGTCATCCTGATAATGAACAACCTAACTGGCTTTACTTTAATTATGTCAATATTAATACGTTGCAGCTTGAGGATGTGAAAGGGAATGTCTTGTCCGATATAGCAGCCGGGCCTTTACGTGTGAATAAAACGGAAGAATATCTCAGTAAGAATCCTGTGACCGTTGTTGATCATACACCGGGGATGCGTGATTGGGTTTGGCAGATCGTGTCTGATAAAAACGGATATCCGGTTATAGCGATGGTGAAGATTAGTGATGATAAAGCCTCACATGATTATTATTATGTATATTGGGATGGAAGTAAATGGGAGAGTCGTTTCCTTGTTAATGGAGGAGGGCATTTTCATCAGACTTCGAATATTGAAAAGTGTTATAGCGCAGGAATGGCTTTAGATCCTGTTCAACCTAATGTGGTGTATTGTTCGGTGCCTGTCAATGGTGCTTTTGGTAAGATGTATGAAATTATAAAATATACGGTTAATACCGGATCGGGACAAATCGATACGGAAAGAATAACTCGTCATTCACGTAAGAATAATGTCCGGCCGTATATTTTGCCTGGTTCGGAAAAATCTCCATTGCGGTTAGTGTGGATGCATGGCGATTATTATGACTGGATTGTCAGTAACCAACGTCCGGGATATCCGACTGCTATTTATGGTGATATGATTTGGCCTGAGAGACCTTTGGCTTTGGATAGTGCTTTGATTTGTGGGAATGATTTGAAAACTTTTGTGGATGGAAAAGACCATCTGAAGATAAAGGTGGATAAAAAGTGGAAAAATTCTGCTTTCACATTGGCGGTTCGTCTGAGTCTGGCATCCGATTCTGTTGGGGGGCTACTTTGTGATGGTGGTAAATGGGCTTATGGCTTGGATGCCGAATCGTGGAAACCTTATATTCAATCTGATGAAGAACAATATAATAGTTGCAATTTATTGGGATCAGCTGATTCATGGTTGAATTATGGTCGTGGAACAAATGGCAAATGGTATCCTGCAGAGCGGTTTAAAACATTTCATTTGGTTTTGACTTATCAGAACGGAAGACTGGTAACTTATCTTAATGGGTTGATTGATCAAGTCGTAGATATGAAGGAATGTCCGTTGGGTACTATAAAAATAGGTGGATTTGAAGGTTCGGTTTCGGATTGTCGGCTTTATCATCGTGCACTGAATCAAGAAGAAATCGAATTTTTAGTTTCTGAAAGTCACGAATAATCGTTATTTTTGCAAAAAAATATAGAGAACCTTGATTTCAGTAGAAAATTTAGAAGTAGAATTTGGAGCCACCCCCTTATTTCAGGGGGTGTCTTATGTCATAAACGATAAGGATCGCATAGCGTTAGTCGGTAAGAATGGGGCTGGTAAGTCTACAATGTTGAAAATCATTGCAGGATTGCAACAGCCTACAGAAGGAACAGTAGCTGTTCCAAAAGATACCACGATAGGGTATTTGCCTCAAGTCATGATTCTGACTGATGAGCGTACTGTTATGGAAGAAGCTACTTTGGCTTTTGAGCATATACGTGAGATGCAGGAGAATCTGGATCGTTTGAATAAAGAACTTGCAGAAAGAACGGATTATGAGAGTGAAGATTATATGGCACTCGTAGACCGTTTTACTCATGAAAATGACCGTTTCCAGATGATGGGAGGTATGAATTATCAGGCTGAAATAGAGCGTACGCTGATGGGCTTGGGATTTAACCGTGAGGATTTCAACCGTCCGACGAAAGAATTCAGTGGTGGATGGCGAATGCGTATAGAATTGGCCAAATTGCTTCTGTCCCGTCCTGATGTCTTGTTGTTGGATGAGCCTACCAACCATCTTGATATTGAAAGTATTCAGTGGCTGGAGAATTTCTTGTCAACCAGAGCCAGTGCCGTAGTGCTGGTAAGTCATGACCGTGCATTTATCAATAATGTCACAAACCGTACTTTGGAAATCTCGTGCGGACGGGTTTATGATTATAAAGTCAAGTATGACGAATATGTCAGACTGCGTGCCGAACGTCGGGAACAGCAATTACGTGCTTATGAAAATCAGCAGAAGGAAATTGCTGATATTAAGGATTTTATAGAACGCTTCCGTTATAAGCCAACAAAGGCTGTGCAAGTACAAAGTCGTATCAAGCAACTTGAAAAGATGATTCCCATAGAAGTGGATGAGGTTGATAATTCTTCGCTTCATTTGAAATTTCCGCCTTCCATGCGTAGTGGTGATTATCCGGTTATATGTGAGGATGTGGAAAAGGCTTATGGTGATCATGTTGTATTTCATCATGTCAATTTGACCATCAAGCGTGGAGAAAAAGTTGCTTTTGTAGGAAAAAATGGTGAAGGAAAATCAACTCTGGTAAAATGTATTATGGGTGAAATACCCTATGATGGACATCTTAAGATCGGCCATAATGTACAGATCGGTTATTTTGCCCAAAATCAGGCTCAACTGTTGGATGGAGAATTAACCGTGTTTGATACGATTGATCGTGTGGCAAAGGGAGATATCCGTTTGAAAATAAGAGATATTCTTGGTGCCTTTATGTTTGGAGGTGAGGCTTCTGACAAGAAAGTCAAGGTCTTGTCCGGAGGAGAACGGAGCCGATTGGCCATGATCAAGCTTTTGTTGGAACCCGTCAATTTCCTCATATTGGATGAGCCAACCAATCATTTGGACATGCGCTCCAAGGATGTCCTTAAAGAGGCCATACGTGATTTTGATGGCACGGTAATCGTTGTCAGCCATGACCGGGAGTTCCTTGATGGCTTGGTGACAAAGGTTTATGAATTTGGTGGCGGACTTGTCCGTGAACATCTTGGTGGTATCTATGATTTCTTGAAAAACAAGCAGATAGATTCTTTGAATGAACTTTCTTCAAATAAGGTTCAAAAGGTACAGCCTGAAGTGGAAGAAGAAAAAAATGTCAGTCAGAGCCGTCTGACTTATGAACAACAGAAGGAGGTTCAGAAGAAAATCCGTAAAATGGAGAAAAATATCGCAGGATGTGAGGAACGGATCAATCAGCTGGAAACACAAATTGCAGCTCTGGAAGAGAAACTGACAACTCCGGAGGGTGCTGCAGATGTGTCTTTGTATGAACAACATGGACAGCTGAAAAAAACACTTGATGAGGCTGTGGAAGAATGGGAATCGTTATCGATTGAACTAGAGGAAGTTAAATCAGAATTGCAATAACGTAAAAGGTTAAAAGAACAAATAATATGAATATGAAAATGTGGTTGCCTGTTATGGCAATAATGGGCATGTCAATGCAGAGCAGTCGGGCAGAAGTGATGCCAGACAGTTTGAATTCAGGTATTAATGTTCGGAATCTGGATAAGAACGTCCGTCCGGGATCTGATTTCTATGAATTTGCCTGTGGAGGTTGGATGGCTAATAATCCTTTAAAGGCTGAATATTCCCGTTATGGTACTTTTGAAGAACTGATAGAGAATAATGCTATGCAGATCAGGGGACTGATAGAGGAATTAGCAGCAACTCCTCATCCTCAAGGCTCTCTGGAACAGAAAATAGCAGATATGTATAATTGTGTGATGGATAGCGCAGCGCTTAATAAGGCAGGCATATCTCCTATTGCAGGCCGTCTGGAACAGATAGGCCAGATTAAAGATAAAAAAGCCTTGTTTGATTATGCTATTTCTGTTTATGCTGACGGTATTCCCAATTTGTTCGGTTTTTATGTTGGGGCTGACATTAAAAACAGCAGTATGAACCTCTTGTCTGTCGTGCAGGCTGGTCTGACGTTAGGTGAGCGTGATTATTATCTTGACGAGGAGGAGGCAACGGTACGGATTCGCGAAGAGTATAAGAAATACATTGTAGATATGTTCTGCAAGTGTGGGTTTACAAAAGCTGAGGCACAAAAGAGGATGGAAGACGTGATGCGTATAGAAACGCGTATGGCTGTTCCTTCTTATGACGCGACTAAACTTCGTGATCCGGAGGCCAATTATCACAAGATGAGTTACAGCACTTTTGTTCAAGATTATGCTGACATCGACTGGAAATCCTTTTTTAAAGCAGTAGGCGTAAATGGACTTTCTGAATTAAGTGTGAGCCAGCCGGAACCTGTGCGTGAAGCAGGTAAAATATGGAAAGATGAGACACTTGACGGTTTGAAGTCTTATTGTATGTGGACTCTGATTGATGCGGCTGCACCTTATTTATCTGATGAACTCCGGGAACGTAGTTTTGCCTTTTATGGTAAGGTGATGTCTGGTCGTGAAGAAGAACAACCCAGGTGGAAACGTGCTGTGTCTGCTGTTAATGGAGGATTGGGTGAGGCCGTTGGTTGTCTTTATGTACAGAAATATTTCCCTGAGGCCGCAAAAGTGCGAATGCAGACGCTGGTTCGTAACCTTCAGAAAGCATTGGGACAACGGATCCGTGAGCAGGAATGGATGAGTGAAGAAACTCAGGCTAAGGCTATCGAAAAGTTGGATGCGTTTCATGTGAAGGTGGGATATCCTGATAAATGGAGAGATTATTCTGCATTGCAGATTGGTCATTCTTATTGGGAGAACTATATCAATTGCAACCGTTTTGAGTTGGCAAATATGATTCGCGAGAAACTGAATAAACCGGTTGATCCTGATGAGTGGTTCATGAATCCTCAGACTGTCAATGCCTATTATAATCCGACAACCAATGAAATCTGTTTTCCTGCCGGTATCCTTCAGGCACCGTTCTTTGACATGTCTGCAGATGATGCCTTCAATTACGGAGCTATTGGTGTAGTGATAGGCCATGAGATGACACACGGATTTGATGATAAAGGACGTCAGTTTGATAAAAACGGAAATCTGACAGACTGGTGGACTGCAGAAGATGGCAAGCGTTTTGAAGAGAGAGCCAAGGTATTGGAAGAATTTTTCAATCGTATAGAGGTGCTTCCGGGATTGAATGCTAATGGCCAGTTGACATTAGGTGAGAATCTGGCTGATCATGGTGGTATTATGGTGGCTTATCAGGCGTTTTTAAATGCTACGAAGGATCATCCATTGGCTGATAAGGATGGATTTACGCCGGCTCAGCGTTTCTTCCTGGCTTATGCTAACTTGTGGGCTGCCAATATCAGAGATGAAGAAATTCGCAGACGGACCAAGATAGACCCTCATTCATTGGGTAACTGGCGAGTAAACGGTACATTGCCCCATATTGATATGTGGTATGATGCATTTGGTGTGACCGATAAGGATGCTATGTTTGTACCAAAAGACAAACGAGTGTCTATATGGTAAGGAGGAGGCCGGACGGCCTCTCCTGTGCCTCCGGTTTCTATAATAAAAAAAGAGAAAGGAAATAAAATATGCCATTAAATTTACCAGATAAATTACCTGCAATAGAATTATTAAAAAAGGAAAATATTTTTGTAATTGACAGTTCGAGAGCTTCAAAGCAGGATATACGACCGTTGCGTATTGCGATATTAAATCTTATGCCGCTGAAAATTACGACGGAGACCGATCTGATACGGCTTTTGTCGAATACGCCTTTACAGATAGAGGTTTCTTTTATGAAAGTAAAGGGACATACCTCAAAAAATACTCCGATAGAACACATGAAAGCGTTTTATCGTGACTTTGAATTGATGAAGGAGGAAAAGTTTGATGGAATGATTATTACAGGGGCTCCAGTAGAACATCTTGATTATTCAGAAGTCAATTACTGGTCGGAAATTACAGAGATTTTTGACTGGGCCCGTACGCATGTCACTTCAACGCTTTTTATTTGTTGGGCTGCGCAGGCGGGACTCTATCATTATTATGGTGTTCCGAAATACAGTC
The DNA here is from genome assembly GCA_900546665.1 of uncultured Paraprevotella sp. GTDB lineage: Bacteria > Bacteroidota > Bacteroidia > Bacteroidales > Bacteroidaceae > Paraprevotella > Paraprevotella stercorigallinarum. The sequence goes on along the minus strand of URDY01000015.1, from coordinate 58,965 downwards.
TGGATAAAAAAATGTTCGGCATATTCAAACAGTATCCTTTGGATGCTCATTTGCCTATTTTCAGAGGATTTGATGATGAATTTTATATGCCGCACAGTCGTCATACGGAAGTAAGACGAGATGATATCCTGCAAGTTCCTGGTTTGGAGATTATTGCAGAATCTCCACAGTCTGGAGTCTGTATGGTGATGGCACGTGGTGGCAGAGAAATTTATGTGACAGGACATTCTGAATATTCACCTTATACATTGGATACGGAATATAAGCGGGATTTGGCAAAAGGATTACCTATTGAGATGCCTGAGAATTACTATTGCCATAATAATCCAGATGAAGGACCCTTGGTTACATGGCGTGCCCATGGCAATCTGTTGTTCTCTAACTGGTTGAATTATTATGTGTATCAGGAAACTCCTTATGATATCAGTGCAATACAATGACAGATAAGTTTCGTTATATTGAACTTCTGGCGCCTGCTAGAAATTTGGAATGTGCCATTGCAGCGGTTGATCATGGCGCAGATGCCGTTTATATTGGTGCTTCGCGTTTTGGCGCACGTTCTTCTGCGGGAAATTCGTTGGAAGATATCGCCACGCTGGTGGCTTATGCCCATCAGTTTAGGGTTAAGGTTTATGTGACGGTTAATACTATCTTAAAAGATGATGAACTGGCAGATACAGAAAAGCTTGTATGGCAGCTTTATCGTTGTGGAGTGGATGCATTGATTGTGCAGGATATGGGCTTGCTGAAGTTGAATTTGCCTCCGATACCATTGCATGCCAGTACGCAGATGGATAATAGAACGCCTCAGAAGGTCAAATTCTTACGTGACCAAGGTTTCAGTCAGGTCGTATTGGCAAGAGAGCTGACCCTTAAAGAAATCAGTCAGATTCATGAGGCTTGTGACGTACCTTTGGAGGTCTTTGTTCATGGTGCATTATGTGTCAGTTATAGTGGTCAGTGTTATGTGTCTCAGCATTGCTTTGGCCGGAGTGCGAATAGAGGAGAGTGTGCCCAATTTTGTCGGTTGAGTTTTGATCTTGAAGATGCAAACGGCAAGACAATAACAAAAGACCGTCATTTGCTTTCGCTTAAGGATCTGAATCAGAGTGAAGAACTGGAGCGTTTGTTGGATGCCGGAGCTTCATCTCTGAAGATAGAGGGCAGATTAAAGGATGTAACTTATGTGAAGAATGTGACGGCATATTATCGTCAGAAACTCGATGCTATATTTAGCCGTCGAACTGAGTATAGGAAGGCTTCAACCGGAAACGTAAAACTTAATTTTACTCCTCAGCTGGAGAAAAGTTTCAATCGGGGATTTACACATTATTTCTTGAATGGCCGGACTACTGATATATTTTCTTTCAATACTCCCAAGTCAATGGGTGAATATGTCGGCAATGTGAAAGAAGTGCGCGGACGTTATCTGGTGGTAGCCGGAGTTAAGTCATTTGCGAATGGGGATGGATTCTGCTTTCTGGACGGGAATGGACATTTGAAAGGATTTAGGGTCAACAAGGTAGAGAACAATAAATTGTATCCTATGGAGATGCCGGATATAGCGCCTCGTACTCGTCTTTATCGGAATTATGATCATGCTTTCGAGGTTTTGCTTGGCAAGTCATCAGCTGTCCGGAAAGTTGCAGTTAGCTGGATTATGGAAGATTATGCTGATGGTTTCAAACTGACCTGTCAGGATGAGGATGGAATATCTGTTTGTTGTGCTTTTCCGTATGAAAAGGTTGCTGCTCAGAAGTCACAGACAGAAAATATCCGACTTCAGTTGGGTAAATTGGGACAGACCGTATTTGAAGTGAAGCATACGGATATATTCTTTTCACAAGAGTGGTTTGTTCCTTCTTCTGTGTTGACAGACTGGAGACGCCAGGTGCTATTACGGCTTGAACAGGCCAGAAGAATAGCTTATCGGCAGGCACTTCGTCATTTACAGACCCCATTTACACAAGAACTGAATCGTCGGCATGGAAAACAAACAGAAATTTTTGTTCCGGATAAGCTGACATATACAGCAAATGTAATGAATCATTTGGCTGAAGAGTTTTATAGGGAAAACGGGGCACTTGAAATAGATCCTGCCTATGAGAAAAAAGAGCAGCAGGAAGTTCCGTTGATGTTCTGTAAGCATTGTCTGCGTTACAGTTTGGGATGGTGTGTACGTAATGGTGGTGAGCGTTCACCTTACAAGGAACCTTATTATCTGATTTCTTCGGATGGTAGACGGTTCCGTTTGGAGTTTGATTGCGCGCAATGTCAGATGAAGGTTTATGCAGCTCGCTAAAACGTTGAAATGGTTGTGGGCAGTCTGTTTGGCCATGCTGTTTACTGCCTGTTATTATCCCCGGCAGGATTATGCAGATGAGTGGGATATGACGGAGGGCAAACGTGATTCGTTGGATTTTGCCTCCCGTCACCATTACAACGAAAATTTTAATTTCCTGGTTGTTGCTGATACGTTGTATCTTCGTGAACAGCGTCCGTGGCATAATGAGGATAAGGCAGGTAAAAAGAATGATAGTTTACAGGTGACGGCTGGTGATCGTCTGGTTGTTGCAGATATTCTTATTATTCCAGAGGATTCAGTTGATTCGGTTTGGGTAAAAGTTGCCCGGGATCAAGTGACGATGGGATGGGTACATGAACAGTATTTACTTAAAAATGTGATACCTGACGATTCTATTTCTCAGTTTATCCATTTCTTCAGTAACAAGCATTTAATTTATTTTATTTCCTTCATGGGATTGATGCTTGTGGTCTATATTATCCGTCGTCAACATCAGGAAAGATTTAGGATGGTGCATTTCGATGATATAGAAAGCCTGTATCCTACCATGTTGTGTATTGTTTTGTCCGGTTCGGCTACGCTGTATGCCAGTATTCAGAATTTTATTCCTGACACGTGGGTAGAGTTCTATTTTCATCCAACCTTAAATCCTTTTGGTTTACCCTTTATCATAGGTTTTTTTATAGCGTCGGTATGGCTGGTTATTATTCTGGCTATTGCTTCTGTTGATGATGTCTGTAAACAGTTACCTGTGCATGAGGCTATTCTGTATCTCATCGCTTTGTTGGGTATGTGTGCCGGATGTTATCTCTTCTTTTCTTTGACGACCTTGTATTATATAGGTTATCCTTGTTATATTTTCTATGTTTACTGGTCTTTGTCCAGATATTTCAGAATAATTCGTAATGTTTATTTGTGTGGACATTGTGGCAGAAGAATACGTTCTAAGGGGTATTGTCCTTATTGTGGTGCCTGGAATGAATGATCGGAAATAAGATATTTGCTGTTTTCCTGGTCTCTGGCTATAGTTTTTATGTGTTTAGGTTGGATACACGAATCTATTCTTTTATTTTAGTGTTTTTCACCTATTAAACTATAATGATTATGGCAACAAAAGAGACAAAAAAAAGTACTAGTGAGTTTTTTTCTTATATGCAGAGCAGAATAGCTCGTCTTCACAGACGTGGTCGTTTCGGAACCTGTCAGAACTATGAGAGAGCTTATCGTAGTTTGAGACGTTTTTATGGTGACAAACCACTTTCGTTTAGGGATCTGGATGAAGATTTAGTAGCTGATTATGAGCATCATTTGCGTCTTCGCGGAGTGAAGCGCAACAGTATTTCCTTTTATATGCGTGTGTTGCGTGCAGTCTATAAATCAGCGGTAGCCGAAGGGTATGCCAAAGAACCTCATCCATTTGGTCATGTCTTTACAGGAACGGAAAAAACCCGTAAACGTGCTGTGGATATAGCGGCAATCAAGGAACTCAAAGCTTTGGATCTCAGCATGAAACCTTCTTTAGCTTATGTGCGCGATCTCTTTCTGCTTTCGTTGTATCTAAGGGGAATGACTTTTGTTGATCTTGCGTACATACGTAAACGTGACTTGTCTAACGGTATTTTAGACTATCATCGTCATAAATCTGATGCACGATTGACGATTAAGATTGAACCGTGTATGCAAGAAATAATAGACAGGTATAAAAATACAAACAATAAAACGCCTTATCTTCTGAACATACTGAAAAGCAATGATGAAGAAAAGGCTTATCTTCAATATCAGAATGCTCTGACATATTATAATCGTCAGCTAAAAAGTCTGAATGCTTTGTTGGGTAATTCTGTTGGTTTGTCGTCTTATACAGTGCGTCATACTTGGGCTTCAGTTGCTCATGGGAGTTGTATTCCTATAGCGTTGATTAGTGAAGGAATGGGGCATTCTTCTGAAAAAGTAACTCAAATATATATAGCTTCACTTGAGGCTTCTTTGATTGACCAGGCCAACAGTGAGATTCTTAAACTGTTCTAAAATCCTGTAAAGATACATACTCAATAAAAGATGACGCACAACAGATCAAGTTTACAATGGCTTGTCTGTTGTGCGTTGTATTTTAGAAGTTACTGAAAAGCTTAGAAATGCATGCTGACATCTATGCCAAATTGTATGGGATTACCGCATTGGCCGAATTTCAGTTCATCTGTAGTTGCATTAGAGGTAAAAAAGAATGTATCATACTGGCTGTTGGTCATGTTACGTCCCCAAAAATCTACTTTGACGGTTCCGAAATCCACGCCGGCATGGGCGTTGAGAACGGCATAGAATTTTTGTTTATACAGATTGTCTTCTGTCCAGTATAGGGGGCCGATTCCAGTAGTGTTCAATCCGACAAAGACGGCTTTGACTATCTTGTTTTTTAAGGGTTGTGTGTATTCAAATCCTGCAGACATGGTATGTTGAGGGACAAATGGTACGAAATTGCCATTATAGTTAATTCCAGTCTGTTCTTCCGTTGCTGTTTGTGCTTCATAACGTTTGAATGTAGCATGAGTGTATCCATAGGTCGCAAACCAATCCAGTTTCTTGTCGATAAGGCTTCCTCTCAGGCTAAGTTCTGCTCCTGCACTTTGTCCGCGTCCCGCATTAACCATGATACGTCCCAATCCGCTGCCGGCAAATTTGGAGATCTGTTGATCGTAAATATCCATGTAGAATGCGGCCATATCCAGTTGGATTTTGTTGTTGAACAAAGAAAAATGTCCGCCAATCTCATAGTTGTAGCTGTATTCAGGCTTATAACGTGTTTGTGACGGATTGCCTTCAAATGTAGTGACGGGAATCTGGTTTATGATCATTTGTTTGATAGCCTCCGGCATCATGGTGAATGGAGGTCGGTTGAACAGATTCGTCATTTCGTTTTTTATATGTCCAGTCATGGCACTCTGCAAAGCACCTTGTACCAAATCACTGAACATTTGAACATTGTATCCTCCGCTTCGTGAGCCCTTGCTGATGCTTGCATACACATTGTTACGGGAGTCTATTTCGTATTGTAAGGCTATTTTAGGAAGCCATTGCCAATAATCATGGCTGATTTTGCCGTCAAATAAGGATTCGTCAGTAAGATCACTGAAGGCAATGGGCATCATTGGAGAAGTTATGTTCATGTCGTAAGTGAGGTTTCCTCCGTAATAATAGTCCAAACTGTTTTTTTCGTATTCAATGCGCAATCCTGCAATCAGACTAAGCCCCTCTATATTGAAGAGGTCGTGGAAAGTACTTTGATGGAATAAGGCCACGTCTGCAGTTGGGGTTTGAAAGGTTCCGTCTGCACAGAATGGTTTGCCGTGTAAATCGAATGCCATATTCATTCCCATTCCGTTCATGCTGGCATTTGCTTTTCCCAGTACAGCTGTGTTCATGAAGTCTTCTGTAAGTGTGACTGGACTTTGGGTGCGTAAAGTCTGGTAAAGAAGATAGGCACCGTTTACCCATTCCCAACGGTGGTGTGTACGGTTCTTGAACGTCAGTTCTTCACTCCAAGAGTTGATTTTTTGTTTTTGGGTGAGAGTGAAAAAGTTACGGTTTGTGAAATCCTGATCCATTACCATTTCGTCATTGAGATACTGGTAGGCAGTAACGGATGACATGATATAACGATCGGCCTGATGTTCTATTAGTAGGCTTGTGTTCAGTAAATCTCTTTGGTAAGTGCAGGGATCATTGTAGAAAATCTGATGTTGGTATCCGGCATAAGGGTCTGATTCCAGACTTACGGTTCCACGGTATTCATAGGGATAACCTTTATCTTTTGTCCGTGAATAATCGGTGGAAAAGTCCATCTTTAATGATTCATTTGGATACCAGATAACTCTGCCACGTCCTCCGCCTGCCATTTTTCCACCGATATCTTCATGACGTATCTCATTGCGGAAGAATCCTTTGCTGTCAGTATAGAATGCACTGGCGGAAAAAGCCAGTTGATTGTTCAGTTTGTGGTAGTGTGAAGCCGTGACATGATAACCGTTGTCTTTGGTTGATGCCCCCAATTTGATGTCTGTGCCTTGATAAGTAAAAGGGTTGCGTGTGTATACTCTCAGTAAACCTCCCATTGCGTTACGTCCGTAAAGTGTGGCTTGAGGTCCTCTGAGAACGTCAATACGCTCAATGTCAAGAAAATGAATATCATAAGCTGTTTTGTCCGCATAGGCTACATTGTCTACATAAAGACTGACAGCCGGTGTATTGATACGGGAACCGACTCCACGTATGTATGCAGCTGATGTCAAACTGCTGCCATAATCAGGCATGAAGAAATTGGGAACATAGGCCGACAACTCTTTTAATGATCCTATGTGACGGGTTTCAATGTCATTCTGATCGAAAAGTGAAACTGCAGTAGGGGTTGATCGTAACTTGTTGTTTTCTTTGGGTGATGAAACAATAATGATTTCTTCGATGTCTTTTACAGTGGCGCTATCTTCTGCGTTGTAAGATTCTGCTTGGCTTCCAACACTAATGGCCAATGCAGCAGTCAGTCCGATTATTCTTTTCATTGCGTGTCTTATTTTGCTGCAAAGGTAGTCACAATGAAGTCTGCTGGCAATCCTCATTTTTGAGGATTTTGAGGTTAATCAGATTCTGTCTGCCTCTATATATCCATTGATGACGGCATAAATGGTAAGTCCTGACACGGTATGGATATGTAGTTTCTCCATGAGATTTTTACGGTGCGAAATGACAGTTGTGACCCCGATGTTCAGTTTGTCTGCTATAGCCTTGTTAGAAAGCCCTTTAACAATTTCTATGAGTACTTCGATTTCTCTGGTTGAAAGTCCGTTCGGATCTTTATGTGTGAAAGATACGTTTTTTTGCCACTCTTTTTTAATTTCATCTGGCAGGTTTTTACCTTGTGAGTGTGCGCTTTGTTGTAGTCTTAAGAGTGATCTGACCATATTTTCCTTACTTTGATAAATATTGAGAGAATGAAAGTCAGATAATTGTGTAGTTCCCGTAATGCCATTAGTCAATACAATAGTCTTGTGCTTGCGTTCTATGAAAAAGGCATTATGTTCCAAAAGCGTTTGTGATGAGATGAAATAATGAAAATACATGTCTGGTGTATCATGTATGAATTGCTCGAAACTATTGAATGAACGAACTGTAGCAAAGGGCATCATTTCTTCAATTAGAGTTTGCAGTCCAATACAGGTTAGAGTATTCGGTTCAATAATGGCGATTTCCGGCGTAGCAGTCATGGCTGTTGTTGTTTTAGCTACAAAGATAGTGAAAACTGAGTGCACAGGCAAACGAAAACGCAGTTTTCAGGTTGTCCTTTGCCGATGCGTATCCTTGTCTTATCCAAAGATAGTGAAAGCTGAGTTGCACAGGCAAACGAAAACGCAGTTTTCAGGTTGTCCTTTGCCGATGCGCATCCTGTCTTATCCAAAGATAGCGAAAGTCGAGCGCACAGGCAAACGAATCTGTGTCTTAGGTAGGTTTATACGGAGACGTATCCTATATTAAAGAAAAATGAAACAATATAGGGCAGGGATATATGTTATATCAGTGTGAATTGCGATATTATAATGAAAGAATGGTACAAAAAGCCCTGTCTTTCAATGCTTTTTTATGAGAAAAAATGATTGGATAATATAGAGTATGTGTTTAATATTTGTTTCCAGTTTATATGACATTGTGTAATTCCGGTAAAAGTAACTTTTACTTATTAAAAAGTATATATAAATGATGTTTTGTTTTACAATATGAAGGAAAGGCTTGATCGTACGAAGATGAGGAAACAGAATTAAGTATACAAGTGGGTAGGTTCGTTATTAAATAATGAGTACTGATGAGTAGATAGTATCCGTGTGGTTTGTGATGATTTTTTATGTAGTGTTGTGAGATGGATAAAAAAATAGAGACATACCATTGTATGGCATGTCTCCGTACTATTCATTTTAACTGTTTACTAACTAAAGGTGCTTTTTATTTTAACATGCAGCACCAGCGTTCATGTTGCGGTTACCAAAGAACATAGAAGTACTTGAACCAAAGAACTTTCCATTGTTGTTTGAACCTTTTACGCAGGCCATAGCTACTATGGCTGTTGCGATGATAATTACTCCTGTCATAATCTTCTTACCTTTTTAAATTTAAACAATCTTTTACCTAAATACTCCTTTTTCGGAGTTAATACCTGAAAAACTTTTTTTCTTATGACACTGCAAAGGTAGGGGGTTTTTATGTTTAAAACAAGAAATAATATGTTTTTCAACATAAAAATGCCCTTTTATTGACCTAGGTCAAGAAAAACTGAAACTGATATAATTTCTTGTTGCAACAGCAAAACATTGGCATGAAGTTTTTGCTTATTGGGTATTGTGTGACCGTTTTTACCTTATATTAATAAGGTATAAATAGGGATGGTCCATAAAAATGGAGATTTTAATACTGTTTTTAGTGGATAGTTTGATAAATATCCGTATTTTTATACTTTAAAAAGAATGTTTTAGTCAGCATGGCAAAGGAAAAGACAGTGTATGTATGCAGTCATTGTGGGCAGGAATCCTCAAAATGGATAGGAAAGTGTCCATCGTGTGGCCAGTGGAATACCTTTAAAGAATTTGTTGTCAAGCCTGAGACAGGTGGTGCATCTGCCAATAGTGGTTTTCAAAAACTGTTTCAGGAGGAAGCCGAACGTGTAGTTCCAATACCGGTTGGTCAGATTGCTTCAATAGAAGAACCGCGTATAGACATGCATGATGCAGAGCTTAACCGTGTTCTGGGAGGTGGATTGGTACCGGGATCTCTTGTTCTTTTAGGAGGTGAACCGGGAATAGGTAAGTCTACCTTGGTTCTGCAGACTGTTTTGAAGTTAAAGCATCGTCGGATATTGTATGTCAGTGGTGAAGAGAGCGCACGGCAGTTGAAGCTTAGAGCTGATCGTTTGGTTGGTGCACGTGAGGATGATAAGGAATCAGATGAGGTCTGGAAGGATTCGCTTTGTATGGTGGTTTGTGAAACATCATTGGAGCAGATATTTGTGCATGTCAAGAATGTTAAGCCGGAATTGGTTGTTATAGATTCCATTCAGACCATAATGACCGAAACGGTCGACAGTTCGCCTGGTAGTATCAGCCAAGTGCGTGAATGTGCTGCTTCTTTACTGAAATTTGCAAAAGGAACAGGCATACCGGTTATTCTGATTGGACATATTAACAAAGAAGGAACGTTGGCTGGCCCTAAGGTATTGGAGCATATTGTAGATACCGTTTTACAGTTTGAAGGAGATCAGCATTACATGTACCGTATATTGCGAAGTATCAAGAATCGTTTTGGAAGTACAGCAGAATTAGGTATTTATGAGATGCGTCAGAATGGACTACGAGAAGTCAGTAATCCGTCAGAATTACTGTTGACGGAGAATCATGAAGGATTGAGCGGAGTTGCCATATCGTCAGCTATTGAAGGTGTACGTCCTTTTCTGATAGAGACGCAGGCGCTGGTCAGCACGGCGGCTTATGGAGTTCCACAGCGTTCGGCTACCGGCTTCGATCTTCGGAGGTTAAACATGCTTCTGGCGGTATTGGAGAAGCGGGTCGGTTTCAAACTGGCTCAGAAGGACGTATTCTTGAATATTGCTGGCGGGTTGAAGGTGACGGATCCGGCAATTGACCTGTCGGTTATTGCGGCTGTATTGAGCAGTAATGTAGATACAGGCATTGAGAATGGCATCTGTATGGCTGGTGAAGTAGGGTTAAGTGGTGAAATCAGACCTGTCAACCGGATTGAACAAAGAGTGGCGGAAGCTCAGAAACTGGGTTTCCGTCAGATGTTGATTCCCAAACATAACTTGCAGGGATTTAATGTTTCGAAACTGAATATAGAGCTTTTGCCGGTAAGAAAAGTAGAAGAGGCTCTCAGAATACTTTTTGGATAAATTTTCTGAAAAAAAGAGTAACGTATGATTAATGAATATCAGATAAGAGTGTTGCCGCAATATAGCGTCAACGAACAAAGTCTGCGTCATTATTTGGCGAAGGAAAAGGGAATGGATGAACGGACGATTAAGGCCGTGAGGGTATTGAAAAAGAGTATTGATGCTCGTCAGCGGACAGTCGTTGTTAATCTGACGGTAAGAGTATATGTCAATGAAGAGCCGCAGGATGATGAATTCCGGCATGTGGATTATCCGTTGGTAGATAGCGCACCTCGTGTTATTGTGGTCGGAGCAGGTCCGGGGGGACTGTTTGCAGCCTTACGCCTGATCGAGTTAGGTTTCTGTCCCATAGTTGTTGAGCGTGGAAAAAACGTGCGTGACCGTAAGGTAGATCTGGCCCGCATATCACGGGAACATAAGGTCAACAGTGAGAGCAATTACAGTTTTGGCGAAGGAGGTGCAGGAGCGTATTCGGACGGTAAACTCTATACCCGAAGCAAAAAGAGGGGCAATGTAGATAAGATTCTGAATGTCTTTTGTCAACATGGTGCCAGTACATCCATTCTTTCTGATGCTCATCCCCATATAGGTACGGACAAGTTGCCGGCGGTGATAGAAGCTATGCGTAATACCATTCTACGCTGTGGAGGCGAAGTTCATTTTGAGACCAGAATGGATGCTATTATTATAGAACAGGATGAAGTAATTGGTATTCGGACCAATACCGGTAAGGAATTTAAAGGACCGGTCATTTTGGCTACCGGACATTCGGCACGTGATGTTTATCGCTGGCTTCATGATCATGGTGTGACGGTAGAAGCCAAGGGGCTGGCGGTAGGAGTTCGTTTGGAGCATCCTTCCGAGTTGATAGACTGCATTCAGTATCACAGCAAAAATGGTCGCGGAAAATATCTTCCTGCCGCGGAATATAGTTTTGTCCAGCAGGTCGGTGGTCGTGGCGTGTATAGTTTTTGTATGTGTCCGGGCGGTTTTGTAGTGCCTGCAGCCAGCGGCCCCGAACAAATAGTTGTGAATGGCATGTCTCCAAGTAATCGGGGATCGAAATGGAGTAATTCAGGTATGGTCGTGGAGTTGCATCCGGAGGATCTTGCCGAAGAATCCATGTCTGCTTTTATGAAAGCAGACGGAAGAGATGTGGATTTGAACGATCCTTTGGTGATGATGGCTTTTCAGGAAGTGCTGGAGAAACAGAATTGGCTGCAAGGTAATTGCCGACAGACGGCACCAGCGCAACGAATGGCAGATTTCGTAAACAAACGTTTGAGTTATGATCTGCCTAAAAGTTCGTATGCTCCCGGATTAATCTCTTCTCCTTTGCATTTCTGGTTGCCTTCATTTATCAGTGACCGTTTAGCGGAAGGATTCCGGCGTTTTGGTAAAAGCTCTCACGGTTTTCTTACCAATGAAGCTGTTATGATAGCTGTCGAAAGCAGGACGTCTTCACCGGTAAGGATCGTACGTGATAAAGAATCCTTGCAGCATATCCGTATTCATGGATTGTTCCCTTGTGGTGAGGGAGCAGGGTATGCCGGTGGAATTGTATCTGCCGGCATTGATGGTGAACGTTGTGCAGAAGCTGTAGCTGCTTATATGGGACGAAGTTAAAAGTCTATACCAATAGTAGTAGAGAGGCAGCCGGTTCGGATATGGCCGTCAAAGTCGTCATAATGATAATCGGTGTAATGAGTGTCCGCGATATTGAATAGTCCAATATCGTAGGACATTTCCAGATAAAAATTCTGGAAGGCCATGCCACATCCCAAACGGATGCCTGAATCAAAACGTTTGAAACGTCCGTTACCGAACGGGCTTATTTTAGTTCTGGTGTCATAGCATTTCGTTTGTCCTGCAATGCCTACAGCCATAAAACCTCCGAAAAAAGGCTGTACAGTCAGGTCATCAACGTTGGTTTCCACTTTGTATTTGATAACCAATGGGATTTCCAGGTATCTCATGTGGTGAAGTCGTTTGCCTGTTTCATCTGTAGCATTGATTTCTGTACCTTTTTCGGAGTAGAGCAGTCCTGTTTCTACAAAAAAGGGAAGTCCGTTTCCTAATTTCTGTCCGCAGACCAAGCCGATGTTAAATCTGGCTATTGACTGGGTATTTGCCAAACCGGACGTTCCTTTAAAACGTAATGTAGGTACGTTCAAACCTAGACGCAATCCAAAATACGTGCCGCGTTGATAATCGTGCCAGCGGCTCATATTATAGGAATCTCCGTCATAATATCTTTGGGCATTAACCGTAGTGGCTGATAACCATATAAAAAGTATCAAAAATGCGAATACAGACTTTTTCATGTCATGTGTCGTTTTATCGTATTTAATAATGATTTATAAGACAAAAATACAAATTAATTTTATTTTATAAGTCTGTTTATCTAAATATTTGTTATTTTTGCAAACTTATAAATAAAAAATATGAATTGGAATATTATGGTTCCTGAGTTGTCAATACAGGTGTTGTTAGCCTGCATGCGAGGGGACTTAATTAACTAAAAAGGACATGAAAGTACTGAAATTTGGAGGAACATCCGTAGGTTCCGTAGAAAGCATTTTAAATGTAAAGAAGATTGTTGAGGCTGAGAAAGACTCTGTGATAGTCGTAGTGTCAGCATTGGGCGGTATAACAGACAAGCTGATCCGTGTATCAAAGCTGGCTGTGGCTGGTGATACGACGTATCTTTCAGAATATGAAGAAATCGCATCCCGTCATCGTCAGATGATAGAACGGATTATTCCTGATGGTGGCCGTCGTCAGGCTCTTCTGGCTGTAGTGAATTCATTGCTGGAAGAACTCAGAAGTATTTATCAAGGTGTTTATCTGATTCGCGACCTGTCACGTAAGACCTCCAATACGATAGTCAGTTATGGAGAGCGTCTGTCTTCTCATATAGCAGCTGTCTTGATTGATGGCGCTGAATGGTTTGATTCGCGTACTTTCATTAAGACAGAATATAAATCAGGTCGTCAGTTGCTGGCTACAGAATTGACGACAGAGTTGGTGCAGAAAGCTTTTGTGCACCAGCCTAAAGTAGCATTGGTGCCCGGATTCATATCTACTGATGCCGAATCCGGTGAGATAACCAATTTGGGAAGAGGAGGATCAGACTATACAGCTTCTGTTCTCGCAGCTGCACTCGATGCCTCTACTTTAGAAATATGGACAGATGTGGATGGCTTTATGACTGCAGATCCCAAAGTTATTTCTACGGCATATACGATTAACGAACTGAGTTATGTAGAAGCCATGGAGCTTTGTAACTTTGGAGCCAAGGTTGTGTATCCACCTACTATTTATCCGGTATGTCTGAAGAATATTCCAATTGTCATCAAGAATACATTCAATCCGGAGGGCAAGGGAACCATTATCAAGCAGAAGATAGAAGGTGACAAAAAGCCTATCAAGGGTATTTCAAGTATCAATGGAACAAGTCTGATTACGGTATCAGGATTGTCCATGGTGGGTGTGATTGGTGTGAACCGCCGTATTTTTTCTGCTTTGGCAGATCATGGTATCAGTGTGTTCCTCGTATCTCAGGCTTCTTCTGAGAACAGCACATCTATTGGTGTGAGGGATGAAGATGCGGCTGAGGCTTGTGCTGTCCTGAATGCGGAATTTGCCAAGGAAATAGAAACCGGTGCAATGTTCGAAATGAAGGCCGAAAGCGGTTTGGCAACGGTTGCCATCGTGGGTGAAAACATGAAACATACGCCGGGTATTGCCGGAAAACTGTTTGGAACATTGGGTCGTAGTGGTATCAATGTCATAGCCTGTGCACAAGGTGCATCAGAAACAAATATTTCATTTGTGGTGGACGGACGTTATCTGCGTAAAACGCTTAATGTCATTCATGATAGTTTCTTCTTGTCTGAATATCAGGTTCTTAACCTGTTTCTTTGCGGTGTAGGTACAGTTGGTGGCAGCCTTATTGACCAGCTGACACAGCAGAGTGCCAAGTTGATGAAGGAGAGAGGGCTTAAACTGAAAGTTGTTGGTATTGCCAGTGGCCACCATGCTATGTTCGACCGTCGTGGTATTGACTTGGAACATTGTCGCGAGCATTTGGCTGAAAGTGCGCCGAGCAATCTGCAAAGATTGCGTGATGAAGTGATCGGCATGAACATATTTAATTCGGTGTTTGTCGATTGTACGGCCAGTGCTGAGGTAGCAGGTCTTTATCAGGAGTTTTTGGAGCATAACATTTCTGTTGTTGCTGCTAATAAAGTTGCAGCTTCATCAGATTATCAGACATATAAGACATTGAAGTCTACGGCTCGTCAGCGTGGTGTCAAATTCCTGTTTGAGACTAATGTAGGTGCAGGATTGCCCATTATTCGTACCATGAACGATCTGTTGAACAGTGGTGACAAGATACTGAAGATTGAGGCCGTCTTGAGTGGAACCTTGAATTTTATTTTCAACAAGATTTCTGCAGACGTACCTTTCAGTAAAACAGTCCAGTTGGCCAAGCAGGAAGGTTACAGTGAACCTGATCCCCGTATTGATTTGAGTGGTAAGGATGTGATTCGTAAGTTGGTGATCCTGACGCGTGAGGCCGGATATCAGATTGAGCAGGAAGATGTGGAGAAGCATTTGTTTGTGCCCGATTCATATTTTGATGGTACGCTTGATGATTTCTGGAGAGATCTGCCCAAATTGGATGAGGATTTTGAGAAGCGCCGTCAGAAACTGGAGCAGGAAGGCAAACGCTGGCGTTTTGTGGCCAAATATGAGAATGGCAAGGCTAGTGTGGAATTGTGTGAAGTAGGTCAAAATCATCCGTTCTACTCGTTGGAAGGTTCCAACAACATCATTTTGCTGACTACAGAGCGTTATAATGAATATCCTATGTTGATTCAGGGATACGGTGCCGGTGCCAGTGTAACGGCTGCTGGTGTCTTTGCAGACATCATGAGTATAGCGAATGTGTAATATTAAAGGTAAAAAGATTCTTATGAAACATATCATAATATTGGGCGATGGCATGGCCGACTGGCATGTTCCCGCCTTGGGCGACAAGACCCTTTTGCAGTATGCAGATATACCTAATATGGATAAATTGGCCTGTATGGGGCGTAATGGCTTGTTGAAGACCGTGCCCGATGGTTTTCATCCAGGCAGTGAAGTGGCCAACTCCGCTATCCTGGGTTTTGACCAGCATAAGGTCTATGAGGGACGAGGTCCGTTGGAAGCAGCAAGTATTGGCGTGGAATTGGCCGATGATGATCTGGCTATGCGTTGCAATCTGATCTGCATAGAAGATGATAAGATTAAGAACCATTCATGTGGTCGTTTGGAAACGGAGGAAGCAGATATTTTAATCCAGTTCTTGCAATCGCAGCTCGGAAATGAAAGAATTCATTTTTATACTGGAGTGCAATATCGTCATCTGTTGGTGATCAAGGGAGGAAACAAGCATATCAGTTGTGTGCCACCTCATGATGTACCGGGTACGCCTTTCCGTGATTGTTTGATAAAAGCAGATATACCCGAGGCTCAGGAAACGGCTGATCTGCTTAATGACTTGATATTGAAGTCGCAAAAACTTTTGGCTTCGCATCCGCTTAATCTTAAACGAATGGAAGAGGGAAAAGATCCGGCAAACAGTATCTGGCCGTGGGGAGGTGGTTATCGTCCTAAAATGACTCCTCTGACAGTAACCTTTCCTCAGATCAAAAGCGGAGCGGTGATTACTGCCGTGGATCTGATACGTGGTATAGGACGATATGCCGGTCTTCGGGTTATTGATGTGAAAGGAGCTACCGGTTTATATGATACTAATTATGAAGGAAAGGCCCAGGCTGCAATAGAGGCATTAAAGACAGATGACTTTGTCTATCTGCATGTGGAAGCCAGTGATGAAGCTGGTCATGACGGTGATGTGGATCTTAAGCTTAAGACAATAGAGGATCTTGATCATCGTCTTGTCGGACCGATAATGGAAGCGGTAAAAGACTGGAATGAACCTGTGGCAATCGCGGTATTGCCGGATCATCCTACTCCTTGTGCTCATCGTACACATACAGCTGAACCTATACCGTTTGTTATTTATTATCCAGGTATAGAGCCCGATGCAGTTCAGACATTTGATGAAGATGCTGCCAAAACGGGAGTTTATGGAGTGTTGCAAGGGGATGACTTTATCCGAGAATTTATGAAATATTAAAATAAGAATAACCATGAAATACTATAGTACAAACGGTAAGGCTGACCGTGCTACTCTTCATGAAGCGGTAGTGAAAGGCCTGGCGAGTGATAAGGGATTGTTTATGCCGGAAGTAATCAAGCATTTGCCCGAATCTTTTTTTGAGGAGATCCAGGATCTGTCTTTTCAAGAGATTGCTTATAAAGTAGCGGATGCGTTTTTTGGAGAGGATATACCGGCTGAGACGCTGCGGCAGATTGTTTATGATACCTTGAGTTTTGATTGTCCTGTAGTGAAGGTGACAGACACCATTTATTCACTCGAACTGTTCCATGGTCCTACATTGGCATTTAAGGATGTAGGTGCACGCTTTATGGCACGTCTTCTGGGCTATTTTATCAAACAGGAAGGCAGCAAGCAGGTGAATGTGCTGGTTGCGACATCTGGAGATACAGGTAGCGCGGTTGCTAATGGCTTCTTGGGTGTAGAAGGTATTCATGTTTATGTACTTTATCCGAAAGGCAAGGTTAGTGCCATTCAGGAATGCCAGTTTACGACGTTGGGACAGAATATCACGGCTTTGGAGGTTGATGGTGTGTTTGATGATTGTCAGGCATTGGTGAAGAATGCCTTTATGGATGAGGAACTGAATCGTCATATGAAGCTGACTTCAGCCAATTCTATCAATGTAGCCCGTTTCTTGCCTCAGGCCTTCTATTATTTTTATGCTTATGCCCAGATGAAAAAGATGGGTAAGGCTGATCAGTTGGTTGTTTGTGTGCCTAGTGGTAATTTTGGAAATATCACTGCCGGTCTGTTCGGTAAAGTCATGGGATTGCCTGTCAAGCGTTTTATTGCAGCCAATAATGCCAATGATATTTTCTATAATTATTTGCAGACAGGCGAGTATAATCCGCGTCCTTCCGTGCAGACTATTGCCAATGCCATGGATGTGGGTGATCCGAGCAATTTTGCCCGTATATATGATTTGTATAAAGGTAGTCATGCTGCAATTTCAGGAGAAATCAGCGGAGCTACATATACAGATGCTCAGATAGCTGAGACGGTAAAATCTTGTTTTGAGAAGAACGGTTATCTGTTGGATCCTCATGGTGCCTGCGGTTTCCGTGCATTGTCAGAGAATCTCCGTCCGGGTGAATATGGGGTATTCTTGGAAACAGCACATCCGGCTAAATTCAAGTCGACTGTTGAGCAGATCGTAGGTCAGGAAGTTGAGATTCCGGCTAAGTTGGCAGCCTTTATGAAAGGTGAAAAACAAAGTGTTCCGATGAGTAAGAACTTTGAGGACTTTAAGGATTATCTGATGAAACAGTAATACGGATTCTTGGATAAATCAAAATATAACCAATACGGGCAGACTACAACAATAGTCTGCCCGTATTGGTTATATTTTGGGGTTCTGTTTTTCCTTTTTAGAATTGCAAAGCTCTACGAGAATACGCCCATTAATTTTCTACGGCCCCTTGATCTGCTGTTTCTGTTCGTAGAAACCGTGTTCAGACTGTACCTTGGCCAGACTTCTCCTTAGGGCATACAAAAGAAAAAAGCGACTATCTTTTTGAGATAATCGCTTTCCTTAAGTGATTCGTTTGGGGCTCGAACCCAAGACCCCAACATTAAAAGTGTTGTGCTCTACCTGCTGAGCTAACGAATCAACCTTGAGTGCTAATCGTTTCGTGATTGCGAGTGCAAAGGTACGCACTTTTTTTGTATTTGCAAATTATTTGCCGATTTTTTTTGAAAAAAGTGCTATTTTTTTTTGTTTTCCCCTGTTTGGACCGGATTTTCCTCATTTTTTGCATCATTTTCCGGGTGAAGGATGGCTTCCTCTTTTTGTTTGGCCAGTTTCATTTTCTCCTCAAGTAGCGTTACTTTTCGTTCGTCTCGTTCGATGAATTGTCGGTAATAGGATAAAATGAGTGTTGTGAGGGGTAGAGCAATGATGAGGCCAATCATTCCCATCAGACTTCCCCATACGGAAAGTGACAATAGAATGACGGCCGGATTAAGTCCCATCAGCTTTCCCATTATTTTGGGGACGAGTATGGCATCCTGTATGCTCTGTACAACGATGAACACAATAATAGCTGTCAGAAGGATGAACCAGAAACTTTCTCCCGTATCATTGGCTTTAAGCCATGCCAGAAGAATGGTCGGTATGAAGCCTACAGCCTGAAGATAAGGAACGAGATTAAGAAAACCGATAAATAACCCTAAACCGATAGCCAAGGGAAAGTCGATGATAAGAAATCCGATACTGAACAGTATACCGACAAGAAACGCAACCAGCGCCTGGCCGCGGAAGTATGAGTTCATACCGTGCTGTACATCTTCAACCAGTTTGGCAGCCACCTTTCTGTTTCGTTTTGGAACCAGTTTGATCCAGCCATCCGACAGTTCTTCATAGTCCATCAGGATAAAGAACAAATAGAGAATGACAATGCAGAATCCGATAAGTGCGAAGACAATGTCTACGGTTTGTGAAACCAGACTCCATAACTGGTTGACTGCTACGCGCATTGCTTCCATGACGTTCTTTTCGTGAAGAAGCTGTAGAATGACATTCTGGTCAATATGCCGTTCCAGAAACTTTTCTATGGCAAAGGCCATGCTTGTTCCACCGTTGTCTTGAATGAATTCTGCCGTGATGCTTCTGAACTTCATGAATTCAGAGATGATGGGAGGAATGATCAGGTAAACGATGCCGGCAATAAAAGCCAATATGAGCAGCAGTGTGATGACTATACAAAGAATTCTGTTCTTCAGATGCAGCTTGTATTGGAAAAACTTTACGGCCGGATAGATCATATAAGCAAAAAACCAGGCAATAAAGAAAGGGAGCAATACGCTGCTCAGACGATGTAATATGTACAGTGTCAATCCGATACCGGCTATGGCAATCAACCAGCGGATGAAACGGTCGAATGTGATTTCCTTTTCCAGCATTGTTGTTCTATGATATAAAAAGTTGAACGGGGATCATGGCTTTTGCCGATTGGCTTCTTTGAGTGCTTTCTGGTAGCATGAGCGGCATAATGGTTCATAGACAGTCTGTTCGCCGAGCAGAACACGGTTCTCATTATCGACCGTCCGGTGTGAAATGTAGGCTAAGGAGCCGCAGCGAACACAGATGGCGTGTACCTTGGTTACATCATCGGCAATGGCGCATAAGGCAGGCATTGGGCCGAAGGGTATACCTTTGAAGTCAAGGTCAAGTCCGGCTACGATGACTCTGGTACCGTTGTATGCCAGCTCATTGCATACATTGACAATGTTGTCGTCAAAAAATTGTGCTTCGTCTATTCCGACAACGTCAGTGTCAGAGGCCAGTAACAGGATGCTGGCAGAAGAGTCAATGGGAGTGGATGGGATGGAATTGCCTTCATGTGAAACGACATCTTCTTCCGAATAACGGGTATCTACTGCCGGCTTGAATATTTCAACGCTTTGCCTCGCAAATTTGGCACGTTTCATGCGCCTGATCAGTTCTTCTGTCTTTCCTGAAAACATGGATCCGCAGATGACTTCAATACGGCCTTTCCGAATGTTTTCACCGTTTCTTTCTGTAATGGGACTCATTTTATTTTAATTATTCACAACTTTACTTTTATGCAAAAGTAATAATTAAACACATAGAAAGACGCTGAAAAGGAGCCAAAATAGTAAACAACTGTTAAATATTAAATAAAATAAGACTGAGGATAAGCTTTTATTTATATTTTTGCCTGTTACATTTTTGTAGGATAAATATGGGGATTTTGTATTTGGTTCCTACTCCGGTGGGGAATCTGGAGGATATCACTTATCGTGCGTTGAAAGTACTGAAAGAGGCAGATCTGATCATCGCAGAGGATACCCGTACGACGGGTATTCTGTTGAAGCACTTTGAAATCAAGAATGCCATGTGGGCTTATCATAAATTCAACGAGCATCAGGCCGTAGCCGGCGTGATAGAACGTTTAAAGGCCGGAGATACGGTGGCAGTGGTTTCAGATGCGGGTACTCCTGGTATTTCAGATCCAGGCTTTCTTGTGGCGCGTGAAGCCATCAAGGCTGGGGTGGAAGTAAGTTGCTTGCCCGGTGCGACTGCATTTGTACCGGCATTGGTTGCTTCAGGTTTGCCTTGCGACCGTTTCTGTTTTGAAGGTTTTCTTCCTCCCAAGAAAGGGCGTGCTACCCGTTTGGCCTTGCTTTCTGAGGAAACACGTACCATGATATTTTATGAATCGCCTCACCGCCTGGCCAAAACTTTGTTGCAGTTCGTTGAAGTTTTCGGGGCAGACCGGCAAGTGGCTGTTTGTCGGGAAATCTCCAAGGTGCATGAAGAAATACGCCGAGGAACACTGGAAGAGGTCGCCTCTTATTATGAAACAGTTGAACCGAGGGGGGAGATTGTAATTGTGCTTTCAGGTGCAGAAGAAGAGAAAAAGAAAAATCGAGTATAAACTAAAATCACACGTGTATGAAAAAGATGTTATTATGTGCTGTATGTCTGGCCTCATTGGCTGCATGCAACAACGGAGCCAACAAGAAGGAAGAGGCTTTTACACAGGAACGTGATTCATTGATGCAGGTTATCAGTGAAAAGGATAGTGAACTGAATGAAATTATGGGAACGGTAAATGAGATACAGGAAGGATTCCGTCGTATCAATGAGGCTGAAGGCCGTATTACCGTGAACAATGGCGATATGGAATCTGAATCTTCAAAACAGATGATCCGGGAGAACATGCAGTTCATTCAGGATGCTATGGCTCAGAATCGTGAAATGATCAGCCAATTGAAGGAAAAGCTCCGTACGTCCAGCATTAATGCGGATAAGCTGAAGAAGATGGTTGATGATCTGTCAGCTCAGTTGGAGCAGCAGAAAGCGCGTATTCAGGAACTTGAGGCACAGCTGGCTGAAAAAAATATTATCATAGAACAGCAGGGGGAATCTATCAATACGCTTAATGAAAATGTCAATACGCTGACTGAGGAAAATAAGGCTAAGAGTCAGACCGTGGCACGTCAGGACCAGGAGTTGAATTCAGCATGGTTTGTGTTTGGAACCAAGTCTGAACTTAAGGATCAGAAGATTCTTCAAAACGGAGATGTGTTGAAGAGCGGTGATTTCAACAAAGATTATTTCACTAAGATCGATATCCGTTACGATAAGGAAATCAAGTTGTATTCAAAGAGTGCCAAGCTTCTGACTAATCATCCTGCAGGATCCTACAGACTGGAAAAAGATAATAAAGGGCAGTACGTATTATTGATTACCAAGCCTGAAACCTTCTGGAGTGTTAGCAAATATCTGGTTATTCAGGTGAAATAATCATCATAAGAGAAAATATAAAAAGAGACGGTTTGCCAAATGAAAAGAAGCGTAACCGTCTCTTTTTGTAATTATAGTAATTTCAGTAGCTTAACCAGAGATTCTTCGTCTTTCCAACTCCAGAAACGGTCTTCTGTGGTTTCTTTTAATATTTTTCGTTGCGCTTTAGTATATCGTTTCATTACGGGACGTTCCTTTGCCGGAATGATTTCCCCGTCAAGAATGAAGAAGTATTCCCTTTTGAGCGGGAATAGTTTTGTCTTGTCTATATTTTCCGGATTCAGTTCTATGAATCCCATGGAACTGAACATGTCAAGTTGGAAAAAAGCCATGCCTTCACCTCGTTTGTCTTCACCTTGTATGCCGTCGTTGCTCCCCTTCATCTTATATTTGTCGATAGTACGTATGCAGATGAGCATTTTGTTTTCATCGGTAGCCACTATGCGTGCCAGCGAAGTGTCTACAGGCATGTATAAAGTGTCACCGAAGGCCACTCTGCTGACATTGCTTAATCCCGCTTCAATGGCAATGCTGTCTTTGAGAAAGTAGAATTTGCTTCCGTCCAGATAAATATTGCCCATGACTTCTTTCTTGCTTCCGAACATCATGGTGACTGTAGCCTTGCGGTATTGCGGAAATGCGTAAGGTATGGGAGTCGTCTCTTCTTCCTGAGCCTGCTGGGCGAATATGGGAAGGCACAGGAAAAAGGACATCATTGTAAATAAGGATGTTTTCTTCATGGTTCTTTTGTGCTAAACAGAACAAAAATAATGAAAATGAATGGGCTTGCAGAATGCTTTTTGTTTTTTTAATACTGTGAGGCTGTTTATATTTTGAGAAATCTCTTTTGTGTTCTGAAAATATATTAGTATTTTTGACGTACATAAGCACACACCGGACTATGGCCTCCCGGTTGGCGGTGTGGGACAAGCCGGATGTTATGGTATGTCATTTTTTTGTAAAAGGAATAACATTAAGAAATTATTAGGAAAATATGAAAGAATTTGTCCTCTCTGAGGCGCAGGCTGAGACAGCTGTCCTTGTCGGACTGATTACCCAGACGCAGGATGAGCGTAAAACAAACGAATATCTTGACGAACTGGAGTTTTTGGCGCACACGGCCGGAGCGGTGACAGTGAAGCGGTTTACCCAGAAAGTGAACGGTCCTAATTCGGTCACTTATGTAGGAAAAGGAAAACTGGATGAAATCCGTCAGTATATTGAAACAGAAGAAGAAGCCGAACGTGAGATCGGTATGGTCATTTTTGATGACGAGCTGTCAGCCAAGCAAATCCGTAATATAGAGAAAGAACTTAAAGTCAAGATCCTGGACAGAACATCTCTGATTCTGGATATTTTTGCCATGCGTGCGCAGACAGCCAATGCCAAAACTCAGGTTGAGCTGGCTCAGTACAGATATATGTTACCCCGTCTGCAGCGTTTATGGACTCACCTTGAACGTCAGGGTGGCGGTTCCGGTTCGGGTGGTGGTAAAGGTTCGGTAGGATTGCGCGGACCGGGTGAAACCCAGTTGGAAATGGACCGTCGTATCATTTTGAACCGCATGTCATTGCTAAAGCAACGTTTGGCAGAGATAGACCGGCAGAAGACCACCCAACGCAGTAATCGTGGCAGAATGATCCGCGTGGCATTGGTCGGATATACCAATGTGGGAAAGAGCACTTTGATGAATCTGTTATCCAAAAGTGATGTTTTTGCAGAAAACAAGCTTTTTGCCACGCTGGATACGACAGTAAGGAAGGTCATTATTGATAATTTGCCGTTTTTGCTTTCAGATACGGTCGGATTTATCCGTAAGTTGCCTACTGACCTGGTGGATTCGTTTAAGAGTACGCTTGACGAAGTGAGGGAAGCCGATCTGCTGTTGCATGTGGTCGATATTTCACATCCGGATTTTGAAGATCAGATTCAGGTGGTGGAAAAAACCTTGGCCGACCTGAAATGCAGTGATAAGCCCAGCATGATCGTGTTCAACAAGATTGACGCTTACCAGTGGGTGGAAAAGGAAGAAGATGACCTGACACCTTCTACGAAGGAAAACGTTTCTCTTTCAGATCTGATGAAAACATGGATGGCCCGTCTGAATGACAATTGCATCTTCATATCTGCCCGTCAGAAAATCAATATCGAGGAACTGAGGAAGGTCTTGTATGACAAAGTAAGGGAACTTCATGTGCAGAAATATCCTTATAATGATTTCCTCTTCCAGAAGTATGATGAAGAAGAATTAGGATAATTCGGATGAGTAACCCAATAAGAGATATTCCGGTAAATAAATACAGAAATATTTCAATAAGATGGAAAGGCGGGTTCGGAATGGCCCGATTGAAAAACTGTGCTTTTCATTTGTCTCTCCGCTCACCTTTCACTATCTTTGCATGGAAAAATTAATTTATTAAATCCCAACGATTATGGCAAACGTACCAGAATTCAAGTATGCACCGATGTTCCAATTGGGCAAGGATGATACTGAATACTATCTGCTGACCAAAGACTATGTGTCTGTCAGCGAGTTTGAAGGAACCCCCGTACTGAAAGTGGCTCCTGAAGGCTTGACCGCTATGGCCAATGCCGCATTCCGTGACGTGTCTTTCATGTTGCGCCGTTCACATAACGAGCAGGTGGCAAAGATCCTGCAGGATCCCGAAGCAAGCGACAATGACAAGTATGTGGCTCTGACTTTCCTCCGCAATGCCGAGATTGCCGTTAAAGGTAAGCTTCCGTTGTGTCAGGATACCGGTACCGCTATCATCCATGGTGAAAAAGGACAGCAGGTATGGACCGGCTATTGTGATGAAGAAGCATTGTCCAAAGGTGTATATAAGACTTATACGGAAGAAAACCTCCGTTACAGCCAGAATGCTCCGTTGAGCATGTATGAAGAAGTCAATACCAAATGTAATTTGCCTGCCCAGATAGACATCGAGGCTACAGAAGGTATGGAGTACCGTTTCCTTTGTGTGACCAAAGGTGGTGGTTCTGCCAATAAGACTTATCTTTATCAGGAGACAAAGGCTATCCTGAATCCGGCTACCCTTGTACCGTTCATGATCGAGAAGATGAAGAGTCTCGGAACAGCAGCCTGTCCGCCTTATCATATCGCTTTTGTCATTGGTGGTACTTCAGCAGAAAAGAATCTGTTGACCGTAAAACTGGCTTCAACACATTACTATGACAACCTGCCTACAACAGGTGATGAGACAGGACGTGCATTCCGTGATGTGGAACTTGAGAAGCAGGTGCTCGAAGAAGCGCATAAGATCGGTCTTGGCGCACAGTTCGGTGGCAAGTATATGGCTCATGATGTGCGTATTGTCCGTCTGCCCCGTCATGGTGCATCTTGTCCGGTAGGTTTGGGCGTATCATGTTCAGCAGACCGTAACATCAAGTGTAAGATCAATAAGGACGGAATCTGGATCGAGAAACTGGATTCCAATCCGGGTGAACTTATTCCGGAAGAATTGCGTCAGGCAGGCGAGGGTAATGCTGTGAAGATCGACCTGAACCGTCCGATGAACGAGATCCTTGCCGAACTCGACAAATATCCGGTGGCTACCCGTCTGTCATTGAACGGAACGATTATTGTAGGCCGTGATATCGCCCATGCCAAGTTGAAGGAACGTCTTGACAAGGGTGAGGACTTGCCTCAGTATATCAAAGATCATCCTATTTATTATGCAGGTCCGGCCAAGACTCCGGCTGGTATGGCTTGTGGTTCTATGGGTCCGACAACTGCCGGACGTATGGATCCTTATGTAGATCTCTTCCAGAGCCATGGCGGTAGCATGATCATGTTGGCAAAGGGTAACCGTAGCCAGGCTGTGACAGATGCCTGCAAGAAACATGGTGGCTTCTATCTGGGATCAATCGGTGGTCCGGCTGCCATCCTGGCCCAGAATAATATCAAGAGCATTGAATGTGTAGAATATCCGGAACTGGGTATGGAAGCTATCTGGAAGATCGAGGTGGAAGACTTCCCGGCCTTTATTCTGGTAGACAACAAGGGTAATGATTTCTTCAAGCAGATCAAGCCTTGGCCTGTATGTAAGAAGTAATTTAGACTTGATATAGTGAAATCAGCTGCGTTCTTTGATAGGGCGCAGCTGTTTTTTTATTACATTTGCTGCCATAACCTTTAAAATCTAATCATAATGAAACGACAAGACTTTGTTTTCGCCATTTTGGTTCTGGCTGTGTTCCTTCCTTTCGTTGTTGATCCTGGTTTGTATGATTGGTATAAATCCTTTAACGCAGAACATGGCATGGTAATGAGTTTCCTGAAATTTGCCATATTGTCAACCATGGGTGAGGTGTTGGGATTACGTATCAGTACGGGTGCTTATTACCGGAAGGGATTCGGTATATTGCCCCGTATGGTCGTGTGGGGGATATTTGGCATGGCTATCAATCTGGCCATGATCCTGTTTTCCAACGGGACACCTAAGGCATTGGAGTATTTGGGCATGTCCGACGCTTCTGCGTTGATGGGGGCTTCATTATGTTGGCAGAAGGTGTTGGTCGCTTTTTCCATATCGGTGGCCATGAACAGTTTCTTTGCTCCTGTGTTTATGACTTTTCATAAAATTACCGATACCCATATCCTGCAGTGTGGCGGTTCGTGGAAAAGTCTGTTGACACCGATACCGATGACCCGTATTATTACCACATTGAACTGGAACGTACAGTGGAATTTTGTATTTAAGAAAACCATTCCGTTCTTTTGGTTCCCTGCCCACACCGTTACTTTCCTGTTGCCATCCGAAGCACGGGTGTTGTGTGCGGCATTGCTTGGTGTGGCATTAGGGGTTATTTTGGCCATTTCTGCGCGTATGACTGAAAATCCGAAATGACAGAGTGATTGTCCTGAACAGGTGGCAGATAATGGTGTCAGACTTTTGAGATATCGTGGAAAAGCGCTTATTTTGCATGTAAATTCTAAAAATAACAGCAAATGAAGCATTTCAGAAACAAAGCATGCAAATGGGGTGGATTGTTTACGGTCCTGGCATGTTTGACGCCGTTTGCCACTTCTGCAGCGGATAATCTTAAGGGAACAGTAGAGGGAGTAAAGACAGACACCATATTAGTATTCAGTTATGATCTGGTTCGGAATTCCTTATTGAAAATTGATACGGTTCCTTTGTCAGAAAAACATTTTTCGTTGGAGGTTCCATCTGATGATTTGGTCGGTGTGCGTATTATGGCGAAGCCGGAAAAACCAGATGCACCGTTAAGAATGTTTTCCGGTATGCCGTTTTTTGTGTTGCCGGGCGATTGCCTGACTTTGTCTGGCGATGTCGACCGACCGGTACCATCAGGAACAGCTTTGTATGCTGGGTTGTCCGAATTGGAAGGATTGACCGCGTTGGAAAAACGTGAGATTGAGTTGGGCAAGGCTTATTTGCAGGCCGGCAGTCAAAATGATAAGGCTCTACAGGATTCATTGTCTGAGGCTTTTGTCCGTTTGGTTAAAGATAAAACAGCAGAAAAGATGAAATATATCAAATCAGCTCCGAATACGTTGGTGGCCGGTTATCTGGCATTGAATCTTCCACCGAAAGAAGGGGCCGAGGCTTGTAAACTGCTTGGTAGTGATGTGCGAAATGGCGTTCTGAAACCTTTGATAGACAGATTGGAGACTTCTTATCTCAGCGCTTTGAAAAAAGAAGAAGCGCAAAAGTATATCCAACCGGGAATGCCGGCACCTGATTTTAAGCTGAAGAACCTGGAAGGAAATGAGATCGGATTATCAACTTTCTGGGGAAAATATGTCCTGCTGGATTTTTGGGGAACCTGGTGCGGATGGTGTATTAAAGGAATTCCGGATATGAAGGCGGCGTATGCAAAGCATAAAGACCATATAGAGTTCGTAGGTATCTGTTGTCGGGATACGGAAGAAAAATGGCGGGCCGGCGTCAAAAAGCATGACTTGCCGTGGGTTAATCTTTATAACGGATTCAATGATGAACTGACAAACAAATATGCAGTTCCGGGATATCCCACCAAGATCCTTATTGATCCGGATGGCAAGATCGTACAAGTTTTCGTGGGAGAATCTGAAGATCTTTACCTGAAACTGGATGAACTTTTTAAATAATAGGAGGTATGTTGAAACGAAGATGGTATCTTGGTGTTCTGGCCTTTTGTTGGGCTGTATGGCCCCTGTCTGCACAGAACTTTCAGAAAGGCGATTATGGTTATTTGTATTGTCACATGAGCGGACGAGGCGAATGGACAGCTTATGCACTGAGTCGTGACGGACTGCATTATGAAGATTTGCTTGGTGGAGGTCCGGTTTACGACGTAGCCGAATTATGCGGGATAGAGCAGGGGGCGCGTGATGCATATATATGTCGTACGTATGACGGAAAAGGTTATCTTATGGTGACCACTGATATGAATGTGGGAAAAAGCAAACAGTGGTTCAATTATGGAATTAACCTGTTGAAAAGTGAAGATCTGATTCACTGGACTTCCACTACGTTTGATTTCCGTAAAGGGGCGGCGATATTTTCTGATGCCGGTTCACCTGATGTATACAAGGATTTCTCGACCATTAAACGGGTCTGGGCACCTCAGATTTTTTGGGATCCTGATTATCAGTGGGACAATGGCGAGAAAGGCGGCTATATGATTTATTACTCATTGTGGAATCCCGATGAGGAAAAGTATGACCGAATGTATTATTCCTATGCCGACAAGAGTTTTACTACGTTGACCAAACCCCGTCTGATGTTCGATTGGGGCTATGCGACGATTGATGCAGATATCAACTATATTGAAGCAGACGGCAAGTATCACATGCTGATCAAGAAAGAAGGCGGCACTCCCGGCATTTTTGCAGCTACGGCTGATAAGTTGACAGGACCGTACAAGATCAAGAGTGAGACAGATTATGTCCGTTTTGAAGGCGACCGGAAATGTGAGGGCTGTTCGGCTTTCCGTCTGATTGGTGATTCTACCTGGCGTGTAGCTTATATCCAGTATTCCACACGTCCCAAGCAGTACAGAATCTGTCAGGCAGATGAACTGATGCAGAATTTTCATTCTCCTGTCACGATAGAAGGAGTGGAAGCTCCCCAACATGGTTCGTTTATGACACTGACCAAAAAGGAGTATAAACGTTTGAAACGGTGGTCAGACCGTGAAATGAAGAAGCAGGCCGGGAAGGCAGTACCTTTGAAAAAATAGTATAGTGTGGTCCGGATAAATTCCGGACACACTATAATCCATACGTTCTATTTTATGTCCTAAATCCAATCTTGGTCATTATCGCAAAAAACTCCTTCACCCCTTCACCTTCCTTTGTAAATGCGGGTTTTAGGGTGAATGATGTCCTTCACTTCTCCTTCACCTGCCCTTCACTTATGCTGTTTCCGGTTTAAAGAAAGGATTTTTTGTGAAGTTGTGACTTAAGAAGAGAATTTTAAAATATTGACATTTTTAAAAAAGTAAGCTTTACTTTTTCAAAAGTAAGGTTTACTTTTTTTAAAGTAAACCGAGTTTTTCAGAAAGTAAGCCGGAAGTTCGGGGAAAGAATATGTATAAAGTGTGGATTTTTGTCAATCTTTTTTGAAAAATCTACTTTGGGAGGTCGGACTGTTTAGAGTCGAATATAGGTCAATATAATGATTTTCAGCGCTTTTGACGAATTGTATTTTCCAAGCTTTTGATGTCGGAAAAGAATGCGATAGTGGCTGTAAGGGCATGGGAACAAGTGAGAGAGGCAATGAAACATGTGAAAGATACTGCTTCATACTATAAACAGTTGATGATCATAGTGTTATACCATGCTGTGAACAGGTGGAAGTAAAGTCGGAAAAAATCCCTTTCAGGGTAAATCCTGGGACCAAAATTTTGTAAAATTATATTATTTGCTTCATATATGGGGATGAGAAGCTTGTAATATAAAGTGCGGTAGAGGAAATCTGAAAATGATGTTTTTGCGATAGAAAAGGAACGTTTGCTCTTAATATAAAAAATCAGACCTTGGCAGGATCTGTTTTTACACTGCCAAGGTCTGAATAAATTGGTTTGCCTTTTGACTGGTTAGGCGTGATCTATTTGATTATACGATAATAATCAGCTTTTCGTGGTTTTTCCGGTGACGGATCTCCGTCCGGGTAGCCGAGTGCCAAGGCACCTATACCGATCAGGTTTTGGGCGAGCCCCATGTCCTGAAGCAACTTTTTGCCTTCTTCAGATTCGAACATTTCCTGTTCGCGGTGAATCCAGCAAGATCCCAAACCGACAGAATGGGCTGCAAGCATCATGTTTTCGAGTATACAGCTGCCGTCCTGTACAGGATAACGCGCATCGTCCGGAGCCAGTACCAGCACGATGGTCGGTGCGTCGTAATAAGGATTACTGTCTGTACCCATTATCTTGGCATTGAGGGCGATCAGATGTTTTTTGAATGTTTCGTTTTGTACGGCGATGATAAAAGGTGCCTGCATGCCTCTTGATGTCGGTGCATAAGTGCCGGCTTCGAGGACAGCCTTTAATTCTTCGTCTGTGATCTGTTCTTTTTTGTATTTGCGGATACTCCGTCGTGTACGGATATTCTGTAAAACAACGTTGTTCATATTATTTTTTGTTGAGAATGTCGCTGATGTCTTCTTTATTGAGTTTTGAGAAGTTTTCTCTCATGGCTGTATCGCCTTTGATGTTTTCCAGTTTGTAGTAGTCCATAAAGCCGATATGCCCTTCGCGCAAAGCTTGTGCCAGTGCCTTGGGTACTTCTGCTTCAGCCTGGATAACTTCTGCCCGTGCTTCCTGTGCCTTGGCTTTCATTTCCTGTTCTGCAGCTATGGCCATGGCCCGGCGTTCTTCCGCTTTGGCCTGGGCTATGTTCTTGTCGGCATTGGCCTGATCCATTTGAAGGGTGGCACCGATATTTTTGCCTACGTCGATATCGGCAATATCAATAGAAAGGATTTCAAATGCCGTACCGGCATCAAGGCCTTTTCTTAATACCAGTTTGGAAATGGAGTCCGGATTTTCCAGCACCTGTTCGTGGCTTTCAGCGGAACCGATGGATGACACGATACCTTCTCCCACACGGGCCAGGATCGTATCTTCACCAGCACCACCCACAAGCTGATGGATGTTGGCGCGTACCGTCACGCGTGCTTTGGCAATAAGCTGGATACCGTTTTTGGCCACAGCGGCAACGGGAGGCGTGTCGATGACTTTTGGGTTCACAGAGGTCTGGACAGCTTCGAATACGTCACGTCCTGCCAGGTCAATGGCAGTAGCCTTTTCAAAAGGAAGGTCGATGTTGGCCTTGGAGGCAGACACCAAAGCATGTACGACTCTCTGTACATGACCTCCGGTCATATAGTGGGCTTCCAGGTTATCGCGGGTGATTGTTTTAAGTCCTGCCTTGTGGGCTTCGATGAGGCTGGGTACGATAATACCCGGCGGCACGTTACGGATGCGCATAAGGAACAGTTGGATGAGAGAGATCTTCACACCGGATACTTTAGCGGAGAGCCAGAGGAAAAACGGTACGAAATGAAAGAAGATTGCCAAAAGGATGATGACACCGATTGCGGCAATCACTGCGTTAATGGTAATGAGGTCCATAATGGTATTAAGTTTAAGAGTGAATGTTATTTATTTCTTTTTGACGGTAATCTGTGCTTCATCCACCCGTGTCACGATGACAGGAGTGCCTTCGTCCAGAAATCCGTCTGCAGATTTGACTTCTACCAGTTTACCGTTGATGTCAGCGTTGCCTATCAAGGCCAGCCTGGTGACAGTGACGCCCTCATCGCCCGGACGTACTGATAACTGTTCCTGTCGGGCGGCCGTGGAGTCAATGCTTTTATGAAGTGAATATTTTTCGATGGTGCGGGAATGCATCAGCCAGTAGCAGAACAAACCGCACAGGATCAGCGAGATTCCCATTACCAGCAATCCGGTAGTGATGCCAAAATGACTGAATGTAAGAATATTGGCAATGACCAGACAGCAGCAGGCACCAATTCCCGCGAATCCGAATCCCGGAATGATGAAAATTTCAATACCTGCCAGCAGGAAACAGAAGGCAAAGAGAATAATAATTGTGAATAGTTCCATATTGAAAAATCTGTTTAGTAACCTTGCCGGTATTTGTCTTCGTCCTTGTCGTTGAGCATGCTCAAATAAGAGAGGTAACGGCTTTCGCTGATGAGGTGATCCTCTACGGCCTGACGTACTGCGCAACCCGGTTCGTGGGTATGCGTGCAGTTGCCATACTTGCATTCAGACGAGATCCGGAAAATTTCGCGGAAGTAGTGGTCTACTTCTTCCTTTTCCATATTGAAAGTTCCGAAACCCTTTATTCCCGGAGTGTCGATCAGATGTCCGCCTTCCGGCAGATCGTACATCTCGCTGAACGTCGTGGTGTGCATACCGGTATCGTGTGCGGAAGAAATTTCTGCAGTCCTGACATTCAGGTCAGGAATCAGGGCATTAAGCAGGGTGGATTTGCCTACTCCGGAATTGCCTGAAAAGAGAGTGGTTTTTCCGGACAGCGCCTGTTTGAGTTCGTCTATGCCTTCATGATGCAAAGCCGATGTCTTGAAGCAGGGATAACCTAGAGAGGTATACAGATAGATCATACCTTCCATATATCGGATTTCATCTTCGGTGTAGCTGTCAGTCTTGTTGAAAACCAGGTTGACCGGTACCCGATATGCTTCGGCCGAAGCCAGAAAACGGTCAATAAAAACGGTAGAGGTTTCCGGGTGGCTGATAGTGACGACCAATACGGCCAGATCGATGTTGGCAGCGATGATATGGCTTTGCTTGGAGAGGTTGGATGCTTTGCGGATAATGTAGTTCTTCCGGTCTTCAATCTCGGTAATGAAGGCCGTACCTTCGGCATTTGGGGTGATCTGTACAAAATCCCCTACGGCTACGGGATTGGTGCTGCGGATGCCTTTCAGGCGGAAATTACCCTTTATTTTAGACTCAATAAGCTGGCCGTCGTCAGTTCGGACGACGTACCAGCTTCCTGTATTTCGAATGACCTGGCCTCTCATCAGACGGTCATTATTTCTTTGTCTTTTGCAGCGTAAAGGTCGTCAATCTGCTTGATGTACTTGTCGTGTACTTTCTGCAGTTTGGCTTCAGAATTTTTCTGCTCGTCCTCAGGCATACCGTCTTTTACTGCTTTTTTGAGAGCATCGATGGCGTCGCGGCGTGCGTTGCGGACACTGACTTTGGCTGTTTCACATTCAGACTTACACTGTTTGGCGAGCTGTTTGCGTCGTTCCTCTGTCAATGGCGGGATGCCGATACGGATGATTTCTCCGTTGTTTTCCGGCATAATGCCCAGTTCAGAATCTATGATTGCCTTTTCGATGGCACGGAACATATTCTTGTCCCATGGTTTGATAGCGATACTGCGTGGGTCAGGAGTGTTGACAGCTGCTACATTATTGATGGGAACCATGCTGCCGTATGAATCTACGCGTATGCCGTCCAGAAGGCGGACATCGGCTTTGCCGGCACGGATGTGAGCCAAAGCATCGTCAAGATACATGATAGCCATATCCATTTTTTCCTGTGCTTCGTCGAGAATTGTTTTTGAGTCTGCCATAAGTTTGTTTCTTTTTGGTTTTGCTTGATAAAAAATTTAATATTGAACAAAAATAAACTATTTTTTATTTATCTGCAATATTTATGAATGAATCTTTGTGATAAAGCCTGAAAACGGGCTTTGTCCGCATGGTCGGCAGGTGGGTTACTGACGGTTGAAACGGTAACCGATTCCCAGCATGAGATTATTGGGAGAGTGGAAATCATGAAGCTGGTAGCCCGTATGCAGAAACCAATGGCGGCTCAAGGAAAACTTAAGAGCCAGGATCTGATAGAAGCCTTTCAGATCTTTGCCATGCCAGTATATGTTATGGCCGATTCCGGCATTGATGGAGAAAAAAGGCATGACGTATTCACCTCTCACGGATAAGCCGATTCCGATCTGTTCTTTAAGTGGGGGACGGTAGAATTTCAGTTCTTCAGGAAGTGCTGACGTGGCGATGTATTGTTCGATATTGGCGCTTTCGTCGTATTGGGCATCCAGTGAAATTCCCGCCTTGAAGCGGCGGCTGATTGTATACATGGGGTTGATGTTCAGGCCGGCTACAGCAAACATGCCGGGGGCGGCGAATGCCTTGTCGTCGATGAACACTCCTTTGCGTCGCCAGGTTCCGTATATGACGGCATCGCAGCTGAGACGTTGTCTGAAGGACGGTCTGAATGATTGTGGATGGGATATTGTCCGTGAGTCGGCCGGATTGGGAATATAGGTCAGACTGATTTTACTACCGGCCAGATTCAGGCCGCCGTTGGGATATTTGGTGTTGCCGTTTGAATAGTGGGTCAGGTCAATACCGGTATTTAAAAGCCAGTGGGAAGATAATTGCCATTTGAAAAAGAAACCTACATTCAGATAAGCGTTGATTCTGGAACCGATTACGCGGTTGAAGGGATTCGTTTCAGCATCATAAGGATGCCATCCGAAGGCGGCACCAAAGTTCCATTCGTAGTTGAAGGATATTTTGGGAGAAAAACGATAAATGGGAGCTCCCTGAAAGACGTATGCGGTGACGGGATTTCCCAGTTCGGTTCTGGAACCGAATGAGTTGAATGCGCAACCTATGCCCTGATAGGCATCAGGATAAACCGTTCCTGTGTATGAGTCCGGATGAAACTGGAAAGCATATCTGATATGGGCGGATATGGCCGTATTGATATGTCGGCCACGTGAATTGTTTCCTTTCAGAAAAGGATTGGTCGGAAAAATGTAGCCCGGGCGCAATTCCATACCGATCCGGTGGATGACGGGGAAATCCCTTTCGGCGACGGAATCGGCGTGCTCACGGTTCTGGCCATATATGGTGGCAGGTAAGATGGCTGTCAGTGCTAAAAAACATGAGATTTTCATACACGGTAAACGATACATGTGATGAAAAGCGTCACCCTGACAAATCTGCATTGATGGAAATGTTGGTCAGGGTGACGTTTTTTCTTCAGGAAAGAGACGATCAGTTATGAACTAAAGTGCCGATGTCTTCGCCTTCCATGACCTTTTTCAGATTGCCATAGACATCCATGTTGAAAACATAAATAGGCAGGTTGTTCTCCTTGCACATGGTTGTGGCTGTCAGGTCCATGACTTTCAGACCCTTGTTGTAAATCTCGTCGTACGTGATTTCATTGAATTTTGTGGCATTCGGGTCCTTTTCCGGGTCGGCTGTATAGATACCGTCTACGCGTGTACCTTTGAGCATCACATCGGCCTCGATCTCGATACCTCTGAGTGAGGAACCTGTATCTGTGGTGAAATAAGGATTTCCGGTGCCGGCACTCATGATGACTACTTCACCGTTTTCCATGCATTCAATGGCTTTCCATTTGCTGTAGAATTCGCCGATCGGTTCCATACGGATAGCGGTCAGGACACGGCTCTTGACACCGATTGCGCCAAGTGCGCTGCTGAGACCGAGTGAGTTGATGACGGTAGCACACATGCCCATTTGGTCACCCTTGACGCGGTCGAAGCCTTTGCCTGCCCCGCTGAGTCCGCGGAAAATGTTACCGCCGCCGATGACAATACCGATTTGTACTCCCATGTCGTGTATTTCCTTGATTTGTTCGGCGTATTCGGCCAGACGTTTTTCGTCTATTCCGTATCTCTGTTCGCCCATCAGGCTTTCGCCGCTTAGTTTAAGTAAGATTCTTTTGAATTTTGCCATATTGATAAAGATTTAAAGGGTATTTAAATGATGATGTGTGTCTGGTATCAGATATCTGACTTCCTTGAATGCGTAGCGTCGTATCTCTCCGGCTGTGTCCTGGAGAAGCAGGTGACCGGTAGGTTCCACTCCGGCTATGCGGGCTTCAAACTGACCGTTGGAATCCGTGTATGGATAGAAACCGTCATTTCTGTAGAGGGCTTGCATGTAAAGTCTGGCAATCAGCTCTTCCTCCCCGTTGCGAAGCTTCTGATAATAATGTTTGAAACGTTCGACTGCACGTGCCAGAACAAAGATCCGTTCTGTTTCGTGTCCGATAATCTGAATCAGCGAAACAGGATTGGGGGAATCGCTTTTGAATTCTTCCTGATTGATGTTGAGTCCTATTCCGACGATGCTGGATTCTATGCTTTTGCCGCAAAGTGTATTTTCAATAAGCATTCCGCCTATTTTCCGGTCTTTCCAGTAAATGTCGTTCGGCCATTTGATGGAGAGTTGGTCTGTATAGTCTTCCAATGCTTCTTTGGCAGAAAGGGCTGCAATCTGTGAAATGGCAAATTGGCGGTTGGCTGTAAGAAACTGTGGATGAATCAGTATGCCGTAAATGACGTTCTTTCCGGCTTCTGCTTCCCACTTGTTGTTGGCCTGACCGCGTCCTGCGGTCTGGAAGTCGGTGCTGACAAGTGTCATTTCTTTGGGGCTTACGGGCCGGTAACTTTTGAGAAAGTTATTGGTGGAATCGATGGTTTCCATTTCGATCCATTCAAACCACGGGGAGTCGTCTAGTGTGTAAAGTGCATTCATTCTATGATAAATTAGGTGGAGCGCCAGTCAGAATACAGGGGGTAGAAAAGCGTTTTCAATATGTTTGAGATGTTCTTTTTCTCCATCCTGCAGAATGGTGATAATATCGAAACGGACGGGAAGATCAATGGCGAATTTTTTGATGTAGGCATCTGCAGAACTGACAATTCTGCGTATTTTCTTACCATTGACAGCCTCTTCCGGGTTGCCGAACAGATTGTTTTTGCGGGTTTTTACTTCGACAATGACCAGTACGCCGTCTTTTTCAGCCACAATGTCAATTTCCTTATGCCGGTAGTGCCAGTTCCTGTGCAGAACATGGTATCCTTTTCCTTGCAGGTAATCAGCTGCGGCCTGTTCACCTTGTTTACCCAACTCATAGTGCGCTGCCATAGGCTTTTGTTTGCTATGTTTCTGCAAATTTATTAAAAATATTGGGGATTCATGTCAGAAATAGTATTTTTGCGGACAGATATTTTAAGTATATTGATGGCAGACGATATTTTTTATATGAAAAAAGCCTTGGAGGAAGCGCGTAAAGCTTTTTCTGAGGATGAGATTCCGGTGGGTGCCGTAGTTGTTTGTGGTGACAGGATCATAGCGCGCACGCATAATCTGACTGAAACACTTACGGATGTGACAGCACATGCGGAAATGCAGGCGATTACGGCTGCGGCCAACGCCTTGGGAGGGAAGTATTTGACTGAATGTACGATGTATGTGACAATGGAGCCTTGCGTAATGTGTGCCGGAGCCATCGGGTGGGCACAGCTCAAAAGACTGGTTTTCGGCGCGTCAGATGATAAGCGTGGATACCAGAGTTTTGCACCGAAAGCCTTGCACCCCCGTACAGAAGTACAGTCTGGCATTTTGGCAGATGAGGCTGCAGCTCTGTTAAAGGATTTTTTTAAGCGAAAACGTTAAGAGCCGGTCAAGTCTGGCTCTTATTTTATCTCTTCGTAATCTACATATTCTCCTTCGTCATCTGCAAATATTTTCTGATGTGAAGAAGAAGACTTTCCTGAACTGTTTGTTTGTTGAGAATAAGTCTGTTCGTTCTGCGAATAACCCTGCTGACGGGTGGATGAATTCCGTTCGGCCTTATGTTTGGGCGAAAAAGAATTCATGATCTGCTTGACTTTCCCTACAATAGTCAGAAGAAAGACGCCGATAAAGACCAGTATGGCTAAAAAAAAGCCTAACAGACAACCAAGTGGACTACCCATAATTTTTCTTTTTATGTTTTAAAGAAAGAACCACAAGAACCGTGCCAAATCAAGCGTCCTGCTTTTTCCCCGTGAAAAGCGAAAGTAGGATATACCATGCAATAATAGCTGCGAAACAACTGTATTTCAGGAAAATAAACATGGGTATGCAGGTGATGACAAAAATAAATTTAATCTTGTTTTCCTTCCATGACAGGTTCTTGAATTTTAAAGCGAAAAGGGGTATTTCTGCGACCAGGAGGAAACAGAAAAGCAACATGAAGAAGAACAGAAAGAATGCATTGAACTTTTCTGAAACCAGGAAACTGTAGTTACCTACAATAAGAGATCCCCAAAACAAAGCATTGGCCGGTGTCGGTAGTCCGATAAAGGAAGATGTCTGGCGCGTGTCGAGATTGAATTTGGCCAGACGTAATGCCGAGAAAGCAGCCATTAAAAAGGCTGTGTAAGGCATGAAAGAACGAAGAGGTTCCATAAATGCCGGGTATGTTACTTCGGTAAACAAGTAGAATATCATGGCAGACGGTGCAACGCCGAATGTGACGACATCTGCCAAAGAATCCAATTCTTTACCTATAGGCGAGGAAACTTTCAGCAATCTGGCCGACATGCCATCGAAGAAATCAAAAATCGCGCCTATAATAATTAAGGTAATCGCCCAAACATAATTGCCGTGGAATGCGGCTCCGGTAGCTATGCAACCGGAGATCAGATTACAGCATGTGATGCTGTTAGGAATCTGGCGGATAATGATATTTGCCATGCTTTCAGAGTTTATTATTGCAATTTGGCCAGGATGGTTTCGTTTCCGGTCGTTTTCTGGCCTAATTTGACACATACTTCTGTGCCGACGGGTAAGTATACATCCACACGGGAACCGAATTTGATGAATCCCATGTGCTCGTCAATATAGCAGTCTTCGCCTTCCTTGGCGTAAGTGACAATCCGTCGGGCTACAGCACCGGCAATCTGTCGTGCCATGATTTCTATACCGTCAGGCGTTTCAATGACGACAGTAGAGCGTTCGTTTTCTATGCTGGCTTTGGGAAGCCATGCCTTGTGATAATTACCGTTATGGTGGCGGACCAGCTTGACAGTGCCGTCAACCGGAATCCAGTTGGCATGTACATTGACGATGTTCATGAAGATGGAGATCATCAGACGGCGGTCATGGAAGTATTCATTTTCGTCTACTTCCTCTATTACCACGATCTTGCCGTCGGCAGGAGCGATGACTATTCCTTCCGTATCGCCTTCGAACCGGCGTATGGGACATCTGAAGAAGTTGACCACAATAAAATATAGTATACAGCCAACAACAGTGAACAGATAGAATGGCAGTTTGCTGTCAAAGCCATAATACAAAAGTGCATCAACAGCCAGTAAAGCAATGATGCCCCCCAGTAAAGTGTGAGTTCCTTCGCGGTGTATTCTGATCTTTTTAAGTTTTCTTAGTTTGCGTCCCATAAATTGTTCAATGTAGTTTAACATGCAAAAGTAGGTATATTCTATTTAATATGCAAAATATTCAACTTTCTTTTGGCTACAGTTGTCTATTAACAATCTTTTTTCTTTAAAATTAAAGCTTTTCATATTGTGATTTTGCTAAAACTGACTTAACTTTACACGCATTTTCGTGCTTATTTTTGTTCTAATCATTGTGTTTTATGCAGGATTTTGTTCATCTACACGTACATACGCAGTATTCCATCTTGGACGGACAGGCCAGTGTGCCTCGTCTTGTGGATAAGGCCATGAAAAACGGGATGCGTGGTATGGCCATTACCGATCATGGTAACATGATGGGTATAAAGGAATTCTTTAATTATACCCAAAAGAAAAATGGTCCGGTCAATGCGGATATCAAGTCATGGAAGAAACGTATCGAACTGTTGCAAAAAGGTGAGAATGCAGCACAGATAGAATGGAGAGACGGTCAGAAAAAGAAGAAGAAGGAAGCCGAGGAAGCTCGTAAACGTGCGGAAATCAATGGGGAACCTGTTCCTGAAGAGGCCAATTTCGTGGAAGAACCGGAACCGGAATTTCCCGCATTGGACGTACAGCTGAAAACGGCGCTTGAAGAATTGGAAGCCGCTAAAAAAAGGTTGTTTAAACCTATTTTCGGGTGCGAGATGTATGTAGCTCCACGCAGGCTTTATCAGATGGACAAGGATAAAGGTGATAACAGGCGTTATCATCTGGTCGTGTTGGCCAAGAACCAGACCGGATACCATAATCTGATCAAACTGGTGTCCAAATCATGGACGGATGGTTTTTATACCCGTCCGAGAACAGACCGCGTAGAGTTGGAAGCGCATCATGAGGGGTTGATTGTTTGTTCTGCCTGTATTGCCGGTGAGATTCCTCATAAGATACTGGTTGGCGATATGGAGGGAGCTGAAGAGGCCGTCCAGTGGTATAAAAGAGTTTTTGGAGATGATTTCTATCTGGAGTTGCAGCGGCATGAAGTGAAAGATCCCAATCAGAGAGCCAATCGTGAAACGTTCCCTCTGCAGCAGAAGGCCAATGCCAAATTGATGGAACTGGCTGATAAGTACGGAATAAAGCTGGTGTGTACAAACGACTGTCATTTTGTGGATCAGGAGAATGCGGAGGCACACGACCGTTTGATCTGTCTGAGTACGAACCGTGATTTGGATGATCCTAAGCGTATGCTTTATTCCAAGCAGGAATGGTTCAAGACAAGGGAGGAGATGAATGAAGTCTTTTCGGATGTACCGGAGGCTTTGGCCAATACCTGCCAGATCTGCGACAAGGTGGAATTTTATAGTATAGACCATGCACCGATCATGCCGAACTTTGAGATTCCTGAATCTTTCGGTACGGAAGAATCATACAGGCAGAAGTATACGGATCAGGATCTTTTTGATGAATTTACGCGTGATGAGAATGGGAATGTCGTATTGAGCGAGGATGCAGCCCGTGACAAAGTGAAGAAGTTGGGAGGCTGTGACAAACTTTACCGTTTGAAGCTGGAGGCCGATTATTTGGCTAAACTGGCTTATGACGGGGCTGCCAAGCTATACGGTGATCCGTTGCCGGAATCGGTACATGAACGTATAAACTTTGAGTTGCACATCATGAAGACCATGGGTTTCCCAGGCTACTTCCTGATCGTGCAGGACTATATTAATGCGGCTCGTCATGAATTGGGCGTTTCGGTAGGACCGGGACGTGGTTCGGCCGCAGGATCGGCAGTTGCATATTGTTTGGGAATTACGAAAATCGACCCAATCAAATATGATTTGCTGTTTGAGCGTTTCCTGAATCCCGACCGTATTTCCTTGCCTGATATTGACGTGGACTTTGATGATGACGGGCGAGGCAAGGTCTTGAGTTGGGTAACCCAGAAGTATGGAGAAGAAAAGGTGGCTCATATCATTACTTATGGTACCATGGCAACCAAGCTGGCTATCAAGGATGTGGCCCGTGTTCAGAAGTTGCCGCTTGACATTTCCAACGGACTTTGCAAGCTGATACCAGATAAGTTGCCCGATGATGAGAATGGCAAATCGCGCAAGATGAACCTGCCTAATGCCATTTCTTGTATTCCTGAATTGCAGCAGGCTGAGGCTTCGCCGAATCCGCTTCTGAGAGATACCATCCGATATGCCAAGATGTTGGAAGGCAATGTGCGCAATACGGGTGTTCATGCCTGTGGCGTGATCATCTGCCGTGACGACGTGTCCGACTGGGTGCCTATCAGTACGGCCGAAGATAAGGAAACAGGTGAAAAACTGCGTTGTACGCAGTATGAAGGTTCGGTTATTGAGGATACCGGACTGATCAAGATGGACTTCCTGGGTTTGAAAACCCTTTCTATCATAAAGGAGTGTCAGGCTAATATACGTGACAGTCTGGGCCTGGACATTGATGTGGACAAACTGGATATCGAGGATCCCGCTACATATAAGTTGTATTGTGATGGTCGTACGATTGGTACCTTCCAGTTCGAATCTGCCGGCATGCAGAAGTATCTGCGCGAGCTTCAACCTTCCACATTTGAGGACCTGATAGCCATGAATGCGCTTTACCGTCCGGGACCTATGGATTATATTCCTGATTTTATCGACCGTAAGCAGGGACGTAAACCGGTGACTTATGATATTCCGTGTATGGAAACCTATCTGAAGGATACGTATGGTATTACGGTTTATCAGGAGCAGGTGATGCTTTTGTCCCGCCAGCTGGCCAACTTTACCCGTGGTGAGAGTGATACTCTGCGAAAAGCCATGGGAAAGAAGTTGATTGACAAGCTGAATCACATGTATCCGAAGTTTGTGGAGGGAGGTAAGAAAAACGGCCATGATCCTAAAATCCTTGAAAAGATCTGGGCAGACTGGAAGAAATTTGCATCCTATGCCTTCAATAAGAGTCATGCCACCTGTTATTCATGGGTCGCTTATCAGACAGCTTATTTGAAAGCGAATTATCCGGCCCAGTATATGGCCGCTGTCATGAGCCGAAGTTTGGCTAATATCACTGATATTACCAAACTGATGAGTGAATGCAAAAGTATGGGGATCAGTACGCTCGGTCCTGATGTCAATGCCAGTTTGCGCAAGTTCAGTGTAGATGCAGACGGTAACGTGCGATTTGGTTTGGGTGCCGTAAAGGGGCTTGGAGACGCTGCTGTTGAAGCCATTATTAAAGAACGTATGGAAAACGGTCCGTTCAGCAGTGTCTTCGACTTTGTTCAACGTGTTCCGACCAGTGCCTGCAAACGTAATAATCTTGAAAGTCTGGTTCTTTCAGGTAGTTTCGACTGTTTTACTGACATTATGCGTGAGCAGTATTTTGCATTGAACAGTCGTGGTGAAGTATTTTTGGATTCTTTGGCCCGTTATGGTGCGCGTTATCAGATGGATAAGAATGCCGCCCAGAATTCATTGTTCGGTGATATGGAAATGGTGGAGATTTCAACTCCTGAAATACCACAGGCCGCACCATGGAGTGCTTTGGAACGTTTGAACAAAGAACGTGAACTGGTTGGAATTTACTTGTCTGCTCATCCGTTGGATGATTTCGCCATTATTCTTCAGGATGTTTGCAATACGCGTATGGCTGATCTTCAGGATATGGAAAAACTGGTCAATAAGGACTTGACTCTAGGCGGAATGGTGACAGCGGTCCGTCGTGGCGTATCAAAGGCAGGAAAGCCCTACGGAATCGTGACTATCGAAGATTACAGCGGTTCATTCGAGATTGCACTTTTTGGTCAGGACTGGCCTACATGGGGCAGTTATATGGATGTAGGCAATACCTTGTTTATTACGGCTAAGTGTCAACCCCGTCAGTGGGATCCTTCCAAACTGGAATTCAGGATTGGAAAGATTGATTTTCTGGCTGATGTTAAAGATACGCTTATTGAAAGTATCACCATCACCATGGGGCTGGATGCGTTGGATGACGATACGGTCATGAGTCTGTCTTCCATTGTAAAAGACAGTCCGGGAACAGTTAATCTTTATTTCCAGATATTGGATCCGGAGGGACAGATGAACCTGACCTTTCAGTCAAAGACAGAGAAGATATCCGTTAAAAAGGATTTAATTTCATATATAGAAAGCAAACCTGCCTTGTCATATAAAATAAATTAGTAATTTTGTACCATTAACATTAAAAAAAATACAATGGCATTAGCAATTACAGAGTCAAATTTTGATGAACTGTTGGCTTCAGGCAAGCCGGTGATGGTAGACTTTTGGGCAACTTGGTGTGGTCCGTGTAAGAAAATTGGTCCGGAAATAGAAGCGTTGGCTGAAGAATATGAAGGCCGCGCCATTATCGGCAAGTGTGATATTGAGGAGAATGATGAACTGGCTTTGCGGTTCAAGATCCGTAATGTACCTACAATTCTGTTCTTCAAGAACGGAGAGTTGGTAGACAAGCAGGTCGGTGCAGCTCCCAAAAGTACTTTTGAGGATAAACTGAAAGCTATTCTTTAAATACTGATATTATGGATAACTTTGAAAAAGAGCTTCTCAAGGATGCAGAAGAAGATGCCCGTACGGTAGAGTTTATTAAAAATTATTTGCCTCAGGATGTAAAGGATAAGTTTACGGATGAGGAGTTGTATTATTTCCTTGATGTCATCGTAGACTATTATGCTACCAGCGGTGTGTTGGATGCCGAACCGGATAAGGACGGAT
Organism: uncultured Paraprevotella sp.; assembly: GCA_900546665.1. GTDB lineage: Bacteria > Bacteroidota > Bacteroidia > Bacteroidales > Bacteroidaceae > Paraprevotella > Paraprevotella stercorigallinarum. The sequence continues at coordinate 15,239 of URDY01000015.1, read as the reverse complement.
ATATAACCATCGATGAAGAAAAGGTGGTAGATTATGTGGTGAAGCAGGCCAAGAAGGACAAAATGGGCGATTTTGATCCCGATGATGTCCTTTGGGTCGTTCAGGGAGAAATGGAGTTCGGAGAATCGTTGGATGAAGATGAGGCTTAAGTCAAAGTGTATATAGGGATATTCAGTAGATGTCCTTAAAAAAGATGGCATATGAAGAGATGATGGTTTATTATCTTCATATGCCATTTTTATTGTAATTTTTCAATGTTTTCTTATATCATTTAATCCTGAAAGACAAGACTTTCTGGAATAATCTTGATTTTATATTATAGCATTCCAATGGCTCACAGATAAAGGAGTGGCGATGTAACCAAAATAAAGAAAAATCCAGGTTATGAAGCTTGGAATCGATTGTCAATGTCAATCCTGACGGTTGGGGAATACGTCAGGATCAGAAAATACGATTCACATGAGGTGAACTTCTATACGAAACAAACCTTATTCAATGAAAACACGAAGCCTGTTGTTTTTTTGACTAATAATTTTAAGTTTCAGTTAGAAACCATATATTGATATATAGTTATCCGGGCATAACTTTGTATATTTATATCATGTAACATGTTATTTGGAATTTGTAACATGTTAATTTGAATCTATTGTGAAAAACAAAGAGAATGACTACATTTGTTTTGTCTGAAAAAATTAAAAATAGGAGGAAGGCAAAAAACAACTATACTGTTTTTCACATCTATGGCGTGTATCCTGCATTAATTGAAGCTTTCGTGGCATGTACAGGAGAAAATGTAGAATGTCATGTAATAGAAAACAGTCGTCCGAGACGTGACTTTGTGACTGTCAGTTTTGGCTTTAATGTTGAATATGCAGACGTTTCCAGCATAGGGACTGGCGTAAACATAGGAATAGATCTCGATTTAGATTTTGAACATGCATTTGTTTAATTATTCATGAAATACATTAGGAAGCATATTATTCAGTTTATTTTTTTCTGCTGCGTTGCTATTCTGCAGGCGCAGCAGAAAAATACAGAATTACCGCGCCTGTTGGAGAAAGCCGCGCTTGTACAGCAGTTCAGCCGCATTCATCCGCAGGAGAAAGTCTATCTGCACTTTGACAACACGGGTTATTTCATCGGAGAAACAATCTGGTTCAAGGCTTATGTGACCAGATCCGACTCTGATCACCCGACCAATCTGAGTGGAGTACTTTACGTGGAGCTTCTTAATCCGTCAGGAGAAGTGGTGGAAAGACGAAAACTGAAACTGGAAAACGGACAGGCACACGGGGATATCCGTCTCGACAAAATCCTCACTTCCGGATTCTATGAAGTAAGGGCCTACACACGCTACATGACCAACTGGGGGACAGGCGCATGCTTCTCAAGGGTATTCCCCATATTTGAAGAACCAAAGGAAGAAGGCAATTATGAAAGAGCATCCATCAACAACTCTGCATGGAGAAGGCTGATGCCTGATATGAGGGAAGACTCAGACACTAAAACGAAACGGACGAAAAAGAAACAAAAGGAAGAAACCGCTAAAGAAAAGATTGCCACACGTCCTAAAGGTACTTACACTACTGAAAGCCGGGGAATCACCCTGCACATCTATCCGGAGGGAGGCAATCACATATACGGTCTGGAAGGTCGCATCGCATTCCAACTGATCGACCGTGAAGGCATGCCGGTAACGGGAACTGTACAGATCGTGCGTCCGGACGGAACAGCTGACGTACAGGGAATCGGTGTCGACAGTCTCGGAAGGGGACTGTTCTCATACACTCCGGACCATGAACCGGCCGAATTGGTCCTGACACAGCCGAACGGAAAAACGAGCCGTTTCAAGTTTCCCGATGCCGAGCAGGAAGGATGTGCCCTGAGGGTAAATACCTTGAATGAAGACAGAATATATGTGGAAACAGCCGTCTCCAATGGATTGTATGGCAGACTTTGGGGCATGACCCTGCAAAACGGAGGAACCGTAGTGGCCAGTCATTCTTTCCGGACAGGAGAGAAACCGTATACCTTCTTTCTCAGCCGCAAGGACATGCCACCCGGAGTAAGCCAGATCACTATCTTCGACGGGGAAGGGAGAATATGGGCAGAACGGATGGTCTTTATTCCGCCACAGCCGGAAGCTGCAGACAGCATACGGCTGGAACTGGAAAACGGGCAACTGCACCCATGCGGAAAAATCAGAATTACCGCAAAAACCGAGCCGAAAGCCACGTTCTCCTTTTCAGCCAGGGATATAGCCACTTCTACAGGAGGATACAACGGAAATGTACGCACGTGGATGCTGCTCGCATCAGAACTGAAAGGCTATGTCCACCGGCCGGAATATTATTTCGAAGCCGATGATCTGGAACATCGGAAAGCTGCGGACCTGCTCATGCTCATCCAAGGATGGAGGAAATACGACTGGCGCGTGATGGCCGGAACAGAACCCGCCCTACTGAAAGAACCCATCGAGGACAAACTGTATATAGACGGAACGGTTTTCCCCGACAGGAAAAAACAGGAAACAGACGGACTCCGACTGACAGCATACCTCTATAATCGAAACGGAGAATCCATGAAGGGGAAAACACGGACTGATTCGGCCGGTCATTACGCCTTCAGTATACCTGACTGTACGGGACGGTGGTCACTTTTCCTGAAAGCGGAAGGACGGACAAAAAAGCAGGAAGACTTCCGCATCGGCATACGAAGGAATTTCTCACCCGTACCGCCACGGACATTCAACTGGTTCGAAACACAACCTGTTCCGGAAAGCCGGAAAGGCAGGCTTAAATTTGCCGGATTCGAAGATACCGGTACACTCGCGCCTCCACAGGAAAAACGACACATCCTCATTCCTACCGTACATGTGGACGAAAGATGGGTTTATGAAAATCCACGTGTAGCATGGGAGAACGAGAATGTGGGCAAGAAAAAGGCATTCCTGTATTACGACTGCGATGCCGCCACAAACCGCATTTCCGACAAGGGAGAAGAATTGCCTGCATTTCAGGACTGGCTGAAAGAACAGAATGAATATTTCGTAGGGGAAACTTATGTGATCCATGACAAAACACCGCAAGAAGAATTTAGGGAAGAAGTCAAACTGATGAACCCGGAATATGCCAATAATAATGACAGGTTCAAGCTCTTGATGAACCAGATGAAGATTGGATCTTCTGTCATAGATAAAAAATACAACATCTATAAGGACGGACTGACCTATCATAACCGTCCTATCGTGTGGGTTATCGACAACTCCTACCACTCCCTCACGGGGATCAATTATAATCATCCGCCCAACCCGGGTGATACGGAGGACAGTGATATGGAAGAAGAAGACCTTGGCAGTGTGGGATTAACCAGCAAAGGTCGTATGATGAGCAAGCCTGAATTAAAGGTATCTTACTGTAGAACTACATCGCACCGGAATGCGGAGATGCCCTTATTCCTGGACGAGGTAAAAAGTGTCTATATTGCAGACGACCAGTCCACATGGCGGGATTTTATCCGTTTCAAGAACGAAAACGTACAGATGCCCGTCACCGTCTTCGTCTATACCCATCACTCGTTCCTGAAAGATGTCAACGGGTTGCGACGCACCTATTTCGAGGGATATAACGTTCCTTCAACCTTCGAGATGAACGATTACAGTCTGCTTCCACCCATGAAAGATTTCAGACGTACTCTCTACTGGGATCCTGATGTGACCACAGACAAGAACGGAAAGGCAGTCATTGAGTTCTACAACAATTCCTCATGCAAGGAAATACAGGTATCTGCCGAAGGTATTACGAACGACGGCAAGTGTATCTTCAATAAATAATATAAAAGATGAAACAGAAGATTATTTAATATGAGTTTAAAGCAAAATCAGAAAATGTAAGCTACTTCTATTAATCGCTTGCTGAATAGAAAATGTATGGATCCCGTTAAAATTAATTTTTGGCGGGATTATTTTTGGGGAACAAAAGTGACAGGTAAAATCTCGACTTTTGAGAAACTTATTTTCGGAGAAATGTTTGAAAATAAACCAGCCAATTAATTCATATACAAAATATTGTAGTTTAATTGGCTGGTTTTGTGTTATTAACGGAATGTCTCTGTTCAAATAATAAGGTCCGTTCCGTTTTCAGAGCAAATGGTTACCATCTGATGCACCGTGAACCGTCTTCGTTTTCTTCAATATAGACTTTGACGGTATCTTCCGGAAGGAGATTTTCAATAAGTTCCGGCCATTCTATAAAGCAGAGTGCACCACTGTAGAAATAGTCTTCATATCCCATGTCGTAAACCTCTTCCAGTTTCTTGATGCGGTAAAAATCAAAATGATAGATCAGTTCTCCGGTAGATGATGAACGGTATTCGTTGACAATGGCAAATGTAGGTGAGTTGATGACATCTTCTACACCAAGACATTCGCATACAGCTTTGGTGAAGGTTGTTTTTCCTGCACCCATTTTGCCGTACATGGCAAATACGGTATGATCGTCCATTGCTTCAATGAAAGTGCGGGCTGCCTCATGAAGATGCTCTAAAGAATCGATTTTAATTTCCATAATTATATTGTTTTATATTTTAGTTTCGTTTTTTACCTTGCAGGGTAATGAGCGGGATCAGCATTTCTTCCATGGAAATACCGCCATGCTGGAACGTATCTTTATAATAAGATACATAGTAGTTGTAATTGTTGGGATAGGCAAAGAATTTATCGCTGTCCGCAAAGATGTAAGCCGTGCTCAGGTTGGGTGAGGGAAGGCCGGTTTTTACAGGGTTTTTGATTTCGAAAACTTCTTTCGGATTATATTTCAGGTTCTTTCCCAGTTTGTATCTCAGGTTGGTATTGGTGTTGCGGTCGCCGACTACTTTCAACGGATTCTTTACCCGTATACTGCCATGGTCAGTGGTGACGATGACCTTATATTCACTGGCTGCAAGTGCTTTGAACAGATCCTTTACGGCCGAATGGCGGAACCAGCTTTGTGTGATACTGCGGTAGGCTGCTTCGTTGGAAGCCAGTTCGCGCACCATTTTCAGTTCCGTACGGGCATGAGAAAGCATGTCGATGAAATTCAGGACAATGACGTTCAGATCATATTTTTCCAGCTGTTTGAATTGTGCAACCAGTTTTTCAGCACTCTGTGAATCATTGATTTTATGATAGCTGAATGTGTTCTTCCGCCGGTAACGGTCCAGTTGGGTTTGGATAAGCGGTGCTTCATTCAGGTTCTTACCCTCTTCTTCCTCTTCGTCAACCCACAGTTCAGGAAACATTTCAGAGATCTGGTTTGGCATCAGGCCCGAGAATATGGCATTTCGTGCATATTGCGTAGCGGTTGGCAGGATGCTGCAGTATAATTCTTCGTCGATAATGAAAGAATCGGCCAGTTCCGTGGCCACTGTCCTCCACTGGTCATATCTGAAATTATCGAGAACCAGTAAACAGACTTTTTCGCCCTGGTTGAAAAGCGGGAATATTTTCTTCTTGAAAATATCCGGGCTCATCAGTGGTCGTTTTTCCGGATTTTCTATCCATTCGGCATAATGTTTGCGGATGAACTTGGAAAAGGCCAGGTTAGCTTCTGTCTTTTGCATGCTGAGCATTTCAGTCATGTGGCTTTCCGTTTCCGACAGTTCCAGTTCCCAGAATACAAGCCGTTTATATACTTCTACCCATTCTTCGAATGTGAAGGAATCATTGATCTGCATGCCTATTTTTCCAAAGTTCTGTTGGTAGGCGTTTTGAGCCACTTCCGTAACGATCTCCTTCTTATGTATGTTCTTTTTAAGAGTCAGCAGTATTTGGGTCGGGTTGACCGGCTTGATCAGATAATCTGCAATTTTGGATCCGATGGCCTGATCCATGATGTTCTCCTCTTCGCTTTTGGTGACCATGACGACCGGAGTGGTCGGCGCGATTTCCTTGATTTTGGACAAAGTTTCAAGACCGCTCAGACCAGGCATGTTCTCATCCAGCAGAATCAGGTCATAAGTCTTGGAATTGCATTGGTCGATGGCATCAAGTCCATTGGATACTGTTTCTACTTCGTAGCCTTTCTTTTCAAGGAACAGAATATGTCCTTTCAGCAGTTCTATTTCGTCGTCTACCCAAAGTAATATACCATTGCTCATCGTTCACCTCCTTTTTTTATGGATTAAAAGATAATGCCGCTTTCTGTTTCTTCTGTTTCATACGGTTGATCCTGATACTCTCCATCATTATTGTACTCTTCATCCGGATAATTCTCTTCTGTCCGGATTTCTATGGTTCCGGATTCGTCAAGTCTCAGATCTTCCGGAACTTCCAGCGGTGCGAACTTTTCATCGTAGAATTTCTTGTAATCGTCGTAGCTGAATGTCGTACCCAGCAGCTTAAGGTTATCTTCAGAGATAATGACGGAACGTATGCCCTTCAGTAATGTGCCCATGTGTGGATCAGCATAAAGCTTCTGTACATAGATATGTACTTCATCAAAGTTGTTGAATCCCTTGATCTGGAATTGGGTGATGCCATTGGCACGGACAAATTGCATGTCGAAATTGCGTACTACGAAATTGGTAAAGTTGTATTGCGCCATTTCATAGAGCAGCTGGTTTTCATCCAATGAGTTGTCCGGATAGGCCAGCAGGAATATGAACGGACACAGTTTTTCATCAGTCAGAGTCTTGGCCTCGGCCGTAGAGTCATTTTCTGTAATTGCCGTACGGCGCCCCCAAATGTCACTGACTTCGTATTTGCCGTCAGCCAGTGAGCGTCCTTCATTGATTCCCTTCATGATGGCTTGCGCCATTTCGGTAATTTCCTCCTTGGGGTATTTGGAAATGACCTCTTTCAGTGTGACAAGGAAACTGTCTCTTTCGCCGCCATAGAGCTGGCTCATGGCTTGTATGAACATGAATTTGGCCCGGTGGGCTCCTTCAGGAAAATCTTTTTCGGAAAGTCTGTAGTTCTGATCCACTTCATCGTAGCGGTTCATCCGGTAAGCTTCGTAGGTTGCCGCATAGAGTGAATCTTCGATATGTTTGCCGTTACGGGCGTATAGTTCATAATTGGGATTGGAAAGCATGGCTGCATATTTGCTTTCAGGAAATTCATTGATGAGAAGTTGCCTGAAGCGTTCAGCTTCGGCCTGATCTGCCCGCCTTCCGTTAATCAGGAACATATAATAATAGATGATGTCTTTGTCGGTCACTTCAGGAAAATCATTGAGCAGCCGCAGCAGAGTACGATATGCCAGATTGAAGTTTTCCAGTTTCTCCATTTCCATGATACCAGCCTGATAGAGTCCGTCCTTCAGAATTTCGTTTGATGCCGCCAGTTGTTCTTCCGTAAATGGAATCTGTTGCATGTAATATTCACGATGGTGCGGATCTTGTGCCAAGGAATCTGCCAACCTTTCCTGTGCAGCCGCTATGCTGTCGGCCATGGCTATACTGTCTGCCATGGCTATTTGCATGCTGTCGCTCATTTCGCTATAATCATATTCATCGAAGCCGTCATTCCGGTCCTCTTGTTTGTGACTGCGTCTCCAGTTGTCTTCAAGCTTTCTTTTTCCCCATGTACGGGCAAACTGTCTTTTACCCTGTGATACTACTGATGGATTGTAGAAATACCACAGTCCGCCTCCCTGGTTGTTGGGTTGGTTGGCATTTCCTCTGTTTCCGGTATTCCCCGGCAGTGTTGAAGGCAGGGTAGGTTTGTTCTGATCCAGTTTGGCTATCATTTCTTTCTTGGCCTCTTCTTTTTCCTTTTGTTTCAAGGCCTCAATGACCCTGTCAATAGCTGCATTACGTTCTGTTTCAGTAGCTTTTGCCAGCCATTGCAGGCTGTCTTGCAGTTTGATGGCAGAAAGGTGAGGTTCTATTTCAGTCAGCACGGTGGATCTGTGTTCGCTTTCTTTATACTGTTCATGCTCTTTGTCAAGGATACCGATAAGCTCGGCGTAAACTCTTTGCGCGTTAATATAGTCTTCCTTATTCCAGTATATTTCACCCAGATGAAGTAACAGCATGGCTTTGGCTGTACCGTTTTGGGTACTTTCTTTGGCTCCTCTTTCATAAGCGCCGATACATCGTGCCGTATCGTTGTTTGTCAGATAGATATTACCCATGGCGTAGTATACCAGATCCAGGTAATCCTTGTTCTTTTTGTTGCGCGCCATGCGTTGGAGCTTTTTGATCATTTTGGAACGATTGCCTTTGGCTGCAACTTCAGTCTGCTTGATTCGTGCGTTGAATGCCAGTTCATAAGGTGGATTGCTTCGGATTACTTTTTGCCACGCTTTATAAGCTTCCGTGTGTTTGCCTGTTTCGTGATAAAGTTGTCCGAGCAGATAATTGAGACGGGCTTTCTGTATTTTGTTTTTTTCTTTTTTGATGGTCTTCTGCAGAACGGGAATAGCGTCCTTATATTGTTTGGTCAGGATAAGATAACCGGCATAAGAGCGATTGCGTTCTTTGAGGCCTTCGGCAGTGATACTGTCTCTTTTGATCTTGTTGAATACATCTTCTGCATCGTATGGCCATTCCAGCTCCACGTAGCAACGTGCCAGATAAGCCCTGGCTATGGATACAACGTCTGGTTGTCCTGCGTAAAGTCCTGTGATATAATTGAATGTAGAAGCCGCTTCGATAAATTGTCCTTGCTGGAATTGCGCTTTACCCAACAGTAGCCAGGCGTTTTTCAGGAACGGATTGAATTCTTTCCGTGCCAGATAAGCCTTTTCTTCAGCAGTTTTCCGTTTGTTGACATTTGTTTTGGGGCGTGCTTTGATGGAATGTTGCTTGATGGCCTTTTCACATTTGGTGATGGCTGTTTCAAAGTTGCTTTTTCCTATGGCTGCGGTTTTAGGATCGCGTACGTTGAAAATGGGCAGAATTTCCGTAAAGTTGTCTTTGTGTCCGTCCTGTTGTTCTTTTACTCCTTCCTTGAACGCTTCATGTCCGTTGAAGTAAGTGTTGAAACGCGCCGTCATGGCATGGTAAAATCTTGTCCCCGACGTGTTTTTCTTGGTAGAACACGCCGCAGCCAGAATCAGGCATGCGCACAGGCTGATGATATGTGGTATATGAGTTCGCAAAATTTTATTCCGTCAGTTTAATTATAACTGAAAAATTGTTGGTTTATTGTCTGTGTAACCGGATAAATAACATATTTCCGGTCTTGCATATCAAGTACAGGATAATGGATACCAGTATGATGGAGGCTCCCGAAGGTATATTGTAATGGAAGGCCAGCATGAGTCCGCCCAAACAGGCCATATAACCGATCGGTATGGACAGAAACAACATTTTCTTGAAGTGTTGGGTAAACAGGTTGGCTGTCACTTGCGGGATGGTCAGCATCGATATGACCAGCACAATTCCTACGATACGCAGGCAGGCCACGATCGTCAACGCGGTGAAACCCATCATGGTGTATTCAATAAGATTGACCGGCAGGCGTTGCGCGCGGGCAAATTCAGGATCGAAGGATACTGATAGCAGAGGACGGAGAAACAGGCCGAAGAACAGAATGACCAATGCGGTGAGTCCGCCCAAAAATAACAGGTCTGAAAAGTTGATGGTCAGTATGTTGCCAAAAAGATAGGAAGACAATTCAGGCATGAATCCGGGCGTCAGGAAACTGCATATAATACCGATACTCATACCTAATGTCCAGAAAATGGCAATAGCCGAGTCCTCACGCATGTCACGTCTGTGACTGAACCATTGGATTCCACAGGCTGAAAGCACAGCAAATATGGCAGCAGAAAGCAAAGGAGGCAATCCCATGAAAACGCCCAGTCCTATGCCTCCGAATGAAGCATGGGTGATACCGCCACTGATAAACACCAGTCGTCGGGTTACAATGTAGGTACCTATCAGGCCACACAGGATACTGGCCAAGAGGCTGCCTGCGAGCGCATGCTGAAAGAATGTATATTCAAGTAAATTCATCAATGGTCGAATCTCCTTTCTCCAACAATCAGAAACACTTCATCTTTAATGGCATCAGGCAAGGGGACATTCCGGAGCTGGAGACTTCTTACCCATCCGGCCACTTCTTCGTCTTTCATCGTATAGAGTATTTCACGAAACTCGTCGGTTTCAGCTTCGCTGTATTCAGAAGAGTCTTTTCCGCGAAAACGGTCTAACTCCTCGTCATTATAATATTCTATATTTTTACTGACAGCAGCCAACAGACTTTCTTTTTCACAGATTTCATGTTGTCCGCAGCATTCCTGATCGACTTGTACAACCTGTGGTATTTCGTCGATTTCGCCTTTTTCTATCTTTTTTTTCAGGTTGCGTCTGTTTATCAGATCTGCGATGATGGCTATGCCGGCTATGGCCAGCAAGGCCGCAATACAATATACTACAATCATAATGTGTTGATTTCAAAACCGATCTGTTTCAGATTATCCCAGTAGTGCGGATAAGATTTGCTGACCACTTGCGGGTTGTTGATACGTATATCAGGTCTGACCAGACTGCAAGGTGCAAAAGCCATGGCCATGCGATGATCTTCGTAAGTGTCTATCGCCGCATTGGTCATTTCTGTAGTCCGTGTGCCGTCCCAGAACAGTTCTGCATTGTTGGCTTCTCCTATGACGTATCCCAATTTTCGTAATTCATTGATCAGTGCGGCTATCCGGTCTGTCTCTTTGATTTTCAGACTCTGAAGCCCCGTGAAATGAAACGGTATGTTCAGCATGGCGCAGGTGACGGTAAATGTTTGAGCCAGGTCCGGTTGATTAATAAAGTCATATTCCAGACGTTTGCATGAACAGTCCTGCTTGGTCAGTCTGACACATTCCAGTCCTTCTGCGTTCTGAAAGAATGAAGTGTGTACACCCAGATGTTCGAAAAGAAGGCGTACTGCAGAATCGCCTTGATAACTTTCGGAAAAAAGGCCGGGCAGAATGATCTCTGCATCATGATCATTGGTCAGTGCTATCATCTGGTACCAGTAGGAAGCTGCACTCCAGTCGCTTTCTATATAATAGGGAATGTCCAGATAAGTTCCTGGTTGGACCGTTATCTGTCGTTCTGAATTCCATTCAACCTTGGCACCGAAGGTTTGCATAAGCTGTAATGTAAGGTCTATGTAGGGGCGGGAAATGATGTCGCCTGTAAGTTCTATGGTCAGACCATTTTTCAGTGTCGGTCCGATCATAAGCAGGGCCGATATGTATTGAGAACTTACATTGCCAGGCAAGGTGAGCTTGCCGCCATCGTGCGCTCCGCCGGTAATACGTAGGGGAGGGAAGCCCTCTTTCTCTACATATTCTACATGGGCTCCAAGTGTGCGCAGAGCATTCACAAGGATGCCGATAGGGCGTTGTTTCATACGCTCAGTACCGGTGATTGTACGTGTGCCTTCATTCACAGCCAGATAGGCTGAGAGAAAACGCATGGCAGTTCCTGCCGCCATGATGTCAATATGATCTGTAGGGTTATTCAGGGCTCTGACCATAACAAAGGTATCGTCACAATCAGATATGTTTTGGGGCATAAGCTGACCATGCGAAAGAGCATGGATGAGCAGTGCTCTGTTGCTGATACTTTTGCTTGAAGGCAGGATTATTTCTCCTCTAAGTCGTTGAGGAGCCGTTATTTGGATTTGCATAATGGTTTTTAAATAACATTATTTCTCCACAAAAATAGAAATAAATTTGCATAATTCAAAAATATATTCTACTTTTGCACTCGCAAAACGGGATGTAGCTCAGTCCGGTTAGAGTACTCGTCTGGGGGGCGAGTGGTCGCTGGTTCGAATCCAGTCATCCCGACAGAATAAAAGAGGCTAGATATCGCTATCTGGCCTCTTTTATTTTAATCTCCCTTTAGCGCGTTTTGTATAAAAGTTTTTATGGATTCGTAGTGATGTGACAAACTAGTCTAGTTTGAATATAAATACCTGTTTTTTCAATTTATAAACAGACTTGTGTTAGTCCAGTAATTAGACTTTAATAATCTGTGTATTTTACGAGTCCATTTACAACAAATTGTCTGTCATTATCATTTTTAAATGTATAGTCTTTAAAATCTAGGGTTGCCGTATTTTTATCACGGGTTAAATAGACTTTTCCGCTTATATAATCAAATGTTGAAAAGCTAATATTTGTGATGTATCTGAATGTTTCGACATTTATGTAATCAGTAATATCGCCCTCAACCAGATTAAAAGAAAAATAACCGTCTTTATAATAAATGTATTCCATCGAAAAGAGATAGAAACCATCACTTCCTTTTAATTTTGTCTCAAACATACGTCCCACCAGAACATCTTCGTTTGAAACACCATCTGAAATTGCCGCATCCTCAACCTGATAACGTTCACCGTTAATCTCCAAGGTGTTATTAACTCCACTTCCATTTCCCTCATCATCTGAACATGAAGAAATCATGAAGCACAATGTGCTTAAGAAAACACATACCAATATTGAAAAACTTTTTTTACCATAGCTTATGTTTTTATTTAAAGTCTGTAGGTCAATCTGGTTTTGTAGTAATAATAATTTCCATCAGTTTACACATAACAAATATATGGAAATATTTGTTATATTTCAAAATATAGAAGTTCTTTTATGCGCCATGTGTTTTGATATGAGTAGGAAGAATTGTAGTGCTTTGCTATGAAATAAAGAATTAATCCTTATATTTGTGTTGATTATCAATAAAGCAATACTATGGATTACAAACGCGATCGGAAATATATTTCTGATATTAGGAGACATTATGAGTTGGCTTACGTGAAGATTCATCGGCAGCTCAAAAGTAAATGGTTCCAATATGCAGAACTGTTTTTTATTGTAGGTTCGCTGGCTTCAATCATTTACAGTTCATTTGAAGCATCTGCTCCTTATCGCAAACAGTTGTTTACGTTTAATTATGTAGCTTCATTTGTTTTTACGGTCGAGTACGTATTACGTTTGATATCTGCTCCCATGTTATATCTGCATAAATGGGCATGGCAATCTAGGATTAAATATATATTTTCATTTTATGGTATTATAGATTTTGTTGCAATACTTCCGTTTATCGTGATATATGTTTATCAGGATTCGCCTCAGTTGCATTTAGTCGCTCTGGCCTATATCTTAATCATATTCAAGCTTATCCGGTATTCGCGCTCATTTCAGCTTATAGGAAAAGTTCTTCAGGCGGTACGTGAAGAGCTTATTACGGCCTATACAGCCTGCGGTATTATGTTGGGCTTTTCGGGAATTCTAATGTATTATATTGAACGGAATGCCCAACCGGAAGCTTTTGCGAATATTGGCGATGGTCTTTGGTGGGCCATCGTTGCTTTCACTACAGTCGGATATGGTGATATTTATCCCATCACTCCTGTGGGACGGTTGTTGAGTAGTTTGATCAGTCTGATAGGTATTGCCATGATTGCGATTCCTACAGGTATCATCAGTTCAGCTTTTATGAACATGTTGCTGAACAAACAGAAAAACAATAAAGAAAATAAATGATAAGAGGAAAGGATGTAGTGTACTAAATAACGTGAGTTCGATATAAAATCAAAAGATAGTAAGTTGCCCGTCATTGATAAAATTAACATCAATGGCGGGTTTCTTTTCAAAGAAACAGTATGCTGCAATAGCCGACAAAGAGTTAGCCATGAAATTGTTGAAAGAACGGTGTCTGGAGTGTTCTATCTGTGCTATGTTCTTCAATTCATCATTGACAGTTTCAATCAAAGCTCTTTTTCTAATCAGAATCTTGTCGGCAATAGTCATTAGGGAATTCTTCATGTTATTTTTAACTTTAGTGACAAGCTGTATGCCGTTAAGAAAAAGGTTTTCGAATAGAGCCTGACCGATATATCCCTTGTCTGCACATAGTTTTCCTTTGATGTTTTCCAGGAACTTTCCTCCTTTCAACGGTTCCCGATCATCCACATTTCCGGGAGTAAACATGAAATTGAGGATTTCACCTTTGTCATTAATAATCAAATGAATCTTAAATCCGAAAAACCATCCCATAGAACATTTTCCACGTTCGGCAAGTCCTTCGAATGTCTTATGAATCAATATCCTCTGATTACGGCAAACACGTAAGGGAGTGGAATCAACAAAGCTGATGCCGATACAGGTTCCCAGCAGGACTTTCTTGATGAAAATGGTCAGGGGAAGCAGTACTTCCTTTTCCAGTTCAACAAAACGGTTGTAGGACACCTGACGCGGAAACAGGTGTTTCAGATGTTTGCTGATATACTCCTTGTAATAATGCTTGAAGCAACGAAAACCACCGGAATGAAACAGGATAAGAATCACTATAACTTCAGCATCGCTCATGCGGTTTGGTTTGTTTCGATGCTTGGTATTCTTATCTTCAATCATATATTTTTCCTGTCGTAAAGCAAATTCCTTGTAAAAATCATCGGCCATACAATAAATCTCTGTAATTTTAAACTCTGTGAACATAGTGGTAATCGTTTAAATGTTATAATTGGACACTATAAATTTAATACTTTTACTGCTATGTTCCTATTCTTCAATATATTATATTTATTCTTATATCGAACTCACGTTAACATATGTAAATATCGTAAGTATTCCCATGAAGAATGTCTGTCTTATCTAGAAGGCTATTTCTCTTCTTCCTTAAATCAAGGATAGTTTGAGAAAAAATGGCCTCACACAGAATTCCATTCGGTGTTGGCTTCGTATCTTTGGCCTTGAAGATAACCCCGATCCCGTTATGAGCAAGAATTTAAGTCAGACCGAACAGGAACTTCATGACCATATATACGAACTGGAAAAGAATATCAAGCTCCTGGAAACAGAATTGAAACGTTCAAACATGGCACGTGATGCCATACACTGTATGATAGATCTAGCTGAGAAGAAATAGAATATTCCTGTGAGAAATGTTAGCCCAATTGTGTAGTATTAAAGGCGTTTTTATTTCAAGTATAAATCGAAGAATGTATGTGTTTGGTTCTTGTCTGTGCAGACTTATAAAAAGGCAAGTGCATATCGGTTATATTGAACCTTTAAGAGGTTGTTTTTATATTTCTATCATAGAAATGTTGTTACTGTTGCAAAGTTAATTAATTTTGTCACACGAAGCAATATCTTCTAGCTATTTTATTTACTTATAAAATCATTGCTGAATTATTTTATTAATTAAGCATTTACACTGCTGTCCTGTTAAAATTCATCTAATCATCCTTATGTCGTTGACATTCAATAATTTAAAACCAAATATAGAGTAAACGGATTTGAAATAAA
>URDY01000014.1 GCA_900546665.1 uncultured Paraprevotella sp. | reverse complement strand
AATCGTTTTTCATAATGCGAAGTAAGCAATACTTCACGAGTATAAAAAATAATCCCCGCTAAAAATCTACTGAGCCAAGATAACGCTTGCAACTCTCATAACGGCGGACGGTAATTAAGGCATAGTCCTTCCCGACAAGTTTACGGCATTGGTCGTTATGTTCTTGGATGGTTTGAATGAGAGTGCGGACAACCTCAGGCACTTGGTCTTGCCCGAAGAACTTTTCCTGCAACAGGCGGGCGGTAATGAACCGTCCTTGTTCCTCTAGTTCATTAAAAGTCTGGTAGAGCTTGATTCTTGCGTCCTCAATATAGGCGTTCAAGTCGCAGGATTTGCGGCTTTTCCCTTTGGCGCACTCCTTCGCCTGATTCCACAAGGATGGCTCTATGCTCTTGCGGATGTTGTTTTCCACTCGCGCACCGTTCACGGTGATACGCATACATACGGAGGCTTCCCCGTTTTTCAGCAACTTGGCTTTCTTGATAAAGAAAAGCACATTGAATGAGTCTCTTTTCATGTTCCTACAGTTTTTCGTTGTACAAAAGTAGGAAACCATGCACGCTTTATTGATACGCAAAATACTGCAAATCAGAGAGAAGTAACCCTATTCGGTGGAGATATGTACTCCACCTATTTTGCTCCACCTTTTGGAACACCGGTAACGGTAATATTTTGCCGCTTTTTGCGTTCCGCCGGAAAACAAAAAATCCCGATTTCGCTTGGGGATCAGGATTTTACTATCTTTTGCTTTTCTTCAAAGTGGTGCCACCAGGAATCGAACCGGGGACACAAGGATTTTCAGTCCTTTGCTCTACCAACTGAGCTATGGCACCATTGTTTCTGTTTTGCGAGTGCAAAGGTAATAGGAAATTTTCTATTTTGCAAATTTTTATATCACTTTTTTACAAAAAAGGATTTCTTTTTTGCTTATACCATTCTAAAAAGGCATACAAAAAGAAATCCTCATATATTAATCTTCTATATTTCAACAAGATAAATCAGATGTCAGATTCAACGCAACGGATTCCAACCTTGTGCCTTTAGTTCGAATTCATTGCCATCCCGGCAGACAAGTACCTGTCCTAATTCAGGTTTCGTAATATGGCCGATCAATTTGACTCCTTCTATCTGACTGATCTTTTCATGATCAGCAATCGGCACCGTAAACAGCAGTTCATAATCTTCACCACCATTCAAAGCACAGGTCGTCACATTCATATTCAGCTCTTCCGCCATCACAGCCGTCTGGTAATCCAACGGGATCTGCTCTTCATAAATCCGGCATCCCACTCCACTCTGCGTGCAGATGTGCAATAGTTCTGAACTCAGACCGTCTGAAATATCTATCATTGCAGTCGGTTTGATGTTGGCTTTCGCCAATGCCTCTACAATATCACGACGTGCCTCCGGCTTCAACTGACGCTCCAATATGTATTCCTTACCGCTGAAATCGGGCTGGGCTACCTTCAATGTCTCTTCATACTGACTGTTGTTTGACTTGCGGGCTGCACGAATCTGCTCGTTATAAACGGCCTTTTCACGTTCCAAAAGCTGGAGTCCCATGTAAGCAGCACCCAAATCACCGCTCACACAGATAAGGTCAGTCTCCTTCGCTCCATTACGGTACACCACTTTGTCCTTATCCGCTTCACCTATACAGGTGATGCTGATAGCCAGTCCGGTCAGGGACGATGTGGTATCTCCTCCCACAATATCCACACCATGGGCATCGCAGGCCATACGTAACCCTTCATAAAAGTCCTCCATGTCTTCCACACAGAAACGCTTGCTTAAAGCAATGGATACAACCATCTGCTTGGGAGTACCGTTCATGGCATATATATCAGAAAGGTTGACCATGGCCGACTTATACCCCAGATGTTTCATGGGGACATAGGTCAGATCAAAATGCACTCCCTCCATCAACAGATCACTTGTGACCAGGATCTGCTTCCCGGAAGGATATTCCAACACCGCACAATCATCTCCTACCCCATATCGGGTAGAAGCATTCTTGAGTGAGATTTGTTCTGTCAGATGCTTGATCAGGCCAAACTCACCCAAGGTTGCTATTTCAGTCCTATTCTGTTCTTGCATAATGTCACGTCACTAAGCGCGATTGATCATCTCACGCATAATCTCTGCCATCAATGGCTGTACGGCATCCGCTGCTTTCTGTACATCCTCGTGGCTGACCTCCACAATTTTTCCTTCAACACCCAAATCGGTAATCACACTGATACCAAAACATTTGATACCACAATGATTGGCTACGATAACTTCCGGCACTGTAGACATTCCCACTGCATCTGCCCCCCATATACGGAACATTTTATACTCAGCAGGTGTTTCATAAGTAGGTCCCTGAGTGGCCAGATAAACACCATGCTGAACCTTAATACCCTTCTCGGCCGCAATCTGGTCAGCCTGGGCAATCAGCGATGCATTATAAGCCTCGTGCATATCCAGGAAACGTGGTCCGGTAGGGAAGTTCTTGCCGTGCAGAGGATTCTCCGGCAAAGCATTGATCTGGTCTGTGATGATCATCAAGTCACCGATTTCAAAATCAGGATTGGTTCCACCTGCTGCGTTACTTACAAAAAGTGTCTTTATACCCAATTCATACATCACACGTATCGGAAACGTCACTTCCTGCATGGAATAACCTTCATAATAATGGAAACGGCCTTCCATTGCCATTACGTCCTTATTACCTAACTTTCCAAACAAGAGTTGTCCGCAATGTCCTTCTACCGTAGAAACCGGGAAATTGGGAATTTCACTATAAGGTATTTTATATGCATCAGTGATTTCGGCTGCCAGTTTTCCCAGACCTGTGCCTAGAATGATTGCTGTTTCCGGCGCTGTCGACATTCTTGCTCTCAGCCAGGATGCCGTTTCTTGAATTTTTGAATACATAACTTATAATATTTTCATTAAACATATTTTGACGCCCCTGCAGAAACTCTACTTCTACAGGCAAAGCGTACAATGCTTTCTTTACTTCCTCACTCAGGCCCTTCAGATGTTGCAGACGCGCCATGTCCTTCTCTGTCGTTACAATAAGTTTGGGCGACGCCATTGCACTGAAACGCTCGTTAATCTGTCTGACATCATCCGCCGTAAAATAATGATGATCCTTAAACGGCATGGGGTGCAGATTTGAAGTATAGGCTTCCAGATCCAACTGCATCTGTTCAGGCGAAGCAATACCTGTCAGGAGCATGACCTGCTCATCCGGTCTCAGCGTATCCAACAATCTTTTTTTACCGTTCCCAAACACGGGAATCATCTGGCGATAACGGAATGTGGAAAAATACAGTTCCTGACAAGGATACAGATTCAAAGCCTTTCGTATAACCCTGAATCCCATTGGCTTGATATCAGAAGGACATTTGGTCACAATCACAACATGCGCCCGATACTTGCCTTCCTGAGGTTCACGCAAGCGCCCCGCTGGCAACAGCTTGTCGTCACAAATCAGACGATGATAATCTACCAGCAGAATATTCAGTCCGGGAGTGACATAACGATGCTGAAAAGCATCATCCAGAATAACAGCTTCAGTACCGGGTGCCGTTTTCCCGTCACACAACCGGTCTATTCCATGGCAGCGATCCTTATCTACCGCCACGTAAATTGAAGGAAACTTCCGATACATCTGAAACGGTTCATCTCCAATCTGTTCCATTGGAACATCCCGTCCGGCCAAAACAAAGCCTGATGATTTTCGTTTGTATCCACGGCTCAATACAGCGACCTTACATTTGTCCTGCAACAAACGGACGATATATTCCGTATGCGGCGTCTTTCCGGTACCCCCGACCGTAATATTACCGACTGAGATCACAGGTATATCAAAACTGCGCGATTTCAGAACGCCCCAGTCAAAAAGCTGGTTTCTGAATCTCACCCCCAGTCCGTAAAGCCAAGACAAAGGCGACAACCACTCATTGATCTTTATCAAGTCCCCCTCCATAATCAATTTTAATTCCAGTTTATCAAATTAAGCACATAAGGCATACGGGCCTGAACCCCTTCCATACGCATCATTCTGCTGAAATGAGCATACATCTCATACTGATCGCCCAAGGCTGAACGGAGCCTTGAATCCAGATAATTCGACTTGGTATCCTTCAAAAGGATCTGATACCATTGTTGCGGTTCGGGATAAGCAACCGTACAATAATTTGAAGTGCCTGCCAACTGTGCCGCCTTTTCCACCGCATCATCCAGCGTGCCATTGGCGTCCACGAGCTTCAATGCCAGCGCCTGTTGCCCGGTCCAGACCCGTCCCTGAGCCAGACTGTCCACACGTACACGCGACATCCTGCGTCCTTCGGCAACACGTTTCAGGAACAAACCATATCCTTCTTCGACATGCCTTTGCATCATCGCGGCTTCTTCACTGTTGAAAGGACGGGCTACCGTTCCGAAATCAGAATGCCGGTTAGTCTTAACCACATCAAAATCAAGTCCCAGCTTATCATTAAGCAGACCGCTGCCATCCGGAATAAGTCCGAAGATACCGATACTGCCGGTCAACGTTGTCGGATTGGCATAAATATAGCTGGCGGCAGATGACAGGTAATAAGCACCCGAAGCTGCCATGCCACCCATTGACACGACCACCGGCTTTTCTTTTTTCATCAGCATCAGTTCGTGCCAGATCTGTTCCGACGCGAAAGCACTGCCGCCACCGGAATTAATCCGGACTACTACCGCCTTGACATTTTTATCTTCACGTAATTTCTTCAGGTCACGGCATACCACAGAAGCATCGATCACATCTTCCGCCCATTCATCGCTGCGATCCACGATATCACCATAAGCATAATAGACGGCTATCTCATCCGACTTTTTATCCACAAGAGGCATCTGCACGGCCATCCAGTCTTTTGCATCCACCATGTTGAGTTCGCCTCCGCTCATTTGCTTCAGACATTTCTCGACTCCGTCCATATAACACAAAGCATCAACTACCTTCATTTTGACCAGCGTCTCTGCCGGAGAAAAATAGAGCAAGCTGTCCGCATAGGCGTTCAGTTTGTCTTTTGTTATCCCACGGCTATCCGATACATCAGCCAATATACGGTCCCAAATATCATTCAGATAGGAAGATACCTGCAAACGGTTCGCTTCGCTCATTTTATCCGCAATAAACGGCTCTACAGCCGATTTGTAGGTACCCACCCTGAATACCTGCATCTTCACGCCCAATTTTTCCAGAAGATTCTTATAGAAAACAGGCTGGGCAGCCATTCCTGACCACATCACGCTTCCTTCCGGATTAAGCAGTATGCTGTCGGATACGCTGGCCAGATAATAACAACTCTGTGAATAAGTGTGCCCGTACGCTACGATAAACTTGCCGCTTTTCTTAAAATCCTTCAATGCCAGACGTAATTCTTCCATCATGGCGGGAGAAGCTTCCTGCAACGTTCCGGCTTCCAGGTAGATTCCGACGATACGATCATCCGACTTTGCCGTACGGATGGCAGCCAAAAGGGATTTCAGACTCAGTTCCTGATAATCTTCACCCAAAAGCTCACCCAAGGGATTCTCTGTCACATCCTCTTTCAGTGCACCATCCAATGCAATATGCAAAACGCTCTGAGGACGTACTACGGGAGCTGCAGTGTCATAGCTCATTAAACCGACTAACGCCAGAATGCTGACAATAAAAAAAAGCACGCCGGCAAGCACAAGACCCGTCAGAGTTGCCAACGTATATTTAACAAATTCTTTCATAGGGCATTTTCTCACATCAATTTATGCAAAAATAACATTTTTACACTCATTATACAAATTTAAATACGCTTCATTATTCGTTTTCGCACATCTTTAAGAGCTTTTCAGATTATTTTTTATTCTACCATCCTCATCTGCCCCTGCAATCCTGTGCGATAAATGCCGTATACTACTTTTTCATCCTTCTAAATACTGATAAAAGCATAAAAAAATCTTTCAACGTAATCAGAAAACAGTTATCTTTGTGCCCGTCAAGGAATCAATACCGTTTTAAAGGAAAAAACATGGAAAAGAAGAGGAAATTAATCATTGCAGCAGCCATCATCGGTGCGGTTATCCTGATTGGAGGATTCGGATACCTGTATTACCGACTGCAACAGACTAATGCACAAAACGAAGAAATGCTGAAACTGGCCGAAATGGACAAAAAGGAAATGGAAAACGAATACGCCCAGTTTGCCCAGCAGTATAACGAAATGAAGACCCAAATAAACAATGACTCGCTCATTGCCCAACTGGATAAAGAACAACAGCGTACAGAGGAACTCCTTGCCGAGCTCAAAAGGGTCAAATCAAGTGACGCTGCCGAAATTTCACGTTTGAAAAAAGAATTGGCTACCGTAAGAGCCATCATGCGGAGCTATATCATGGAAATAGATTCACTGAATCGTCTTAACCAACAGCTGATCAGTGAAAACCAACAGGTAAAAGCTCAGTATACGCAAGCTACACGGACCATTACCAATCTGACATCCGAAAAAGAATCCTTAAGCGACAAAGTGGCCATTGCCTCACAGCTTGATGCCACATCCATCAGTGTGACCGGTGAGAACAAACGCGGACGGAAAGCCAAGAAAATCAAAGATGTCAAAAAATTCGTGATCAGCTTTGTCATTGCCAAAAACATTACGGCACAAGCCGGTAACCGCAGTATTTATGTCCGCATAACCAAGCCGACCAACGAGCCTCTGACCAATGGCGGCACATTCCAGTATGAAAACCGTACTTTGGAATATTCAATCAAGAAAGACATCGAATACAATGGAGAAGCCACTCCCATCACGGTATATTGGGATGTCAATGAATTCCTCAGCGCCGGAACCTATCGCGTCAGTATATTCGCCGACGGACATAACATCGGCAACAGCAGTTTCAGCTACAGCAAATAATCCGGAAAATATCTGAGATTCAACAGTCTAAAACAAAATATAGCCATAAACCAATCAGGCGTTCAAAAAGAACATGTTTCTTTTTGAACGCCTGATTGGTTTATCGGCACTTCCCTTAACAGGATTCTTCAAAAAGTCAATTATTGATTCATGGTCAGGCGCGCGAGATAATCATAATGCGAACCGTCAGCAATCCGCTCTGCCTTGAATCCGTTCTCAGCCGCATAATAAGAAAGAGTATCAAAATCCACATACAGCCAATCAAAACTGCGACCTTTTATCTGCTTGTACTGCATTCTGAAATCCACTTCACCGTAATACGCCGCATTCAAATCTATATCCATACAGCCGTCTTCATCCTCAAACACGTAACGAAGGTCACTGGAATCCATAAGTACACATCCCCGAGGCGACAGCAGCTGCTTCATCCTTCTGAAAAAGAGCGGCATCCGTTCCAACCGGCCAACGACTCCCGATCCGTTCATCAGCATCAGTACCGTATCATAACATCCGACAAAAGACTCATCAAACAGATCTACGGCTAAGGCCTTCTTCACTCCGCGACGTTCCATGACCTCCACAGACAACTTTGATATATCCACAGCCGTCACATCCAACCCTCTGTCCTGAAGCGCCAGACTATGGCAGCCTGCACCACCTCCTACATCCAGCACACTTCCGCTACACAATTCCAGCGCCTTACGTTCTATATACGGCATTTCATCCTCTTTACGGAACAGCGTAGCTACCGGCATTTCATCTTCATCAAATTGAGAAGAAAACACACGCAACCGTCCGGCTCTGCCCGTTTCATAGTAATCTCTGATAGCCGCCCCCATAGGGTCGTATTCATTTTCCAACAATCCTTGTTTCATCTTTTAATGTGTTTTTAAAATCGAAAAGAACCTCTCACAACTTCATATTCTTGAATACAAAAACAAAACATTATCCTATTTCGTTCGTATCCTTAAATCGCAAGTCAGCCCCTCCGTTCTTATGTTTTAATCCTTTAAGTACAAAAATAATAAAAATAATTCAACTTGCCTGACGAATATTCTGTATCGTGCATTTTCGTCTTAACAAGCCCTGATGCTTCTTATTAGTTTCCTTGAAAACAGGAAAACACCAAAGCTGTAAACAGGAAATGGGGTCCCAGGAAAAAACCTTTTTTCGAAAAAAAGGAACCTGATTTTTACCTGCCTGTCCGAGGCATCCCCATCAGGTGTTTTTACCCAAATTATATTCACCTCTTCACTATACTCTATAATACATTGATTCACAATTAATTATATTTAAAAATTACATTAAACCCCTTCACTTGGCATTCATCTCGGACTTCAGCCCTGTAATCACAGTTCGAAACTGAAAAAGTAAGGCTTACTTTAAAAAAAGTAAGCTTTAGTTTTAAAAAAGTAAACCTTACTTTTTTAAAATTGTAAATTATTATGATTTTACCTAAGTTTCCATTCCATAAGCAGGTGAAGGGGAAAGTGAAGGAGAAGTGAAGGGGACGCAAAGGAAGGTTCACCCATAACGTCCTAAAAGACAAGCTGTGTGAATAGGTGAAGGACATTTTGCAGATACAATACAGATAAGGGAATACGTTCGGTTCTTCAGTCCGTCATCAGACTGAAAGTTTCACCTTGTCATAAAAACATCCTACACTGCAAATATTTCACATTTACCTGCGGGGCTATGACAACCACACATCCTGAAGTTTTTTCTTCTTTACCATTTCATGAGATTTCAACTCATGACCAGTGATTTTACAAACGGATGTATTATCTTTGCATATCAAGCAGATTGTCCATCAGATGAAAACGAACTGTACGATTTACATCAAGAATATGGTATGCGACCGTTGTATCATGGTCGTCACTGACGTGCTTAACCGTTTGGGTTGGACACCGGTCACAGTCAGACTGGGACAGGCAGAACTGCCAGATACACCATCGGCCTCCCAATACGAACAGATCCGTTCTGCCTTATGCGCTTTGGGATTCGAACTTATAGAAGACAACCATACCCGAACCGTTGAGCATATCAAACAACTCATCATCAACCTGATACATCGGAAAAACGGATCTCTCAAAATCAACCTTTCACAATATCTGTCTGATGAATGCCGTCAAGACTACAGTACACTAAGCAAAATATTCTCTGAAGCACAGGGGTGTACCATCGAAAAGTATTTTATTGCCCAAAGGATTGAACGCGTAAAGGAACTGCTTGAATATGACGAACTGAATCTTAACGAAATAGCAGACAAACTGAATTATTCCAGTACGGCCCATCTGAGCACACAATTCAAAATGCAGACAGGACTTACCCCGCGACAATACAAACAGCAGAAAAAACAGTCCCGGATGCCATTGGACAAAATATGACTTGTCATTCCTACGGCATACATGGGATGGCAGATCAAAAAGATATAAAAATGCTCCATAATTCTATAAAAAAAGCCATGCCGAACAAGCTAACTTTGCCTACGTAAAAATGCTGGAAGCAAATAAGAATCATGGAAAAAGAACACATTGAAAAAAGAACATTCCCCGTACTGGACATGAGTTGTGCGGCCTGCGCCACGAGAGTTGACAAGACCCTCCACAACCAACCAGGTGTCCGGTATGCAGCGGTCAACTATGCAGCCGCCACAGCTACTGTAGAATACGACGCCTCTGCCTGCAGTCCGGAAAAGCTGAAAACGGCGTTACAGGCTGCTGGATATGACCTGCTGATTGAAGGCAGCAAAAGCGAACTGGAGAACAAAGCCGAACTGGCCCATAATGAGAAACTGACCCGTCTGAAGCAACACACCGTCTATGCCATATTGCTGGCTTTACCGGTAGCCGTTATCGGCATGTTTTTCATGCAGATGCCTTATGCCAATTACATCATGTGGATACTGGCAACCCCTGTGGTATTCTGGTTAGGGCGTGATTTTCACCTGAATGCATGGCGCCAGCTACGCCACGGAACAGCCAACATGGACACCCTGGTTTCAAACAGTACACTCATTGCATACGTATTCAGCCTGTTCAATCTGTTTTATCCCGAATTCTGGTTGGAACGCGGTCTTGAACCTCATGTCTACTTTGAAGCATCCAGTGTCATTATTGCTTTTATCCTGTTAGGCCGGACACTGGAAGAAAGGGCAAAAGGACAGACTTCAGCAGCCATACGCAAACTGATGGGTCTGCAACCTGCCACAGCCTTACTTGTGGAAGACGGAGGACAGACTAAAGAAATCCCCATAGAACATATCCGGTGCGGACAAACCATCATGGCACGCCCTGGAGAAAGAATAGCCGTAGACGGCATTGTCGTCAGCGGACAGTCATACGTGGATGAAAGCATGCTGAACGGTGAACCGATACCGGTAGAAAAGCACAAAGGAGAAACCGTGTTCGCCGGAACCATCAATCAGCGAGGTACACTCTCTTTCCGGGCTGTCAAAGTCGGTTCTGAAACCGTTCTGTCAAACATTATCCGCATGGTGCAGGAAGCACAAGGCAGCAAGGCACCGGTTCAGAAACTGGTAGACCGTATTGCCGCCGTATTTGTCCCTACGATTATCGGTATAGCGCTTCTGTCATTCGTACTATGGTGGGCGCTGGCACCATCTGAAGGATTCACCCATGGCCTGCTGGCTCTGGTCACTGTCCTCATCATAGCCTGTCCCTGTGCTTTGGGTCTGGCTACGCCCACAGCGATCATGGTCGGCATAGGAAAAGGAGCCGAATCCGGTATCCTTATCAAAAATGCAGAATGTCTGGAAGCGGCCTGCCAGACCGACTTGGTCATATTGGACAAAACAGGCACTATCACAGAAGGCCATCCCGTGGTCAGCCGGATGGTATGGGAAAAGGAAGAGGAAAGGAAGCAATATGCCGACCTGTTCTATAGTCTGGAAAAAAGATCCGAGCATCCTCTGGCCGAAGCCGTGGTGCAACACCTGAACGGCCATGAAGTACCCATAGACCGGGTTGAGAGTCTGACCGGAAAAGGTATAAAGGGCTGTTTTCGTGAAGAATGCCTTTTGGCCGGCAATCGCAAACTGATGGACGAGAACGGCGTCACCATCAGCGACAAGCTGAAAGAAACCGCTGCCGGCCTGTCTGAAAAAGGACAGTCTGTCATTTATCTGGCCAACCGGAACAAGGCAATAGCCATTGCAGCCATTACAGACCGTATCAAAGACAGTTCACGCACGGCAATAGCCGAACTTAACAAAATGGGAATAGAAGTCTGCATGCTCACCGGTGACAACGAGGCCACCGCAGCCCGCATTGCCGCAGATGCCGGCATACGGCACTATAAGGCAGAGGTTTCACCTGCCGACAAGGCCGGATTCGTCAGCCAGATGCAAAACGAAGGACATCACGTGGCCATGGCAGGTGACGGCATAAACGACAGTGCAGCCCTGGCCCGTGCGGATTTAAGCATAGCCATGGGAAAAGGCAGCGATATTGCCATGGATGTGGCACAAATGACCATTATCTCATCAGACCTGACCAAAATTCCGGAGGCCATACGTCTTTCTCAGATGACAGTACGCACCATTCGCCAGAATCTGTTCTGGGCCTTTGTTTACAATATGATCGGAGTGCCGATAGCCGCAGGTATCCTGTATCCCGTCTGCGGCTTTATGCTCAACCCGATGATTGCCGGTGCCGCCATGGCCATGAGTAGTGTCAGCGTAGTAACCAACAGTCTGAGAATAAGAAAAATCCGTATTAACAGAAAAGAAGACAATCAAGTTTTAACTCCAAATTTCAGTCACATGGAAAAGAAATACAAAATCGACGGCATGATGTGCAATCATTGCCGTATGCATGCAGAACAGGCTCTGAACAGCATCGACGGTGTTCAGGCAAGCGTTACACTCGATCCGGCAGAAGCCACAATCCAATTCTCGGAAGGTGAAAAACCACTTGAAGAACTACAGAAGGCATTGGATCCGGAAGGATTTACCATCAAACCTTTATCCTGACAAACATGAACCCTCAAATCTGAAACGTATGAAACTGAATGTCATGAATGTGGTGTATTACTCACCAACACGCACTTCACAGAAAGTGGCACGAGCCATCGCCGAAGGCTTAGAAATTGCCAGACACCAGGAAACCGACCTGACTACCGACTTCAGGACGGATCCCATTATGGTCAAAGACAGCATCTGCATCGTGGCTGCCCCCGTTTATGGCGGACTGGTCGCACCGGCTGCATTGGAACGCATCAGCCGGTTACGGGGCGAAAACAGCGTAGCCATTCCTGTCGTAGTTTATGGTAACCGTGATTATGAAGATGCCCTTGTACAACTGCGCGACCGGCTTCAGGAACTGGGATTCACACCGCTTTGCGGCGCAGCATTCGTAGGCGAACATTCCTATAGCCGACCGGAAATGCCGGTAGCAGCCGGACGGCCGGATCAGGAAGATCTGGAAAAGGCCAGAACATTCGGCCGACAGGCTTTCAACAAACTTTGCAACATGATTTGTCCGGGTCAACATCCGGACGTTCTATCCAAAGATTTCTCACTTGAATACAGCCAGCCTCTTGCCGAACTGATCCAGACACCAGCAATGAAAGGCCATGTTCCATACAAGGAACCCAAGGCATCCGCACCAATGGCTCCGGAAGTAAACGACTTGTGTTATGGTTGTGGAGACTGCGTAAGTTTCTGTCCGACAGGAGCTATAGAAATAAAAGACGGCATATCGACGACTGATGCCAACCGTTGCAGCAAGTGTTGTGCCTGTGTCAAATTCTGTCCGGTAGGAGCCCGCACTTTCGATACACCGTTTACGGCTTATCTCTACCAGAATTTCAGTGCGCGCCGTGAACCAGAATGTTTTATTTAAATCTTTCTTCGAATCAAAGTTCCAGGCTGTCCGGAAGATAATCCGGTCAGCCTTTTTTACTACAAAAAAAACAGTTTTCTTTCTTAATTGTTTGCGTTACCAATTATTTTGAGTAACTTCGCCAAAAATTTCCAAAAAGAGTTAACACTAAGAAAAACAAAAGTATGGAGGCTGTATTCAGTTACATTATCGGCCTTGGCGCCGCAGTCATGATGCCTATTATCTTTACGATACTGGGTGTGTGTATTAAAATCAAATTCAGCAAAGCGCTGCAAAGCGGTCTTTACGTCGGAGTCGGTTTCGTCGGTCTTTCCGTGATCACCGCCTTATTAACCACCAGTCTGAGTCCGGCCCTGTCAAAGGTAGTAGAAATTTACGAACTTAACCTTGAGGTTTTCGATATGGGATGGCCGGCCGCTGCGGCAGTAGCCTACAACACTTCAGTAGGTGCCTTTATCATTCCGGTCTGCCTCGCTGTCAATATTGTCATGCTGCTGACCAAGACTACCAAAACTGTCAACATCGACTTATGGAACTATTGGCATTTCGCCTTTATCGGCGCCATGGTATATTATACGATGGACAATATCGCATGGGGATTCTTCGCTGCCATCATCTGTTATATCCTCACATTGGTTCTGGCAGATTATACGGCTCCCAAATTCCAGAAGTTCTATGACAAGATGGACGGAATCTCCATTCCGCAGCCTTTCTGTCAGGGTTTTGTTCCGTTTGCCTTGATTATCAATAAGATTTTGGATCTTATTCCCGGTTTTGACAAACTGAATATCGATGCGGAAGGAATGAAAAAGAAATTCGGACTTTTGGGTGAACCTCTGTTCCTCGGTGTACTGGTTGGTTGCGGTATCGGCGCATTAGCCTGCAAGAACAGCCAGGAACTGGTGGACGGCATTCCCGGCATATTGGGATTAGGTATCAAGATGGGAGCTGTCATGGAACTTATCCCACGTATTACCAGTCTGTTCATTGAAGGATTGCGTCCGATTTCTGATGCAACCCGTCAGATCATTGCCAAAAAATTTGGAGAAAATGCCGGTCTGCATATTGGTATGAGTCCTGCATTGGTCATCGGCCATCCGGCAACTTTGGTTGTTTCATTGCTTCTGATCCCGGTCACCTTGTTTTTGGCAGTAGTTCTTCCTGGTAACCAGTTCTTACCATTGGCTTCATTGGCCGGTATGTTCTACGTATTCCCACTGATACTTCCCATCACAAAAGGAAACGTTCTGAAAACATTCATCATCGGTCTGGTCATGATGGTAATCGGACTTTACTTTGTTACCAATCTGGCACCTTATTTCACAAGTGCAGCAAAAGACGTATTTGCCATCACCAAGGATACAGCGGTGCAGATTCCTGAGGGCTTCGAAGGTGGTGCACTCGACTTTGCATCAAGTCCATTGGCATGGGTTATCTTCCATCTCACCCACAGCATACGCATCGTCGGTCCGTTGGTACTGATCGTATGTACTCTTGGACTGATGTTATGGAACCGTAATGCCATCAAAAAACATAAATGGTAAAATGTCGTAACATACATAAAACGAACAACATTATCCTATCATTATATTAAAATTACTTATGTTTATGAAAAGAATTGTTTTAGCCATGTGTCTGGGATTTGCAGCCTTGACGGGTTATTCTCAGGTCAATTACAAGATGCAATTAGCCTGCAATCCACTTGACGTCAAAACGTACGATACTCAACGTCTGCGTGAGGCATTCGTGATGGAAAAAGTTATGGTAGCCGATGAAATCAACGTAACTTACTCCATGTATGACCGCTTTATCTTCGGTGGAGCCATGCCAGTAAACAAGACACTGAAGCTGGAAACCATTGATCCGCTTAAAGCGCCTTATTTCCTCTTTGCCCGTGAATTGGGTGTCATCAATATCGGTGGAGAAGGTATTGTAACAGTAGACGGCAAAGAATATAAACTGGGATTCAAGGATGCACTCTATGTCGGCAGCGGAAACAAGGACGTTACTTTCAAAAGTACCGATGCTTCAAAACCGGCCAAGTTCTATATTAACTCGGCTACCGCTCACCGCAGCTACGCTACTCAGTTGCTGAGCTGCAATCCAGACAACAAGAAAGCAACTCAGGCCAACCAGCTGAAAGCCGGAAAAATGGAAGAAAGCAACGACCGCGTCATCAATCAGCTGATGATCAAGCCTGTACTCGAGAAAGCCAAGAATGGCGGTACCTGCCAGTTGCAAATGGGATTGACAGAGCTGAAACCCGGTAGCGTATGGAACACCATGCCGGCTCATACACACAGCCGTCGTATCGAAGCTTATTTCTATTTCAACGTACCGGAAGGTAATGCTATCTGCCATCTGATGGGTGAGCCTCAGGAAGAACGTCTTGTATGGTTGCATAACGAACAGGCCATCATGTCACCAGAATGGTCTATTCATGCAGCAGCCGGAACCAGCAACTACATGTTCATCTGGGGTATGGCCGGTGAAAACCTCGATTATGGCGATATGGACAAGATTGAATATCTGGACATGAAATAAACTTTATCTTTATAATTTTTTTTCAAGGAAAAATCCCCTTCTGAATAAAAACAGACTGGGGATTTTCTTTTTACACTCACTCTGACATTCCCTCTTTTGTTAGCATCACACACGTTTATCTTTCATCAAGCAATCGGACTATCAAGTTGAAAAACAAGGCCAAACAAAAAAACGATTCCATATAAAAAAGTGTAATTTATACCTTTCAGACACTTTTTTTTAGTATATTTGCAAGTATGAGAATCTGGAAAATCTTACTTACCATTATAGTGTTATTGTGCTGTAGCCAAATCACGCTGCAGGCACAGGAACGGGCCAAGCCCAAAGACGGGGATGGCATCACCACTTTTCTGCAAAGATACCATTGCAATACTCCCAAACTACGCAAGGAATTTATTCGCCTAAACAAAAACAAATTCACCAAGGACGGCGGTCTGATCCTCGGCAAAACTTATTTGCTGCCTGAGGGAGCAAGCCGGAGTAGCAATGACAGGACTTCCAGTAACAAGAAAAAATCGTCTACCGTAAACGAACCTCTGTTGGGTTCCAGATATGAAAACGTCAGGATCACTTCCCGCAAACTGGAAGGGGCATGCTTCTATCTGGTCAGCGGACACGGCGGACCGGATCCCGGTGCAATCAGCAAGGTTGGCAAACGCGAATTACACGAAGATGAATATGCTTATGACATTATCCTCCGCCTGGGACGCTGTCTTTTGTCGCATGGTGCCAAGGTACATTTCATCATACAAGACGCCAAGGACGGCATCCGCAACGACAGATATCTTGACAACAGCAAGCGAGAAACCTGTATGGGTGATCCCATACCTTTGGATCAGGTTGCCCGACTTCAACAAAGATGCAGGAAAATCAATAATTTGACCTATAAAGACAAATCACGTTATAAACGGGCCATATTTATCCACGTAGACAGTCGCGGACGCTCGGATCAGGTAGACGTCTTCTTCTATCATCATGAAGGAAGCAAATATGGCAGACGACTGGCAGAAAACATACACCAGACATTTGAACACAAATATGACAAGCATCAGCCCAATCGGGGATTCAGCGGCACAGTAAGTGCACGCAATCTGTATGTACTCAAGAATTCCAATCCTCCGGGTGTATTTCTGGAACTCGGCAACCTGCAAAATGAAAAGGACCGCAAACGGCTGATTCTGGAAAGCAACCGTCAGGCTCTTGCTGAATGGATTTGTCAGGGCATCATCAAGGACTTCAAGAAGCAATAAAAATACACTTTTTTATCATATAAATCCCTAATCCGGAAAACTGTCAACTGATTGTTGCCACTCACACAGATACTGAAGAATAAGGTTAAACCCTTGAACGCAAACACGACACCATACTTCCGCACAGTGTCATGATGGCAGCCAGCAGCATCGCTTCATGAGAAGCTCCGTCTCCTCCGAAATGAAACAGCAGAGCCACCAATGCCGCTCCTGAAGTCTGACCTATCAACCGGGCCATAGCCTGCATGCCACTGGCTCCGCCACTACGATAAGC
Source organism: uncultured Paraprevotella sp. (assembly GCA_900546665.1). Taxonomy (GTDB): domain Bacteria; phylum Bacteroidota; class Bacteroidia; order Bacteroidales; family Bacteroidaceae; genus Paraprevotella; species Paraprevotella stercorigallinarum. Next base: position 53,713 of record URDY01000014.1, on the reverse strand, counting down.
CGGCGCAGAAGTCAAAATCAAATGATTGTTGGGCGACTGAAACAGTCCGAATCCCAATCCGCAAAGCATTAACCTCCATACTATTTGGAAATACGTGGCATCAAGAGGAATCCAAGACAATGAAAAACAGCCTATACTCATAATGAACAAGCCCACACCTCCTAAAATTCCAGGATGTATTCTGGCTGCCAGTATACCGGCTACCGGGCTGACAAAAACAATCACCAACGGCCACGCCGTCATCAACAATCCGGTTTCCACGGCATTCATACCAAACGTGACATGGAACATGAACGGCAAGGCAATCATGGCCAGCATCTGAGCCATAAATGAAACAATGCTTGTCGCTACAGACAAAGAAAAGACCGGTATGCGCAACAAATCAAACGGCAACATCGGATAAGTCTGCTTCAACTGCGATCTGACATACCACGTTCCGGCTATAACCAACAGCACGAACAACAGAGCAATCCACAAAGGACGGATTCCATGAGAAAAAGCCTCAACACACCCGATCAACAGACCGAACGTGGCGGCATTAAGACATGCCGAACGCCAGTCGAAACGGTTTCCGACAATTTTGACGGCATTGTCAGGCAAATATTTGCGGGCTAAAAGAAAGGTCAACACACCAACCGGCAGGTTAATTGCAAAAAGCCACGGCCAGGAAGCTACCGACAATATAGCAGCAGAAAGCGTAGGACCTGCTACGGATGCCAACGCCACCACTGTAGCGTTAAGCCCGAAACCTTTTGTCAGATGGCGCCGGGGGTAAATCAGTCGTACCAGTGACCCGTTCACACTCATCACCATCGCAGCCCCCACCCCTTGAAACATACGGGAAACGACCAGCGTAGGCAGTGACCACGACATGGCACAACAGAATGACCCGAAAGTAAAGAAAACAAGCCCGGACAGGTATATCTTCCTGAATCCATAGAGTTCGCCTAAGGAAGAAAATGGCAACAAGACCATCACTATCACCAACTGAAATGCATTCACGATCCATACGGAATCCGAAGAAGACACTGCCAGTTCCTTGGCTATGCTCGGCAGAGCCACATTACAGATCGTACCGTCAATGACGGACAAAAACAAGCCCGAAAATATGGCTGTCACAGCATAGTAAAGCTGACGGCCGTGCAGTCCGTCCCAATCCATATTACCGACAATCTGTCGTGCATTCTCTTCTTTTGCCATTATTAGTCCTTTCTACCTTATCATTTACCTCGCGTCAGTATCCCACAATAATCCTTACCGACCTTTTTCCTGATTCTAAAAAACCGGACCGGTATGAATGCGCCTGAGGCTTCATACAGATCCGGAAATGAGTTATCGTTTCAGTCCTTTACAGCTTTACATCCAATCGGACTGGATATAAACTTGATTATTATTTTTTCACTTCGACAATATGAGTTGGAGCCTGTTCTGCATTCCGACGGTCTGTTTCCTCTACCACACGACGGGCAAAATCCATAAAGGCACGTCCCATCAGACTGTCATCGTTCAAAGCTTCTGGAGTTCCCTTGTCACCATTTTCACAAATACTCTGCACAATAGGAATCTGTCCCAACAAAGGCACATGCATTTCCTCTGAAAGATGCTTCACACCTTCCTTGCCAAACAGATAATACTTATGATCCGGCAATTCGGCCGGAGTAAACCATGCCATATTCTCTACCAGACCAAGTATAGGCACATTGACTTTCTCATTCTGATACATGTTGATTCCCTTACGGGCATCGGCCAAAGCCACTTTCTGAGGCGTACTTACTATCACCGCCCCAGTAATCGGCAATGTCTGCACAAGGGTAAGATGAATATCGCTTGTTCCCGGAGGGGTATCCAGGATAAAATAATCCAGATCTCCCCAATAGGCATCTCCAATCAACTGTTTCAGGGCATTGCAGGCCATAGCTCCACGCCATAACGTAGCCTGATCCGGATTGACAAAGAAACCTATTGAAAGCATTTTGATGCCATAGCTCTCGATAGGCACTATCAGATCACGGCCTTCTATCCGCTCCGCGTAAGGATGTGCATCCTCTACCCGGAACATTTTGGGCATACTCGGTCCGAAAATGTCCGTATCAAGCAAACCGACCTTGTAACCCAGTTTGGCCAAGGCTACAGCCAGATTGGCCGCAATCGTAGATTTACCAACACCTCCCTTACCGGATGATACGGCAATAATATTCTTCACTCCCGGAAGCAACTTTCCTACTTCCGGCCGGGGAGCCTGAAGGGTCTTCGTCTTGATTTCCACTTCCACTTCCTTGCCGACATAAGCATGGATAGCAGCTTCAGAAGCCTTTATAATGGATTTCAGAAATGGATCTGTAGGCTTGTCGAATATCAAAGAAAAACTGACATGCAAACCACTTATACGCAGATCATCTTCTACCATACCGGCCTCTACGATGTTTTTTCCGGTACCGGGATAACGCACTGTAGCCAGCGCGTCCATAATCATTTTGGGATATAATGTCATCTTCTGTTGTTTTTATTGTTTTTCTACTTATTATTTACTTGTAGCCAGTCCGCTACGCTTACTCCGATTGTAACTGCGATAATCATCCAATTCGATCTCCACATCCGGTTCCTCCAAAACGCCCTGCTGCGGTAGTCTGAAACGAAGGTACTTGATATTCAGGCCCCGGTCAATCCATTGCTGTTCATAATAGGTCTGTATGCCCAGTATACGGGATTCTTCCGTATCCGGATGTTCGGCAAGCACGCTATGGTAAAGATCCGTTGTGGAAAACTCTACCGGCAAATGATTCCGTTCCACCATATAAGTCGTATAGGTAAACAGGAAATTCGAATCTGTCTTCAAATGGACTAATCCTTCATTGATCAGAAACTGACGATAACGATTCATAAAATAGGTTGAAGTCAAGCGCTTGGTTGCCTTTTTCATCTGCGGATCACTGAAAGTCAGCCAGATCTCACTGACTTCACCTGGCGCAAAAAACCGTTCGATAATCTCTATATTGGTTCTGAGAAATGCCACATTGGGCAGTCCCTCGTGAAGAGCCTGCGTCGCACCGGTCCACATCCGTGCACCCTTGATGTCCACTCCAATAAAATTCTTGTCCGGATAAAGACGAGCCAAACCGACGGTATACTCACCGCGTCCACATCCTAGCTCCAGCACAATGGGATGATCATTTTTAAAAAAATCGGCATGCCAGCGACCTTGCATCTCGAACGGCACCTGTTCCGCTACCGAAAACGGATATTCAAACACATGAGGATAACTGGCCATATCGGCAAACTTCGCTAACTTTCCTTTTCCCATAGATATTTACTGATATTTGTCTTATCTGCAAAAATACGAAAAATCTCTGAAATCCGCATACTCAAATTCAAATAACCGCTTTTGCATACACATGAATGCCAATCGGGATTCTTCCGTAAAGGAATGCTTTGTTGAAACACAGCAAAAAAGGCATAGCGAGGAAAATCCAATTCCTGCCATGCCCTATATATCCTGTTTATTGGCCTTACTTTATGTAAGAGTAAAAGCCTTAGGCTTTTTCAACCGGTTGCTGCCCCAGACGCTCCTGATATTCCGCCTTTACATCCTCGTAAAACTGAGCCTGAGCTGTCATCATATAAGGATTAAGCCACAAGAAGCCGATACCCAACGTCAGCAAAGAAAGTATTCCCCAGCCGATAAATGTCAGATGAAGATAAAACAAATCAAACTTATGTCCGTTCATCATATCCATGCTCCGCTCTATGGCTGCATTAAACTTCAGCTCCGGTTCATCCTTCAGTATATAGCTGGTCAGACTGTAGGAATAGCTTTTAATGATGCCTGGAATAATAAACAGCAAAGTCCACAACATGATATACAATCCCATCAATATTTGCGTACCCCAAATGCGTGTATAATCCAGAAATCCCTCAAACAGATCCTGAATCTTACATTCCTTTCCCGTACGTACAAGCGTGAGATAAATGACTGCATATCCGAAAGCTATAGGCATCAGCAGCACCTGCAGAACATTACCGAAAAAGCCCAAAGAAATATGATAGACTTCTTCAAAAATACTAAATGCGGCCGGTACTCCAGCATAAACCAACAGGTAGAACAAAGTCACTACCACAGCACCGCCCCAATTTCCATTCAGGGACTGACGGGCAGCTGCTCTCAATGCACTTGCTTCTCTTATCATGGCATCTGTTTTTAAAAGGTTAAATCTAACGGCTTATTCTATAACAACTTGAGTCCATCCGTGCACATCCGGTTCAATACCGTACTGGATATTACGCAAATGATGATAAAGCTTTGTGCAAACAGGGCCTGGCTTGCCATCCTTGCTGATCACATAACTCTTCTTGTTCTCCAGATCATCAATGCGTTCTATCGGGCTGATTACCGCAGCCGTACCACAGGCTCCGGCTTCTTCAAACGTAGAAAGTTCTTCTTCCGGAATCTGACGCTGTTCTACCTTCATACCCATATCCTCAGCCAACTGCATCAGACTCTTGTTGGTGATAGACGGCAGAATGGAAGTGGATTTTGGTGTGACATAAGTATTATCCTTGATACCAAAGAAATTGGCAGCACCACACTCATCGATATACTTCTTTTCTTTGGCGTCCAGATAAAACTCACAGGAATATCCCAAATCGTGAGCCATCTTATTGGCACGCAGACTGGCAGCATAATTACCGCCTACCTTATAGATACCGGTTCCCAAAGGAGCGGAACGGTCATACTCACGGATAATGACATAGGGATTTGTAGCAAAACCACCTTTGAAATACGGACCTACCGGAGTCACAAATATCACAAAAAGATATTCGTTGGCCGGATGAACACCTACCTGCGCACCTGTACCAATCAACAACGGGCGGATATACAGAGTAGCCCCGCTTTCATAAGGGGGAATGAAACGTTCATTCAGACGAACAACCTTACGAACCATCTCCTCAAAACGTTCGGTCGGCAATTCCGGCATCAGAATTCCACGGCAAGTACTTTGCAAACGGGCTGCATTCTCATCCATACGGAATACACGCACCTTACCATCCGGACATCTGTAGGCCTTCAATCCTTCAAAAGCTTCCTGTCCGTAATGCAAACAGGTAGCAGCCATGTGGATGTTGATAGTAGCTTCCGAACACACTTCAATTTCTCCCCACGCACCGTTACGATAATAGCAACGTACGTTATAGTCGGTCGGCATATAGCCGAAGGACAGATTCGACCAGTCTATTTCTTTCATCACTTTAGATTTTTTGTATCTTACATTATGAAGACAAATTTATACAAAAAATGAATATAAAATGCAAAATGGCTGAAAAATATTTCAATTTATCACTCTTTTTCCCCATTTTTGAGAATTTTCTGTATTTCTTCATCCGTAGCATAAAGCTTGTCTTTGCAGAAAGCAATGAGTTGCTGTGCTTTTTTCAATTGATCTGCCAGTTTATCTATTCCCTGCTCGTTATTCTCCACTTGACGAACCAGTTCTTCCAGTTGGGACATAGCCTCTTCATAGGTCAGTGTGCTCTTTTTCATTTCTTGAACTTTATTTATTTCACAATAGACCGAACGGTACCGTTTTCCAATACAGTCACCAATTCGTCTCCTTTATTTAACTGGGATGCGTCTCTCACCAGCATTTTCCCCTTATAAGTCATACTGTAACCCCGTTTAAGCAAAAGTGCCGGATCAGCCGCCTCACAACGTTGTTTCAACAATTGCAAACGGAATTTCTCCCGTTCCAGCATAACCGGCCATTTCTGCTCTAACCGGCCGGCATATAGTTGAAGCCGATGCCGTTCCTTCTCCGTACGATAAATGACCGCATGTTGCAAACGGGAAGAATAAGCTTCCAAACGATGCTCGCCTTCAGACCGCATACGGGTAAAGGCCAAAGGCAACCTTATCAATAAACATTCCATACGTTCACGCTCCACCTGCATACGGTTTTGCGCATCCCGACTTATCCGGTTACACAAATCCTCAAGCCGGGAAGCCGTTCCCAACTGATGGGATACGATCAGGGCCGCTGCCGCTGTAGGGGTTTTCACACGGGTGTGAGCGACCATATCCAATACGGTATCATCCCGCTCATGCCCAATACCGGTAATAACCGGCAATGGAAACTGCGCACAAGCTGCTGCCAGTAAATAGGTATCGAAGCCCGACAGGTCACTGGTCGCACCTCCTCCCCTGATAATCACTACAACATCCCACTCATCACACTGTGCCAGTATGGCATCCAATGCAGCAAGCACTGATTGCTCGACTTTCTCACCCTGCATTACAGCAGGAAACAATCCGACCTTGAATTTCAACCGGTATTCATTCTGATAAAGCTGATGACAGAAATCACCATAACCAGCTGCCGTGGCAGAAGAAATCACAGCAATCCGATTGGCCAACAACGGGAAAGACAGGTCTTTGTTGTCGTTCAGTATACCTTCCTTTTCCAACTGTTGCAGGATTTCCTTTCGCCGACGCGCCATATCACCTATCGTATAAGACGGATCAATATCTTTCACTATAAGTGAATAACCGTACAACTCATGAAAAGTTACGCTAACCTGAACCAGGACCTTAATCCCTGCTGCAAACAACTGTCCCGTTTCTCTTTCAAAATAAGGTTTTAAAAGACAGTATGTGGTATGCCATATCATTCCTCTGGCTTTGGCTATCAACTGACGGCCTGCACTGTCTTTCTCTATCAGCTCCAAATAGCAGTGGCCATTATAACCTTCCCGGACTTCACTCAATTCAGCCTGAATCCAATAGTCATCAGTCAGCGAGCCTTCAACTGTCCCGCGGACGAGATTGTTCAATTCATATAATGTCAACTGCGAAACCATACTTCTCCGTTTTCTATTCTGCCAAACCTGCCAAGTAAGCTGACAACCCTTTTTGAGAAATAATCATAGCACCGCCGATCAGCTTTTCACCGATATAAAATACGGCTGACTGTCCAGGTGTAACAGCAGAGGCTGCTTCTCCAAAATGTACCAGCAAACATTCATCGCTTCCTTTATTTTCCTCCGGAAAAAGATTTTTCACCCGCTTCACCCTACAGGGTATCGGGGTGCTCCTGTAACGTATGCGAACCGCCACTTCATTTTCAAACAATGCCTTTTCATCCACTATCACGGCATTAGCCAACAGCATGTCAGTAGTCCGCAACTGCTCCGCATCTCCTAACATAACCGTATTTTTTGCGGCATTAAGCCGCAGGACAAAAGCAGGTTTACCCAACGCTATGCCAAGTCCTTTACGCTGTCCTACGGTATAATAAGGAAAACCTTTATGTGTGCCTATTGTACGTCCCTGAATATCTACAAATTTTCCATCGCCGATACGTTTATCAATATCTGGCACCTGTTCGCGAAGGAAATCACGATAATCCTTATCTATAAAGCAGACCTCCATTGACTCACTCTGGCGTGCCTTGAACTCAAATCCTTTACGAACCAGATAATCGCGTACTTCGTTCTTTGTCAATTCTCCCAACGGAAACAGACAACGTGCAAGCACAGACTGACCCAACCTCCATAAAAAATAAGACTGATCTTTTCTTGTATCTTTTCCACAGTAAATAAAATAACGGCTGTCTTCCTGCTTAACCCGAACATAATGTCCCGTTGCTATATAGGCACAGTCTAACTTGTCAGCCCATTCTGTCAACATTCTGAACTTAAACATCGGATTGCACATGACACAAGGATTAGGCGTACGTCCGTCCAGATATTCATCGATAAAGTTCTGCACAACCACTTTACGGAAGGCATCCCGTTCATCAGCGACATGATGTTCTATACCTAAACGAGCCGCCAAGGCTTTGGCTTCCTGAATAAAATCAGGATATATCTGGTCCGGCTCACTGAACTGTGCCGGAAGATCCCAGACCCGCATTGTTACTCCAACCACTTCATATCCCTGTTCCTGCAACATCAGGCATACCGCAGAGCTGTCTATTCCGCCGGACATGCCGACCAATACGCGTTTCTGATTCATCGTCTACTTTTTTTATCTGCAAATATAAAGGATTATTCCGATAATCATCATCACGCACCTTTATTTTTAAGAATCCATGACGCTCTGTCGCTTTTCTTAAGAATCTGCCCCCATGCAAGTGTACACCGGATTATTCGTAATGGAAATAATCTATATCCACATAGCCACTCTCACGTTCATTATTAAAACAATAGATACCTATACGGTCTCCCCGATAATGCCCCCAAACCATTTGATAAGGTTCTCCTATCGGCCTGTAATATTCTCCATCAATGCTATAACTGAAATGAGACAGGCCATCCAGCCCCCACTCGGATTTGAGCCAGACAAATCGGGTTTGCAACAACGTATCTCTCCGTACCTGATTGTTCATGCGGGATTCCATATAACGCCGACCGGCATCCATCACAATGCCTACCGCTGCATGCTGTCCGGAGAAATGGCACAAGCCACACCTCACACCATTCTCCATGGCCGAAACATCCAGTTTAACAATAACTTTATTTATCGGTTTTCTGAAACTTCTTTGTGTCAACGTATTACCGGCATACATTAACTGATCTGATTTTAATGGAAGGAAAGCCTTAAGCCTCAACCATCCGGGCCGTTCCGATAACGAATACATTTCCTTTCTTGGTTGATAATTCCATTGCCATTGCGGTGCAATGCCATCCCCGTCAAAATCATCACTTTTACGGATAAAAAGTTCCGCACCATCCGATGAAGGCATGTTTCCCTGCCAAACCATTGTACCGATATTCTGAGGCAGAACTTCTCCTATGATCGGCCATTCTTCTGACCATGTGACAGGTAAAAGACTGACTATACGACCGCTCCAGTCACCCGTTCCATGATGCGTCAAAAAGTACCATTGTCCGTCCTTACCTTCAACAATACCACCCTGATTAGGTTCCATGGCATCACGTGAAGGCAACGCCAACTGTTTTTCCTCTTTATAATCTCCAAACATCTTCCTTGCACGTTTCGCCATCACATACCGTCCTTTACCTGCCTGATGTTCACTGAATATCAGATAATACCACCGGCCTTTCTTGATTAACTTGTTGGCTTCACGTCCACTCCCCGAATTAATGACTCTCGCAGACTGCCGGTCTATCTTCTTGCCGTCTGAAGACATCCGGAACTGATAAGTCTTATATCCATCCGCAAAATGCGTACCGACAAAACACGCCTCACCGTTATCGTCCCACATCACTGTACAATCATCCCAGCCCGGTTCGGACAACAGGCACGTCAAAGGTTCCCACGGTCCTTCCGGTCGTGAAGCTGAAGTCATGAAATAACCTTCATCGGGTGTTCCGAAGAACAAATAAAACCGGCCATCATGATAACGTAACGTACCAGCCCAGACACCGCGTCCATAACGTTCCATTTTCGTCCAGTTCAGGCTCTCAGAGATCTGCGTCAGATCTGTGATGATATTCCCTGTTATTTCCCAGTTAACCAGATCACGTGAATGTAACAAGGTCATTCCGGGCGAAAACTGGAAGGTTGAAGATATCGCATAATAATCCTCGCCCACCCTTATACAGTCTATATCACTATAATCGGAGGGGATAATCGGATTCATATAGGTACCGTCATGCTGGTCCCCCCACTGAGCCCAGTTTCCCCACTGAGGTTGTTGGGCATAAGAAACCAGGCTCACAATGAGACAGACAATTGGAATAAAAAAAGATTTCATTCAGTGCAATTTAATTCGAGACTCTAATACAGATTCCATTCCCAAATACCCTGTATACCTTCCTTGAAGCGGATCCTCAAAAAACGAAATTTTTGATTGACAGAATCTGTATGCGGCGAACAAACCCGCAAATCGTCATGTCCCCCGCACACCTGCCAATGCTCGCCGTCAACAGAACCTTCCAGACAGTAAGCATGGCCGGCAGTCGGACGCACAAAAAAGATCTCACTCTGTCGGATCTTTCTTTTTCTGCCCAAATCAGCTACAATCCATGCATCCGTATCCGCCGGATCGGCCATCCAACGTGAACCATTCGAACCGTCAATCACAAAATCCGGTACAAAATACTCCGTACGACGGCACAAAGTATCCTTGATCGGCTTAATCGCCAACGGAAGAGATACACTTGAAGCATAAACAGAATCTATATCCAGCTTCTTTTTCCCTTTTACACGACGTAAGGCTCCCACACCGTCCAAATCTAACTTCACTGGCTTAATAGTGCCATCTTCATTAAATTCCAGTTTGTTCACGTAAGTCTGGCGGTTCGTACCACGACGGCTGAACTCCAGATAAGCAAAATAATAGTCATCCGTACCATTCACATTAAATACACAGCCATGGCCTGGTCCGAATACACCTTGTTCATAATCAGTTGTAGAAACAATATCATGTTCCGGATTCTTATAAGGTCCCATGGGAGAGACCTCACTCATCACATAAGCATACTGGTATTTCTCATTACCTCCCAAAGTATACAAATAATAATATATCCCTTTTCGCTTAAAAAAGATTGGTCCCTCGGAGTATCCTCCACGCGGCGTAGGAACGACATTAATCACCGAATCTACCGTCATCATGTCCTTCTTTAGTCTGGCCACATGCCGACGTCCCCAAAAGACATAAGCCTCACCGTCATCGTCAATAAAGACCTCTGCATCAATGCCGGAAGGGTCTTTGGTCTGCAACAGGGTTGAGCCTGAAGTATAGGGTTTCAAGAATTCATCCTTGCCACGGGCCAGACGGAACGGTCCGTCCGGACTATCGCTCACCGCAGGATACATATAGCCGTTAATCGTTGGATAAATATAATATTTTCCATTAGCCTGCACAACCTTGCTCGGCGCCCAGTATTTCTCATTGGCAGCTGACGGAAAATAAATTCCGTCAAAACTCCAATTCAAGAAATCCTTTGATTTCCATACCACAGGCGGGCCGGATGTTTCCAAGCCACGACCATAGCCATCGGTAGTGGCATAACAATAAAACATGCCGTCAATTTCCTGTATGCTCGCATCCGCAATCATATCGGGTACCAAGGGATTACCGAAAGGATTAACCTGTCCTTTCACCGATCTTCCAGCCAGCAAAACAGCCAGAAGACAAAATGCTATTCTCTTGTTTATCATAACCAATACAATTAAAGTAACTTGATCTGTTCACCTTCTTTCATCCTAACGGTCTTTTTACGGCCATTATAACAGAAAGTCGTTTTGCCACCCTTACGGGAATAAACGGTCAACGCCACCACCTGACTGTCCTTCCACTCCATATCTATCACGAAGCCACCACGGGCACAAATCCCCTTCACACTTCCGTCTTTCCATTGAACCGGCAGCGCAGGCAAGAGAGTCACGGTCTGTTCCGTAGACTGCATCAGCATTTCTATTACCCCCGCACATCCTCCAAAGTTACCGTCAATCTGAAATGGAGAATGGGCATCCAGCAAATTGGGATAAGTTCCACCGCCACGACGGGCATCCGGCCCCTGATAAGCATCCGGACTGATATAACGCAATAAACGACGGTAAATATGATAAGCATTTTCTGCATCATGCAACCTGGCAAACAAGTTAACCCGCCATCCTGTACTCCATCCCGTTGTTTCATCTCCCTTAATCTCCAGCGTACGTGCACAAGCCTTTGCCAGATCGGGTGTTTTGTCCAACGTCAGATGATGCCCCGGATAGAGTCCAAACAAATGTGATTGATGACGGTGCTTGGGATCCTGATCCTTCCAGTCATGATACCACTCCTGCAGATTTCCGTTTTCACCAACCCGATAAGGCAAGATGCGCGCCAGGGCCTTTTTGGCTTGTTTCCGAAAATCCTTGTCCGTATTAAGAATCTCTGCGGCCTTAACGGCATCAGTAAGGCATTCCCTTGTTATGGCCAAATCGGCAGTACATCCATAAGAAGTAGCACCGGCATAACCATCAGGAGTCATAAATTTATTTTCAGGCGAAGTTCCCGGAGAAGTAATAAGATAACCATCCTTTTCGATCAGCCAGTTAAGACAGAAATCTGCTGCTCCTTTCAAGGCTGGATAATATTTTCTCAGAAAATCCCGATCTTGCGTAAAAAGGAAGTGTTCCCAGATATGGGTAGACAACCACGCTCCACCCATTGTCCAACAGGCCCAACTGGGATCACCGACGTGTAAACCGACCGGACATGTCATGGCCCAGATATCCGTGTTCTGCCCCAGACACCATCCTTTCTCCACACCGTAATAAGCCTTTGCCGTAACCTGTCCTGTCTGACTGAGATTAGCTATAAAATCCATTAGAGGTCTGTGCATCTCACTCAAATTAGCCGTTTCTGCAGCCCAATAATTCTCTTCCACATTGATATTGCTGGTATAATTACAGCTCCATGGCGGCAACAGTTGTTCGTTCCACAAACCTTGAAGATTGGCAGGAACACCCGGAGTACGTGAACATGAAATCAACAAATAACGTCCATATTGGAAATACAAAGCTTCAAGTTCCGGATTAGACTGGGATTCGTCCGTATAACGCAACAATTGTTCATCTGTAGGCAATGCGGATATTTCCGAAGCCGTCTGACCAAGATCCAACTTCACTCGATTAAAGAATGATTGATAATCCGATACATGGTTATCGCGCAATTCCGCATATTCCTTTTTTGAAGCCTGCTCCATCCGCCGCTCCACCTTTTTACGGTAATCACGTCCTTCACGAACCGGATCTTTATCAAACCCGTTAAAACTAGTCACATTGGCAACCAGAATCAAAGCTTCGTGCACACCGTCTAACTTCAGTTCTCCCGAGGCATAGCTTTTGACGCTCCCGTCTGATACGGAAACACGGATCAATGTTCTGAAATGAACGCCCCGATCCGGATCATACAAATGTTTGTTACCGACTTCATTATAATAGGAGGGATAAGAATGATATGCCGCATAACCTTCAGCAGAGATTTCATTTCCACCGGCCTGCACGGAATGTGGCAATTGGGAATCAAAAGACAAAATTGCTTTAATTCCTCCTTCTTCTTCCGACCGTATTCTTAAAACGATCACCGAATCCGGTGCAGATGCAAAATAATCACATTCAAACGGTTTTTCTCCTACCTCATAGGTCGTTTTGGCTATAGCCTGACTGATATCCAGAACACGCTCATAATTCTTCACGGAAGCTGACCGTCCCAGGTAAGTGATGTTCAAACGCCCCAATGGTTGATAATTCTCACTATAATGTCCCTGTACCTTTCTCTGCGTTCGGTCAGCAGCCCTGTAATCCTCCTTTTCCAATAAGGCCCGAATTTCCGGAATGGCCTTATATGCGTCCGGTGTAGTGACCTCACGATCCGGTTCTCCAGTCCACAAAGTGATGTCATTAAGTGAAATGACATCCTTATCCTGACCGCCATAAACTATCGCCCCCATGGTTCCATTACCGATGACCAAGGCTTCCTCAAAATAAGTAGCCGGACGATTGTACTTAAGCTTCAAGTTACTGTCATCATTCCCTGCATGGGCGGCAACAGGCCATAATACGGCTAAAATAATACCCCAAATACCTGATCGGTTAAAAAGATTGTTTTTCATATATAATAATTAAGTTAGATGTGATTAAATGAATTACAAAGATAACCTTTTTGATTTAATAAAATACCTCTGCCCACAGAAATATCCGGTCTGACATAATATAAAAATCTGCCTATCGACCGACATGTTTCCATTTCCTGTTTCACCATACAACTTTTATGAGTTCTTCTTATTGGCATAAAACCGGCTTACAGCGAAACGATATTCAAAATAAATTCATACTTTTGTATTAAGACGTACATTTTCAATCACAAAACCCCAATATTCAAATAAAGACATGAATCACGATGACAAATCATGGCGTATCATTCACAGTGAATATCTTATAAAACGACCATGGCTTACAGCCCGCCGCGACCATATCAGAATGCCAAACGGTATCGAAAACGAAGAATACTACATATTGGAATATCCCGACTGGGTTAATGTCATCGCACTTACCAAAGACGGCCAATTTCTGATGGAACGTCAATATCGTCACGGTCTGCAATGGACAGGATACGAAATATGTGCCGGTATATGCGAAAAGGAAGAAACACCATTAGAAGCGGCCAAACGGGAACTCTATGAAGAGACGGGTTATGGAAACGGCCATTGGGAACATTTTATGACTATTTCTGCCAATGCCACTACGATGACCAACCTTTGTCATTGTTTTCTGGCCACCGATGTAGAAAAGGTTTCCGAACAACATCTTGAAGAAACCGAAGACATCAGTATTCATCTCTTATCAACTGAGGAGGTACGTGCGCTTTTAACTGGCGATCTTATTAAACAAGCCACGATGGCTGCTCCCTTATGGAAATATTTTGCCGAACGCCATTTACTCTGAATACAGCAAAAATCCCTTGTTCCCAAAGAATGATATCAGGAACAAGGGATTTTTCGGATATCTTCCTATTATCAATTACATCAACTTAAGAATCCCAACAACACACCTGCAGCCACGGCTGAGCCAATCACACCGGCCACATTCGGTCCCATGGCATGCATCAACAAATAGTTCTTGGAATCATATTCCAATCCGAGGTTTTGTGAAATGCGGGCTGCCATAGGAACTGCAGATACACCGGCATTACCAATCAACGGATTGATCTTCTTATGTTGTGGCAAGAACAAATTAAAGAACTTCACGAACAACACACCTGATGCTGTAGCAATAATAAATGCCAACGCACCCAGGAAGAAGATCTTGATAGTGTCCCATGTCAAGAACTCGCTGGCCTGTGTTGAACAACCAACGGTCAGACCCAGCAGCATTACAATCACATCGTTCAGTGCGCTTCCGGCAGTCTTTGCCAAACGTGTGGTCTTGGTGCTTTCCTTTAACAGATTACCAAAGAACAACATACCCAACAATGGCAAACCAGACGGCACAATGAAAGTAGTCAGCAACAGACCTACAATCGGGAATATGATTTTTTCAGTCTGTGAAACCTGACGAGCCGGTTTCATTCTGATAAGCCGTTCCTTTTTTGTAGTCAACAAACGCATCAAAGGCGGCTGAATAACCGGAACCAATGCCATATAGGAATAAGCACAAACCGCAATGGCTCCCATCAGGTTAGGTGAAAGTTTGGATGACAGGAATATGGCTGTCGGTCCGTCAGCTCCACCAATTATGGCAATACCTGCAGCCTGATTCGGCTCAAACCCCAAAGCCAGGGCTATCATATAAGCACCGAATATACCAAACTGGGCAGCAGCACCAACCAACAAAAGTTTGGGATTGGCAATTAACGCCGAAAAATCCGTCATGGCTCCAATACCCAAGAACACCAAAGGCGGATACCAGCCGGTTTTCACACCCTGATAGAAAATATTCAGGACAGAATTATCCTCATATAATCCGATTTCCAGTCCTACCGCCTTGAACGGTATGTTTCCCAAAATAATACCCAGACCGATAGGAATCAGCAACAAAGGCTCAAAATCCTTCTTGATGGCCAGCCACAAGAAGAATGCACCGACCAATATCATGATCCAGTTACCTACTTCGGCATTTGCAAATCCCGTATAGGTAAGGAAGTCGGCTAATTTAGTTACAGTAAAATCAAATACTTCCATAAACTTATCCTATTGTTACCAATATTGCACCTTCCCGAACAGAATCACCTTTGTTTACATGTACTGCTGTTACCGTACCGTCGCATTCTGCCGTGATATTATTCTCCATCTTCATGGCTTCAAGCACCACTACAGTCTGGCCTTTCTTAACAGCCTGACCTACAGTCACACTGACTGCATTGATCGTACCGGGCAATGGTGCACGTACTGCAGAACCGGCACCGGCCGGAACCTCAGGCTGAGGCGCCGGAGCAGCTGCAGGCGCAGCCGTAGC
This sequence comes from uncultured Paraprevotella sp., assembly GCA_900546665.1. Taxonomy (GTDB): domain Bacteria; phylum Bacteroidota; class Bacteroidia; order Bacteroidales; family Bacteroidaceae; genus Paraprevotella; species Paraprevotella stercorigallinarum. Next base: position 37,809 of record URDY01000014.1, on the reverse strand, counting down.
ATGATGAACATGAGCTACAGGACGGACTACCGGAGTATGCAACACATTCATCGGACGATCCAATTCCACATCAAATGAAATTCCGTTTACTTCCACTTTGGCCAAGTTTCCTTCCACGTCATTGATCTTCACCACATACTCGGCACCTTTTACTTTATATTTATATTCTTTCATGGTCTTTTCTTTAAAAGTTATTTTCTATAAAATTATTATTTAGGCCATTCACGCATGGCATTGTCTTTGGCATTCCAGTCTGTATGTTCTTCCTGATGAAGCGTCAGCACATTGCTTTCCACATCATGTACATCTTCTTCGTATTCACGCAAGGCCATGGCTATGACTGCCATATATATTTTCATATCCACGCCCTTGGTTTCCATTCCCTGTTTAGCCATAATAGTAGCACGTTCTGCCTTGTCATGTATAGAACGGATCGCTCTCACGCGTGTCATCTTACCCAACAGAGATACGACATAACCGAAAATACGGAAGAAAACATAAAGCAGCAACAAACATCCGAATACGATAGACATCGCCATGATGGTCATTGCAATACCATGAGGATCTTTTTCCTTGAACTCGGCAATCTTGTCCTGCACCTTGCCTTGTCCTACATTGGGGCCACAGGGAGTCACTTCTTTAGCGTCCAATACCACCCATTCGTAATCATCCGTATCTGCATTATAAACGCGGGCATAAGACTGATCCGCTTCCAATGGCGGAACCGTAATGGAATCCAACAGTGTTTTTCCGTTTCCATCAAACAAAGCAATGAAATTAGCTTGTCCGGGTACCAACGTAAAATTGGTATGTAAAGTACCAAGATTAGTCCTTCCGTCAGCAAAGAAAACAATATTCTGCTTGGCGGTCAGATTAGTCCGCTCGTCACCCTTTGGAATCAATGACATCAGTTTTACACGCTCCGGTACAGACATATTCTTATCGAGCGCTGCACGGTTTGTCGTCAGATAGCAGCTGCGGATATTATTCGTACCCCACGCCGTATTGGCTATTTCAATCCATGCAGATCTCTCGCCATACTCGTCGACCAGTCCGCTCTGATTTATGACGACCACCTCATTTATCTTAAAGCTATAAGCACCCTGCCCAAAAGCAACCAGCACGGCACATAAGCTCGTCAAGACGGTTAAAAATCTTTTGTTTATCATCTTTTTGCGGTTTTTCGGATTACAACGGAATGTTTCCGTGTTTCTTAACAGGATTAGTTAATTTTTTAGTCTGCAATTGAGCCAAAGCACGAATCACACGGAATCGTGTATTACGCGGTTCGATCACATCGTCGATATAACCGTATTTGGCAGCCTGGTAAGGATTGGTGAAGAGTTTGTTATACTCTTCTTCCTTTTCCTCAAGGAACTTCTTCGGATCTTCAGCTTCCTTGGCATCCTTTGCATACAATACGGCAACCGCTCCTGATGCACCCATCACAGCAATTTCAGCTGACGGCCATGCATAATTGATATCTCCTCTCAACTGTTTACAACTCATCACAATATGAGAACCACCGTAACTCTTGCGCAAAGTAACCGTCACTTTGGGCACTGTAGCCTCACCATAAGCATAAAGCAACTTGGCACCATGCAGAATTACGGCATTGTATTCCTGACCTGTACCCGGAAGGAAGCCCGGAACGTCGACCAAAGTAACCAAAGGAATATTAAACGAATCACAGAAACGGACGAAACGGGCACCCTTCCGACTGGCGTTGCAATCCAATACACCGGCATAACACTTAGGCTGGTTGGCCACTATTCCGACGCTCTGACCGTTGAAACGTGCAAAACCGACGATGATATTCTTTGCATAATCGGGCTGCACCTCGAAGAACTCACCGTTATCTACGATAGCCCCAATAACCTCATACATATCATAAGCCTGGTTCGGATTGTCAGGAATGATCTCATTCAGGCTGTCTTCCAAACGGTTGATAGGATCCGTACAAGGCACACGCGGCGCTTCTTCCATATTGTTCTGCGGAATGTAACTGATCAGCGTACGAATCATCTGCATTGCCTCTTCTTCCGTTTCGGCCGTAAAGTGAGTAACACCAGACTTCGTCGCATGCACACTGGCACCTCCCAAATCTTCCTGAGATACATCTTCTCCTGTAACCGTTTTCACCACCTTCGGACCGGTAAGGAACATATAAGATGTACCCTCCATCATCAAGATAAAGTCTGTCAATGCCGGAGAATAAACGGCTCCACCTGCACAGGGTCCGAAGATTCCGGAAATCTGTGGAATAACACCCGAAGCTTCTATATTGCGTTGGAATATTGAAGCGTATCCGCCCAATGCATTAATTCCTTCCTGAATACGAGCACCACCAGAATCATTAATACCGATACACGGAGCTCCCATTTTCATAGCCTGATCCATCACTTTACAGATTTTCTCTGCCATGGTTTCTGAAAGAGATCCGCCATTCACAGTGAAATCCTGCGCAAAGACATAGACCAGACGGCCATCGATCGTACCGCTTCCTGTTACGACGCCATCACCAAGATACTGCTTTTTTTCCATACCAAAATTGGTACAACGATGAAGCTTGAACATATCCATTTCTTCAAAACTTCCTTCGTCCAACAACATATCAATCCGCTCGCGAGCTGTATATTTTCCTCTGGCGTGTTGTTTTTCAATGGCTTTTTCGCCTCCTCCCAATCTCGCCTTTGCACGGCGTTCTACTAATTCCTTAATTCGTTCTAATTGGTTACTCATTGCTGATATTGATTTAAAGTCTTATATTTATTTGATTTGTCCTCAAGTTTTCCTATTGGAACAACATGCACAAAGATACTAAAAAAGCATTATCCTCCATCTTTTTTAGGATATTTTTCATAACCGTAAAGAATTTAAGATTTATTGAAATCATGACACTCTGCATTTATTATTTTTTTTGTAGTTTTGTATGTTAATATAGGTATAATATTTGTTTAATATGACTGCTCAGACATCTCCATTAGATTTAGGTACGCTTAAAATCAGCAAGCTCTTGGCTCAATATGCCATTCCGGCCATTATTGCAATGACGGCATCATCTCTGTACAATATGGTAGACAGTATCTTTATTGGACATGGTGTCGGTCCGATGGCCATTTCTGGATTGGCGCTGACCTTTCCATTCATGAACCTGTCTGCCGCATTCGGAGCCATGGTCGGCGTCGGAGCTTCCACACTTATTTCCGTCAAGCTCGGACAGAAAGACTATGCCACAGCCAAACTGATCTTTGGTAACGTCATTACGCTGACTTTAATACTCGGACTTTCCTTTGGTTTGGTATGCCTTCTGTTTCTGGATCCGATCCTCTATTTTTTCGGAGCAAGCGAAGCAACCATTCCATACGCACGCGACTACATGAGTATCATATTATTAGGTAACGTAGTAACTCATAGCTACCTAACACTCAACTCCGTATTAAGGTCTGCCGGCCACCCCCGAAGTGCAATGAACGCGACTATCTTTACGGTCATTATCAACACGGTTATGGACCCGATATTCATTTATGGCTTCGACATGGGAATAAAAGGAGCGGCATTTGCTACGGTACTGGCCCAGGTCATGGCCCTGATGTGGCAGATCTCAATATTCAGGAATGACAAGGAAATGCTACATTTCCAAAAAGGAATCTACCGTCTGAAAAGAAAAATTGTCGAGGACACCCTGGCCATCGGACTTTCACCGTTCCTGATGAACAGTTGCGCTTGCATTGTGGTTATCATTATCAACAGAAGTCTGGGATTATACGGCGGCGATCTGGCTATCGGTGCATACGGAATTGTCAACCGCATCACATTCCTGTTCGTCATGATCGTGATAGGACTAAATCAGGGCATGCAGCCGATTGCCGGCTATAACTTCGGAGCACAAAAATATGACCGGGTTCTGAAAGTATTAAGATATACACTGCTTTGGGGAACGATTATCACCACTTCCGGTTTCCTTATCGGTGAAATAATCCCCGGAGTCTGTGTCCGCGCATTTACTTCTGATCCGCAACTTATCGACATGTCAGAAAAAGGCATGCGCATTGTCGTGATGTTTTTCCCGTTGATCGGCATGCAAATGGTCACAACCAACTTTTTCCAGAGTATAGGGCTAGCAGGAAAGAGTATATTCCTGTCACTCACCAGACAGATGTTGTTTCTCGTTCCGCTCACCTTGATTTTACCACGCTTTTGGGGAATAGACGGTGTATGGTATGCCATGCCTATTTCAGACCTGATTGCATGGTTTGTCGCCACCTGCATGCTTGTTAACCACTATAAAAAATTCAATCTATTAGCTAAAAAATCCAACCATGAATAAAGAAGACTTGTTTATCATCAATGTCGGACGACAATTAGGCAGTGGCGGCCACATTATAGGCCGACAACTGGCCAAAGATTTCAATATCAGATTCTACGATAAGGAACTTCTGGACCTGGCCGCCCAGGAGAGTGGATTCAACAAAAAATTCTTTGAACGCAATGACGAGCACAAAGGTTTTTTTAAACTTTTGCTCAGTTCTTTCGCACCCATATTCAGCAACAGCGAAAATATCTATAACAATCAGTTAAGTGACGAATCCCTTTTCAAGTTCCAAAGTGATGCCATCCGAAAAGCAGCGTCACAGGAGTCGTGCGTATTTGTGGGCAGATGCGCTGACTATATTTTAAGGGATAATCCACGTTGTGTCAATATTTTCATTACCGGTGACATGGAGGACCGCATCCAACGGGTCAGTGAACGTTTGAACATCTCTCCGGCCGAAGCAGAAAAGAAGATCCTTTCCGGAGACGAAAACAGGGCATCATATTATAATTATTACAGCGCCAAGACGTGGGGACAGGCTGATTCCTATCACCTGTGCATCAACTCTTCCATTCTCGGGCTGGAAGACACTACAGAATTCATCAAGGAATTCATTAAAAAGAAATTGAATCTGTGAAAAGAATAGGCCTGCTCTCTGACACCCATGGTTATTGGGATCAGAAATACCTGGATTATTTTGAGGAGTGCGATGAAATATGGCATGCAGGCGACATAGGCTCACTTGAAGTTGCCCAAAAGCTGGCTGAATTCCGTCCGTTTCTGGCCGTCTGCGGCAACTGCGATGGAGGCGATCTGAGACGCATGTATGGTGAAAAACTACGCTGGAAATGCGAAGATGCAGACATTATGATGACACATATTGGCGGATACCCCGGAAAATATGCGCCACCTGTCAGAAAAAGCCTTTATGAGCGTCCTCCCCAGCTGTTCATCAGCGGACATTCGCACATTCTGAAGGTACAATATGATCACACCCTTCACCTTCTGCACATCAACCCCGGAGCTGCCGGATTGTCAGGATGGTATAAAGTCCGGACTTTGGTACGGTTTACTGTTGACGGACAGAACTTCAAAGATCTTGAAGTCATCGAGATCCCCTTTCACCACAACCTGTAAGAAGAAGAAACATATACAATATAAAAAAAGCATCTTTCCCGTAAGTCAGTCAGGGAAAGATGCTTTTTTATATTGATATCATTAAATTCATGATCAAACGCTGCACAACAGCAATACAATCAACTGGGCCGTCAAAATACGCAGGAACATCGTCAAGGGGTAAACGGTAGAATAACCTACGGCCGGTGCATCACTGTTTGAAGCCTGACTGGCAAAAGCCAATGCAGGAGGATCGGTTGTACTTCCGGCAATAAGACCCATGATCGTGAAATAATTCAATTTAAAACGCATACGGGCAATAAGTCCTATTACCAGAATAGGAATAACCGTAATAATGAAACCTGTCCATACATATTTCAATCCGTCGCCGGCAATGACCGTATCCACAAAGTGTTCTCCGGCCTTAATACCCACGCTGGCCAGGAACAAGGCTAATCCGAATTCTCTCAACATCAGATTGGCACTGGTTGACACATAAGTCACCAAATGGAACTTATATCCGAAACGACCTATTAAAATAGCCACAATCAGCGGTCCACCGGCCAGACCTAATTTAACCGGTGTCGGTACGCCAGGGAATGCAAATGGAATACTTCCGAAAATTATTCCCACCAGAATTCCCACAAATATGGTAATCAGATTAGGATGATCCAGTCTTTTCACGGAATTACCCATCAAATTAGCAACGCGGTCAACAGCATCTTCCGGTCCGACTACTACGATCTTGTCTCCCACCTGCATACGCAAATTCCGGTCGGCATACAAATTCATACCCGAACGGGAAATACGGGTCACATTAACGCCATACACTGAGCTGAAATGCAACTGTCCGAATGTCTTTCCGTTCATCTTGGGCTGGGTAACCAAAATGCTTTTTGACACCATCGGTACATCCTGAACTTCCCAGTCCACATTAGCCTCTGGACCGATAAACGCCATGATAGCTTCAGCATCATCTTCTGCACAAACGATAAACAGATAATCACCGATATACAATTTGGTGGAACGGGTCGGAATGCTCACATGCCCCTCATGCAGCGCTCTTGAACACACGTAATCACGGCCCAGGAAATCGCGCACCTGAAGCATGGTCTTGCCGTTCAACGCCGTATTCTCCACACGCAACGTCATCTTATGAGGCTTTGCATGAGGATTCTCAGCCTGTTCGGCAATGATTTTGTCTTCCTCATCCTTCAGAACTATTCCACAAATATAACGGATTGCAATGGTTGCAGCTATGATACCGACCACACCTAAAGGATAAGCACAGGCATATCCTGACGCAATCTGCGGAATTTCATTTGCCGGAAACAATTGCGTCAACGCCTCCGTAGCCGCACCCAATCCCGGCGTATTCGTCACGGCTCCGCACAATACACCGACCATCATCGGCAGATTCTGAGGATTTGACGTATCAAAACAACAATAATACAGCACCAACATCACAATGATGTTAAGGGCTACAATGCCACAGGCCAACACGTTCAGCGTAATTCCGCCTTTCTTGAAAGACTCGAAAAAACCCGGACCGACCTGCAAACCAATGCAAAATACGAATAAAATCAGTCCGAAATCCTGCAAGAAATTCAAGGTTGAAGTGGTACCTGTGAATCCGAAATGTCCCGCCAGGATTCCTGCAAACAGCACAAAAGTCACTCCCAGAGATATACCGAAGAATTTGATTTTTCCCAGATATATTCCTATGGAAATCACCACTGTATAAAGCAGGACGATATGGGCGATGGAATTCGAATCAAACAGTAACTGTTCTAACCAATCCATTATTACAAAATTTAATTAATTAAAAAAAATCTTTTCATTGGCAAATTTAGATAAAAAAACAACACACTTTGAGTTTTTGGATAACATTTTTTGCGAGGAAACAAAAGTTTTGCTATTTTTGTTCGATTGAAACTATTCATTTTAACAGTATAATTATGGCAGATAATAAAGAGAAACTCTTCTCTGATTTCACTGCCCCCACTCGTCAGGAATGGATTGACAAAATCAATGTTGACCTTAAGGGAGCAGACTATCAGAAAAAAATGGTTTGGAGAACCAATGAAGGGTTCAATATGGAACCCTTCTACAGAAAGGAAGATTTGGAAGGAATGACACAAATCAATTCACTTCCAGGACAATTCCCTTATCTAAGAGGAAACAAGAAAGACAACAACCAATGGTATGTACGCCAGAACATCAAGGCTGCCGACCCCAAGGAAGCCAATGCCAAAGCCCTTGATATCCTCAACAAAGGCGTCACATCTCTCGGCTTCAAGATTCCCGCAAAAGAACTGGATGCCGCCTATCTCGACACACTGCTCGAGGGCATACAGGCAGAAGCTGTGGAACTGAACTTCTCCACATGCCAGGGACACACCCTCAAGCTGGCACAACTGCTTGCCGATTATTTCACCCGCAAAGGATACAATGCAGACAAACTGGTCGGCAGTATTAATTTCGATCCCATCGAAAAGATTCTGACCAAAGGTAAAAACACAACGGCTTTGCTGGAAAACATTCCGGAAATCGTCAAAGCCATGTCTGCATTCCCTCACTACCGTTGCATCAGCGTCAATGCAGACACGCTCTGCAATAACGGCGCATACGTTTATCAGGAACTGGGCTATGCTCTGGCTTGGGGTAACGAATACCTTAACCAGATGACGGAAGCCGGCATACCAGCCGACCAGGCCGCCAAAAGCATCAAGTTCAATCTGGGTATCGGCGGTGTCTATTTCATGGAAATCGCCAAATTCCGTGCAGCACGCATGTTATGGGCACACATTGTCAAGAAATACAATCCCCAGTGCGACTGTGCCTGCAAAATGTATGTCAACGCGACGACCACCACTTACAACATGACCATTTTTGACAGTTATGTCAATATGCTACGCTCACAGACTGAAACGATGAGTGCAGCCCTGGCCAATGTAGATGCCATTGTCGTTACTCCGTTTGATGCACCATACGAAACGCCGACAGAATTTGCCGAACGTATTGCACGCAATCAGCAGCTGCTATTACAGGAAGAAAGCCATTTCGATAAGATCGTCGATGTGGCCGGCGGTTCTTACTTCATTGAAAAACTGACCCAGTCTTTGGCAGAAGAAGCGTGGAAACTGTTCCTGGCTATCGAAGAAGAAGGCGGTTTCCTGGCAGCAGCCGAAGCTGGAACCATCCAGAATACCATCAACGAAACCAATGCGACGCGTCACGCCAACGCCGGAAAACGCAAAGAATTCCTTCTCGGTACCAACCAGTTCCCGAACTTTAACGAAAAGAGCGAAGGCAAATCACCGATCAAGGGCAGACAGTGCTGCGGTAGCCATCAGAACGGCCATGAATGTGAAAAGCCGTTTGCCAAACTTGAAACATCACGTCTGGCTTCCGACTTCGAAGACCTTCGTTTACAGACAGAGCAAGCAGCCAAACAGCCTGTTGCATTCATGCTGACTATCGGCAATCTGGCCATGCGTCAGGCACGCGCACAGTTCAGCTGCAATTTCCTGGCCTGTGCAGGATACAAAGTCATTGACAATTTAGGATTTGACTCCGTAGAAGAAGGTATCGAAGCAGCCCTCAAGGCAGAAGCCGACATCGTTGTGCTTTGTTCAAGCGATGACGAATATGCAGAATATGCCATCCCGGCCTTCAAGGCACTCAACGGCCGTGCCATGTTTGTCGTAGCCGGTGCACCGGCTTGCAGTGACGATCTTAAAGCTGCCGGAATTGAAAACTTCATCCACGTCCGTGTAGACCAGCTGAAGACGTTAAAAGAGTATAACGCTAAATTGGGAATCAAATGAGACAGAATTTCAAAGATATAGATATATTTGCCGGAATAGAGGCCAAAAACGGCCAGGAATGGCAAAAAGAATGCGGCATCACCGCAAACTGGAAGACACCGGAACAGATCAATATCCAGCCGGTATATACCAAAGAAGACCTTGAAGGCATGGAACACCTTGATTTTGCGGCAGGTATTCCTCCATTCCTCCGTGGCCCGTACAGTATGATGTATCCGTTCCGCCCGTGGACAATCCGTCAGTATGCCGGCTTCTCTACAGCAGAAGAAAGTAATGCGTTCTACCGCAGGAATCTGGCCAGCGGCCAGAAGGGTCTTTCCGTAGCCTTCGACCTTCCTACCCACAGAGGTTACGACCCTAACAATGAACGTGTGGTAGGCGACGTGGGTAAAGCGGGCGTATCCATCTGTTCGCTTGAAAACATGAAAGTACTGTTCGAAGGTATACCTTTGAACAAAATGTCTGTATCCATGACCATGAACGGCGCCGTACTGCCGATCCTGGCATTCTACATCAATGCAGGTCTGGAGCAAGGAGCCCAACTGGAAGAAATGGCCGGTACAATCCAGAACGATATTCTGAAGGAATTCATGGTGCGCAACACCTACATCTATCCGCCAGCCTTCTCCATGAAGATCATTGCCGACATCTTTGAATATACCTCACAGAAGATGCCGAAGTTCAACTCTATCTCCATCTCCGGATACCACATGCAGGAAGCCGGTGCTACGGCAGACATCGAGCTGGCCTATACGCTGGCTGACGGTATCGACTACATCCGGGCGGGAGTCAACGCAGGAATCGATATCGACGCTTTCGCTCCGCGTCTCTCCTTCTTCTGGGCTATCGGTATGAACCACTTCATGGAAATCGCCAAGATGCGTGCAGCCCGTCTGCTGTGGGCTAAAATCGTGAAGAGCTTCGGTGCCAAGAATCCGAAGTCAATGGCTTTGCGTACCCATTCACAGACATCCGGCTGGTCACTGACCGAACAGGATCCGTTCAACAACGTAGGCCGTACCTGTATCGAGGCCATGGCTGCCGTTCTCGGACATACCCAGTCTCTTCATACCAATTCACTCGACGAAGCCATCGCCTTGCCGACCGATTTCTCTGCACGTATCGCACGTAATACCCAGATCTACATCCAGAACGAAACACAGGTCTGCAAGCACATTGACCCGTGGGCCGGTTCATATTATGTAGAGACCCTGACCAACGAACTGGTACACAAGGCATGGGAACATATCCAGGAAATCGAAAAGCTCGGCGGTATGGCCAAAGCCATTGAAACCGGACTTCCCAAGATGCGTATTGAAGAAGCTGCAGCACGTACTCAGGCCCGAATCGACTCCGGCGCCCAAACCATTGTAGGTGTGAACAAATACCGTCTTGCCCACGAAGATCCTATCGACATTCTGGAAGTAGACAATACGGCAGTACGTCTGCAACAGGAGGAAAACCTGAAAGTCCTCAAAGCCAACCGCAACGAGGAAGAGGTTAAAAAGGCATTGGCAGCCATCACCGAATGTGTACGTGAATTCAACGAAGGCAAGAAGAGTGAGCACAACCTGCTTGACCTGGCTGTTAAGGCTGCAAGCGTACGCGCCACATTAGGAGAGATCTCAGATGCCTGCGAAGCTGTCGTAGGCCGTTATAAAGCCGTAATCAGAACTATTTCACAAGTGTATTCATCAGAAAGTAAATCAGATGCCGACTTCGACAAGGCTTGCGAGTTGACAGAAGAGTTCGCGCGTCAGGAAGGACGCCGTCCACGTATCATGATTGCCAAGATGGGCCAGGACGGACACGACCGTGGTGCCAAAGTATGTGCAACCGGTTATGCCGACTGTGGTTTCGACGTAGATATGGGACCTTTGTTCCAGACTCCGGCAGAAGCTGCCCGACAGGCTGTCGAGAATGACGTTAACATCTTAGGTGTCAGCTCACTGGCAGCCGGACACAAGACCCTTATCCCGCAAGTGATCGAGGAACTGAAGAAGCTGGGTCGTGAAGACATCATGGTCATCGCCGGAGGGGTAATCCCGGCACAGGACTATGACTTCCTTTACCAGGCTGGTGTAGCTGCCATATTCGGCCCCGGAACATCCGTAGCCAAGTCTGCATGCGAGATGATGAAAATTCTTCTTGATAAGGAATAACCACAACATCCATACATTTTATGAGGAGGCAAGCCGGCTTGCCTCCTCATTTTTTCCCCGACAGGATTCATCCCAGATTTCACACCATCTGCCATACCCCTCATAGCATCCTGTTTTCCAGCGCTTTTATCATGATATGTTTTAATATTATACACTGACAAAAGCCTTCATTTACCGTTCTGCCCATACCAAATAAAATCAATGTGCGGAAAAAATCTTTATCTTTGGATAAGACAGGAGGCGCCTCGGCATAGGACAATCTGAAAACTACGTTTTCGCTTGTCTTTGCGCTCGGCTTTCACTATATTTGTTGTAATCAGGTAGGTTTTATTTGACTATCAACAGATTGGATAAAACTCACACGAGAACGGGCAATGGATAAGAAAAAGCCGGACTGTTCCGAACCGCCATATTTCTCATGCTTTCAAATAACTCTTTATCTCACCTGCAAAGATAACATTTCTTTCTGAAAAGGCCATATAAACGGCTGCAATCTTACGGAATAAAAACATATCGGGAAAAACGAGCATACCGTAGCCGAGTCCCCATAACCACAGGCAAAGGTAATTCGTGTTCTTCCCGTACAAGCAAGGCCAAGCCCTTCGGGTTCGTGGAAAAAATCATCCTCGCCCCGGAGGGCTTGCGGTATTTTTTCCCGAAGCCTTGCATGTACGGAACACGACCTTTTTAAGCCTGTAGTTATGGGAACTCCGGCCCCAGAAGCCGGACTAACAAAAAATCAAATGTTATGTTACAGGCAACAAAGAACAAGTACACGGTGGAAACACTCAAGCCACTGAACATTCTGTACGATCACAAGCACTGGCTGACACAGCAGGACGTGGATATGGCCAACGGTTATGTGGAACTGATAGAAAGGACACGCTCTGAAAAGATTCCGCAGGTCGGAGACAGACTCATCTATGTGGACAGATACGGGAAATATTACGGCAACGCCCTCATCGAGAAACGCAAAAATACGGACGGACTGATTTCCATCTGTGAAATCCCCTATATCCCTTTCATATGGGAAGAGTATGACGGTATCGGTTTAAGTGTCAGCGGAGGATCCTTCCACCATATTGACCCCCTCCAGTTGAAGTTCGTCAGATGGACGGAAGGGATATTCCAAGACTGGGGCAACTGCGGTGCGTGCGCCAACGGTGCCGTCGCATTCACGGCAAAAGTGCCGTTATGGTCCTATTCCGAACCTGACCCTCTCTACGGCGATTTCACCACTGAGACATGGAGACAGTATTATCTGACAAAAAACACGGGTCCGGACGCACGTAACCTGTACCAAGGCTTCGACAAGGCTTTCAGGACCGAAGAGGACTTCCTACAGTTCCTGAAGGACTATGAAGGGACCGTGTTCAAGGGCAACCAGGAAAACCATATCGTTCTCTGGTGTTTCCGTCATGAGAACCGGTTCCTGCCGCAGCACGAGTGGGACAAAATAGATGTCCAGGCCGTGGAACGGCGTCTCAACTTTTATCCCGAACAGGTCAAGCTGGTCAAGGACATGGACAGCCACATCACCTACTGTTACCGTATCAAACCCGAAATTGACAATCTCTAAAACAATACAGTTATGCAGACAACAGCAACAAGAACAGCAGGCAGCCACACTGACCTGCTCACAGGTATCCTGAACGTGCAAGTAAGGAACGAGGACAAGATTACAGAACAGGACAGGCAGTATTGCCAGCTCCAGCAGGACCAGCTCTACAAGACGCTTGACCGTATCGACCGTTGGTATGCCATCTTCAAGGAAGAAGCGGAACGGTACCGGGAAATCAAGAGCTTCAAGTATGAGGATAACGGTAAGGTCTCCATACGGAATTTCTATTTCAACAACAGCGGGGAGGATGACTATACCCACAACGAATTCAAACCGTTTGACCTCATCAACGAGCTTGCGGACAACAACTGCAATGCCAACGCGAATTTCGCGAATCGCATCATTTCCTATTTCAACAGGACCTACAATGTAGACGTACCCATTCCTGTAATCGACGAGAAGGCCATGCGCATGGGATTCCGTCCGGTCTACCAGACTTACGTGGACATGGTCATTGAACACCTCGGCGGAAAAAGTTTCCGTGAGACCGCAGAGGAAGAACTGCTGGCCCGTTTCCTGAAAACGGTACAGCCTTCCCGCTGGAGCAAGGTGAAGCCCGAACTGAAAAAGGACAAGATAACTTTCCCTGACATCGTGTCCTGGGACAGCATCCATCTGGAATACCACCGGGAATATGAGTTCTCGTATGACTGCGGAAGGAAAGTGGACATTTTCTGCGAAGGTATCGCATACGGGTCAGATGACGTGATAAACGGTTCAAGCGGTATGGTCATCGGTCTTGACAGACGCGATGTGGATATAACCGAATGGTACAACCTCACCCTGAGCAACGCAGAACAGATCAAGTTCTACAAGAACGGACGCATCGACGTACGCTTCAAGGACAGCCAGGCCGCAGAGAACTGCTACAGAAGGCTACGGCTGGATGAAATCACACTCAGAGAAGAGTGATTCATGAAATACTTATTCAGGCACCCCGTAAGACATCCTTGCGGGGTGTCTTCGTTTCCAACCATTAAAAAAGAAAAGACATGTATGCCATCATACCCCAACAGATTCCCCAGGACAGGCGTGCCGAGATCAACGAGAAAATCCTTTTCGCCATAGACTCCGGCAAGGACCTCGTCCCGAAGGAAAGCATCTACAACTGCTACACGGGAACCGGAGGACTGCACAACCTCAGACAGTCGGATTTCACCAGCTACCATGAATACGCCGAGGCCAAGAAGGAATTCGAGATGGGACAGTTCTTCACCCCGCACGACATATGCCGAAGCATGGTGGAGACCCTTTCTCCGACATCGGCGGAAATGGTGCTTGACATGTGCTGCGGCATGGGCAACTTCTTCAACCATCTGCCCAACCTGCACAATGCCTACGGATTCGACATTGACGGCAAGGCGGTGGCCGTTGCCAGATACCTCTACCCGGAAGCTCATATCGAGAAATGCGACATACAGCTGTACAATCCCGAACAGCGTTTCGACATCATTGTCGGAAATCCGCCCTTCAACCTGAAATTTGATTACAGGCTGTCGCAGGAATTCTACATGGACAAGGCCTATGACGTGCTCAACCCTGCCGGAATCCTGATGGTCATCGTCCCTCTCTCCTTCATGCAGAACGAGTTCTGGGAAAAGACACGCGTGGCGAAAATCAACTCGAATTTCTCCTTCATCGGCCAGACCAGGCTGGAACATTCAGCCTTCTCTACGGTGGGCGTGCAGAATTTTGCAACAAAAATCATGGTATTCCTCCGCCGTTCCCTCCATATTGAAATGCAGCCCTACAACGCGGAAGAGTTTGTCAGCATGGATGAGCTGAAGAAACGCATAGCCGAAGTGCGGAAAATGAAACACCGGCTGCGCCTCCAGCTGATGCGGGAGTGCAACCATATAGACAAAGAAGAGCTGGAACAGTTCGAGTACAGGCTCGCCAAATACATGTACGAGCTGAAAGCCCATGCCGTGCTGAACAGGCATGTCGAAAAGGCGGAGGCGCTGGTGTCCAAATTCCGCAACCAGAAACCGCCGGAAAATGCCACCCGGGAACAGATAAAGGAATGGGAACGCAAGAAGCTGACCACCGGCAAGGTTCTCGGCATCATCCGCAGGTACATCACCTCGCAGAACGTGGTGCCGCGCAAGGAAGTGGCATTGGTGAAGACATCCTACGGCTTCAAGCTGAAGCAATATGCCCCGCGTCTGCTTGACAAGGTCACGCACAAGGCCGCAGGCATCAACGACCTCATACTCGGAAGGGCCGAACTCCCGATGCCGGAAAACGTCACAGAAAAGAACATGCGGCAGATCCGTGCCGCCAGTAAACTGATACGGCGCAAACAGAGGCAATACGAGACCCAGAATCTACAGTTTGCGGAAATGCAGGAAGATGCCGGCCTGAAGGAATACCTGGACCGCACCACATTCATCAACAAGGACGGTGAAGTCTGCGAATTCACGGACTTGCAGAAACACGACCTGAACCTCGTGTTGCAGAAACGCTACGCCCTGCTGAACTGGCAGCAGGGTTCAGGCAAGACTGCCGCCGTCTATCACAGGGCGAAATACCTGCTCAAGTTCAGAAAGGCAAAGAACGTCATCATACTTGCCCCGGCCATCGCCACCAACATGACCTGGATACCGTTCCTTACCATAAACAAGGAACGCTTCCGTACAATACAGACCGCCGGCGACCTCAACAACATACCGGAAGGGACATTCCTTGTCGTCTCCACCTCCATGCTCCGGAAACTGAAAAGAGAACTGATGCGTTTCGTGAAACGCACTTCCGGCAAGCTGTGCCTTGTCTTCGACGAGTCGGACGAAATCACCAATCCCACATCGCAGCGTACAAGAAACATCCTGTGCATATTCAGGAGGCTCAGGTACAAGATCCTCGACACGGGAACAACCACCCGCAACAACATCGCGGAACTGTACAGCCAGTTCGAACTACTCTACAACAACTCCGTAAACATGATATGCTGGAGCCCGCAGGTCTACCACGAAAACAGGGACCACGAGATAGAGGAAGAGAACAACCCGGATTACGGAACACCGTTCCCCGCCTTCAGGGGGCATGTCCTTTTCCGTGCCTGCCACTGTCCGGGGAAAGCCACTGTATTCGGCATCGAGAAACAGAACCAGGACGTGTACAACAAGGACGAACTCTCCGAACTTATCGGCAAGACGGTCATCACGCGTAAATTCAGCGACTTCGCAGGAGAGAAATACCGGATACGGACACATACCGTCCGTCCTTCGGAAGGAGAACACGAGGTATACCGTGTCATCATCGAGGAATTCTGCCGCATCTGTGAGCTGTACTACAACAGCACGGGAGACACGAAAAAGGATGCAGGACTGAGACTCATGAGGCAGATCAAGCTGCTTATCAAAGCCTGTTCGGTACCTCACCTGATAGAGGGATACTACGGTGACAGTTATCCTTCCAAGACCCGCTATATTGAAAGGCTCATAAGGACAATACCGGGTAAGGTTGCCATCGGATGTACCACATTGGCGGCCTTCGACCTCTACGAGAGCTATATCCGGGAACATTTTCCCGACAGACCTGTATTTGTGGTCAAGGGAGATGTAGCCTTCAAGAAACGGCAGAGCATCGTGACCGAATTCGACTCCACCATCAACGGCATCCTGATATGCACACAGCAGAGCCTGAGCAGCTCCGTGAACATACCTACCTGCAACGACGTGATACTGGAATCCCTGCAGTGGAACATCCCCCGTATGGAACAGTTCTACTTCCGTTTCATCCGTCTCGATTCCAAAGAAATGAAGGATGTCCACTACGTCACCTACGAAGATTCGGTCGAACAGAACCTGATGGCACTGGTACTGACCAAGGAGCGTCTGAACGAATTCATCAAGACCGGTGAGGTCAAAGAACAGTCAGAAATCTTCGAGGAGTTCGACATCACAATGTCTGTCATCGACAGCCTGCTCATCCGCACGCAGGACAGTGAAGGCAAAATACACATCAGCTGGGGAAGCCAGCGCATAACAGAATAAATATGAACCGTATGAAGAAGACCGGGAGTTCCATTCCCACCGACAAAGGTAAGCCGCGTCCCCATCGGCTGAGCAAGGTCAGGCCGCAGGCGGTTTTCAGGAAAATCATCCTCGCGGAGCTGCGGTATTTTCCCGAAAAACCCTGCACAGCCGGGACACGGCACCTTGTCGAGGTCGGTGGAATGGAATCCCCGGCATCCACATACATAAAAGACAAGTAATATGGATCTGAACAATGCAGAGATTGCCGTGACCACACAGCATCTCATTGACATAAAGGATTACAGGGACTACTGGCTGCACCTGTCCGACTACAGCGACATGGGCGAGTTCCTGAGTGCCTGTTCCGACCTGTTCCCCGGGGAAAAGGAACCGGAATACCGGTATCCGAAATGGGAAAACATTCCGGACACACTGATCAGCCGTGAATGGCTCTGTCCCAACTTCTTCGAGATCAGGGATGCCCTTGAAAGGCTCGAAGAGGAAGAAACGGAGTTTTTCATAAGCTGGAGCAGAAGTTACGGATATGACATCACCACGGATGACCCGTACATGATGGTATCACACTACCATGACCTGTACGGGGATACCGTCACGGAAACGGAAGAAGACGCGGACACGGGAGAAGATGCCCTGATATACACGGGCGTATCAAGCTACTACTGCGACATGCTTCCATTCCGTTACGAAATATTTGATGACAATTATGACTAAAAGACAAAAGATATGGAAATCAACTTCAAAGGACCTGTAATGCCTATCGACCCATACTCGCAGCTGGCATTCGTGGAAATACTGAACATACTACTGACGGCGGGACACATCGTGGACGTGAACCGCTTCCTCATAAGCAGGAATGTCAATCCGCAGTTCGGCTCACTGTCAGGCTATTTCAGATGGTCGTTCGCCGGAGACCATTTTACCCTCTGGCAACGCACGGACTACAATTCAACGCTATGTTTTAACCACAGGATACTCGATCTGCCTTTCGGTGTCCTGGCAGCAAAAGACAGCGGGAAAGACAAGGAAACGGCAAACTGAAAATGAAACGATATGGAAACTACGGTAAAAATACCCAACCGGGAAATCGCGCTCGCGGCATTTGACAGGCTCCGCCGGGAAAAAAGGAAGGATGCCGCACTGAGACTGGCCGGGTGTATGCTCAGAGGGACATACATATCCCTCGGCATCGGTGATACCGACTGGGAAATAGACACCGCACTGCACAAATGCGGCGGTGAGCCTAAAACCGGATACGGTCATATGGCACATTTCCACTTCGACGGCAAAACGGAAATGGAAACAGAGAAATATGAAAGGCTCAAGGAAGAGAACGAATGACAAGGGAGCGGCCGAAAGGTCGCTCTTCTCATTTATAAACGACATGTACGGGAAACAGAATCCTGCCGTACACAGGTAACAGAAATGGAAGAACAGGAAAGACTGACAATGGAATTCGTGAAATCGCTCATGGACAAGTCCTACACGCTGGTATGGGTGGACTACAACGACAATCTCGACAACTGCCGTGACACCATCCAGAAGTGTCTGGAAGAAAGGAGCTGTGAAAGTCTGTGGGAGAAAGTGGACGAATGGTACGGTGACGCCGAATGGGAAGCTGTCCGTGAAATCGTCTCAAAGCTGAAGGATGAATGTATCCGTTTCCATGATTTCGGGGAAGAGGAAGTGGACAAGTTCTTTCAAGAACACGAAGACGAAATCAGGGAAGAAATCTATGACAGAAACGACTCTGACACGCTGAAAGAACTTCTCAAAAACACGGATGACATCCCCGTGCGTGTCGAGATGCTGTCAAACTACGACTGCATCAATTCCAACTGGCTGGAATCGCAGGAAGGATACCGGTACAAGGAATCCTATTTCGGGGATATGATAGACGCGCTGAACCTCAATCCAGCCAAAGTGAAGAAAATGCTGGTGGAGAAAGGCTACACGGTATATGGCCGGTTCCCTGACAAAAAATACAGGGACGGCAAGGAACAGGTATCCTATGAACAGTTCTACCATGAACTCATCAACTCCTGCTGCGGTGCCAACCTGCTGACCTATATCGGCAAGGTAAGCCTGCAGGAACTTTATGATGCCGGATTCTCGCTTGGGGAAGTCATTATTCCCAAAGGCAACTGCTGCGGCATCTTCAGCTCCATGTACGGCGGTGGAAGTCTCCTGGAAATGGAACTCCTGAAAGATGTCAGACTGAAACTGGAAGTCAGGGACTATCACGGATTCCGCTTCCGTCTTGACAGCGAGAACTCAAAATATGAATGCTCCATCAAGCATGTGTACGGGGTATGCGATTCCTTCTTCGGAGAAAAGATAGGTCTTGTCGCTTCATAAATCAAGTATGGTCACTTAAAGATATCAAATCATGGAAAAGAAATATGCAATCATCCTATTCAAGGGAAAAGAATACCTGTGCGGACACGAAGACGGCTGCCATTACGATGTGTCCTGCCCGGTGAGGACATTCACTGAAGGAGAAGACGACTTCAAAATTCAGGAATCCGGGAAAAACCGGTCTGAAAGGACATTCCGGTACCATGAAAAGGAATTCAGGCTTGTCACCGGCTTCTACCCGAACGGATGGCCGGTTCTGAGTCTGGAATCACCGGACAACGGGGAACTATACACGGTACTTACCGTCAATCTGGAAGACTCCCCGGCATTCGGGATTCCCGACCAGGCATTCATTGACATAAACAACAATCCGGAAGCGATGGAATTCCTCATAAGGAACAGCCTTGCCGAAGATACGGGATACAGACGCAAAAGCGGATGGGTGGAATACCCGATGGCCAAACTGAACCTGGCTGAACTGTACCGGTTGTCACCGGAATCGTTCGAGAACCAAGAATAAGAATCAACAATAGAAATCATTAACCAAATCATAGGAATTATGGCAAAGTACGATGTAAGAGTAAGGTACGCCTTCGAGGGTACCTACAAGGTCGTTGCGGAAGACCGCGACGAGGCGGAAAGAATGATAGCGGAAGACTGCGGCCTGGTACTGGGCGGCAACATCCACACTACCCGCGATGATGACGAGGTGACAGACTGGAGATTCGGCTCTCACCCCGACATGCAGATCCTGTCTGTCAGGGAACGGGACGGTAAAGGCAAGGTCAGATATACGTCCATGTGTTTCAGCGACAGGATAGAAGAACTGCGTAAGGACATAATCGAAGCCATCAGGCAACTGCTCGATGCGCACGGCCTGAAAGAAATCTCATTCTGTGACAGCAATGACGATCCGGTATGGGTCATCTGGTTCGGGAAAAACGGAGATCCGTATGAATGTTGGGTAACGAAGCTTAAAGTTACGGAGGATAGTATGACAGTAATCGCATTGGAGAAGGAAAGCGGGGACGAAGTGGCCTGCTACACTCCCTACGACCTTGGAGTCAGCAACATTGATTGGCTCAATCAAATGTACGAAGCGGTAAGGCTTCAACTTGAAAATACAAAAGGAAACTCTTGAAACGAAAGACAATATGGCAACAAAAATCAATATGGACAGATACGTCTGGGAAGGATGGACTGTCGGAGCGTTCATCAGGGAACTGGCCCCGCAGGTGGAAATGATCATGAGCGGGCAAAGCTGGAGGGAACCTTTCAGGAACAAGCAGGAACTGGCGGACTGGTGCAGGGACAACCAGCCCTATTACAAGAAAAGGATACCTGAAGTGAACAGCTATTTTGCAAAAATGTATAACCTCAAATAAGAACAACATTATGAAATATCAAGCGGAAAATGCAGTCTCCAGCTTCTTCTACTATATGTGGAATGCCTGGTGCGAGGAAGAGTGCAGGACAGTATTCAAGGAAATGCACCCACACTTTTGGGAAAAATGGTCTCTGATGACGGACAAGGGAATATTCGGAGCCGCTGAACGGTTCTATGCGGAACTGACGGACCGTTACAGGGAAAAGCTGGTGGAACGGGCCGTCAGCCTGTATGACGGCAAGGCCAGACGCAAACACCCGGACGATTCCGAAATCAAGGTATGCAGTGACTGCGGCTCTACAAAGATTGAAATCCAGGCATGGGTGGATGTCAACACGAATGAATACCACAATGACGTGGACGATGACATCTGGTGTCTGTTGTGCAAAGATTATGTGGAGACCTGTTCCAGACAATCCTATCTGGAAAAGATGCAGGAATGGTGGAAGTCCAACAATACAGATAACCTTGAATGCCTGACCGGATTCAAGGCGTCCGACTTCCCTCCGGCCAATTCCGGACAGACATTCGCCGAGGCCGCCGATGACTGGTGGAACGGCAAGAGCTATGACGAGAAGCGGAACATATACCTGACAAACAAATAAAGACAACGGCTATGGCACGGAACATCATTGACCTGATCTGCAACTCATGCAGTTGCGGCAAGGAAGAGGCACAGGAATACCTGGACGACGAGATAAGGAACCTGCAGGAACTTCAGGCAGACAACGACCTGAGAAGCGAAGACTTCGAGATCGCGTGCAGCAACCTCGGACTCGACCAGGACTGGCAGATATATTTCATCAACCGTCTTGCGGGACTTTAATATCTACAACTATGACTTATTTTCAGAACATACACTCACTGGCGGACCTGAAAAAGGAATACCGCCGTCTGGCAATGCTTCACCACCCGGACAAGGGTGGTGACACTGCCCTCATGCAGCAGGTGAACACCGAATTCAGAAAGCTGTTCGAGGTCTGGAAAGACAAGCCCTGCGTTTCCACAACCCCGACAGGCTACGAACACGACTTTCAGGATGCCACCGCAAAGGAATACACCGAATACGTGTACAATGAATACCGCTGGAAAGGGCGCAACTACAACGGGCAGTCCGCACCGGAAATCACGGAACTGGTCAGGGCATGGCTCAAGGAGACCTATCCGAGATACACCTTCTCGGTCCGCAGGGACGGATACAGCTCAATCCTTATCCGGCTGATGAAAGCGGACTTCGAGGCTTTCACCAGAGAATCCGGCAAGGTACAGGGAGACATCAACCACTACAACATCCAGGAATCGGACAGTCTGACCGACCGGGCCAAGGAGGTGATGACAAATGTCAGGGACTTTGTCATGTCGTACAACTTTGATGAAAGCGACCCCATGACGGACTATTTCCACACTAACTTCTACCTCACGCTCGGAATCGGCAGCTACAGACAGCCGTACCGGATGGAACTGCCGAAGATTACGGGAAAAGACAGTCCTGAAGTGTTCAGGTATCCAGAAGGACCTGCACACAAGGCTATGCGACAGGCACTGGGCAAGGCGCGTTTCGGCTTCATCGAGAACCGGAGACATATCGGGGAAATGATACTCGGGGAAGACTTTTACGGCTCATAGGGCGAACATTATTTCTGGCCCAAGGAATATTCAAGCGCGAAGACGGCACAGAAACGCATCGGGAAACTGGAGGCAGCCGGAATGCGCTGCGAACTGACAGGCTGCAACAGAGGATACATACGCCTGCTCGGATATACTCCGGAGACGGAAAGCAGTCTGGAACGGGAAAGGCAGGAATATGCCACGGCATACCGGAAGTGGGTGTCAGAACACGGCGTATCCCCAAATACGGGAACAGTACACCAGAACATTTCAAATCCAATCAGACAGATACAATTATGACAAACAGGGAAATCATCAGAGAACTGAAACGCTGCGGTTACAGCCGGGTGGACATTGATACGGACAGTAGAGCCGCAAAGACTTTCTACAACTACCGTGGCGGGCTTCACATAAACGGTACGGGAAACCTGTCATTCCATATCGTACCGCCACAGGAGAGTCCCGGACTGGGACGGTTTGCAATATGCGCCACCCGTAACGGGGAAAGCTCACAGCTGGGGACAGACCATGCCCCGTTCTTTTTCGAGCGGCTGCTTGCCTTCCTCAAAGGTGAGAGAAAAGAGAAAGAGATAATAGATGAAATATGTACCGACAGAAAAACAGAATAGAAATATGAAAGCAAAAGTATTGAAATATAAGTTTGACGGCAACACTATCGTTGCCCCATACATGGAACTTGAACCGTATGCGGAGAATGTATTCATCTCGCTGGCAAGAAAAAACGAATACGGAAATGAAAGTGAAGACAGCTTCCATGTAATCTGCAAGATTGGTGATGTCCATTTTTCCTGCGGACAGTATTCACGCAGAATCCTTGACAAGGAGGGGCACCGGGAAGAAGCGGCGACCTATTGCAAGAACTGGATTGAAAACACCATGAAGGATACGGAGGATGGAAAAATCATCCCCCTCTTGTCTGTCCATGTATTCAAAGAACTCGGTCTTGACCCGACACCTTTGGTACAGGCCCGTGAGACGTATGCAAAAAGGCAGGAGGAAAAGCGGCTGGAACGGAAAAGAAAAGAAGAGCAGGAAAAAAAGGAAAAAGAATCCCGATGGCATCAACAACTCGACGAAAACAAACGGAAATTCCTGAACGGTGAGAAAATAACGGCAGAAATGTTTCTTGAAATCACCGGAAGGGACGGATTTGACATCCATATCAGAACCAAAGGGACATTCAACCGACATGTAACAGCAATCGACCGGAACGGAACCGTCGGTTTCAGAAAATACAAAGGCCGCCGTACTCCCGACTTCAGCGGATGCCATAAGGCTGTAGCCGACTATCTTGAATTCCTTGCCGGAAAGTGAAAGATACTTGCGAACTGAATCATTTCCCACATTCTAAAATGTATCAGAATGTGGGAAGCCTTTTCCCGACATCAAGCGGAATGTTTACCGAATGGCGGCGATCCAGCGAATCCGAATAAAGCCAGACTGTCAGGGAATCTCCTGAAATGAGCTGTCTGATAGACTTCCACTGGCATGGGGAAAGAGAAGATGGGGTAACCCGCCAACGGGATTCCTTATGTTGCCGGAATATTGAGGCGACCGTATCCTCGAACAGTTTCTGAAATTCAGGATTCTTATAAACAAATATTCGTGAATTGATGATGTAACGATTGGATTCTTTTGGAAAAATAGGATCCAAATCAATCAAACTGCCTATAGAGTCTCTCTCAATTCTGTAAAGGAGATGCTTGCTCCATTCTTTGGCGGGATTTTCTTCAAATCTGTATCTGGCTTCATAAGCATAGCCATAATAAGAAGAATCAAGTACATATATCCTTTGGGGACTGTTGTTCTGTATGACAAATTCGGCAGGAATTTCTATCCACATCAGTTTGTTCTCTTTGGAAGAGTAACCGAAAACCAGATATTGGGCTGTACGGATTTGGGCAATCTCATGCTCCCGGGTCAGATTCTGCCGGATTATTCTTTTTATCGTTTCGGGAGAAAACATGGACCATACAATCGGTTTTTCGGAGAAGACACTGTACTCCACGCTCCTGCTTTCCTGTTCTGTATTCAGCCTGTCTATGTTTTCTTCCCTGTATCCTGTCAGGATAAAGTCATCGTATTTTTCCGAATAGCTGAACCGGACATAACCGATACGGAACAGAAAACCGTCGCAGTATGGAATTCTGATTATAAATCCCTTGTCAGAACCTTCAACTCTTATATCCTCTTCAATCGGACAGTTGCCTGACAGCGGGAAGACACTTTCTCCTGCCGTTCTTCCGTCCTTGGAAAGTTTCACATACGCAGCGGTAGGTTTCTTGCCATATTCGTCTATAGTCGAATCCATAGATACGGTAAGTTCATAAACCTGATTGTTGATATGGATGTTCACTGTATCTGTTTTGTTTTCACCGGCATATAAGAAAGAGGAATACAAAGCCATAAAAACAAACAGCAAGAAGTATCTCATATGCTTTGAAATGTTCTTTATATTATTCATCTTTATTGTTATTATCTGAGACATAGCCAATTTCATAAAGTACTTATTTATACTTAATCTGCTTATTCACTTTCCCAAAGTGCCATAAGATAGATATGTATGTGAAATAGATCAGGATGGATATTCCCATATAGATAAACGAGCGGTAAGGAAATAACTTCATATAAGAACCCCATAATACAATTGGTATGATTACGGGAATTACTGCTGAATATTTCTTTTTAATGAATTGTACTATTAGCATTCCTATCAATAAAGTAAGGAACATGACTATTACACTTAACCGCAAAAGGATTCCTATTGAAATATCCATGTGTACAATCGGTCTGTATATATTGACCAGACTGATGCAAAGGCAATACACTATGCAGAATATTATACTTAGTATGGCAGGTATATATTTTTTCATACCACTATTCATTTATAAAGGTTCTCAATCAATAGCCATCGTTCAAAATATTTAAGAGAAAGCCATCACCTACTTATCCGTTTGGAACTGCAAAATACGACGTAAACCATAACAGTATTCTGTCGTGCGTTGGTTTAGGCGGCAATTGTTTTCGTCCAGATAGACATCCAGCTTCCAAAAGCATAAATCCTCTTTGTGAATGACATCTCCATAATTGTTTATGAAAATTGCCACTTCATCATCTTCTTGCCACTCCCATATATACGGTAGTCTGTACTTTACTGTATGGTCTTTAATGTATAGCTTTTCTATGCTGCCGTCTGTTCCTGATACTTTCCCCAGATATTTGCTCTCTTGTGGGCTATGAAAAACAATTGTCGGATGAAGTTCCCGATATAGCCATCCAAACAATACAAGAACCACTATAATGGCTATGATTATCATTCCTTTATGTCGTCTCAATCTTGCAGTCATTGTTATATTTCTTGTTTTGTTGGTAAAAACCTTTCAGGGGAAATTCAGCCACTTGTTATCTACCATTATTTAGCTCGTTTAATATGTTTTTGAAGAAAACCGATCAAAAGATTTGCAATACATCCTAAAGTAAATCCAATGAATCCCCACAAATAAATAACCAATCTCACATCATTGTGAGATAGTATTTGGGATATTATATCATAAAAAGACTCATCCAAAGGTGCAGTATCGCAATAATCGATAAAAGCATATAGAAGCACATATAAGCCACCCGTCACAAAACCTGCAACAGGGAGCAATATATGTGTTTTGTTTATTGTTACTTTCATCGTTTCTTCTGATTGATAATGTTTGGTGAGGAACAACGTTCAGCTGTTGGCCCTACTTCGTTGTAAACTCAATCAATAAGGAGCATCTTTAAAAATCGGACAAACAATAAGCGTGTCTTTAGTTACAATTTGCCCGTCTACATTTCGTTTCAAGAGCACTTTTCCTGTAAATGTCATTTTATCAATCTTAAATTTTTTTACATCATACTCCAACTGGTTCAACTCATAATACACACCAGAGCCGTAGCAGTCAAAACACCCTACATATTTCTCTAAGATTCCACTTTTTTTATAGATACTTTTTTGTTCATAATAATCACGACCTCCGCCTACATCTTTATGAAAACGAATAATATACTGTTCATTCTCAGCAATAACATGGTCAAAATTGAACAATATCCACCATAATGGAGGAAAAATGACGAATGGCAATATATATACTCCCGAATAAATGCGCATACAGACTTTGCTCCATGTCGGATTTTTTGGGGGCACACAGAAAATCAAGACAAAAGGAGTAAGGAAAAACAATGAACGTAGAATATCACCAATACTCCAGCGTATTCGGTCATATTCATCTACGAAACTTAGAATCATCAATCCCAATATTCCACATAGTACATGAATACTAAGAATAAAATAAAAGAACTTGGATCTCGTCATATTCCTATCAATATTGTTTGTTCGTTTGCCAACGTTCCGCTTTAAGCGGTAGTGCTGTTTGTTGTTAGCTGTTTTTTCTAAATAGCAAATGGTCTAACTTGATGTACCAGTCTTCCTTGATAGGCTTGTACAGCGTGGTGTCGTTGTACGTCCTGCGGTAGATCTCGTTCAGGTCGCCGTGTTCTGTGATACGGATGTCCCGGTAACTTCTCAGTCCTGGATCGTAAACGAAACTTTTGGATGTTTCCGCATCCACGATGTTGTGGGAATAGTACGGTATAACGAGGCTCATATATATCGAATCCGCTGTTTCCCATTCTCTGCGGTCAACCAAGACGAAACCACATCCAATTTCTGACAACAGGGAGTCGAGTAGGATTCGGTCTGGCTTTAACAGTCCATATACCGGGATGTCTTGTTCGTCATTTGATTCATAGGATGTATCGCTTTGCTCTGTTGATTCAAGTATAATGATTCTGTCAGGAGAGAGTGGCGGGTAGTGAAAACTACCATCTGAACTCTCTGCCATGATTTCGCACACCTTGCAGAACGCCGCTTCGTGCGTGGCGAAGTGGCGTATCATTTCCTCGTCGCCCGGCGGCATGGGCGGCTCTCCGCAACTTGCGGCAAACAGGCTTGCTAAAAGCAGGATTATGATAGGTATTCTCATTTTCTTATTTATCTTATGTCTGGCAGATAACCGGCCTTTTCAGGAGAGGTTGAGCCACTTGTTATAAACTTCATTCTGTTTTATTTCACTTATCAGCCTGAAAAGTCTTTCATCAAACACCAACTTTTGATTAAAGAACAGTTCTTTTTTGAATGTCATTCTTTTGTCAAATACCAAGCACCTTTTTTCGTTTTCCTCCAAGTTGTGATATTTCGTCCAGTCAATAATGCCAGTATCCGACAACGGCAAGCCACTACATTCTATTTTACGATTGCCAGTAATCAAGAATATCGGGGCTGTTCCGTACTTTTCTATTTCGGGGGACATATTTATTTGTAAAAGCTCACTTACGACATACAGGCTCCCTTTCTCATATTTAATTTGCAAGATCGACTCTGTTTTTCTTGAAGATGCCCAATTTTCGTAATGTATGTAAGCCAAATCTGGATTCAAACTATCACAACTCATAAAATATGATACAGAAGGGTATAATATGTTTTTGAAAAGATAGGTGCTATCTCCATCACAAACAATAATGTCCGTGTCCGTATATGAATATTTTTGACTATATACGGTCTGAAATACAAATAACAGTATAAGTGATATAGTTATAGTCTTCATATTGTTTATAATGTTTGGCAGCGTTCCGTTTTAAGCGGTAGTGCTGTTTGTTATTGATGAACATTCTTTTTTATTGTACCAATCTAAAAAATCTAATGCTGATTCTTTCAAATCTTCTTCATCTTCGTTATTGGGAATACTGTCAGCATACTTTTGTATGATCGGCAGAAGGTTTATAAGACTTTCTTTAGGAAACTGGATTAAAAGCTGACTGATAATCCAATATTTCCAAATGGCACCATTCTTTTGGTTAATCAATATTTGTTCAATGCTCGGTAATAGTTCTTTGTAAAATTTAGGCAATACATGAATAATCTCTAATGCAACAGGCCAATTCATGTCTGCAATCCATTCTAATAGAGAGAACGCAACAACCGAAACCTATTCAGGTGTTGCCTCTAAAAGACGTTTGGCTGCATCTAAATCAAATTTATTTTTAGGTATTAATTCTTGTTCATTCATATACATCAATAATGTTCGGCAGATAAACCACCTTCACAGTTTCATCTGTTTGTTATCGACCTACTTTATTTTTAATTTTTGATTAAACGCAAGTATTACGAAACACTTGTCTAAACCACAATCAATTACTTCATTCTTTTCTAATTGAGAGTAGGCTTTTAGAAACCTATTTCGACATTTATTTGAATGTATGTAGTGATTTAAGTAGTTTTCAGCTTGTTCCTTTTCTCCGTATCTCAACATATATGGCAGAGCATGGAGAGAGTCTTTAGTGTATTGATTGAAGCAACATCCATGTTGTGTAATAAAATCAATTGCAGTTTGTCTATTCTCAAACATATCAAATATGGGACAAGCATACTTTTCAAGCAAATCAATAATTGTTTTTACGGATATAGTATAGCTTAATCCCGAAAGATTCCAAGATTTATACTCATTTATTGGTGACAGGTAGCCAATATGATTATGATATACTAAATCATCATTATTGATATTGAGCCTCTCTTCCTGCACCCATTTTTTCAAACTCTTACTGGTTATCGTAATCAATGGATATATAGTCACACTACAAGATGTATTATATACACTTGAACGGAACCAAATTTCAAAAGTCAAATCTTTATCTTTTGAAATCCTTTTCAAGCATTGTCCATTTTTGGAGGACTTAAAGCCTCTTTCTAAAAAAGGAACAGCTATCTCATTACAAGCTTTTATAAATATATCTCTTGGTTTCATCTCTTTATTTTTAGGTCGATAATGTTTGGCAACTTGCCGCCGTTAGGTGGCACAGGTGTTTGTTAGCAGTCATTCCCATTCAAAATATTCTCGTAATCTAAAAGAGGACTGTACGAGCCATCATCTTCCCGTAATTCAACACCATACATCACACCAACTTTATTAAGAGCTGGAATACAATAATCATTAAGAATATTCTCTATTCCTTCTTCTCTGTCTCTATCATTCATATTGTTTTCCAAGTCCGTTATGTCATGATAAGATTCTCCATGCTTCCCATTATTAGGAATTCTCCATCGAATAGGACATTTATATTCCTGCGGAAATAACATCAACGGGTCTGTCTTACGCAAGAAACAAGCTAAATTAATATAATACAGGCTGCTCCAATTTGAATGTTGTAGATTAAGCAACACTATACACTCACCTATGGTTTTGTACCATGAATTTCCCCTTCTACGAAAGCCGTTAGCTTTCATTATCGGATGAACTATTGATTTGAATTGCTCTTTATCCATACTACTATGATTTTTTTGACTGCTAATGTTATGCTAACAGCTAATTTGGCTGTTATTTTTCCTAAGTATAAACCGTGAAATGAAAGTTACAGAATCTCGTAGGTACTATAAACAAATACGATACAGCACCACTCATTGTCCTGATATCTATACAAGCACATCTGTTGTTATCCATAACACGCAAGATATATGTTCGCTAACAAAGATATAAAATTATTGGTAACCAATACAATACAAACCTTTAATTCTATGAAAAAAACTCCTTTTGGAGGTCATTCATAATTAGCAAGAATCTATCATCTTGTTTTTCAGTTTTATAGTTGCTGTATGAACAGAGTATGGGAGATACAAAATAAACGAGAGGAGAATTTACATGTCATCCGTAAACTTTCCTCTCGTTTTCTTATACCTATGGAGAAACAAGTTGAATAGTAAACATTGCCTCCGGATATTTTATCTGGAATGCTCCATATTACAGTTTTCTGTTCAGCACCATCGCCAAAGGATAGATAAACTGGTTATAGACCTTGAGCTTCTTCAGATCCAGCACATACCCTGCATAGGGATTGGTACAATCCGAATAGAAAAACACATCGATAAAACCCGCATGTTCCTTTATGATTTCACCTTCCAGGGGAATCTCGTCCACATCAAAATCCTCCAGAGGCAGTTCCTCCAGACGGGCATGTTCCCCATTGCCCAACACATTGAGATTACGGTTGAACAGCACGTATCCTCGCTTACTGTAATCCACGCGCATACCATACGGACGCTCCACAAGGAAAGCATCCGCAGCTTTCTTTATATAATCTTCCATGATTTTTCAAATTAGGATTTGCAAAAGTACACCATTCCTTTGTCAAAGACGAACAAATCAATGGGTTTCTCACCGACATACCTGCAAGAAAATACAACGACACACAACCTGTATATTTTATTTTCCTCCCTGCAAAGGTAGTCCCGTGTCCAACGTACCCGGACAAGGTCAGGCCCCTATGGGGTTGGCTGAAAGAAAATCATCCTCGCCGATGGCTGCGGTATTTTCTTTCGCCAAACCTTGCGGGTACGGTCACGGGACAGTCAGGCAGGTGAAAAATAAAAAATACCGGCTCCCGGAGCCGGACGTGTTTAACAGATAAAATACAATGAGTCATGAAAATCCTGAATGAAGAACATTTCCAGAATGTAAAGCGTTACGCCGAATCCATCGGTGACACATCACTCCAGAATTGTCTGGACAGACTGAAAAAATGGGAGGAGAATCCAGACCATCCAAGCGAAATCTCGCTCTATTATGACCATGCACCGTACTCGTTCGGCTTCACGCAACGCTATCCAGACGGAAGCATCGGCATTGTAGGCGGTCTGCTCTATCACGGAATACCCGACCAATCCTTTGCCGTGACACTTGAACCGTTCCACGGATGGCAGATACATACCTAAAAAAAATAGACAATCATAGTATTAACTTTATAAAATTCAAGATTATGGAAGCAATGGCAGTATTGGAAAAACAACAGCAGTTTGATTTTCAGAACAACGGAATCGAAGTAATGAACTTCGAGACTCTCCAGCGTACCTATAAGGAGAATGACATCTACGGCAAGCCTGTCCAGGGCATCTATCACTACCAGGTCCTGCAGCGTATGATGGACATTTGCGAGAAGTACAACCTCGATTACGAGGTGGAAGAAATCTTCGCGGCACAGAACAGGAACAAGACACAGCCGGGAGTAAGCATTCTCCCGCAGGTGGAACAGACACTTGGTGAAAAAGCAGTGGAAGCCCACATACTCCGACGCATCTTCGCTACCATCCGGATCAAGGACTGGGAAACGGACGAGCTGACAACAACGCTGGTCGTCGCCTACCATCAGGACGGCATACAGGCAGCCATAGGCCCGTGCGTGAAAGTATGCCATAACCAGTGTATCCTCTCGCCGGAAAGAAGCATCTGCAATTACGGAAAGAACAAGGTGACAACGGAAGGGGTATTCGAGACGGTGGACGGATGGCTGGCAAACTTCGAGGTGAACATGAACGAGGACATCGCAAGGATTCAGCGACTGAAACGCAGAATCGTCTCACTGGAGGAAGTGTATATGTATATCGGGCTGCTGACAGCATTGCGTGTCTCCCATGACAGTTCGGACAGGAACCTGTCATCCTCCGTGGAAACCTACCCACTGAACCAGAGCCAAATTTCCATCTTCACGGAAGAGGTACTAAAACTGGCCCGCGAAAAGGGACAAATCACCGCATGGGATTTGTATAATGTAGCGACTGAGATATATAAGCCTGGCAGAACAGATTTCCCGGCACTGATTCCACAGAACGGAGCCATGGCGGAACTCCTGCTTTCCCGTCTGCCCGCAGAGGTGGAAATACAGGATGCCGTTCTGGTAAGCTGAATAATATGTTGCTCATGAAAGCAACTGTTATTTTGGAAAACAAAATGCAAGCAAGGGAGAACCTGACGACAATATGCTGAAAGATTCTCCCTTGTTGTAATTTGTATGTATATTAATTAACCATTAAAATATATCCCTTTTTCTTTAATGATACAATAGAAATCGAGTTGTCGGCCTTCAATATGTGACGCAGATAAGTAATCTGAACATTAAGAGCCAATGAATTCTCTATACTATCATCACCCCATATTTTTTTTAGAATGTCCTTACGATCTACAGTTGAACCAAGATGCTCTGCCAAAAGGGACAATATCTCAGTTTGCCGCAAAGAAAGAGAGACTGTGTGGTTATTATACGTTACGTTAGACAAATTCCTATTAAACAAAGTGTTGCCTATGGTAAAGCTTTGTGGAACTTCATGTTTTCTATTCTCGAAACGCTCCTTGATTCTTGCTATTAACTCTTCCGGGTAAAATGGTTTAGGAATATAATCGTTACCTTTGAGGCTGAACCCTTTCAATCTATCATCCCGTTCTGTACGGTCGGTTAGAAAAAATAGAAGCACTTCGTCGTCTGTCTTTCTTATCATTTTTGCCAACTCAAATCCGTTCATTCCAGGCATGTTGATATCAAGAAGAACCAAGTCAGGATGATCAGAATTAAAAAGTTCCCAACCCATATTCCCATTACCGGCATACGTTACATTATATCCTTCCACCTCTAAGAATCTTTTCAGAAGCATTGAGTTCTTAAGGTCATCATCCACTAATAATATCTTTATCATATAACAATCCATTATTTTTAATGCTGTTCATCAATAGATTCATCTTGCGGCAACGTAATCGTAAACTCTGCACCTTTTCCTTCTTCACTGTTTACCGACACCTTCCCGTCATGAGCCTTGACAAGCAATTCAACGTATGCCAAACCTAAGCCCATGCCAGGTATATGATTATCTATAACTTCTCGACTCCTATAAAATTTGTCAAAGATAAATTTTTGGTCATATTTAGATATTCCGCAACCATTATCTTTTATAGATATAGTTACACTTCCTTTTTTAGTTTGTCCATAAGAAATCTTAATTAATCCATTCTCCGCGGAATATTTTACAGCGTTCTCTAACAAGTTGCTGATAATATTAGTGATATGCATTCTATCAGCATACAAAACTATATCTCGTTCAGATATTATTTTAATTTCTATTTTCTTAGATCCAGGTATATTTAGTTTTTTAACACAATCATTGATAACTTCATCCAAGCTGAATGAGGACTTGTTTAAGGGTATTTCGTTAATGTCATCGAATGTAAGATCACGTAGTTTCGAAAAATAGGAAGAAAGGTTATCCAGTTCGTTGTATGAGTCGGCTATGACCTCAGCTCTGCTTTGGCTGTCGGCCATCAGTATGTCGTTACGCATGAATGATACACACATTTTCAAAGTAGATATTGGGCGCTTTAATTCATGTACCATGGTTTGAATGAAATCTTTTCTTAGTACCTCTATCTTACGCTGACTACGTATGGTCTTTATTTGAAAGACAAGACATGAAATCAACATGATTGAAATAAACAAAGAGAGCACCATTGTTCCAGACATCCTTTTCATTATAGGGGACATTCCTATATCAAAATTCATCCGGACAACTTCTCCTTCAAATATATCGTACGGGTAAATGACTGTCATATTAGGTTTTAAAATGTTCAAGTGAGAAAACTGCTTTGGTTTCCATACCATAGAATCTACTTTTTCGGTAGTAATACTGGTTGTTTTCAACCCAGCCTTCATTAATAAATCTTCCAGCCTCTTAATGGAAAATGGACATATTTCATCCACTTGAAAACGCTCCAACCCTACATAGGCTTCCCGTTCATTCTCACAATTCCTGATTGAGAACTCATATTTCTTAATTCCTTCAGGTTTGTATTTTTTGTATAAATTTAATATCCTGTCTGAATATGTAGAGTCCTTGTCTCCATATTTGGAGCCATCTATCACATATACATCAAAGAACAAGTTTATAGTATATTGCATTTTAGTATTATCGACTTTTATAGACGATTTTGTAACAAAATCAATATTGTTTCTTTCACCTGAAATGCGCCTATTTTCAAAGTCTTCCTGCATAATACCCAATATACTTTGATATAACTCTTCGTTATAATTCTGCCAAATATAATCATAGCGGGTATAAAGCCACCAACATTGTGTTATACAGAATATGATGATGGCTATAATAGTACAAACATGCAATATCTTTATTTTCTTTTCCATATTGCAAAATTATGCTTTTGATAATTATTCAGGAAATATTTCACTACCTAAAGAGGATGTAGTAATAATTTAGTAATGATTTCCAATGATTCAGTAATATAAATTTAGAGGCGTAATATCAAGCCCTTTCTACCTTTGCCATAGATTCAACAATCGAAAGAACATGAAGAATAATTTTTTATCATACGGCTGATTTAAAAATGCATCAATGGTACTTTATAGTACTATTGTTCACATTCTACAAAAAACATATTGATTTTTAACCGAAACGTCAGCAACCAACTAAGGACGTCGGTTAATCACCAACAAGTTAGAATTTTGCAATTGATATTTATTAATAACATAACTTTATCATTATGAGATCTTTATTTACAGGCTTATTTTTATTTTTTTGTTGCTTCTGTTTTGCTCAAAAGCATACAATAAAATTTTATTTGAAAGATGAGGCAGCACAACCAGTCGAAAATGCAGTGTGTAAATTTATAAAAGATTCAAAGACAATTGAATCCATTTCCTATACGGATAGTTTAGGCTTTTCATCGACTGAAATTCAAAAGGGTGATTATCTGTTGTCCATTTCCTTGTTTGGACATATATTATATGAAACTCCAGTTGAAATAGCACAAGATACCAATTTAGGAACCATTACGGTAAAGTCTCAGACTCTTCTTTTGGATGCTGTTACCATTACTGCTAAAAGGAAAAGCTACAAGGAGCATGACGGGAAATTGGTGTTTGATGTCCAGTCTTTGCCAATTACGGAGAATGTCACAGCAGTTGATGCTTTAGCTTATACTCCTTTAGTTACACTTACCTCTTCGGGGATAGAGGTTGCGGGCAACACTGGAGAAATTAGAGTAAATGGAATCAAGCAGGAAAAAGGAGCATCATTGTTGTCTTATCTTAACGCTGTACCACTAAGCGAAATAGAACGTATTGAAGTGCACCAGGGAAGAACTGCAGATATGGATGCTTCAATAGAAGGAGGCTATGTGAATATTGTTATGAAAAATCCATCAGGTTTTACTGGGGCAGTTCAAGCCACATTCGGTTTTAATGGAGTTGAAGGTAATGACCGACCATTATTTTCAGAGAATCTTAATGTAAGCACTATTTATGGAAAAGGAGGACTGTCGCTTTTTGCTAATGTTGCTATAGGCCAAGCCGAACCAAAAGGTTTAAAATCAATAACTACATCTCAAATCGAACAGTTGCACCAAGAACAAAAACAGGAAAGTCATACATCCAATATAAGGAGACAAAATATAGATGCAAGTTATGGCTTGAACTATACCAAGGACAAACATGTGTTTGGTATAGAAGGATCTCTTTATGGTAATCTGAACAGCAAGAGTCAAAGAGAAATAGCTATCCAAACAGCATTAAAAGATGTTGTAACTACTTCGCAAGTGGAAATTAATGAAGTGCCAAAAGTCTTTTCTCACTCTTTGACAGCCAATTACTTTTTTACTCCTCAGAAAGGAAAGAACAAATTGCACTGGTTGGCAAACTTTATTACAAACAATGATGAAACCCAACAGGATTATTTCCTTTATCAACCTACATCATCCCAGCATCAGGAATATATAGGCAACAAAGCGAACTCTACCATGTTTTATACACAGTTATCATATTCTCACCAAATAATTAAACCTTTCAGCATCAATGTGGGTACAAAATATGCTACAACGCATCGAAAGAACACGAATATTTTTGAAATTAAGGATCAATATAAAAATGAAGACTTTTACAAGTATCGAGAGAATATTACATCCGCTTATGGCAATGCCCAGTTGTCCTTGGATAAATGGTTTATGACTGTAGGGCTAAGAATGGAATATACGGATTTAAAGTCTTACAATACTGATATTCAACAAAGGTATATAGATTGGTTTCCGTCTGCAGTTGTATCGTATAAAGCAAACGAAAAGGTGTCTATCCGCCTTAATTACTCCAGAAGTGTGTTTCGCCCACCATTTGCTCTTTTGAATAACTATTCCATTAAAACGTCTGAGCAGGTATTCTCTGTTGGAAATCCATTATTAAAGGCGCAAAAAACAGATAATATAGGACTGAGTTTTATATTCGGAAGACATATTCTAAACTTTGGATGGGCCTACACTCCATCGCCTATCACAAACTATATATACAGCGTTCAAGATACATTGTATATGACTAATATAAATGGAGGAAAGCAAACGACTTTTGATGTGAGCCACAGTTTTGGAGGAAAATTATTTCCGTTTTGGCACCTTTCCTCTAATATTGGATTGCAATATATATATCTTCCGGAAAGCTCTTACAAGCAAAGAATTTTACAGTGTTATGCTTCTTTGCGTAATACATTTTCAATCGGCAAGGCAATTAACATCACCTTGAATGGGAATTATGCCTCTCCTTGGATTATGAATGACAGAAAAGTTGAAGACAGATTTAACATAGATGCATCTATACGCTACGCCATTCCTAAGTACAATTTAAGTTTTATTCTCTCTGGAAAAAATCTTATTGCAAGAAGACGCACTTCTTCTGTAACGAGTAATAAATATGTTCTATACAAAAGTTGGTCTGAGACAGCTCCTTGTTCAGTTACATTCGGAATAAGTTGGAACTTCTCCGGCGGTAAAAAGAAAGATGTAAATTATAGCGCTCCTCAGGACTACAATATGGATAAATATCGATTATAAAAAGAATATTCTCTAAATTATTTCAAATCAATTAAATAAAAGGGGGAATCCGACGGCAGTACACCGAAAGATTCTCCCTTCTCTTTTACTCCTCGAAGAGTAGCATGTATTCCACCTTCCTTCGTCGTTCAATGCTCGGCACTACCTTGCCTTTGTAACACCGGAAAGAAACATACTCCTTATAGATATTCCGGTCTCCGGCCTCCAGCTTCTTCAACAATTTGCTTTTGGGCATCTTGCCGTAACCTTTCAGACGGTATGCCCCCACATTATAGCTCAAAACAGCGGCAATCAATGAATCACGTCCCAGATAACTGAACATACGGCACAGCTTGCGTAAATCCGCTCTCAGGATTGAATCACCCTGTTCTTTTGTAATGTCATTGGTCAGCCTTTCCCCAGGAAGGACCTTATGCCCGTACCCGGTACAAGCCATAGAAATCATAGGAAAATAAAAGAATTTATCTTCCTTATTATCAACTATTTGAATATTTCCTATTTTCTCTATTTTTGCCATATTTTGCCCATTTTCCGTTATTCAGTACACTTTTAGTACACTTTGAAATATCATTTTCTTTTGTACCTTTGCAATATTGGAAAACAAAAGAAAATCAACTATTTAGCGTAATCACCCGGTTATGGTACCTAAATCGGGATAAAACCTCTAAACAAT